>NZ_JAYSDT010000008.1:0-115915 GCF_041914225.1 Chryseobacterium sp.
CCCATACATTAAAAGTGTATTGCTCTACCAGCTGAGCTACCGAGTCGGCCACTTATTATAACAAGTTTTCATTTAAGTAATGTCCCTTGTTTTAAGTGGTGCAAAGATATGACTTTTTTCTTTATCTCAAAACTTTTTCGCAAATTTGTTTAAAAAAAATTCATGGTAATTTCATTGATCGGATACATGGGAAGTGGCAAATCACACATTTCCAAAATATTAAGCGAAAAAATCGGTTTTAAACTGATCGATCTCGATAAAGAGATTTCCAGACGAAATAAATTAACCATCCCTGAGATTTTTGAAAAAAAGGGAGAGATTTACTTTAGAAAGCTGGAAAGGGAGGCTCTGGAAGAGATATTGGCTTCTGAAGAAAATGTGGTTTTAAGCCTTGGCGGAGGAACTCCTGTGTACTATAATAATATGGAGATCATTAACCACAATTCTAAGAGTGTTTTTTTAAGAACAGGTGTAGGAACACTGGCAGAAAGGCTTTCAAAACAGAAAGAAAAAAGACCGCTGATAGCCAATATATCTGATGAAGACCTGCCGGAATTTATTGCCAAACACTTATTTGAAAGAAATCAGTTTTACAGTAAGGCACAGTTCACAGTAGGAACTGACTCCCGGGAGCCAGAAGATATTGTTAACGAAATAATAGAAAAGCTCTATCTCTAGAGCTTTTTTACTTTTATATTAATCTTCGTTTTCGTCTTCACTGTCTGTCTCTCCAAAGAAATCATCCCAGTCTGTAAAATCTGAGTCGATATCATTTCCTACATATTCATCCATTTCTCTTCTGTCTTTTTTGGTAGGTCTTCCCTCACCTTTATTTCTATAGTAATCCTGTGACATCTTACGAAGTTTCAGCAATTCGTATTGTTCTTTATCCGTCACATCCTGGATATGAAGCGGTACCAGCTTGGCTCCTATCCTGCTCTTTGGAATTTGAATTACCTTTATTTTATAATCAATCTGATTTTTACGGATTTTAATTGTATCTCCTTCCTTTACCTCTTTAGATGACTTTACGGCAGACGTTCCTATAGAAACTCTGTTCTTTTTAATCTCCTCTGCTGCAATACTTCTCGTCTTATAAAAACGAATGCTCCATAAAAATTTATCTATTCTCATATTTTTTTATACTTTTGCCGTTATATTATTTGTAAAGTAATTAAAGTTTTTTGAAATGAAAAAAATATTTTTATATATCCTTGCAGGATCTTTGTGTTTTTCTGCTTGTAAGAAAGATGATGATGTATCAACGTATGTAGAGCCGGAAGATGTTGCTACACAAAACACATATGATGATCAGGCCATTAAAAAATTTATGGATGAGAATTATCTGGACGCGCAAGGTAATATAAAAGCTTTCAGTTCTACAGATACTTCGGATGATACTGAAAAGAAGCTGTCTGAACTGAGTCCTGTAACACTACCTTCAGGAACGATCTATATTGTCAGAAGCGGAGCTCAGCCTACACCGGCTGATTCTGCAAAAACCATTAAGGATGATGATATTATCAAAATTATGGGAAGAGCATACTCTTACCTGGCCGTTAATTCTGACGGAAACACTTCATTTACGTCAAAAACTGCATTTTTAAATACCATTGACGGAACAGGTGTTCCTGTTATTGACCCGATGTATTATTATGTAAAGAAATCAATACTAGAGGCTGGAACAACTGATGCAGCAAAACAACCTGGTTATTATCAAATATCAGGTTTCAGAGAAGCTTTACAGAAATTTAAAGCATTTAATAACCTTACCAGTGAGACACCTTATAACTTACAGGGGGTCATTATTGTTCCTTCCAGAGCTGCTTTTGCAAGAAACCCTCATTATCCGTATTTAAACATGTCTTACAGAAACAGATCTTTTGTATTCAACTTTCAGATTTATGGAAGAGCAGACAGACCTAGCGGAGAAAAACAGTAACAATACTATATAATAACAATAAATAAAATAGCCCCAAAATGATGATTTTGGGGCTATTTTATTTATATCAATGCAAATTACGATCTCGCTTTCTGTTTTACATTTCCTAAAATATCCGGGAAATAAAGGTCTGCAAGATGGTCAAACTCATCTCCCCTCATGAACATGGTGGCATCTACTTCTTCATAAGAACTTCTTCCCGCAGCAGCAATAAGTTCATTGCAGGTGTGAAGGGTATTTTTATGGAAATGATATACTCTTTCTGCCTTATCCGTTACATCAAGTCCTTTAATAAGCATTTTATCCTGTGTTGCTACTCCTGTAGGGCAGTTGTTTGAGTTACATCTCAACGCCTGGATACATCCTAAAGAGAACATAAACCCTCTGGCATTGTTACACATATCCGCCCCCATTGCAATGGCCCTCAGGATATCAAGACTGGTAAGAACCTTACCGCTGGCGATCACTCTTAATTTACTTCTTACATTATAGTTGTTAAGCGTCCTGTTCACAAATATTAAAGCTGGCTCCAATGGCATTCCTACCCCGTCAGAAAACTCCGGTGGTGCTGCTCCAGTTCCTCCTTCTGCTCCATCTATAGTAATAAAGTCCGGATAGATCTTCAAAACGTTCATTTGCACACAGATATCTTCAAATTCTTTGGTATCACCGATACAAAGTTTAAAACCGACCGGCTTTCCTCCTGAAAGATCTCTCAGCTGCTGTACAAACCTCAACAGTCCTGCAGCATCAGAGAAAGCGGTATGTGATGGTGGAGAAATAACGGTCATTCCTGGTGTTACGTGACGAATTGCTGCAATTTCCGGAGTATTTTTCACTCCTGGAAGCACTCCTCCATGGCCTGGTTTTGCACCCTGTGACAATTTGATCTCAATCATTTTCACATTAGGAAGGGTTGCATATTTGGTGAATAATTCAGGATTGAATTTTCCTTCATCATCACGGCACCCGAAATATCCGGTTCCGATCTGCCAGCATAAATCTCCTCCTTCCAGATGATAAGGCGAAATCCCTCCTTCTCCTGTATTATGATAAAAGTTTCCTTTTTTAGCCCCTCTGTTCAGAGATATCTGCGCTCTGTCACTCAATGCCCCGAAACTCATTGCTGAGATATTGAATAAGGAAGCGTGGTAAGGCTGTGTACACTGCTCACCGCCAACCCATACTCTGGGAAGTTCTTCTGATGGTGACTTTGCGTAAATAGAATGCTTGATTCCTTCATATTTTCTGTGGTTGACTTCCAGCTGTGTCCCGAAAGCTACCGTATCACTTAAATTTTTTGCACGTCTGTATACTGCAGAACGCTGGTTTCTTGGAAACGGTTTCCCGTCTGTTTCCCTTTCAATAAAATATTGCTGCATTTCGGGTGAAATGCTCTCGAAAAAATACCTGAAATATCCCAATACAGGAAAGTTCCTTAAAATAGCATGTTTCGATTGGTAAGCATTGTAAACACCCAATGCATAAATTGCGGATAACAGCGTCGGTATCCAGTAATGCGCTCTGATCAGTATTGCTATAATCCATGTAGCAACTACTAATACAATTCCCCAAGATAAAAACTTATCTCTCATGAATGTAGTATTTAAAGTTTAAAAATAAATTTAGTAGAATTTTTGCAAAGAGCCTATGCTTTTGCTAAAAAATTTTGGTAGGAAGATTGCACAGAAACCGTGCCATCTGACAGGATTTTTTCTAAATTCAGAAATTCGATTTGATTTACGGATGCAGGATCAAAGTCTTTCTGGACTCTCACATAGTTTTCTGTGAAGCCAAACATTTTCCCGTCTTTATTTTCGTGCTCCCAAAGAACAGGAAGCGTTTTTCCAAGTTGTGTCTGATAAAATGCCATTTTCTTCTTTTCAGAAAGAATTCTCAGCATTTTATTACGTTTTTTTCTTTCCGCTACAGGAACTACTCCGTCCATTGTTGCAGCTTCCGTATTTTCTCTTTCAGAATAGGTAAATACATGAAGATAGGTAATAGGAAGCTCATTCAGGAAATTATAGGTTTCCATAAATCTTTCCTCTGTTTCTCCCGGAAATCCTACAATAACATCTACACCAATAGCCGCATCAGGCATAACCTCGCGGATCTTGTTCACTCTGTCATTGTAAAGTCTGGTCAGGTAACGGCGTTTCATTTTTTTCAAAAGATCATCACTTCCGGATTGTAACGGGATATGAAAATGCGGAACAAAGCTTCTGCTTTTAGAAACCAGTTCAATACTCTCATCTTTTAAAAGATTGGGTTCAATAGAAGATATACGGATTCTTTCTATCCCTTCTACTTTATCCAGCTCTGAAATAAGATCAAGAAACGTATGTTCATGTCTTTTATTTCCAAACTCACCTTTACCGTAGTCACCGATATTTACTCCTGTAAGAACAATTTCTTTGATGTCTTTAGCAGCAATTTCCTTAGCATTTCTGAGAACATTTTCAATGGTATCCGAGCGTGAAATTCCTCTTGCTAACGGAATGGTACAGTAGGTACATTTGTAATCACAGCCATCCTGCACTTTGAGGAAAGCTCTGGTTCTGTCACCAATAGAATAGCTTCCGATAAAAAAGTCTGTTTCTTCAATTTCACATGAGTGTACTATACCTTCGTTCTCAGATTTCTCCAAATCATCAAGGTAACTCAGAATATTGAATTTTTCTTTTGCTCCCAGAACGAGATCAACGCCTTCAATCTGTGAAATTTCTTCAGGTTTCAGCTGTGCATAACATCCGACAATTACTACCAGCCCTTCCGGATTGGCTTTCATTGCTCTTTTTACGTGAAGTTTACATTCACGGTCAGCATTTTCTGTTACGGAACATGTATTGATAACGTACACATTCGCTTTTTCATCAAAACTTACCTTCTCATAACCTGCATCTGTTAATTGACGGGCAATAGTAGATGTTTCTGCAAAGTTCAATTTGCAGCCCAGTGTATGAAACGCGGCAGTTCTGTGAAAAGTAGACATTTGTTACTCCTGAATTTTATGGGTGCAAAGATAGTAATTTTAATAAGAATGCAAGATTGATTCAATCTATTGTTTATATTCGTCCCTCACTTCAGGACTGTTTTGAAAGCAGACAGGTGATGAATTGTTTTCCTGATCTGAACTTGAAAACCTGGTTTTCATTTCTGTATTAAACTGTCGGGAACGGTTTCTGGCAATAGAAAGTGTATTCCAGTCTTCATTTTTTATCATTTTGGCGATATAAACGATCTGGCCGATATGGTACGGATAATGAGCCAACTGACGAAAAACTGCATCCATCACGGAATGCCCCTCTCCTCTGATATATATTGTTGAATAAAGATTCTCATCATTTATTTTGTTAAGAGCATTAAAAAAACAGGTCCAGCCTTTTTCCCAATACTCAAGAACTTCTGCTTTAGTTGTAAAAGAGTTGACAAACTCGTCATCACGGTTACGATAAGATTTTTCTCCGTCTTCAGTAAGGAAATTGGTCCATCTTGAAAGCATATTTCCGGCAATATGCTTCACTATTACAGCAATAGAATTACTTTCTTCATTATACTGCAAGAATATCTGCCCGTCTGTGAGCTGATCAAAGGTTTTATCCCCAAGTGATTTATAGTATTCAAAACGTTTTATGAACAGGTCTTTCATGCTTTCTATTTTGCTGCCTAAATTAAAAACTTTAAAAATAAAACCACTTCAAAATGAAGTGGTTTTTTCTATCTGTTTTATTATTATTCTCTGTTTTTCACCAGAACCCAGCCTGTATATTTAATGGCTGTATTCTTTTTATCATTTTCATTCCATGTGATAGAATACCAGTAGGTTCCTGTAGGCACTCTTCTTCCGCCCTGGGTACCATCCCATTTATAACCATTTGATCTGTCTGCCTGGAAGATCTTATTTCCATACCGGTCAAAAACATTCATGATCAGATTTTGTTTGTTAGCCAGTGCAGAATAATCAATCACATCATTTATTCCGTCTGCATTAGGGGTAATTACATTGATCAGATTAGGCACAACGATGCCGATTTCTATCGGATCACAGTCATAGGCATCCTTTACATATACTTTGTGGTCTCCTCTTGAAAGGTTATTGAAAACATTGGAATCCTGCCAAGTGATATTATCTATGGAATATTTATAAGCCGGAGTTCCTCCGATTACGGATACTGTGATAGTATTATTCAAAATATCAATACCGGAAACAACCGGCTGCTCGGAAGGAAGCACTTTTACAGTCTGTGTCGTAATACATTCTCCTGTTTTAAGTTTCACCCAATAAACTCCTATCCCTGCTTTGATGGTTTGAGTTGTAGCTCCTGTGCTCCACTCATAACTTTTGAATCCAGGTCCTGCATCCAGCGTTGTCTGATCTTCGGCACAAATCGTCACATCTTTAAGTTTATCAGAATATACCGGTGGAATAACGACCAAAGTAATTCTGGCGATTGTATAACATCCCTGGGCATTCGAAACCCTTACATATACAAATCCATTAGGCGCAATATAATTATTGGCATTCAGGATCTCATTAGTTTGATTAAGAGCATCTGTCAATGAAGGATAATATTTTTTTGTCGGGTTGGTTTGTCCTGTTACTGAAGCATTGACAAGGTTGAAAGAAGCTGTGGATGGACTGGATTCGATGAAGCATGATCTTAAGGTTGCTTCATTTACTACCACAACCGGATAAAACTTCAGGGTAATCTGTGCTACAGCGCTACAACCGAATTCGGATATCACCTTCACATAGATAACGCCTTCTGCAGAAACAAATGCCATTGGATTGGTAATCTCATTAGTACCGGCATTAAGATCTGCCATCGTATGATAATACTTTTTGGTGACATTCGGGTTTGCGATAACGTCGGCTGTAGTCAGATCAAATAAAGCTGTACCTGCATTATTGTTGTTACACTCTGTCAATGTTACATTTTTAACTGTTATAGCTCCATTTTTGAATTTAAATGTTCCTACCTGCTTACACTTATTAAGCGGATTGGAAGCATTTGTAGGATCGGTATAACTGATACTGTAATAATAAACAGTGGTTGTATTGACAGTGATAGGGGTTGTAATCGGGTTATTCCCTGTTAAGGCATCATTCTGGCTCACATGGTAACTTACCCCAAAGTTTTGATTCCCGTTAAGAATTCCTGAGGATAATGTAGAAAAATCAAATAAAGCTGTAGGAGAACATATTACCACTTCTCTCGGATCAGCAGGATTGGCTGCCGGAATTCCGGGAGGATTAAATGGCTGAGTCTGGATACTTGGATCTGTGAACGGTGAAGCCAGTGTTGCAGTTCCGCCCCATGTTAAAGAAAACGGAGCCGTGGTAGAACTGGTGCTGCTTACCCAGTTATCAATAAACAAATAATAAGTCTGTCCCGGCAAAACATCAAGATACTTGCAATAAGGGGTCAGTGAACCTCCTGCTGCACTTAAAAGTGTACTTGTCATATTCAGGCCTGTAGCAGGACCAGGCCCGATAACCGTTGCAGCATTACAACGTATTGGCGAACCTAAACTTCCACAGGTTACATTAGGACCAAAAATTGCCCAGTCATAATCGGCATCAGGGTTGTTCGGGACGAGGTCGAAAGTAAGTGTTCCTCCTGTAGCAATGGTGATTTTATACCATATTGAGTTGTGCTCTCCGGTAAAGTCTATACAGCTTCCCGAGTTGACCAATTCTTTTATATTACCATATCCTGTGGGACTGTAAGTGATATTTGAGTTTCCGCAAACGGAAAGTGCAGTAGCACAATCGGCCTGGGCATAAAAAGTATGAGAGAGGCATAGAAGTATGAAAAGTAAAATTTTTCTCATAGATTATATGTTTATGGTTATATTAGTTATACATCACATTGATAGTCAATGCACACCAAATATACCTATATTTTAATTACAAACAATAAAATCTCAATAATTTTAAACTATTACAAATTAAAAAATGAAATAATTTAAAATTATTTATATTATTTTCAATTAAAACACAAAATAACTAAACATATAAAAACACTCACTTTATTTGATACTTGTAATATTTCCACAAAGATTTTCAAGGTGGAATATTTTATGGAAAGGGCTTTTCACTTCCTTCAGATGTTCTTTATCCTGAATGAAAGTATATCGCGAAGCAATGGAATTCATGTCTGAAACAATAACCAGCCAGCATTCATCCACAGAAGTGTCATAGTAAGGAAATTTTTCGTTCTTTTTTTCAATGAGTTCCAGAATCTTTTCCGAACAGAGCTCATCAAACAGGTTCATGCTGTACTCATGGGTGATAAAAACATTCCTGCGATGGAAAGATTTTCTCAGACTTTTTACGCAGCCTACGGGTTTATTTTTTTTAATGCTTTTGTAAATACTGATAATGTTTTCCTGCTGTACTTCCAGATTATCAAATTTAGTTGCCGGATGGAATTCTAAAAAATAAACACCACGATATTTCGTAGTGTCTTCATGTTCTAATAATATTTCTGCCTGACGGAACATTTTATTCAAAGTGCTTTCCACTTTTTTCATTTCCAGATGGTTGATAACTTCAGTAAGTTCTATTCCGATTTTTTTGTCGTTTAATTTTACGATAAAGTCCGGGCTCTCGCAGGTAAGGTTTTCAAATTTCACTTCGGGGAAGTGATGCATGAAAGAGTTGAGAAGAAGAATCTCAGATTTCTTTCTGTATTTTTCACGGTCATGCAGCGGAGATTCGTCTATGGTACGATGATACTTCTCTATAGGCTTTTTTTTCAAATGCCTGTTCAGGTAATATAAACTCAGATTCTTGATCAGATCTTCATCAGAAAATGTCTTTTTCATGTGTGATTTTTTTTATTTAATTAAAGAACACATGCAGCCATTGGCTTTCATCATTAAAAGTTTTTGATAATCAAAAATTTACACTCTTAAAGATAAGTAAAAAAACAATTCAATACTTAGTTTTTAAATTAATTTATCTATTAATTAATGTAAAGTTTATTTTCATTATTTATACCTTTGCTTTTTTAAACACAAACCTACATTTTATGGATTTTAGGAATTTCAGAATACCCTACAATATCAATCCTCAATATTCCAAAAAAACTGTTTATTTCTCAATGGAGTTTGCTCTTGAGCAGGTACTCAAGATATATTCGGGAGGACTTGGCTTTCTGGCAGGATCTCACATGAGAAGCGCTTACAATCTTAAGCAGGATCTTATAGGCATCGGGATCTTATGGAAGTTCGGTTATTATGACCAGGCAAGAAATCACGATCAGACCTTACAGCCGATATGGACAAGAAAAATGTACAGCTTTCTTGAAGACACCGGAATTAAATTCCAAATCGAAATCCACAGTGCTCCGGTTTGGGTGAAAGTATGGTACCTTGACCCTGAAATTTTCAATACGGCACCCATGTTTTTCCTTTCTACAGATGTTCCGGAAAATGATCATGTTTCTAAAACAATCTGTCACAAATTATATGATGCCAATGAATCCACAAAACTTGCCCAATATATTTTATTAGGAAAAGGAGGTGCCAAGTTACTGGATGAAATGAATATTGAAAGAGAGGTTTATCACCTTAATGAAGCTCACGGACTGCCTGCAGCTTTTTATCTTTTAAGAAAATATAACGGAGATCTGAATAAAGTTAAGGAAAAACTCGTTTTCACCACCCATACTCCGGAAGAAGCAGGTAATGAAAAGCATAGCTTCAGATTATGTTATGATATGTCTTATTTTTCAGGATATAGCATGGAAGAAGTGAAAAAGATTGAAGGATCTGATGATGACCGTTTCAATCATTCTCTCTGTGCATTAAGAATTGCAAGAATGGCCAATGGGGTTTCCCGGCTTCATGGTGTAGTATCCAGAGCAATGTGGAATAAATATCCAGGAATCTGCGAAATTACCTCTATTACAAATGCCCAGGAGTTTAAATACTGGTCCGATAAACCTTTATACAATGCAAAAGATGAAAATGATGCAACTGCTTTTGACTTCCGTAAAAAATATTTAAAGAAAAAGCTGTTCAGCATTGTCGCAGATCAGACAGGGAATTTATTCAATCCTAATGTCTTTACCATTGTATGGGCGAGAAGATTTGCCGGTTATAAAAGAGCAGAGCTTCTTTTACATGATAAAGAAAGATTCTACAGACTCCTGAATAACCCAAAATATCCCGTACAGATCATCTGGGCAGGAAAGCCTTATCCAATGGACTACTCTGCGATTTCTACATTCAATACGCTGGTTGAAGAAAGTAAAAATCATAAAAATATGGCTGTTCTTACGGGCTATGAACTTTCTTTAAGCAAATCTCTGAAACAGGGTTCTGATGTGTGGCTTAATAATCCAAGAGTTCCAAGGGAAGCTTCAGGGACTTCGGGAATGACGGCTGCAATGAACGGTTCCGTTAATTTATCCACAGATGACGGCTGGATCCCGGAATTTGCAAAACATGGAGAAAACTCTTTTGTAGTTCCCAAAGCAGATTATCTGAATATGAGTATTTATGAGCAGGACAATTATGATCTAAACAAATTATATGAAATCCTGGAGAACGAAATACTTCCCACCTATTATGACCGACCTGACGAATGGAGAAAAATCCAGCATAATGCAATGAATGATGTGAAAGATCATTTCAACAGCGACAGGATGGCGGATGAATATTACAAAGTACTTTATACTGAAGTGAAATAGCCATCTGCTATTTAGCTTATCATAAAAATGCCCGGAAAAATTTCCGGGCATTTTTATCAGGTTTATTTACTTTTTTTCTTTGAAGGCACTTTAAGGCCTTTTTCCCTCGCTTCAGAAATACCGATGGCTACGGCTTGTTTTCTGCTTGTCACTTTCTTTCCGGAAGAAGATTTCAGTTTTCCTTCCTTGAATTCGTGCATAACTTTTCCTACTTTGTCCTGAGCTTTTTCTGAATATTTAGTCTTGCTCATGATAAGATTTTTTAAGATTTTGGCAGGGATACCCCTAATTCATAAACACAGGCATGTTTCAAATATTTTGAACGCTCTCTCGATGTTACCGACTCAAAATGATCATTCTTGATCACAATGATCGGGTCTTCCGCATTTTCAATTTCAAAATTAGCTAAATACCTTTCATCCGGCGGAGACTGCTGTTGTTTTGCTTTAATTTTCTGCAGTTCATCCGCATATTTTCTGAATCCCGGGTCTGAGGAATGGATAAATTTATATTCATCGCCTGCATACACATAGTAATGAAGTTTTTTCTCTATCAAACCCGCTTCATCATTGATTTCGGGATTATCATTCCCGTCTCTGAATACGACTTCCACCAATGTTCCTCCTTTTTTACGGGCGCATTCTTCAGCGTCTTTAAAACTGGAAAAACCTGTATAAACGATCTGATCATTCATTACATAACGGTTCAGTTTCTGGTTGTATGCATTCGTTTCCATAATTATTATTTGATTTGATTATAGTTAATGATATTCAATTTTTTTGCCAAAAAGCTTATTTGAAAAGCTTTTTTACACATTTAATAAAATTATTATCTTTGAAATCCATTAATGTTAGAAATGAAAAAACTACTCTTAACTCTTACTGTGGCGGCAGTATTTCAAAATGTATCAGCGCAGGAAATCACTTTAGATAAAATTTATTCAGGATATTACCATGGAAAGGGGATTGCAGGAATCACTTCCATGAAAAACGGGGAAAACTATCTTGTTATTGAACCTTCAGGAATTGCCAAATATTCTTACAAAACTTCACAAAAAGAAGGGAATCTTGTAGATGGAAAGTTTGAAAGCTATATTTTTTCTGATGATGAATCTAAAATCCTTTTACAGCTGGGAAGCCAGCCTATTTACAGGCATTCTTTCCTTGGGAAATTTGATGTTAAAGATTTAAAATCCGGGAAAGTAATCAGCCTGAATGAAGGAAAACCGGTTCAGGAACCTACATTCTCTCCTGATGCAACGAAAGTAGCCTTTATTTCTGACAATAATCTGTTCTATCAGGATCTTGGTTCAGGAAAAATCACACAGATTACTACCGATGGTAAAAAGAATTCAATCCTGAATGGTCTGACAGACTGGGTGTATGAAGAAGAATTCGGGCACGCAAGACAATACGAGTGGACCAAGAATTCTGATGCGATCGTATTTGTAAAGTCTGATGAAAGCCAGGTTCCGGAAATCTATATCCCGATCTACGGAAAAACCCTTTATCCGACTGAAATGCGTTATAAATATCCGAAAGCAGGCGAGAAAAACTCTGTAGTTTCCGCACAGCTGTACCGCCTTGACAACGGAAAAACAATGCAGCTGAACTTAGGTTCTTTCAAAAACTATTATATCCCGAATGTCTTCCAGACCGCAAAACCGGATGAAATCGTTTTAATTACTTCCGAAAGAATCCAGAATGCTTCAGACATTTTAAAAGTAAATACCAAAACAGGAGCCGTTCAGAAGTTGTTTACTGAGACGGACGAAAAATGGATCGAAACAGACAGCCCTACTCTGGAATTCCTTGAAGACGATTCATTCCTCTGGGCTTCTGAAAGAGACGGAAACCGCCACCTTTACTGGTATGACAAAGACGGCAAGCTTAAAAAGCAGATCACAAAAGGAAACTGGGAAGTAACCGATTATTATGGATTTAATCCAAAATCTAAAGAAATTTACGTTCAGACAACCGAGAAAGGAAGCATTAACAAAGTAATTTCCAAAGTAAATATCGAAAACGGAAAAACCCAGCTGATCTCCAATGCGGAAGGAAACAATTCTGCCAATTTCAGTAAAAACTATAATTATTTCATTGAAACCTCTTCCACTGCCTCAAGACCTTATACTTATGTTTTAAAGGATGGTAATGGTAAAACAGTGAAAGAACTTCAGAACAACAACGAACAGTTACAGAAGTTAAAAGCTGATAATTTTGTTGAAAAAGAATTCATCACGATTCCCAATGCTGTTGGTGATCAGATGAATGCCTGGATCATGAAGCCTAAGAACTTTGATCCGAATAAAAAGTATCCTTTATTTATGTTCCAGTATTCCGGACCGGGATCTCAACAGGTGGCGAACTCATGGGATAACGGAAATGCAATGTGGTTCAATCACCTTGTACAAAAAGGATATATTGTAGCCTGTGTTGACGGTCGTGGAACGGGTTATAAAGGAGCAAAATATAAGAAAGTAACCTATATGAACTTAGGAAAATATGAGATTGAAGATCAGATCACTGCAGCAAAGTGGTTTGGAAACCAATCTTATATTGATAAAAGCAGAATCGGAATGTTCGGATGGAGCTTCGGTGGATATATGACCAGCCTCGCAATGACTAAAGGAGCTGATGTTTTCAAAGTGGGAATTGCTGTAGCACCGGTAACCAACTGGAGATATTATGACTCAGTATACACAGAAAGGTTTATGAGAACGCCTCAGGAAAATCCTGATGGATATGATAAAAACTCTCCTACAGAATATGCCAATCTGTTGAAAGGAAAATTCCTGTTAATCCATGGAACGGCCGATGACAACGTTCACTTCCAGAACTCTATGGAATTCTCTGAAGCTTTGATTCAAAATAAAAAACAGTTTGATTTCATGGCTTATCCTGATAAAAACCACGGAATCTATGGCGGACAGACAAGACCACAGCTGTATCAGAAAATGACGGATTTCATTTTGAATAACTTATAAGAATCATATTTGTATCTCAATAAAAGACCTTTCAGAAATTCTGAAAGGTCTTTTATTGGTTTTTTGTTAAGGATATTTTATGGCTTTGTCCAACTCTATGAGGTTGTTATCTTCTTTCATCTGCTTTTGAATACTTTCTGTCATTTCTTTAAAACTTATATTGACAGGGTTTCCATTAGCATCTCCAATTCTTGTTTTAACATTTCTGGCTTTTATTTCAGCAAATGGATCATTGTAATAATCAATTTGTAATTTCTTATAAACATCCCAGGTTATTTCTTTTCCTTTCCGTAAATAGAACATATTATTTTTATCAGATTTTTTAATTCTGATAAGCTTAAAATCAAAATCTTTCTGTTCATCCGAAAGCTCAACAATTAAACCAGGAAGTCCATAAAATATATATGGACCCTCTTGTAGCGGACTTGCACCATCAAACCAGGCAAACCATTTGCGTCCACCATATTCTGCTATAGCTTTCTGACATTCCACGTCACCTATTTTCATTTTATCAGACAGAATCTGCCATTGTAGCTTGTTATTAATATTAATATAATATAAATCATAAAAGGCAGGATGTGTGACACTTTTATAAACTGTATTACTTATTAAGTTTTTGAATGAATATATACTTTCAAAAGTAGGTTTGCGACTCTGCCAATAACCATTTTTTTGCATCAGCGAATCTGCTTCGCGTGCTTTCTCTGACCTGAAAACAGATTGCTTCCCCAGAACATCCAAATAATAATATTCTTGTCTTACATTTTTTTTATCAGTCCTTAAAGTGAGCTCATATATAAAAGTAATATTCTGTGCAGTCAGAATATTCGCTACAAATAATAAAATAAAAAGTAATGGTTTCATGAAGGAATAAATAATATTCAGTATTAAAAAATAGAGAAAAGAGATACAAAATGTATCTCTCTAAAAAACCTGTAACTGATTCAACATCATTACATACAAGCATTATGGGACTCAATCACCTGCCCATTTTGTATCGTATACCAAAAACCACATTCTAATCCATATTGTGCACATATATCACCAGCTCCCGGCTGACAAAAATCTTTTACACCTCCTTGAACATTTTTTAAATTCTCTCTTGTAAGTCTTTTTAATTTTTTCATAATAAATGTTTTTTTTAATTATATGTCACTCCTGACATCCCGAAACTAAAAAACAAATATTACATGAAAGCAAAATAAACTTGCATATCTATTGTATATCAATAATTTACAAAATGTACACAATTTGTACAAATTAAATTCAGTAACTTAAATTACTCTTTACACTTAAAATTTTATATTTATTTCATTAATCACTTAAGCAAGTATTATTTATTTTATCAATTAAAATTAAAAACCTATTTTTGGGAAATTTGAAAATTGATTATATGAAGACTAAACATCCTAAAGGGCTGCCTTATCTGTTTTTTACAGAAATGTGGGAGCGTTTCGGGTACTACCTGATTCTTGGAATCTTTGTTCTGTATGTTATTGAGCCTACGGGTATGAAAGGCGGACTTGGACTTCCGGATAAAACTGCTGATGACATTTTCGGAACTTACATTGCCTTAACTTATCTGACTCCATTCATCGGAGGATTCCTGGCAGACAGGGTTTTAGGGTATATTAAATCTATTTATCTCGGTGGCTTTTTAATGGCTGCAGGATATATAGGAATGGGTGTTTTTAAGGATTTACCTTTGTTTTATACCTCTCTGGCGTTAATTATTATCGGAAACGGTTTCTTTAAGCCTACTATTTCAACGTTATTAGGAAACCTTTATTCTGAAGAACCTTATAAAGCTAATAAAGATTCCGGGTATAATATTTTCTACATGGGAATCAATATCGGGGCATTTATCTGTAACATTATTGCGGCTTTCATGCGTAATAAATTCGGTTGGGGTGAAGCTTTTATCACTGCCGGAGTAGGAATGCTTATCGGGATGGTTATATTTACTGTTGGAAGAAAGCATTATATCCACGCAGCACAGATGAAGCCTGTACAGGAAGGTGATACAAAACTTTCAGAAATTCTGGTTAAAGTATTTGTTCCTGCTATCATTGCCGGAGCAATAGGCTGGTTTATTCCTGATAATATTTTTGGAAGCGACAGTACGGATGCCTTTATTTTTGCATGTATCCCTGTTATTTATTTCTATGCTTCCCTTTACTTTAAAGCGAAACCTGATGAAAAAGCATCTATCGGCGCACTGCTTTCTGTATTTCTGATCAGTATGTTCTTCTGGGCTGTTTTCAAACAAAACGGTACAGCTTTAACAAGATGGGCCAATTATTATACGGACAGAAGTGTTCCGGCTTCTCTTGAAAAACCATTGGAAGGTATTTATATGGTAGATGGGAAAAGCTATGAAGATAAAGAAACTCCTGTATATGATAATCAGTTCCGCTCTCAGAAAGATGATAGCGGAGAGACTAAAAAGGAAATGGGAAAAGATGTTTATTTTAAAAACATATCTCCCGAACAACGTGCTGCTCTCGAGAAAAATCCTGAAAATAAAGTATATTTATACAATACAGAATTGTTCCAGTCTATCAATCCGTTCTGGGTTATTGCTTTGACGCCAGTTATTGTAGGATTCTGGGCATTATTGAGAAGGAAAGGAAAAGAACCTTTAACACCTACCAAAATTGTTTTAGGATTATTTATTTCCGGACTTTCCTGTCTGGTAATGGTTTTGGCAGTACTGGCGGGAGATAATGGTGCTGTAAAAGTATCTCCGTTATGGCTGGTTGCCAGCTATGGAGTAATCACTGTTGGTGAGCTCTGCCTTTCTCCCATGGGACTTTCTTTCGTTTCCAAGCTTTCTCCTGCAAGAATTACAGCCTTGATGATGGGAGGTTTCTTCCTGGCCAACTCTGTTGGAAATAAGCTTTCAGGAATCCTTGCAAGCACATGGTACAATTATGAAAACAAGACGAATTATTTCCTTGTGAACTTCGCTTTGTTAATATTTGCTACACTTTTAGGTCTTTCTATGCTGAAAAGACTGAACAAAATTATGAAGGAAAAAGGACATTAATCCCTGATATTATACAGATTAGCAAGCTGCGGAAGTGTTCCGCAGCTTTTTTATTTAAAAATAAAATTAAAACCTTGCCAAAAAACCAAAATAAACTATATTTGTCAGTCTTAACAAAAATTAACAATAGAAATGGATAATATTGAAGCATTGAGTCCGAAACCGGATGAATTTGTAGAGAATAAGAGTTCCAGGCATCCTAAAGGATTATGGGTTCTTTTCGGAACAGAAATGTGGGAGCGTTTCAACTTTTATGGGATGAGAGCACTTTTGACGCTCTTCATGGTAAATTCCTTATTAATAAAAGAAGCTGATGCAGCGATCATCTATGGTGGATTTCTAGCTTTATGTTATTTAACACCTCTTTTGGGAGGATTTATTGCTGATAAATATATCGGAAACAGATACGCTATCATTATTGGTGGATCGTTAATGGCTATCGGCCAGTTCCTTTTATTCATCAGTGCCTCTACGTTCTCCGCAGATATCAGCAGTGCTAAGCTTATCATGTGGCTGGCATTATTCGTGATCATTTTTGGTAACGGATTCTTCAAACCGAATATTTCCTCAATGGTAGGAAGCCTTTATCCAAAACAGGAAAAGTCTAAGCTGGATTCTGCCTTCACTATTTTCTATATGGGGATCAACATCGGAGCGTTCCTGGGGCAGTTCATCTGTCCATACGTAGGAGACGTAAAAGATGCTGCAACAGGAGTAAGAGATATCTTTGCTTTCAAATGGGGATTCTTAGCGGCTTCTATTGCAATGGTTATCGGAACGGTAACATTCTTTATCCTTAAAAATAAATATGTGGTAACTCCGGAGGGAAGACCTATCGGAGGATTGCCAAAAAATAATACAAGTGCTGATTTTGAAGAAGGAGAAACGCAGACTGCTAAATTCTCAGGTCAGGCATTAGGAATCACTGGAGGAATATTTGTTATTTTATTCTTTGTATTCAGATACCTTCTTGTAGGTGAGTTTGGATTCAATTCTGTAGAAATGGGGCAACTGATCAAAGGAATCATTTATCCGTTCATCTATTCAGCCGGTATTTCACTTGCCTTCCTAATTATGTCTTCTGCTGAAAATAAGGTGGAAAGACAGAGAATCTGGGTAATCTATATTGTATCTTTCTTTATTATTTTCTTCTGGGCAGCGTTTGAACAGGCGGGATCTTCATTAACATTTATCGCGGATAACCAAACTGACAGAAACATTTTCGGATGGAATATGCCGCCTTCAATGGTTCAGATCTTCAACGGAATCTTCGTTGTTATTCTGGCTGTTCCTTTCAGTTTAATCTGGGATAAATTAAGAGCTAAAGGAAAAGAACCGGTATCTCCGTTCAAACAGGCAATGGGTCTGGCATTGATCGCTCTTTCTTATTTCATTATTGCTCATAACGTAAAAGACCTTGGAAACTCAGGTTTATTAGCCATCAAATGGTTAATGTTACTATATTTCATCCAGACATGTGGTGAGCTTTGTCTTTCTCCGATTGGTTTATCATTGGTTGGTAAGCTGGCTCCAAAAAGATTTGCTTCATTACTGTACGGTGTTTTCTTCATTTCTAACGCCGCAGGTTATGCATTGGCAGGTTCATTGGGAGCACTTATCCCTGCAACAGGTGACAAATTCAAGAAAGCTGAAGAAATGGGTATTAATCTACAGGATGTTTTAGATAAAAAAGTAACCCTTACAGCGGATCAGGCAGCTGCTTTCGATAAAGCTCAGTTACCATTACACAACCCTACTTTTGTAGGATTCGAAATCCATAACTTATTTGAATTCTTCATGGTATTCGTAGTACTTTGTGGTATTGCTGCTGTAATCTTAGGTTTAATTTCACCTATCTTAAAGAAAATGATGCACGGTGTAAACTAATTGTATCAACAAAATATTATAAAACCTCTGCCAAGTCAGAGGTTTTTTTTATTTTCGTACGATGGAAATTTCCGAAGATTCTTTATTCCAATCCGTAAAGGAAATCATTAGGCAGTCGCGCGAAAAAGTTTTTCGGATAGCGAACTCTACTCTACTGCTTACCTACTGGCAGATTGGAAAACTTATTGTTGAAGATGAACAACAGGGAAAAGAACGTGCAGAATACGGAAAGTATACGCTGAAAAAACTTTCTCAGAAGCTTACCTTAGAATTTGGAAAAGGGTTTGATTATACAAACTTGTCTAATATGCGAAAGTTTTACACAGCGTTTCCAATTGTTGACACATTGTCTCAACAATTGAGCTGGTCCCATTACAGGCTGCTTTCAGCCCAGGATAATAAAGACAAAAGACATTATTACCTGAATGAAGCAGTACAAAACAACTGGAATGTAAGAGATCTTAAAAGACAAATCAATTCTCTGGCTTATGAACGTGTTTTAGAACATAAAAAATCTTCATCAGAAAGTATTCACAGTGTTTTAAAAGATCCTTATATTTTTGAATTCCTTGGTTTAAAAGCTGATGAACAATTCTCTGAAAAGGAAATTGAAACAGCTATTATTGATCATATTCAAAAATTTTTACTTGAATTTGGAAAAGGGTTTGCTTTCGTAGCGAGACAACAACATATTTCTACGGATACATCAGACTTCTACATCGATCTTGTCTTCTATAATTACATCTTAAAATGCTTTGTCATTATTGATCTGAAAACCGGAGAACTCTCTCATCAGGATATCGGACAGATTGATATGTATGTAAGAATGTATGATGATCTGAAACGCGGTGAAGGAGATAACCCAACCATCGGAATCTTACTATGCTCAGAAAAGGATGAGACTATTGTAAAATATTCCGTTTTGAATGATAAAAACAATTTATTTGCCAGCAAATACCTGCTGTACCTCCCAAAAGAAGAAGAATTAAAACAAATTATTGACCAGGACAGAATCCGTTTTGAGCTGGATCAGGAAAATAAAAACCCTAATTAGAACTTAATCATATATCATTATGAGCTTAACTTTAGATGAAATACAAAATTTCAAAGGAAAATATCCCAGACAGATCTGGAGCCTGTTTTTCTCTGAAATGTGGGAACGCTTCTGTTTCTACGGAATGCGTGGAATGCTGGTCTTCTTCATGATCTCACAGCTTAATTTCCATGAAAAAGAAGCCAACCTTCAATATGGTGCCACGCAGGCATTCGTATATGCCTTTACTTTTGTAGGCGGCCTTTTTGCCGATAAAATTTTAGGATTCCGAAAATCCTTGTTCTGGGGAGGTCTCCTGATGATCGTGGGAAGTTTAATCCTTGCTACAGATCCCCATAAATTCTTTTTCCTCGGAATAGCATTCACCGTAGTTGGGACAGGTTTTTTCAAACCAAATATTTCATCTATGGTTGGACAGCTTTACAAACCGAATGACTCAAGAGCTGATGCCGGTTTTTCACTTTTTTATGCGGGGATTAATCTTGGCGCATTGCTGGGTGGTTATTTATGTATTGCCATTGGTAAAGGAGAATTTTTAAGCAACATTATTGCGGAAGAAATGAGATGGCATATTGCTTTTGGACTGGCTTCAATCGTAATGGTAGTAAGCTTAATTAACTTTGTATTTACGCAAAGAACATTAGGTACTATCGGATTACAGCCGGGGCACCCTTTAGCAGAAGTAAAAACACCTCCAATACCAAAATGGAAAGAATACGGAGTATATGTGCTGTCATTGGTTTTTGTGCCTATCATTATGACAATGGTTGCTAAAACAGAATATACGGATTATTTTATGTGGACAATCGGGCCACTGACTTTAATCTATTTATTCTATGAAATGTCTAAAGTAACAGCTTCTGAACGTAAAAAACTTTGGGCTGCTTTGGTTTTCATTATTTTCTCCATCATATTCTGGGGTATTTATGAGCAAAGCGGTGGCTCTTTAAGCATTTTTGCGGCTAAAAACCTGAACAAAGACCTTTTCGGACTAGATCCTAATGGCGTTAATAACTCGGGAGGAGCCTTCTTCATTATTTTCCTTGCTCCGCTTGTAGGCCTTCTCTGGATCTGGCTGAACAAAAGAAAGATTGAGCCTAACACCATTATCAAATTCGGATTAGGATTTATTTTCCTGGGATTAGGATATTATGTCTTATTTGCAACCAGACTATTTGCAGATCTTCAGGGAATTACTTCATTAAACTTCTTCACGCTGGCATTATTAATCATTACCCTTGGAGAATTATGCCTTTCTCCTATCGGGTTATCTATCATGACAAAACTTTCTACCAAGAATCTTCAGGGAATGATGATGGGAATGTGGTTCCTTGCTTCAGCGTATGGACAGTATGTTGCAGGGATTATCGGGGCCAGCCTTGCGACATCAAAAGAAGGTTCCAGCAACTATGATGCTTTGATCACTTATACTGATGGATATAAACAATTGGGATTGTATGCGGTAATTGCGGGAGTGGTATTAATTTTGATATCTCCGTACGTGAAAAAATTAATGCAGGATGTAAAATAGAAAATAAGTAATTATGCTTATTTTTACCTAAATATCACAATATGAAGAAAATTTTAAGCATAGTTCTCTTACTTCTATTAAATTTTCACTTTGCCCAGGTAAAGTGGATGACCATTGAGGAAGCTTTAAAAGCTCAAAAAGAAAATCCCAAAAAGATACTTATTGATTTTTATGCGGACTGGTGTGGCCCCTGCAAGATTATGGATAAGAAAACATACGGGCATTCTGTAATTGCACAGAATCTGAATGAGAATTACTATCCTGTAAAGTTTAACGCAGAAGAAAAAAAGAGTATTGAGATCTTTGGAAGAACATTTTCCAATCCAGATACTGAACATAAAAAGGGAAGAAATTCTCTGCATGAGTTCACACAATATATGAATGTAGGCGCTGTTCCAAGCACTGTATTTCTGGATGAGCATGGAGATCCTATCACCATTCTTCAGGGGGAATTGTCTGCCAAAGAATTGGAACCTTACCTGGAACTGATCTCAAAAGATTTATTCAAAAAGATTAAGACCAGGGAACAATGGGAGGATTATCAGAAAAAGTTCAAATCCAAAATCAAAGATTAATTCAGAATGTAAGCCTGTCTTTTCAGGTTCAATTCTAAAAATTCGCCATACAGACTTTCAATTTTTTTGGAAGTCTTTTTTATTTTACCGAAATTCGGACCTTTGTTTTTTCATATAGATCTGGAGATGTTGAAATCAGATCACAAATCAAAAAATGACTTTAGAAACTTCCATAGAATACGTAAAAGGAATAGGTCCGGAAAGAGCCAAACTCATTAAAAACGTGTTGGGCCTGTCTACTGTAGAAGATATGCTGAACTTCTATCCTATCCGCTATCTGGATAAGAGTAAGATTTATAAAATATCCCAGCTTCAGGAAGAAAGCAGTCAGGAAATACAGCTGAAAGGAAAAATCACCCAGGTGCAGGAAATCCAGACGGGCAAAACCAAGAGATTATCTGCAAAGTTCAATGATGATACCGGCAGTATGGATCTCGTATGGTTTCAGTATTCCAAGTGGCTGAAAGAACAGCTTCCGATCAACAAGGAGGTTTATATTTTCGGAAAGATCAATGTTTTCAACCGCCAGTTTTCTATGCCGCATCCGGAAATAGAAGCTGAAGAAAAAAAAGAAGGCGATACCCGCCTGAAACCGATATATCCAAGCTCTGAAAAACTGACAAAAAGAGGATTAAATCAAAGATTTTTTCAGAATGCTTTAAGAAACATCTGTAAAGAAATTCCAAGTCTTATTGAAGAGAATTTTCCGGATTATCTGATGAAAACATTCAAGTTCATGTCAAGACAGCATGCTTTTCTGAATATTCATTTTCCAAAAGATCAGGAACATTTTGATAAGGCTGATTACCGGCTGAAATTTGAAGAATCATTTTTCTTTCAGTTAGGATATGGTTTAAAAAAACTTCATCACAAAACACAGTCTCATGGTAATCCTTTTCCTATTATCGGAGATCATTTCAATAATTTTTATGAAAATCACCTTCCCTTTGATCTCACCAATGCCCAGAAAAGAGTTTTAAAGGAAATCCGTATGGATATGAAAAGGCCTATCCAGATGAACAGGCTTTTGCAGGGAGATGTAGGATCAGGAAAAACAATGGTGGCACTTCTTACCATGCTTATTGCAATGGACAACGGCTTTCAGAGCTGTCTGATGGCTCCAACGGAAATTCTTGCCCAGCAGCATTATAATGGAATTAAGGAACTGCTGGAAAAAACAGGAATCAATATCCGGCTTCTGACAGGTTCCACCAAAACTGCAGAAAGAAGAATTATCCATGAAGAACTGGAAAATGGGACCCTTTCTATTTTAGTGGGAACCCATGCTGTTTTAGAGGATAAGGTTAAATTTAAAAATCTCGGATTAGCCATTATTGATGAACAACACAGATTTGGAGTTGCTCAACGGGCTAAGTTATGGGCTAAAAATAAAATTCCGCCTCATATTCTGGTGATGACAGCCACTCCTATTCCAAGAACTCTGGCCATGAGTTTTTATTCTGATCTGGATGTTTCTGTGATTGATGAAATGCCGGTAGGAAGAAAACCTATTATTACCGCTCATCGCCGGGAAAAAGACAGATTGTATGTCTATAATTTCTGTAAAGATGAAATTAAAAAGGGGCGCCAGGTTTATTTTGTATATCCGCTTATTGAAGAATCCGAAACGTTAGATTATAAAAACCTGATGGAAGGTTTGGAGCATGTCATGGATTATTTTTCAGAATATAATGTGACCATGCTTCACGGAAAAATGAAACCGGATGAAAAAGACGCTGCAATGGCTTATTTTGCATCAGGAAAAGCTGAAATTATGGTCGCAACAACAGTAATTGAAGTTGGGGTAAATGTTCCCAATGCTTCTGTGATGGTAATTGAAAGTTCTGAACGATTCGGGCTGTCACAGCTTCATCAGCTGAGAGGGCGTGTAGGAAGGGGCGCTGAACAGAGTTACTGTATCCTGATGACTTCCGATAAATTATCTAAGGAAAGCAGAACCCGTATCAGGACAATGACTGAAACCAATGATGGTTTTAAAATTTCAGAGGTTGATATGCAGCTTCGCGGCCCGGGAGACATTCTGGGTACGCAGCAAAGTGGCGTGGTGGATTTTAAAAGATTAGATCTCATTAATGATTCAGCGATCATTAAAACAACAAAAAATACGGTAGAAAAAATACTGGAAGCGGATCCTCTGCTGTCCAGACCTGATAATCAGATCATCAAAAATTATTACATCAGATATTACAAAGGAAAAAATAAGTGGAGTAAAATATCATAAAAAAACCGCAGAAAAAGATTTCCTGCGGCCCCCTTATAAAACTGTTATTTAGAAGAAATTACTTTTTGTTCTCTGTAAAAAATTTATTTTAATAGTTTAGACTTAATATTTTGTGATGTGGTGTGAAAATATTTATATAATAATGATGTAGTCAAAGCCACAACTATTAAAATAAATTATAAAAAAACAAAATGAATTATTTTTTCCAACTTGCTTATTATAAAAACTAACTGTGTTTCGATGGAGATGAGGGAATGAAACGAATAAAAATACCTCCAACTACTTATTGAGTTTTCATGATTGTACCGTTTTGTTTAAAGATCTTCTGTGCTTAAAATTGGAAAATTATTATAATTCATTTTGTTACTAACATCGTGATTTATATAATTTTGTTATAGAAACAATTACTCTTCATTCATCTGTATCTTCCACTTTATAATGAAATTTGTGTCTGAGTTTACTTTTACAAATGTCAGTATATTAATCCGGATCCTTTTTATATTATTTTAATGATTAGTTATAAAATTTTCACCTATTTGTGAATAGCATGCATTAAATACGATTTTAAATCTGTTCACAATAAGTTAACAAATCCTTTATTCATCATACTTTCAGTATAAAATTATCCTTATTCAATCCTGAAGTATGATATTGCCAATTGATCGTAATAATTTCTGTAAGCACCTTTTTCAGCTTCTCAAAACATTCAGGTTTTTTCATAAAAATATTGGCTCCTTTTACAAAAATATCTTCAATTTCATTTTCAGGAATCGGTTCAGAAAAAATTGCAGTCACCATATTATTGAATTTTGAATTTGAGTTAATTTGTTCCAGACATTCCATGCTGTCTTTTCCGGGAATTGTATAGTTTATAAAAACAATCTCAGGAACTACTGCATCGTCATTATTCAGGTATTCCATCAGATTTTTCCCGTTATTGAAGCATTGGACTTTTATAGAGATTTTCAACTCTTTCAAAATACTTTTAAAAAAAATTAAGGTGTTTTCATCGTTATCCGCTACTATTACTTTCAGAAATTCTTTATTCATACTGCATTTTAGGGTTTATTGCCGTGCTTTGTACTCTTCTTCGTCTGCCAATAATCTTTTGAAACTGAGATGGAGTAATTCCTGTTGTATTTTTAAATTGGGTACTCAAATGCGCCACACTGGAATAATTCAGTTTATGGGCAATTTCTGTGAGGCTCTGCTTATTTCTTATGATTAATGCTTTTGCATGTTCTATCTTTTGCAGAATAATAAAATTCTCAATAGAGGTATAGGCAACCTCTGAAAACAGGTTGGAAAGATATCCGTAACTGTGGTTTAGTTTCTCAGAAATATAGATAGATGCTTTTACGGGAATAATTTCATCAGAAAAGACAAGCTCCACAATAGCATCTTTTATTTTCTGTACAAGAGCGGTTTTCTGGCTTTCTATGATCTCAATCCCATAATCTTCAAGGTTTTTCTTAAAAAGATTGTGCTGTTCCTGGGTCAGGGGCTCATAGAATTCCACCTCGCCGAAGTTCAGCAACCTGTACTTCAGCCCGTGTTCTTTAAGTTTTTCGTCCAATACCTTTTTGCAGAGGGCATTGAAATCAAATTTAACATACATTTTCATCCTAGTATATATAAAGCCAATTTTATTTAGTAAATATAGCAAATTATTTCATTTAAAAGTGAAATAGGTGTATATTTTTAAATTTTGTTTATATACGAAAAAACTCCTGTATTGTTGAATACAGGAATTTAAACACTAAGGATGAAAAAAATATACTGATAAAAAGCTGAGTCAGCTCAAAACCAAGCATATGAATGTATTGTTAAAAGTGATTTGGTTCTGAAACAAAGATGAATTAAAAAAAGAACTCACCTGTTATAGAATTACAGGATAAAGTTACAAAATTTTAAGTCAATCAATTGTGAATTAGGAATTCCATCAGATAATCATCCATTACAAAACCGTTCCCGATATCAAAAACCCCTTCGTCATAAACCCTGTATCCCTAGGATTCGTAGAAGTTTCTGGCAGAATTATATTTGTTCACATTCAGAATTATCCTGTTGTTTCCGTTTTCAGAAACTTTCCCATTCAGAAACTGAAGCGCAGCTTTCCCAAATCCTTTCCCTTTACTTTCGGGAACCAGATAAATACGGTGCAATTTGGTTGTATTTTCCTCATAATTATGCTCATATCCGATAAAGCCTTCATAGCTGTCATTAAGCTCATCCTGAATAAGATAATAATGATAATGTGGGTTTTGAAGATGACTCAGAATCTCAGATTCAGAATACATTTCGGAGAGCATAAACTTCATTTGCTCCTTCGAAAGAATGTCTGCATATGCATTTTCCCATGATCTTTGTGCAAGATCCTGAATCAAAGGAATATCTGCTGCTGTTGCCTGTCTTAATTTCATGATTGGTTATATTATCGTGATTAAAAAAAGTGAAAAGCCTAGACTTTCCACCTTTTGTATTATTGAATGACAGTTGATGAATTTTAATACATAGTCAAAATTCATTTTCCCGTTTCTTATTAAATATTTGCCATTTCAGCCTTAATTTTTGCATGAAGGCCTTCTGATGCTTTTACCAAAGGAAGTCGCAGATAGTTTTTAATGATTCCTTTCTCTGCAAGAATTACTTTGATACCGCAAGGGTTTCCTTCAGCAAAAATCAAACGGGTAATATCTACCAGCATGTTGTGGATTTCATAAGCTTCTTTTACTTTTCCTTCAAAAGCCAGCTGTACCATCGTTGAGAACTCTTTAGGATACGCTTGTGCAATTACAGAAATCACTCCGTCCCCTCCTGCCAATGTTACGGGCAAAGTATACTCATCATCTCCGGATACTAAAGAAAATCCTTCAGGTTTCTTTCTGAGAATATCAAAATACTGTAAAATATTCGGTGCCGCTTCCTTAATCAAAAATAAATTAGGGAATTCTTTTGCAAGGCGAATTGTTGTATCCGCTTCTATATTCTGTCCTGTTCTTGAAGGGACATTATAAATGATAATATTTTTCCCTGTAGAAGCCAGAGCTTTATAATGCTGATAAAGTCCTTCCTGATTGGGTTTATTGTAATATGGAGATACTGAAAGTACTGCTTCAAATGCAGAAAGATCAGCTTCTTCAATCTGTTTCTTGACCTCAAGAGTATTGTTGCCGCCAATTCCTAAAACCAAAGGAAGACGTTTATTATTCACCTTAATGATATGCTCAATTACCTGTTTCTTCTCCTCTGCAGAAAGCGTTGCGGCTTCTGCCGTAGTTCCCAATACTACTAAATAATTGGTTCCGTTTTCGACATTATAATCAACCAGTTTTGTTAAACTGTCGAAGTCAACGGATAAATCTTCATTAAAGGGTGTCACCAATGCAACACCTACTCCTTTTAAAATGCTCATCTGTTAGAATTATTTTTGCCAAATTTAATCATTTACAGTAAGAATTTGTAATAAATAATAATGTTTTATTATACATATAGTTATATTTGCATATACTAAAAGATTATGAAAAATAAATTCTTGTTATTAGGAATTGCCCTGGCGTCCCTTACTGCATGCAAAACGGCCTCTGCGCCGCAGCTTGTGAATGTAAAGACCCAGAAAAATATTTCTATTAATAATGAGCTAAAAAATGATGAGGAATTTGTAAAATTTATTGAGCCCTACAAGCAGAAACTGGACAAAGAAATGAACCAGAAGATCTCCCACACCAGTGTAGATCTTACCAAGCAGGGCGATAACAGCAATCTGGGAAATCTTTTAGCTGACTATACGTTTGAAGGAGGTAATGAATGGATTAAAACTCATCTTAAGCAAAACGTAGACGCTGCACTGATTAATATCGGAGGAATCCGCACCACAATCGGAAAAGGAGATATTTTACTGAAAAATGTATTTGAGGTAATGCCTTTTGAAAATGAAGTGGTGATTGTAAAAATGAAAGGAGCAGATTTACAGGGACTTTTTGAGTATTATGCAAAAACGCAGGTCAACAATCCTGTTTCTCATTTATATATTGAAACAAAGAACGGACAGGTAATCAAATCGTTAATCAATGGTAAAACAGTAGATCCGGCTAAAGATTATTATATTGCCACTTCAGACTATCTTGCACTGGGAGGAGACAATATGAAATTTTTTGCCAAGGGAGAATCCATTGCAACAGGGATTAAAATGAGAGACTTATTTATTGATTATTTTAAAAAGTCTCCTGAAGTTGTAACCAATTCAGATGTTCGTTTAAATTTTATCGGGAAGAAATAATGGATAGAAAAAGTTTTTTAAAAGTAATAGGAGGCGGATCTTTAGCAATGGCTTTAGCTCCCAATATGATGATGGCGGAAGAATTAAAAATTCTTGATGTAAAATCCGCAAATAAACTGACTATTCTTCATACCAACGATCAACATAGCAGAATAGAGCCTTTTGACTCAAGTTATACAAAAAACCCTAATCAGGGAGGTTTTGCCAGAAGGGCGAGCTTAATTCAGCAAATCAGAAGTCAGGAAAGCAATGTGCTTCTTCTTGATTCAGGAGATATTTTCCAGGGAACTCCTTATTTTAATTTCTTCGGAGGAGAACTGGAATTCAAATTAATGTCCATGATGAAATATGATGCATCCACTATGGGAAATCATGATTTCGACAATGGTCTGGACGGATTTTTAAAAGTGCTTCCCAATGCGAAGTTTCCTTTTATCTGTTCCAATTATGATTTTAAGAATACGGTTCTGGATGGGAAAACTTCCCCTTATCAGATATTCAACAAGAACGGAATCAAAGTTGGAATTTTCGGAGTGGGAATTCAGCTGGATGGCCTGGTAGGTAAAAAACAGTATGGAGAAACCGTTTACTCCAATCCGATTGATGTAGCCCAGCATTATTCAAATTTCCTGAAAAAAGAACAGAAGTGTGACCTGGTAATTTGTCTTTCACACATCGGCTACGATTACAGAGACGAACCGGATAAGATAAGTGACAAAATTTTAGCGGCTAACACAGAAAATATTGATATTATCCTGGGAGGCCATACGCATACATTCTTACCGGAACCTCAATCCTTTACCAACAGACAGGGCAAAAATGTCCTTGTCAACCAGGTAGGATGGGCAGGTCTCCTTTTGGGCAGAATAGATTTTTATTTTGATACAAACAAAAACGTACAGCATATTTCCTGGAACAATCAGGTAATAGATAGCAGCATAACCGCATAATATGAAAAAACTCTCTATAATTTCTCTTGGTATTTTAGCATCCCTGCAGCTGACAAAAGCTCAGGTTATTTCATCCAAAAAGTGGGCAGATCTGTTTTCCTACAACAAGATTCTGGCAATGAAAGAAGACAATGGAAAAATCATTGCAGCCACAGAAAACGGAATATTCTATTATACAATGTCAACGGGAGAAATTACGAAGTTGTCCAAAGCCAATGGTCTGCACAATATCGGGATCACGGCTTTTGATTATAATCCACAGACTAAAACAGGTCTTATCGGTTATGAAAACGGATCTATGGATGTTATTACCCCACAGGAAATCAAGTATATTGTTGATATTCCTATTGCTACGGGTTATAACGGAAATAAAAAAATCAACCACATTTCTATAACCGGAGATCAGGCTGTCATTTCTGTAGGGTACGGAGTTTCCATATTTAACCTGCAAAATAAAGAATTTGGCGATTCTGCATTTTTCCTTACCGGCGGGGCTTATCAGGCCAGTAATGAAGCTACGATATTCGGGAATAAAGTATATTCCGTAACCGATACAGGATTGAAAAGCCATCAAATGAACACTACTTTCCCGGTATACTCTACCTGGACAACCGAAATACCCGGAGCTTTTAAACATATAGATTCAGAATCAGAACTGGTTTATTCAACTGCAACGGCGGCATATGTTTACAATAATGGTGCCCCGATACAGCTTCCGACAACTTTCGAGAATATACGTGATGTTGTGATAAACTCCAATAATGTTGTGGTTACAGATAACAGGGTTTATACTTATGGTATCAACGGAGTGTCACAAAATGCAGTAAGCCTTGGTGAGGAATGCAATACTGCCATAACAGCTGGAGGAAAAATTTTAGGAGGAACAGTATTATCAGGGATAAAGGATGAAAGTAACAATACTTTTAAACCTTCCGGACCTTACTTCAACTACGCCTATAACATTAACCTTTTCGATAATAATCAGCTTCTGGTTTCTTCCGGTGCCAGAGCCAATAATTATAACCACCCGTTTATTCAGCCACAAGAGCCGGGGTTTTATTATTTTAACGGTACAGAATGGATTTATCCTTCTTTTTTCAATAAAAGCAATCCAAATCGCCCAACCTTTGTCAATGTACTGGATGCTATTATAAGTCCTTATAACAGTAACGAAGTTCTATTTACCAATTATACAATGTTGGCTAATGGGGTGTATAAAATGAAATATAATGCTACAAGCAAAGATTTTGAACTTGTAAAATATTATAACCTTGGGGCACAGCCTTATTACAGACGTCCTGTAGGATTTGCCGTAGATCCGCAGAATAATCTATTTGTTTCTTTTGGATTCAACGATGGAAGCCCATCAATCGGAATCTACGATAAAGCCAGTGATGATTTTCTTATCAAGAAAATAGTTCTTGCCAGTGATGGAATACAAAAGACTGTTTATTATGAAAATATGCTATGGACTCCTCTGCCAAGATCCAATAATTTCTGGGTATATGATTATAAGAACGCATTGAACCTTTCTGATGATACGGATTATATCCTGGACAGTTCTAATGGGTTTAACAGCTCGGGAGGAATATTATCAGTAGCATTTGATAAGTCCGGTGATGCCTGGATTGGAACAGACGAAGGTCTAAGGATCATGCCAAACGCGGCATCAGAAATAAAAAGTGCCCAGCCTAAAGTAGAGCCTATAGTTATAGAGCAGAATGGTTTGGGTGAAGAGCTTTTCAGAGAATCAGCAATTCTTCAAATTGCAGTGGATGCTGGTGATTATAAATGGGTATCTGTTGACGGTGGTGGTGTTTACTACCTGTCTTCGGACGGCCAGAGAACCATAAAGCATTTTACAAAGGAAAATTCACCTCTTCCTACAAACAGTGTTACTGATATAAAAGTTGATAAAAAAACAGGAAAGGTATATTTTGTAACGTATAACGGTATTGTGACCTATCAGGGAGATGTAGCAGATGTGACATCCAATTTCGGTGATGTTGTAGTGTATCCTAATCCTGTTGTTTATTCTAACTTCAAAGGAAAAGTTACCATTAAAGGTCTTGCGGAAAAAACCAATATAAGAATTGTAGATGCTGCGGGAAATGTAGTGCATTCTGCTGTAGCCAGAGGAGGATATTATGAATGGGATCTGAACAATCAGAAAGGGACAAGAGTAGCTTCAGGGATTTATTTTGTCCTGATGACCAATGAAGACGGATCTGACAAAGCTACCGCCAAAATAGGAGTGGTTAATTAATGAATTCACAAAACGGATTTTTACTTTCATTTATAAAATACGGAGAAAATGATGCTGTATTGCATTGTTTTACAGAAGAAGAGGGTTTTCAGAGCTATTTTCTGAAAGGAATTTATGCTAAAAAGAATAAGAAAAAAGCCCTGTTACAGCCGCTGAGCCAGCTCAATTTTTCTGTCAATCCATCACGGGGCAACGGAATCCCGTCTGTTTCAAAGTTTGAATTGGTAAAAAACAATGACATTTATACAGATATAAAGGTCAATACTGTTATTTTCTTTATTTCGGACTTTCTGAGTCATATCCTTAAATATGAGAATAAAAACATTCCGATCTATTCCGGTATTGATGATTTTGTGAGTGAACTGACCAACAAAAATTATCAGGCACACCTGCTTTTTTTACTGGCTGTTTTAAAAATACAGGGAGTTGCTCCATTATTAAGTGAAGGAAAATTTCTAGATCCGGAAACCGGAACTTTTTCTCCGGGAATGTGCCATCAGCTGTTCAATGAAGAAATTTCCACATTATGGAAAGAAGCACTTTGTACAGAAGATTTTTATGCCACAAAAATCCATTCTTCATTAAGAAAAGATTTTCTGGACAGTCTTTTAGTGTACTATCACTATCATATTACAGACTTCAAAACTCCGGCTTCATTGGAAATTATCCAGCAGATATTTGAGTAGCCTATAAAACAGATCTGCTGTTTACTTCTCTTTTGTTTTTTCAGCATCCTCCGGCATTTCAGTTTCCGATTCTGCAATCTCCTTTTTGGAAAATCTTGGCTGCAGGATCTTGGCAATAAGTCCTGTCCATCCTGTCTGATGGGAAGCCCCCACTCCACGGCCGTTATCTCCATGAAAATATTCGTAGAAGAGGATATAATCTTTAAAATCAGGATCGGTTTGAAATCTTTCATACTGACCGTTAACCGGCCGTTTTCCGTTTTCATCTTTTAAAAATATCTTCGAAAGTCTCTTGTTTAAAGCATCTGCAATCTGATCAAGGTTTGAATAATTACCGCTTCCGGTAGGATATTCGACTAAAAAGTCAGGGCTGTAATAGAAGAAAAAACGCTGAAGGCTATCGATAATCAGGAAGTTGATAGGAAACCACACCGGGCCCCGCCAGTTGCTGTTTCCACCAAATAGCCCACTATCACTTTCTGCAGGAGTATATTTTACGGTATAATCTGTTTCATTCAAAGTTAAAGTATAAGGATTATTTTCGTATTCTTTTGATAAAGCCCTTACCCCATAATCACTCAGAAATTCATTCGGGTTCAGCATTCGGTTTAAAAGTCTTTTCAGACGATGACCACGAAGCAAAGATAAAAGGTGTTTGGAATCATGGCCTTTGACCTCCCATCTTGAAACCAGAGCAGCCAGTTCAGGCTTATTATCCAGTACCCATTTCATTCTTTTCTTGAAATTGGGAAGGTTTTCAATCATTTCATCATCAATAACCTCAACGGCAAACATCGGAATCAGCCCAACGACAGTTCTTAATTTCAGGTACATATGAGTTCCGTCACTGGAAGTAATCGCATCATAGAAAAATTCGTCCTGTTCATCCCAAAGACTGAAATTCTCATCTCCCATATTATCCAATGAATGGGCAATCGACAGGAAATGTTCAAAGAACTTCATCGCCATTTCTTCATATACTTTATTGTAAAGAGCCAGTTCAAGGGCAATTCTCATCATATTCAGAGCAAACATGGCCATCCAGCTTGTTCCGTCCGACTGTTCCAGCTGTTCCCCATTGGGCAAAACAGAATTTCTGTCAAAAACACCGATATTATCAAGTCCCAGAAATCCGCCTTCAAAGATATTATTACCGTTAAGGTCTTTTTTGTTAACCCACCAGGTAAAATTCATCAACAGTTTTTGGAAAGCACTTTCCAGAAATTCCAGGTCAGGCTTATCTTTTAAATATTCATCAATTTTAAACACCCTGAAAACCGCCCAGGCATGTACAGGAGGATTCACATCACTCAGGTTCCATTCATAAGCCGGAAGCTGCCCGTTGGGATGCATATACCATTCAAACAGGAAAAGTTTCAGCTGATGTTTGGCAAAATCCGGATCTATCAGTGAAAAGCTGATGGTATGAAATGCAAGATCCCACGTTGCATACCACGGATATTCCCATTTATCAGGCATGGAAATAACATGTTCGTTGTTAAGATGCTTCCAGTCGAAGTTTCTTATGGTTTCCCGGGACTTTGGCGGCGGCATTTCGGAAGGGTCGCCTTTCAGCCATTTTTCCACATTGTAATGGTAAAACATTTTATTCCACAGCATTCCGGCAAAAGCCTGTCTTTGTACCAGTTTTTCATCGTCCGAAGAAATTCCTTTCTGGATCTCCGCATAAAACTCATCTGCTTCTTTCTGCCTTTCCTGAAAAAGTATATCAAAATCTTTAAATGGCTCCCGTAAATCTTTGTCTGACAACCTCAATTCAAATATTTTAGTTTCTCCGGCTTTAAAATCTTCATCAATAAAGAAAGAAGCCTTGGTACCTGTATTTTGAGGATTCACTGACTGGGAATTTCCTGTCATCACAAAATTATTGATCCCGTCTTTACAATATTTTGATTCATTAGAACATTGATAAAGCTTTTCATTATTGGTTTCATTATTACAAAACAGGGTCTTTAAAGACTGTTTTGCATACACATTTTTAATGTCAATATCCTGATGATTTACTTTAATATGGTCAGCATCTTCAGCAGACAGTTGAGGCTTATAGTCATCATATCCCCAGTTCCAGGTGTTTCTGAACCAAACCGTCGGAAGAATTACGAGAGAAGCTTCTTTTTCAGATTTGCTGACAACCGTTAATCTGGCCAGAATATCATTCTGGCTTTCCTTTGCATATTCAATAAAAATGTCAAAATATTCATTGGTATCAAAAATCCCTGTATCAATCAATTCATATTCCGGATCGTCTTTTCCTCTCTCCGCATTGGTTTTTACCAGATCTTCATAAGGGAAAGCATTCTGAGGATACTTATACAGCATCTTCATGTAAGAATGTGTAGGTGTGGAATCCAGGTAATAAAAATACTCCTTTACATCTTCACCGTGGTTTCCTTGTCCGTTGGTCAGTCCAAAGAACCGTTCTTTCATCATTTTATCCTTTTTATTCCAGAATCCTACAGAAAATACCAGCTTCTGAAGATCATCACAGATTCCGCATATTCCTTCTTCACCCCAACGGTATGTTTTGGCTTCTGCTGTTTCGTGATTGGTATAATTCCAGGCGTCTCCGTTTTCACTGTAGTCTTCACGGACAAGTCCCCATTCCCGGTTGCTGACATAAGGCCCCCATTTTTTCCATGAAATATCTGCGATTCTCTGCTGTTCTGACATATGTGTAGTTATGAGTAATGAGTAATAAGCAATGAGTAATATTTGGTATTGTTCAAAGCAATGAGAGCAACCTCAAAACATTAAACTTTAAACTTTGAACTGTTAAACCTTGAACTGCACTATCCTCCCGTAGAAAAACTTTCAAATGTAGTCATTCCGCCATCTACAAAAATGCTTGTTCCCGTAATATAATCGGCAAGATCACTGGCAAGGAAGGCGGCTAAATTGCCGATGTCCTGCGGCTGTCCGATCCGGTTGTAAGGAATAAGGGTAAGAAGTGAATTGAGGGCCTCCGGCGTATCCCACGCATTCTTGTTAATCGGAGTCTGGATAGCTCCGGGACAAATAGAATTAACACGGATTTTATTCGCACCATATTCCTGGGCAAGTGTCTGCATCAGCATTCTGATTGCCCCCTTACTAGATGCATAGTTAGCATGTCCGGCCCATGGGATGATTTCATGTACTGAACTGATGTGGATGATCTTCCCGCAAGCGATAGAACGGGATGTATCTATTCCGCGTCTTAGAAATTCTTTAATGGCTTCTCTTGCACACAAAAACTGTCCGGTCAGGTTTACTCCTATGACAGCGTTCCATTGATCCAGCGTCATTTCTGTAAACTTTGCGTCCTTTTGGATTCCGGCATTATTGATCAGGATATCTACGGTTTGATATTCAGCAACTACATCCTGAAACATTCTCACTACCTGATCTTCCTTTGAAACATCACATTGATAGGTCATTCCTTTTCCGCCGGCATCAGTTATTTCTTTCAAAACTGCTTTGGCTTCTTCTGTAGATCTTTCTGAAGAATGGTTGACAATGATCGTTGCTCCTGCCGAAGCTAATGATTTTGCTATTCCGGAACCGATTCCGCTGGAAGCTCCTGTAACCAAAGCCACCTGATTTCGAAGTGATATTTCCATGTTTTGTAATTTGATGTTACTCAAAGTTATGGAAAGATATCAGCAGATGAAAAATTATGATTTTAAAATTTTATTAAAGTTTCTTGTACATCAGATATTGAGGTCCGCTTCTGCCAATTCTGGTTTTGCCATCATAAATGTACCCTGCCTTAAGATAAATATGATAAGCTGAATCATTTTTCTGGTTGACGGCCAGTACAATTTCGTCACAGTGGCTAAAACGGTCTCTGACAAAATCTCCTACTTTCAGCATGGCTGCTTTCCCGATTCCTTTGCCCTGCATTTGGGGATTAACGGATAAGGAACGTAACAAAGTTGCGTTTTCATTATCAGTAAGCTCAAATTTATCTTTTCCAAAATCAAGTACAAAGAAGCCTGCAGGCTGATCATTATAAAATATAGTCACGGGAAATGCATTGTTATCATCCCGCTCACTGATACTTTGTAAGGCCTGCTGAGCAGTCGCTGTAAATCTCATCTGATTTTCATCGAGAGCATAACTGACTGCGGAAAGATCTTCTGTTTTAAAGAATTCTAAATGTATCATATCCTATTAGTGATGGTAAATATCTTCATACATTACGCCTGCACGGATTTCCACAGGAAGTTTATTTTCCTCCGGAACAACAGGACAGTTGTAATCGTAAGCATTATAAGCGCAGAAAGGCTGATAGGATTGATTAAAATCAAGAACAATCGTGTTCCCTTTAGGAATCTTCAGATCCATATATTTTTCTCCTCCATAGGTTTCTTTTTCATTGGTAGCATCACGGAAAGGAAGGAACAGATAGTCTTTGTATTTTTCCTGCTTAATCAAAGCCAAACTTTGGTATAACGTTACAGTATAAGGCTTACCATCCAGGTAAATGTTGCTTTGCCATACTCCTGATACGTCTTTGTTTTCCCTGAAGAAGTAGGGAGTTCAAAGGGTTTTGTATCTTTTGACTTAACAAATTCTGCGGTTATCCTGTATTTGGTATTAAAGGGAAAAAATGGATGTCCCTTGAAGTTTTTAAAATTATCACCTCTTAGCGGGGTCTCTTTTGGATTAAAATATTCAGCGTTAAGTTCCTTCTGAAATTTCTGTACCTCTTTCTCTTCCTTTGAAATCTTTTTCTGGGAAAAAGCCCATAACGGAAGGAGTAAAAAGAGTACTATATATTTTTTCATGAGTATAAATTATAAGTAAAGCTATGAATTTTCATAACAACAAAAAGTTAAAATTATAATAAAAAGTATAATCTGTTCTAAATACCATAACCGTTCTCCGATCTAGCATACTTTTTGAAAAATAAGGGTCATGGACAGAAAAAAATTCATTCAGACAAGTGCTATGGCCTTAGCAGGTTTTTATTTTCTTCAATCCGGATTATTTCATGCTGCAGAAAGAAAAAATAACCGGTCAGGAGAAATTATTGATGCACCGGTTGTGATTATTGGCAGCGGATACGGAGGAGCGGTATCTGCACTGCGTCTTTGTGAAGCGGGGCAAAAAGTAATGATGCTTGAAATGGGTCTTAACTGGGAAAAAGCAGGAATACCGTTTTCCAATCTGCTGAAGCCCGGAAAAAGCTCTGCATGGCTGAAAAAGAAAAGCATTGCCCCTTTTATGAATATTTTTTCTCTGGCTCCTTTTACCGGAACATTAGACCGTCTGGATTTTGAGCACATCAATATCTGGGTAGGAAGAGGTGTTGGTGGAGGTTCTCTTGTAAATGGCGGAATGGCTGTTACTCCTAAAGAAAGCTATTTCAGAGAAGTTTTTCCGGATCTTGATGCCGAAAAATTTTACAACCATTACTTTCCACTGGTGCGGGAGGAACTCAAGGTAAATGTTATTGATGAACAATTTCTGAAAGACTGTCCTTATTATCAGTTTACAAGAGTAGGTGAAGAAGAGGCTCATAAAGCAGGCTTTAAAACAATGAGGGTACCGAACGTCTACGATTTTAAGTATATGGAAAAAGAATTCAGGAATGAGGTTCCCCGTTCTGCTCTTAATACGGAAGTGATTTATGGTAACAATTACGGGAAGAACAGTCTGGACAAAACTTACCTGAGAAAAGCTCTTGAAACCGGAAACCTGGAAATTCTTGATCTTCACCGCGTAGAAACACTTAAACTTAATGATGATAAAAGCTACACATTAAATGTCCAGCAGATTGACACTTCAGGATCTCTGATTGCTGATAAAGTTTTCAACTGTAAAAAACTGATTCTTTCTGCAGGAACCATGGGTACTTTACAGATTCTGTTACGGTCCAATGCAGAAAACGGATTTCCTATCCATGAAAAAACCGGCAAAAACTGGGGAAACAATGGAAACTTTATGACGGGAAGAAACTGGGTAAAACCTTTATCCGGCGGTACAGGTGCAAAGCAATCCACAATTCCGGTGGGAGGAATTGACAACTGGGATGATCCGGAACATCCGTTTTTCACGGAAATAGCTCCACTGCCTATGGGAATGGATGTTGCAACAGCCTTATATCTGCTGATCAACAGGGTTGATAAAAAGGGAGAAGTTACTTATAATAAAGCCAGCCAATCCTTGACACTGAACTGGGATGAAAGCAATACCGCTAAAATGAAAGAAAATGCCCAATACTTTATCCGTAAGATGAATAAAGCGAATGGAGGAACCAGAAGCCACTTGCTTTTCAATAATGGTTTCGGAGCTGATATCTGTTATCATCCGCTTGGAGGATGTGTATTAGGCGAAGCTACCAACGAATATGGAAAACTGAAAGATCATGAAAATCTATATGTGCTGGATGGATCATTAATTCCTGGAACCATCGGTGTAAATCCCTTTGTTACCATTACAGCGATTGCTGAATATTGCATTGAAAACCTGATCCGGCAAAATGAATTTAACCTGCATTAAGGTATTGATTGTATTTCGGTAAGATAATTCCTGATATCGTTTTCCAGCTTTTCCGGATAGATAAAGTTAAGCTTTTCGGCTAAAGAAGTGCCCATTTCATGTACCAGATCAGCATAAGCAAACAGTGCTGACCAGTTTTCTTTGATATTACTTCCTGAAAAAGTAGCTTCTGCTTTATGCCAGAGTTCCGGAGATAAATACTGTTTAAAGAGCCGGCCGTGTTTATTGGCAGTTATATTGTTCCAGTGATGATTTTCTGCAATGTACCATTCAATCAGAGGGACAAGATAATCTGTTCTCAGGACATTTTCAGACATAAACTTAGCATAAAAAATATCACCGCGTTTTAAACATTTTGCTACATACGTGGTATCCCACCAGAAGTCATTCATCAGCTGCTGAAATTTTTTTTCAGTTGGTTTCTGAATCATGATTGACTGGTACGTAGGTGGTTTCAGATTTTTGGTCAGTTCATCTTTATCGATCAAAATTTTATATCCTACATCCCAATCCTCGGGAAGATCTTCTTCATTAACCTCCTTAATAAATTCCGTGACCTGATACAGTTTAAAGTCAACTTTCACATGATCTTTATACAAAACCATTTTCATGGCATGTTTTCCGTCAAACACACTGTCATCTTCCTCAATCATCGAGATAGGATCGCCAAAAAGACTTATCCATTCGTTGTCCGATTCATAAGGTGTTTTGTTTTTAAAGACAAGTTCTACATCCAGATCACTGAAATCATCTACAGGTGCATAAGGGTTTACCAATGAACTGGCCAGAAGAACAGCACGGATATCAGGATTGTTTTCAGCCCAGTGAATAATCTGCTCCAGCTTTTCTTCCCTTATTTTCATATTAATAGGATTCTGATATTTTTACACGATACACGTCAGAGGAATTCCTTTTGATTGATTCCACAAAAAAGCCGCCTTCTTCAGGAATCACTTCTTTCAGATCAAAGCTTTTGCAGTCTTTGGGAAGACCGGAAAAAATCAGGGTAAACCAAAAGTCTTTCATAAAAGGAACCGGTGTCCAATACGGTGAAATAGAAATATTTTCTGCGTGGATCAGCTTACTTCTATGATCAGACTGATTGTCAAAAAGATAGGTTGAATGCCAGATCCTGATCAGGTTCCCCAAAAACGGAGAAGCCGGGAAGCAACAGTGCACAATAACCTGCTTCTCCTCTTCTGTTTTCGCCTGAAGAGATTCCAGGATTTCCTTTGCAATGACCGGTTTTACAATTACTTCTTCCACCTTTTATAAGTAATCGTGACTACTTATTGCTTATTGCTGATGTTAATATTCTAATTCTAATTTTTCTTTTGTATAATTTCTTACTTCATGGGTCAGTTCAGGATTTTCCGCCAGTTTCTGCCCGTAGGACGGAACCATTTCCAGCAGTTTTGCTTTCCATTCTCCATGAAGTTTTTTCGGGAAGCATTTTTCAAGCACATTCAGCATGGCATAAACTGCTGTAGAAGCACCCGGAGATGCTCCCAGAAGAGAAGCGATTGTTCCGTTTTTGTTCACAACTACTTCAGTTCCGAACTCAAGTTTACCTCCTTCTTTTTCATCTTTTTTGATGATCTGAACTCTCTGTCCTGCTACCTTCAGTTCCCAGTCTTCTTCTTTGGCATCTTTGATGAATTCTCGTAAATGCTGCATTCTCTGGGATTTTGTCATGGCAACCTGCTGGATGAGATATTTCGTCAGAGGAATATTGTGCCACCATGCTCCGAAAAGTGATCTTAAATTTTTGGTATTAACACTTTCAGGAAGATCAAGATAGCTTCCTTCTTTGAGGAATTTGGTTGAGAATCCTGCAAAAGGTCCGAAAAGAAGAGCTTTCTTACCATCAATAATTCTAAGGTCAAGGTGTGGAACAGACATTGGCGGCGCATCTACCGTTGCCTGTGTATATACTTTAGCCTGATGTTTTTCTACCAGTTCCTGATTATGACTTACCAGCCACTGCCCGGAAACCGGGAAACCTCCGTATCCTTCACTTTCTTTAATATCCGAACTGTCCAGTAACGGAAGCGCATATCCTCCGGCACCAATGAATACAAAGTCGGCAACCACTTCCTGTTTATGGTTGTTGATTCTGTCTTTTACCTTCATTTCCCATTGACCGTTCTCTCTGGCATCAATATCTTTTACCTCATGGTACAGGAAAACCTCTACATTGGAATCTTCCAGGAGATGTCTTCCCATCTTTCTTGTAAGTGTTCCGAAGTTTACATCAGTTCCCATATCCATCTTCGTGGCAGCCATTACTTCAGACTGGTTTCTTTTGCTCATCACCAATGGAATCCATTCTCTCAGTTTATCATGGTCTGTAGAAAATTCCATTCCTGAGAACAGAACAGATTCCGTCATTTTATCGTGACGCTTTTTTAGATATTCTGCATCTTTTTCCCCGAATACAAGACTCATATGCGGGCATGAATTGATGAATTCTTTCGGCTGATGAATATATCCCTTGGTAACCAGATAAGCCCAGAATTGTTTTGAAATTTCAAACTGTTCCGCAATGCTTTCTGCCTTGGTGATATCAATAGATCCGTCCGGCTTTTCCGGAGTATAATTTAGCTCACAAAAAGCGGAGTGCCCTGTTCCGGCGTTGTTCCATGCTGCTGTACTTTCTTTGGCAAACCTTCCTAGCCTTTCGAAGATTGCGATTTCAAGATTTGGATCAAATTCATGAAGCAGCGTTGCTAAAGTGGCGCTCATGATTCCGCCGCCTATCAGTACAACGTCATATTTAGGTTTCGGTGTTCTGCTTGTAAGCGATTGTGACATAATTTTAAATTTTACTTCAAATTTCGGGAAAAGTTTTAAAAACCGGAACGCGTTTAACGATTTTAACACGTTATTTTTTGAATCAAAAACACTTCTTTAGTACGCAACAAAAAACCATCGAAAATTTCAATAAAGTGCTATTGAAATCATTGATGGTTCTTATATCAAAATGAACAAAAAAACTTAAGCACCGGGATGCTTAAGTTTTAATTATTTTTATAAACAAGATTTAGTAATAAACCCCGTTTTAATTCAGTTTTGCCGTCAGTTTTTTAAACTGCTTCTCAGCATTTTTACCTTCATAAAGGATAGCATATACCGTATCAATAATCGGCAGCTTAAGATTTTTTTGTTTTACCGTTTTATAAATGGAATCCGCAGCATAATATCCTTCCGCAACCATGTTCATAGACTGAATGGCAGATTTCACCGTGTAACCCTTTCCAATCAGATTTCCAAGGTTTCTGTTTCTTGAGAAAAGTGAGTATGCCGTTACCAGAAGGTCACCGAGATATGCACTTTCATTCACATCTCTTGGTGCTTCATAGATGGCTTCAAGGAAAGTTTCCATTTCACGGATCGCATTGGAAACAAAAACGGCCGTAAAGTTATCTCCATATCCTAATCCGCTTGCAATACCCGCTCCTATCGCAAAAATATTTTTAAGAATAGCACTGTATTCATTTCCTAAAATATCTTTGCTTGTATGAACTTTAATAAAATCTGAGCTGAAAATTCCTTCAAGCTTATCAGCAGTTTCATCTTCTGCCGCTGCAATGGTAAGGTAAGAAAGTCTTTCCATAGCAACCTCTTCGGCATGACAGGGCCCTGCGATAACCGCCTGGTTTCTGAAACCGATTTTAAATTCATCGCGCAGATAATGGGCTACCACATCATTTACTTTTGGAATAATTCCTTTAATTGCAGAAACAAAGATTTTATCCGAATAATCACACGTCATCTTATCCAGTGTATCAGACAGATAGATAGACGGAGTTGCCAGAACGATAACGTCACAGGCAGAAACCAGTTCATTAATATCCGTTGTCAGCTTTAAACTTTTAAGATTAAAATGGGCAGCCGTAAGATAAGTAGGGTTATGCCCACGAAGCTCAATAGCTCCTTTTACAAATTCATTTCTTACGCACCAGTGTACTACTTTACAGTTTTCAACAAGCATTTTTACAATAGCGGTTGCAAAACTTCCGCTTCCTACAACTCCTACAGAGATATCCTTTTTATTCTTTTTTGGATTCGAAGATTCTGAAATAATTTTCTTTTTAGCCATAATTGGAATGTGAACTGCAAAGATATTAAAACAAAGACGGAACGCAGGCTTTGAAACCATGATAAAAGCCATTTTCTGAAAAAATTAACACTTCAACACAATTAAACAGCTAATTAACCGTTAAATACAGAAAAAACTGAATTTTAATTAAAAATAACCCGCAAAGCTTATTTTTAATTAAATTTGCAGCTTCAAAACCGTTTTAAATTTACTAAGAGAAGAAATATGAAAAAATTTCTAAACAGCAAGAAGAACGTAAACATTCTCCTGGGAGGGCTTTTATTAGTAGTTTTTGCACAAGGTGTCTTCATAGCAAAGCTCTTTTCTGAAAGAGATGACAAAACCTATGAGGTGAATCTTGTAAAAATAAACACTGAAAAAGACAGTGTAGATTATCTGAAAATGAAAACTGATCTTACTCTTGTAGATCAGACCATTGCACAGCTCAACTCCTTCCTGAAGTCCAAAGACATTACCAACGAAAAACTGATGATGCTTAATCAGGACAGTATTTCAAATTCTATTTATCTTTCCAAACAAGCTAACCGATACAGCCAGTACCTGATGGATCTTCAGAAAAAACTGATGCAGGTACCATTAGGAATGCCTACAGATGGCTATATTTCTTCTAATTTTGGTGTAAGAAAAAATCCGATTCCGTTCAAAACGGTTTTTGCTTCGGTAAGATCGGGCGCGCCGGCAGAAGCTAAATCAGCAGTCACAGCAGCACCAAAACCTGAAGTAAAAGCTGAACCTGTTGAAAAAGTTATAGAACTTACAGACAGCTACGGAAATAAAAGAGAAGTAAAAGTGATGGTTACTCCAAAAGCTACTCCTGTAGCTTCAACCTCATCTCCAGCAACTACCAAAGCTGCCGCGGGTACAACTACAACGTCAACAGCTGTTGCTGAAAAAAACAATCCACCTGCTGAAGCTGATCAGATGCAGTTTCACAAAGGACTCGATATTGCCGTTGCTTATGGTTCTGATGTAAGAGCTGCCGCTGCCGGAACTGTTATTTTCTCAGGGCAGAAAGGCGGTTATGGAAACTGTGTGATCGTTTCCCATGGTAACGGATTGGCTACGTTATACGGACATTTATCTGAACTTATCTCAAAAGTGAATGATAGAGTAAAAGTAGGGCAGGTCATTGCCAAATCCGGAAATTCCGGGCGTTCCACAGGACCTCATCTTCATTACGAAGTACACAAAAACAATACTCCGGTGAACCCGAAATTGTTTATGAATCTATAAAAAGAAAACTGTCTCTCACGAGGCAGTTTTTTTGGCTTTAAAGATGGAGTTCATAATTTTTTTTAAACACAAAGGAGCACAAATAAATGCACAAGTATCACGAATAATTCTCATGCCAGATCGTGAAATCTGTGAGAGGTTATTTTAACGCAAAGTTTTTAATTTGCTTTCTTTTGATTCTAAGGAGGCAAAGTTGGAATCAGCAAGCTGATTTGATGAGCTCTGGTGATATTTTATTGTTAACTATTATGATACAAAAAAGACAGCTGCCAATGCAGCTGTCTTTTTATTTTAACATTTTAAGCGTTCCTTTCGGATGGGTAAATGTACCATCGGGACCGGCAATATTTGAATAGACAATATTTTTATTATAATCCTGAATATGAGTAACATTGAAACCAAGATGAGGCTCATGCCAGTATACCATAAAAACATTCTTTGCTACTTCTACAGCAGTATATTCTACAGTGTCAGTACTGTTTTTTGAACTTCCTGCTGTTCCTGTAAACGTCATGGTTTTATTGTCTTTAAAATCCAGAAGGAATTTTACACCTCCAAAATCCACTTCCACTTTATGTCCGATGGCCGGGTATGGTGATTTTAAATCCCATTCCATTTCTTTAAGGAAAACCTTTACTCCCATCTCCAGCTCTTCTTTTCCCGGAAGATCAGGATACTTTTTAACCATAAAATCAACAATGGAAGATGAAGTTTTGTTCTCTGTCACTGCTTTTTTATAATTTTCCAAATAGTTCTTCACAAAATCCAGAGATTGTGGAGATGTAGACGGTTTTGCAAAATGGGAAGGAATGACCTGCTCCGGATTTAATGCTTTCATGGCATCAATCTGTCCTATCCACTGATCAATTGCTTTTACGTTCTGAGTATCTGCCATCCATAGATGTGAGTCTACAGAAACTGAAATGCCACCGGCAATGGTTTTAATGGAAGGGATCCAAAGAAAGCTGTGGGCAGGATCTTCCGGATTCTGTCTGATCTCAATTTTGTTTCCTTCAAGATCAGGAATTGAAGCAGCTGCCACAGGAACTATAATTTCTGACGGAGCGTCCGCTTTCAGCTGCGGTTTCCATACACCCATTTTATCATCTTTTGAAGCTGATATCAGGTAAGCTGTTTGCGCCGTTGAGATAATTTTAGCATTAGGAAAGGCTTTTTTAATCACAGCCAATCCGAAATAAAAATCAGGATCACTGTGCGAAATGAAAACGGTTTTCAGGTTTTTTCCTGTTGCCTTTATTTCTTTCACCAGCTTTTCAGCATATTGTTTCTGAAACTGGGCATCCACCAGTATGGCATCTTTATCACCATAAATAATGGTAGAAGTAATCGGGAAAATAGCTTTGGTTCCCGGATTATATACTTTTACTTTGAGGTTTCCCGCAAATATGCTGATAAAGCCCAGCAGTGCGAATAACGACCATAATTTCTTTTGTATCATTTCTGTTCTTTTATATATTAGTATGCTGCTGTGAAACGTTCACGGATGTGGTTGTTCTGTTCCAATTCATCTACCAGAGCTACAGCTACATCTTCTACAGACAGACGGCTTCTTCCGTTTTCATCAAATACCGGAGTTTCCAGTGAAGTTCTGTATTTTCCTGTTCTTTCTCCTACATTGGCCTGGTTCATCTCTATAGCAGGACTGAAGAATGTCCAATCCAAAGTATTATTTTCCTTGATTTTGTTTAAGTAATCTCTTGCTGCTGTTGCTCCGGGTTTGTAAGCTTCAGGGAAATCCGGAGTATCCATAATCTGAACATTATCCGGTGTGTAAAGGCTTCCTGCCCCACCCACTACGGTTAACCTTTTAACACCTGACTGTTCCACTGCTTTCTCAATGTTCTGAGAACCGTTTAAGAAGTCATTGTAAAGATTAGGATTTGTCCATCCTGCATTGAATGTACTGATTACAGCATCATTTCCTTTCAGTGCTTCTGCTAATTCATCTACATTGTTTACATCAACACTTTTAGCGGTTACATTTTCCTGTGTTTTTACCTTCGATGCATCTCTTACCAATGCTTCTACAGCATATCCTCTTTCTGTCAATTCTGTTACTACGTGTGCTCCTACAAATCCTGTTGCACCAATTACTGCTACTTTTTTCATAATGTTTTATTTTTTAAATTGTAATAAATTTTATTACATTTAAGGTTAAAAAAATTTTATTCGAACTGATCGGTAAATTCCTGTAATGATTTGTCTCCTAAAAAATTGATAACCAAATGATCTGTTTCTTCAAATAAGGTATTTAAATGAATATTTATTTCCTTCCCGACACTGCATGCAGGATTGGGATTCTGATTTTTCTTTCCTAATACTTCCGTATTTTTCACTGCTTTATAGATCTCAGAAATTGTGATCATATCTGCATTTTTTGCAAGCTGACTTCCTCCTTCTTTTCCCTGTCTGCTGATAATCAGACCTGCTTCTCTCAACACGCTGATCTCCTTTCGGACGACCACCGGATTCACATTGATACTACCGGCCATCCAGTCTGAAGTAAGCCACTCCTGAGGACTCTTGGCCAATAATGTCATTATATGTACTGCCGTAGCAAATCTTGTATTGTTCATTGTAATTACAGGGCAAAGATACACATTTTTTAAATGTAACAAAATTTATTACAGTTAAATTTTTCTTAAAGGATTAATTTGTCCAGATCAAGCAGCAGATAATTGATGTTCTGATTAATGGTACGTGTTGCCGACTGCATCTGATTGAGCATGGCCGCACGGTTGTGAAGATCATCTGCTCTGTAATACCCGCCATCACTGAAAATAACAGACTTGTCTGCCGCTTCTTTATTGTCATCAAACTGGTAGTGAAGCCATCTCATTTTCATATTCCCGATGATGGAATGTTCTTCCCTGTTGGAAAATTTTTTCTCGGTATACATATACCAGATAAAAGGTGGAAAATTGGGAGATTCCAGCTTTTCTTTCCAGATATCTCGCAAAAGATTTCTCTGATGAATAAACTCTACTTTTTTTCCTTTGGGATTAAGGGTTGCCAAACCAAAACCCGCTCCCAGAACCCCTCCTCCGATATCAATCGCATTGCTCCAGCCCTGATCATGAACAATTCCTCCGGCTATAGAAGCTGCTGCTCCGGTAATAATGGAATAAAGGATGAGCTTATTATTTTTTGATGAGTTCAGGTTATCCACATAATTTCCGATCTGGGCTACTCTTTCTCCTTCACAGTCAAATTCTGCGGCTACAGCATCCAGCTCGGTCAGTGCAATCGTGATTTTACTGTTTATTTTTGTTTTTAACTGTAAAACTTTAACCTGTGAAGCAAGGGATGAGTCTTTTTTAAGGTCAATAATTTCATGAACCTCATCCAGATTATCCAGTGCATTCAATATCAGGATACTCTGATCGGAAAATATCTCTTTCAATTCTTTATTGGCAGCCAGGATAGAGTCTGCGTTATAAGATGGAATTTTATTGCTGTAGTTATACTTGAAAGGTGCTTTGCAATAGCTGTCTTTCAGCGTAAGTATATTCTGCTGAATAGCCTGATTCTTCTTTGAGACACAAGAAGTAAGAAGCCCGAAAACAATCAAAAGGTAAAAAAGTTTTTTCATTCAGTCGTTTTTTTGTGCCTTATTGATAAATTGCAGCCAAGATGCAATCTCCTTCAGTCTTACAATTTATCAATACGAATATAGCACAAATAAAAAAAATTACCTGAAATCAGGTAATTTTTTAATCTATTTTTAAGAAGGATTACTTAATATCCAGTAATTCAACTTCGAAAACAAGGGTACTGTTTGGCCCGATTTCTTTGCTGATTTCCTGATCTCCATATGCCAGATGCGGAGGAATGATCAGTCTCCATTTACTCCCAACAGACATCAGCTGAAGGGCTTCCGTCCATCCTGAAATTACTCTGTTCAAAGGAAAAGATGCCGGAGTACCTCTTTTCACAGAGCTGTCGAATACTTTTCCGGAAATGGTTGTTCCATGGTAATGGCATTTTACAGTAGACTTAGGACCTGGTTTCGGGCCGTCACCTTCTGTAATGATTTCATATTGCAAGCCGCTTGGTAACTGCACAACGCTTTCTCTTTTACCATACTCTTCCATATATTCTTTACCATCTTTCAGGTTCTTTTCTGCCAATTCTTTTTTACGTTTAAATAACATATCTGCTACTCCCATATTATAATTTTTTACAAAGATAAGGCTTTTTAAGGTTGGAAGATGGGAGTATGAGGATGGAAGGTTACAATTCAAAATATTTATATATCCCCCCTATTTATTTTAAATCATAGTTATTTAAAAACAATTATATATTTAATAGTCAATAAGTTAAATATTTTATTCATTCTAATTCAACAATCATATTATTTTACATTTATTACCTTAAAAGGTCTTTTCAACAAAATTCAAACAATTGTAATACTTGCTTAACACAGATTTCGAAACTTGGCGTTATAATTGGATTTAAAAACTAAATGCCAAATCCAATAAAATATAATAAGAAGTTTGATGAACTGAATGAAGAGGAAAAAAAGCTTCTGGAAATCAATAAAAAAACAATAGCAGATTTTGTTGAACAATCTTCTTCCATCAGTGATGTCAATTATGCTACGAGGAATGCTCATGCCAAAACCTATGCGGCAGCAAAAGGCAAGTTCGTGATAGAGCCTGATCTCCCGGAATCACTACAGCCTTTCTTCGACAGGGAAAAATTTGATCTGTTCATACGGTTTTCCAATGCCCAACTGAAAATCAAAAATTCGGGAAAAGATATTCCTGCCTATGGTTTTGCGGTACAGATCAAAGATGAAAACGGAGGATTACTGGCCAATTATCCACTGGTCAATTTCCCGCTGTTTCCTATGAATTCTGTTTCAACTTTTTTGAAACTTTTTACTGCTGTCAATAAGTTTTATATGAAAAAATGGAGCAGCCTTCTGCCAATGCTTTTTCAGGCAGTCAAAATGTTTCCTTACGTATGTACCGGCGATATGATCCGTAATATGATAAAGCTCTTCAGAAAAAGAAATGACTTTATTCTGTCGTTTGATTATTACTCGATAGGTGCTTATCGTCTGGGAGATCAGATCATTAAAATAAAGCTTTCTCCTCAAGCTGTGGATAAAAACACAGGAAGAAAGCAAAAGATTAATGATGCTTTAAAAAATTACCTGCAGACACATGATTTTAAAGCTGATGTTTTAATACAGATCTGTTATGACCTGAAAGATCAGCCCATCAACAGACTGAATGTAGAATGGAAAAACTCTCCTTTTATTAAAATCGGTGATGTCAGAATCTACAAAAATTCTTTGCTGGATGCGCGGGACTGTACCAATGAATTGCTTTCATTCAATCCTTTTGAAAGTAAAATACTTTTTCAGCCTGTAGGAAAAATACAGAAGCTGCGTGATGAAGCTTACAAAATTTCCGTGCAAACGAGAAGAAAAATCAATAAGCTGCTGCATGGGAAGAACAGTTAGATTAATGATGAATTATAAATGATGAGTGATGAATTTCTGAACGCAAAACATATCATTGTTTATCATTAAGATTCTTCCTTCGTCAGAAATCGAAGATTCGACGTAGTCAATGACAAAACCAAATAATTTGAGTTTTGAAATAATATCTTATTATTTCATCTGAATTTTCTTTCTTCTTCTTTGATCGCAAGATCATTAATACTCGCATATCTTTTTGCCATCAGACCGTTTTCATCGAACTCCCAGTTTTCATTTCCATAAGCCCTGAACCAGTTTCCATCTTTCGTCTGATATTCATATTCAAAGCGAACAGCAATTCGATTATCGGTGTGTGCCCAGTATTCTTTCCTAAGTTTATAATTGAGTTCTTTTTCCCATTTTTTCTGAAGAAATACGACGATCTCTTCTCTCCCGTTTACAAATGTATCCCTGTTTCTCCATTCGCTGTCAATGGTATATGCTTTGGAAACCTTTTCGGGATCCTGACTGTTCCAGGCATCTTCTGCCATTTGAATTTTTTCAAGCGCCGTTTCAAAAGTGAAAGGCGGAAGCGGATGTTTCTGTTCCATAACTTATTGTATTAGATTGGTAACTATTTTCTTTGATTTTTCAATCAATTCATTGGATTTGAAAAGCTGGCTTTCTATAATACTGCTCTCAAAAAGCATGTAGATATGATCTGAAAGTTCATCATTATTAAGCAATTCTAAAAAGAAGTTTCTGAGATCTGCCTTATGAGATTGGATGACACTAAGGATTTTGACATTATCCATAGGGATTTCCGATAAAATATTCAGGAAACTGCAACCCCTGAAATTCTCTTTGGCATTCATGTAGACCAGAAAATCAAAAGCTTTGATGGTTTTGGATTTTGGATCCTCTTCTTTTGCTAAAAAGCTATTGAGCTCATGGAACCAATATTGATGTCTCACCTTCAGAAATTCTACGCACAGGTGTTCTTTGGATTTAAAATGCTGATAAAAACTTGCTTTGGCTACTTCTGCTTCGGAAATAATCTGATTGATACCGGTAGAATTATATCCTTGTCTGGTAAACAATTGAAACGTAGTTTCTATAATTCTTTCTCTTGGAGATTTCATTGCTTTTCTTTTATGGAACAAATGTATGAAAAAAAACAATACACAGACAAGTCTGTCTTTTATTTTTATTTTGGATAATTTATTTGTGAAATGTTGGAAAAAACGCAAAGGCGCTAATTTTTATGGAAGATAATGTGTTAAGGCGCAAGGATTTTTATCTCCGATAAAATTTAATATCGCTAAAAAGAGAATAATTATTGTTGAAAGTCTTTGATTTTCTTGCGCCTTAAAAACGACACAGTGCTTATCCTTTTTGCGCCTTTGCGCTTCCCAACAAAAAGCTTCATCAACAAAAAAGCCCCTAGAGCTATACTCCAGAGGCTTTCATTTATTTTAATTATGATTATTTTTCTTCCAGCTCTTCTTTCTTCTCTTCTTCTTTTTCAGGGAAGATGATGGATAAAAGAACTGAGATCACCAGCACTCCCCCTACAATTCCCAATGAAACCGGAGACGGAATATGAATCCATGGTGCAATAAGCATTTTAACTCCAATAAAGGACAGGATAATAGCCAATCCGTATGGAAGTTTGCTGAACATATGAATAAAGTTTGCCAAAAGGAAATATAATGATCTTAATCCTAAAATGGCAAAGATATTTGATGTATAAAGGATAAACGGATCATTTGAAATCGCGAAGATCGCAGGAATAGAGTCTACCGCGAAGAGAACATCCGTAAATTCGATGACACCCACTACCACTAAAAGAGGAGTCGCCATTTTGATCCCGTTCTGAATGGTGAAAAATTTATCTCCGTCATAGTTATCGGAAACTTTCCAGAAGCTTTTAATCAGCCTTGCTCCTGCTGTATTGCTGTAGTCTTCATCGTCATCATCGTCACCGTCTCCCCATGATTTAATCCCTGCATAGACAAGGAACAATCCGAACAGAGTCATAACAACGTTGATTTTCACTGCTTCCCCAAAGATATTCATTTCAGGAAGATAGGTAAGATTAATCAATCCTACTCCTGCAAAGATAAATATGGCCCTGAAGATCAGTGCACCGATGATTCCCCAGAAAAGGACTTTATGATGAAGGTATTTCGGAACCTTGAAGAATCCAAAAACCAGGATAAAAACAAATAAGTTATCCACAGAGAGCGCTTTTTCAATCCAGTAAGCGGCCTGATACTGTGTGAATTTTTCTACTGCCAGAGCGTGACTTTCAGGGCTGCCGTCGGTATTGAATACCCAGTATACCACTCCTGAAAATACCATAGAAAGTGAGATCCATACAATAGACCATATGGTGGCTTCTTTAGAAGACACTTCGTGACTTTTTTTGTTAAATACCCCTAAGTCCAGAAGCAGCATGATAACGACCGTGACTGCAAATCCCCACACCAGACCAGGGTGCAGTTCTAAAATACTTTGATGTTCCACTTGAGTTATGTTATAATATGATAAAAGCAATAGATGTACATTGTACAAATATTGCTATTCTATTTATTTTCTGACTGACAATTGATTATAGATAATTCATCTGTACCGTCTGGATTGTCTGCTCCAGCTTTTTGTCTGCTGTAGGGTCTCCGATAGCATTGAATTTCCATTCTCCGTTTCTCTTATAGAAAACTCCCATTACCATAGCGACATGTCCTCTGAAAGAAGCATCGTTTGCAATGTCATATTTTGCAAAAACTTCTCTTACATTGGTAGGTGTTCCTTCATAAATCCGGATAGAAGCAAAAGGAATTGTTCCGAAATCCTGACCTCTGTAGCTGTTCAGCACCATTGCCACATGCTCTACATTGGGTTCCAGATTGCTGAAGTCTACCGTAATCACTTCATTATCCAGCCCGTCATCACCGTCTACATCACCGGTAAGATCATCTCCACTGTGTCTTACAGAGCCGTTTTTGGATTTAAGATTTCCAAAATAGATTACTTCCGTAACGTTTTTGTTAGAATCATATAAAATACAGCTTCCGTCCAAGTCTACTGCTTCTTTTTTAGTTCCGAAAAATCCTTTCTTTTCAATTGCTCCCCAGTTGATTCCTACGCAAGCCTGGGAAAGTTCAGCTCCATTTTCTTTTTTAAGGTTAATTCTCTGACCTTTTTGTAAGTTGATAGCCATCTTTTTATGTTTAGTTGTTATTTATTTTTTAACAAAAGGGCAAATTTGCGATTTTACTGTTTTGCAGTTTTGCCTCTTAATTATTATTCAAATTCAAATTAAGCATTGCCCGCAGGATATTCGTTTCTTCATCGAAATCAAATATCTTGCTCATGATATCTATATTTTCCAGGTTTCTGATATAATCTTTCAAAACAGTTTCCACTTCTGCCGGCAGGGCACGCTTTCTTTCGTTCATACCGTGTTCCAGCTGTTCATTTTTGCTTCTCAGCTGATCAATAATGGAACTCTGGTTAGACTGATTTTCAGAAATATCCAGCTTATCCAGTTCTTTGTCGAAAAGATACAATTTCTTTTCATCCACACTGAAAATAAAATAATCATCAGACTGAAAGATCTTGAAAAGCTCATAATCACGGGTTCCGATAAGGTAGCCACATACAAAACGGACTTTAAAACCCTGTATATTAAGCCTTCCCAGCAATTTTCTTTCAATAGAATAATCCTTGTACTGATAAGAAGGGAAAGAATCGGATTTCAGCAGTGCTTCGTCTGCATCCGTCCTGTAAAATTCCCGGGCATATTTTTTATGAAAGTACAGTACATTATCCCAATTGGCCGTAAAGCGGTCTTCCGTAAGATCCTGATACACGTTTTTCAGATGTTGGGAAAATACACCGCTGTACATTTTCCTGTCGGTCTGAAAGCTGTCTACCCGTCTTTCTTCAAACCCTGAAATATATTTATTGTTGATGTTAATTTCGTTAATAACCGCCAGCATATCATTTTCTTTCTGTTTTTTAATTTTAGTCAGAAGTTCTATGAGACTGTCGGTATACTGCAGGTGGAAAAGTTCCAGTTTATTGTAATCTAAAGCCGTATTTTCCTGGAACAGATTGTGGATAATATCAGTTTTGATATAAATTGATATGATGTCAATATGTTCAAAAAAATTAGCGAGAAGCTTAAGCCTGGTTAACCTTCTTTTGCTTTGTGACAATATGGTTGCTGCATCATCTCCCACCTTTGTATCCTATAAATTAACCTTACATTAGCTTTAAGTTCATGCTCCAATGTCTGAAGATCCTGATCCAGTTTTCTCCTGTTATCTGCGCCCTGTTTCTGGATTTGTTTCACTTCATTCAATGTATTGATAAGCATTGATGTTGTTTCTCTCAATGTTTCCACAGATACGATAGTCTGCTCGTTTGCTCTGGCAACATTTACAGAATTCTGGCCAAGGCGTTCTGCATTCTTTCTTAAGATTTCTTCTGTAGTGGAAGAAACTTTCTGCTGGATTTCAATATTCTGCTGCTGTCTGTACATTGCCACAGCCAGTGAAAGCTGGTTTTTCCAGACCGGAAGTGTAGTGGTAAGAATCGTCTGAGCTTTCTCAGCAATAGAAACGTTATTATTCTGTACCAGCCTGATCTGTGGAAGTGACTGCATCATGATGACGCGCACCACCTTAAGATCCGCCATTCTTCTGTCTAGTCTTGCAATGAAGTCTCTCTTATCTGCAATCTGATAATCCTGATAGTTCTGCGGATTGGCCTCCATTACAGCAAGCTCACCTGCAGCTCTTTCCATTCTGATATTTCCTGCGATAACAAGCTCTTCAATCTGTTTGATAGAATTTACATTGCTCTCAAAAATAGTCTGAAGCACTGCATTGTCTTTTGTAGAAGTGATGATTCCTGCATTTACTTTATAAGAGATCTGCTCGATATTGTTGATGATCTTATCGTATTTTGCAAATAAGTTCTCTACCTGGGTCATTACCTTTTTCATGAATGGCAATTTGCTCAGGAAGCTTTTCACTTTATTTCCGTTAAGCTCATCTACATCTACATAATTAAGCTCCACCAAAAGATCATTGATAAGTCCTCCTACTTCTCCTGAGTTTGATCTTCTTACATTCCCCAGAAAGCTGTCACTCTGGTTGGATAATGTTTTCTGAAGCTCAGCTCCGAAATTCACAATAGAACCCGGATTGGTCTCATCAATAGAGTTGGCAAGAACTTCATATTTCTGGCGTTCTTCTGACTGCAGCTGCGTCAGGTTTACATTTCCATCTCTGTCCACAAGAACTCCCGGCGCTGCATTCTGAACAGGCTGGGCAGGAGTTGGCGGAACCATTGGAGTAGGTTCAAAGGTTTTAAGAGGTTCTATTGATCCTAGCGGATCTATGGGTTGATTTTCCTGATTGTCCATGATTACTTCTGATAAATTGATACAAATTTCTCAAGGCCCTCTCTCTGTCCTGCACCTACAGCCTCAAATTTCCATTCTCCGTTTCTGTTGTAGATTCTTCCGAATTCTACAGCGGTTTCGATTGAGAAATCTTCGTCTAATTCATATTTTAAGATTTCCTCATTGGTATCTGTATTGAAAATTCTGATGAAAGAATTTCTTACCTGTCCAAAGTTTTGCTTTCTTGAATCTGCTTCATGAATTGTTACAACTACTGTAATTTCTTTGACCGCATTATCAATTTTTGTAAGATCAATTTTGATCTGTTCATCATCACCTGCTCCTTCTCCTGTAAGATTATCTCCCGTATGGATTACAGATTTATCCGGAGATTCAAGGTTATTATAAAAAATGAAGTGATCATCTGAAATTAATTTCTTGTCCTCTCCAAGCAAAAATAATGATGCATCAAGGTCGAAAGATGTTCCTGTAGAAGTATTATTGATATCCCATCCTAAACCTACAGTAAATTTAGGTGCGTTGATATTTTCTCTTTGTCCTTTTTGTAAGTTAATAGCCATAATATAATTCCGTTTGTATTAAAGTATTGATGTTGTTTTCGTATTCTTTTATTAAATGATAATTGTTACTGATGGCCAGCTCCAGGAGAAGATCCATCTGTTCCTTTTTTACTTTAGACGTAAGATAATCAAAATTACCTGAATCCAGGCCTAAAATATATTTCACAATCCTTGTATTAAACTGAAAACTCTCTTTATTCATCACTTCTGCTACGTGCCTTACATTTTTTACTGCATAGTAATTGAAAAAGTTTTCAATCTTAGGGTCAAGGTCAAAATTCATCAGCTCCGCATAATACAGAAACATGAAGTCTGCCTCAACTTTATATTCATCAAGAATTCTGTTTACGGTATATTCATGGCTTCCGGTAATTTTTATATCGTCTATAAAAATACAAAGTTTTCCTCTCAAAAAATCCTTGTCGATATAATAGGTATCATTGGCAATCAGATTTTTGCGGTCTTCAAAATTAAGGTTGCCATAATCTGTGATATACGTATGATTACGGTTGATTTTCGATAAAATACTTGACTTCTTTCCTTGTTGAAACAGATAAAAGTCCAGATGCTTTTTAAAGTAAAAGCATAAAAAATTAGAAGCCGTAGGAATCGCCATATAAGGACTTGGAAGCACTACAATTTCTTTATCAGTCTTTAAAAGCGTCTCATTTTCGGAAATAAATCCGTCGAATAATTCTCTTGCAAATTTTTCAGCATACGACTTATCGCCATATTTGAAATAACTGTATTCCGCAGGTGAAAATGTAAACTCATCCGCCGAATGAATGTGGTGTAAGCTGTATCTTTTGTTCATGTTTATAGTTAGTGTTTAAGTAAATGTGCACTGAAGCCAAAGTCCTTCGCTCCCTGATAATCTGCTACCAGATTGTCACCGATATGCAGGATCCGGTTCATAGGCAAATCCTGATCTTTAATATTCTTCTTCACTTCCTGGAAAATAAGCGGATTGGGTTTGGAACAATTGATTTCATCAGAATAGATATGGAAATCTATGTACTGATCCAGGTTTTCATGAATCAGAAATTTTCTCATTGTTTTCCCTTTAATAAATCCTGTATTGCTCAGAATATTAATAGTCTTCCCCTGATTTTTGATATCTTCAAAAAAATCGTGAATATTTTCAAAAATCACAACGGGCTTATATTCCAGAAATAGCTCTTCACTTTTATTGTAAAACTCGTTGAGACTTTCTTTATCCAACTCTTTTACATCTACATCCAAAGCACTAAGAATCATCAGGTAGATCTCAAAAGTATCAATATTCCCTCCTGTTACTTCATTGATGGAATTACAAAGATCGTCATAATACTTTACGGTTTTCGCAACTTCGTCTATTGACTTACCCACATTGAAGAATGAGGAGAACAGCTCAACTCTTTTTGCTTTAAATTCAGGATGAGATTTGATTAAGGTGAGCCACAGGTCAAAGGAAAAATGACAGTGGTTGTGAATGTCGATATCTGTTTTCAATAGTTTTAAGTTAAAAGTTTTTATTTAGCTTCTTGAAAAAGATTTAAAATTTTCTAATCATCAAAAAGTGTTTACGATACTATTCTTCCCAAAGATAAAATTTTTATCATAAAAGCATTATGTCTGTTGTCTGTTTTAAGATATTTTTATGAAAATCCATGGTTTTGATGGATTCGCAGAAGATGATTTATGAAGCGTTTTAAAAAAATGTTTTCAAAAATTCTTTGGAAATCGAAAAAAAATTATAATTTCGCAACCGATTAAAAATCAACAATGTCAACAAAAATGATAAATATTATAACTTTAAGCAATCCTGTCAGAGCTGTGTTCTTTGGCAGCACTGAATATTTATCTGAATAGCTTTAAGATCTTTATACTCAAAAATATATTAAAGACCTGTCTATTCGGATAGGTCTTTTTTTGCTGCCCTGATTTCAAACTTTAACCAATCAAACAACTTCTGTTATTTGTTAAGATCTCTGAAAATTTCCCTTTGATTCAAAATACAAAAATGTTTTGCCGGCTCTAAGAGACCGGAGTGCATTTTGTGTCCGTTTTTTTCAGAATCTTTTCTAATCACAGATCTATAAATCAACAATTTAAATCAAACAAAATGAAATATAACACACGAAATATAGGAATTATAGCACACGTAGATGTAGGAAAAACAACGTTATCAGAAAGGCTTTTGTATTACACAGGACTTATTCATAAAATCGGTAATGTAGATGATGGAAATACCACCATGGATAAAGACATCCAGGAAAGAAACAGAGGAATTACCATTTCATCGGCTGCCGTTTCTACCCAATGGAAAAAAGACAATGCTGTTTATAATATCAATATTATTGATACCCCAGGACATATTGATTTTGCAGTGGAAGTAGAACGCTCTCTAAGAGTTCTGGACAGTGTGATTGCAGTTTTCTGTGCTTCGTCAGGAGTTCAGCCACAGACAGAAAACGTTTGGTTCCAGGCCGAAAAACACGGAACCTCCAAGATTTGTTTCATCAATAAAATGGACCGAATTGGGGCAGATTTCTTTGCGGTTCTCTATGAGATAAAAACCAAACTAAATGCTGTTCCATTGACGATTCAGATTCCGATAGGAGCTGAAAATAATTTTGAAGGAGTGATTGATCTGGTCAAAATGAAAGCGTTATACTGGACGGATGAAAGCAGGGAAACCATTATGGAAAAGGAAATTCCCGGTCATTCTATTGCCGAAGCTGATGAATACAGGATAAAGTTAATGGAAACTCTGGCAGAAAATGACGAGATATTCTTTGATGTTTTTATGAACACTGAGCAAACAGTCACCATTGAAATGCTATCAGAAGCTATACAAAGAGTCTGCAGATCCGGATCAGCTGTTCCTGTTTTATGTGGTTCTGCCTTTAAGAACAAAGGTATACAGCCTCTTCTAGATGCGGTTGTCTCCTATCTTCCTGCTCCGGATCAGCTTGCTGACCTGCAGGGAAGAGATCCTTATATGGAAGAAACGGTAACACTGGAAAGAAATAAGGAAGCTTCTTTTTCAGGACTTGTTTTCAAAGTGGTAATTGACAAACATGTGGGAAGGCTGGCTATGCTTCGTATGTATTCCGGAAGAATCAAATCCGGAGATACAATATTGAATGTAAGAACTGGTGAAAGCTACAGGATTTCCAGAATTTTACAAATGCAGTCGGACAAAACATTATCGCTGGAAGAAGCTGAAGCAGGAGATATTGTTGCTTTAACAGGAATAAAGGATGCCAAAACCGGAGATTCTTTATCTTCTCTGGAGAAGCCAATACTTCTGGAAGCCATTACAATTCCAGCTCCTGTTATCAGAGTGGCTATTGAGCCGAAAACCAATGGAGATGAAAAATCGTTCGGTCTGGTTCTGGCAAAAATTCAGGAAGAAGACCCTTCGTTGGTGGTTGAGAGAGATCCGCAGACCGGAGAAACTTTACTGAGCGGACTGGGAGAACTTCATCTTGAGGTTACTTTGGAGAAAATCCGTCTGAACCACGGTATTGAAATCAATCAGGGAAAACCTAAAGTTTCTTACCGTGAGATTCTAACAGCAACCAAAACTCATAGGGAAAAACTGTCCAAACAGAATGGAGGCAGCGGCCAGTTCGCTGATATTACCTTTGAAATCGGGCCTGGAAATAATAATGAGCATGGATTAGAATTCATCAATATGATCAAAGGAGGAGTTATTCCTACTGAATTCATTCCTTCCGTTGAAAAAGGTTTCAGAGAAACTATGGAGTATGGCCCTTTGAATGGATATCCTTTGGAAAACATGAAGATTACCCTTCTTGACGGTTCTTTCCACGCTCAGGATTCTGCAGCATTAGATTTTGAAATTGCTGCAAGAGAAGGATTCAAAGCAGCGGCAAAAGGGTGCCATCCTAAACTGATGGAACCGATCATGCAAGTGGAGATCCAAAGTATTGATGAGTACACGGGAGCTGTCACAGCAGACATCAACAGAAGAAGAGGAATTATTACTTCTATTGATGAAAAATCGGGAAGAAAGATTTTTGCGGCAGAAGTCCCGTTGGCTTCAACTTTCGGATACATTTCTGACCTGAGGACACTGACAAGCGGTAGAGCCTCCATCAGTATGAAATTATCGCACTATGCATTAGTGCCTGATTTTATCGCCAATACATTAATAACCTAAACAAGCAAGGACTGTAGATTTTTCTTACAGTCCTTGTCTGGTTATGGGATGTCTATTGTGAATAGTCAATCATCAATACGCTCCGTTTGTCAATTCTTTTTGCGCTATAAAGAATTCACGATTCACTTGCGAAGCAAAATTCACTTATTGACTTCTTCTATTTTTCCGGCATCACCTTATACGTCGGGTCTTCCTGAATATTAATTTCTACTACAGCTTCTGCATTTTTCAGTATTTTCCGGCAATCCTCGCTGAGATGGCGCAGATGTACTGTTTTATTTTGCTGTTTATAACGTCTGGATAACTTGTCCAACGCATCTATAGCACTCATATCTACAATGCGGCTTTCTTTAAAATCGATAACCACTTGCTCCGGATCATTCAAAGGATCAAATTTATCTGTAAATGCCGTTACTGAACCAAAGAACAGCGGTCCGTATATTTCGTAAAATTTCACTCCATTTTCGTCAATATATTTTCTTGCACGGATTCTTTTAGCATTATCCCACGCAAAAACCAATGCTGAAATGATTACTCCAACCAAAACAGCCAAAGCCAGGTTATGTAAAATCACAGTAATCAATGCTACAGTAACTCCAACAAAGATATCAGACTTTGGCATTTTATTCACAATCCTGATGGACACCCACTGGAATGTACTGATGGCAACCATCATCATCACTCCGACTAAAGCAGCCATAGGAATTTTCTCTATCACGGGGGCTCCAACCAGAATGATTATCAAAATAAGCAGAGACGCTACAATTCCTGACAACCTTGCCCTGGAACCTGCATTAAGATTTACCAACGTCTGTGCTACCATCGCACAACCTCCCATTCCACCAAAGAAACCATTGGTAATATTCGCTAATCCCTGTGCTACTGATTCTTTGTTGGCGCTTCCCTTTGTATTGGTAATTTCATCCACCATTGATAAGGTCAGAAGAGATTCTATAAGACCTACTCCCGCCATAATCAAGGCATAAGGAAAAATAATCTGCAAAGTTTCCAGGGAAAAAGGAATCTTCGGAATATGAAAACCTGGAAGATTTCCACTGATATGCGCAATATCAGCAACTGTTTTTGTTGGAATATTAAATCCAAGAACAACAGCAAATACAATGATAATGGCTACGAGAGAAGCGGGAACGACTTTTGTAATTTTGGGAAAGAAATAAACGATGGCAATCGTCAGAGCCGTCAAACCAGCCATGATATACAAAGGTATTCCCTGCAGCCAGTTTACAGCTCCACTGCTATCTGTTATTTTGAACTGTTCAACTTGCGCCATAAAAATAATAATAGCCAATCCATTCAGGAAACCGTACATAACAGGCTGTGGGATAAGTCTCACAAATTTTCCCAGCTTAAAGATTCCTACCATCATTTGAAATATCCCGGCTAATGCAACTGTAGCAAAGAGATATTCTACTCCATGCGACTTTATCAAAGCAATCAACACCACGATGGTTGCTCCGGCTCCACCGGAAACCATACCAGGACGCCCTCCTAAAACTGCAGTCACAAGTCCCATCATAAAAGCGGCATACAAACCTGTAAGAGGAGACAGGCCGGCAAGAATAGCAAATGAAAGAGACTCAGGAATCATCGTCATTGCTACAGTAAAGCCTGCCAGCAGTTCATTTTTATAATTGATTTTTTTCGAAAACTCGAATAAGCTTAGTGTATTCTTCATTGATATGCAAAGGTATGTACTGTGCGGATGGTATACAATTTTTTCTTTTTATGATTTTATTATAAACAGGTTATCATTTTAAATAATTCACACATTAGCCCTTATAATATGTTAATTTTAATTAAAATAAATAGATAAAGTACAATTTTTATATTTATGACTGTTTTTACATTTTATTTTTGTCTACATTTGAAAGCAAATAAGCAATTATTTGGTACTAATTAAGATTCAATGTGTATAAAGCTGTTTGTCAGGTTATGTGCAGCTCTTACCCATAGAATTGTGTAAAAACCTTAATAGGTTATATATTATTTCACACAAATGGCAGGAAAAAGAAGTTTGAAAAAGAAGAAGAAAAAACCATTGAAAAGAATATATCAATATATTAAGGTAATCCCTACCGGCCTGTTTTATTGATAAGTTAAATTCATTTTACAGGATGAATAATTCCATCGAATATATTTAACTATTCTTTAATCATAATTATTATTTCTTATCAATTTCAAATTTTAACAGTTTAGTTCCTACCATATCAGAATAATATATATCACCTATTCTCGTTTTTTTATATATAAGTTTAAACAAAAGAATAATTTTCAGTAAAATGTTATATAAAGAAATCCATATTGGGAAATTTATTAAGGAAAGGGTTGATGAAATTGAAATAGCAATTGAGAGAATCTGCAAGTTTTTAAACAAAGATGAAGAAACGGTTGAAATGATGTATGAAAGCAGATCAATGGATACGGATCTTCTTTTAAGATGGAGTAAATTACTGGAATATGATTTTTTCAGGCTCTACAGCTCCCATTTGATTTTATATGCTCCACCTTCTGCCGTTAACAAAAACAATCAAAAGTCCGAAAAAACACCTTATTTCAGGAAAAATATTTATACTCAGGAAATCAAAGATTTCATTATGAAAAGGATTCTTTCCGGTGAGATGACTCAAAGTGAAGTCATTAAAGAATATTCTATTCCTAAAAGTACACTGCACAGATGGCTTCAGAAAAGTGATAATGTAAACGGATAAACAGATAAGACATGCGCCCCAATTACAAAAAAATTTACCTGGATATGCTCAGGATGGAACATCCTGAAAAACTTAAGGATCCAAAAATCAAAGAACTTCTTGAAAAGCTTAACACGAGTGAAGATGTCCTTAAATTCAATGAGAAACTGTTCAGGCAGTCCAGAGAAAATCAAAAACTCAAAACCTACTACAGGCAGACTATGCTAAAATTGCTTCAGTACCAGAAAAAGCATGGTCATTCCACAAGCTATATGTCGAGAAAATATAAAATAAGCAGAACCACGCTTTCGAAATGGAAAGTCATGTTTGAGGAAGAGCTTGAAGATACAATGAAAAATGCCGGTAAATAATTCACCGGCATTTTTTAAAGGTAATAATAAGGAAAAAACGGGCTGTACGTATGCCGGAGTCGAACCGGATAACCTTGCCGGAATTACCGGCTTCGCTATTCCTCCCAAAATTGTGGTACGAAGAACTTTTTCCTGACGACACTTCAAATTGATATAAAGAAGCTGGAAGTGGAAAGAAGAAAAATGGCAAGTCTGAGATTCCTCCGACTTAATAGAAAATTATGATACAAAGATCTTTCAACGTTCCACTTCCGGCTTCTATATGATGAAAGCAAGGCAATAAGCGAAAAATGCAGTCGTGCTCTAACCAGCTGAGCTACTCTTCCTATATAGACTGTGTTTTTTGGTTGTGGAAGAGACGGGATTCGAACCCGCGACCCCGTCGTAATGAGCGAAGTAACATTTTTCTACGGCACTTGTTTGTTTTTAAAATAAAAAAGAGGCTAAATACGAAAAGACTTTGACAAGAACACTTTCGTGATCTGTTATGGAGTCGAACCAATATTATACCGAAGTAAGCCTTCTCTACGGCACTCTTTTATGCAAATCAAGGTAATATTTTTCAGAATCTTCCGTGCATTTGCTCTACCCGCTGAGCTACCTCTCCTTTTCGAGGGAAAAGGCAGGATTCGAACCTGCGACACAATGTTTACTCAATCTCGAAGTATGATTCTAAAACGACACTTGATTTTAATTTTTCATAGTTATTAGTTTATTTTTTTTACAAATTTATATTCCTAGTACGTATTCTATTTACGCAGTTATTTTTTATTAAAAACCAAGCAATGAATTATAAGAGTCAATAATTTCAATTGGAAGTTGACGATGAAACTCTTATTAACGGCATTGGTTAGCTACTGGGCAATCCGGTGAAAGACTCTTTCATTTTGGAATCGAAGCAGGCCTTTCTAACGGCACCAGTATTATTAACACTGCAAAATTATATTGCTTGTACGCAATCTTTTTACGTAGTTTGATTTTATTGAGAAAATAATGATGAAATTATTTCAAAAAGTTTAACAATTCCTAATACAGGAATTAATATTATAACTCCAATTACTAAACAAGTTACTATTTTACTTAAAAAACCTGTTTGATTTTCTGAATAATTTCCTTTTTCTCTAGTCTTAGCCTTAAAAACAGGAATATGTTTTGTAACCTTGAAACTATCCTTTTCTAGTTCAGCGATTACTTTCAATGAATGTTCATCAAGCAGATTTTTATCTCCTCTGAAAACAATGTCTTTTAAAATGGCATTTCCTGAATTGCTTAAAGATTTTCTGTACATTTTAACCGCATTTTCCATTTCATTATTTTCTGGAATATTTAGAATCCAGAATTTTCCTGCTTCATCAAGAAATCCAGCTTCAAAATAAATCTGTCCTAGTCTTTTTCTCAGCGAAAGATCATTGGGAAACTGGTTAATCATATTCCTTAATCTATCACATGCTTTTTTCTTTCTGCCAGCTTTAAGATCCTGTTCAATTCTATGCATTAAATTTCCCATTGTTTATTTTTTAAATATTTGTTCGTTTTGCCTTGAAGCAAAAGAACCAAAAGTTCAAGACCTGGAAATTCCGGCTAACGTCTCCGTTTCCTATGCCATAATTCTGTCCTGTTTATTAAAAGCAGTGCCTGTTACAGCACTACTTTATGAATCATTTCTACAGCTGACTTTTTATCTTCCAATGCGTTCAGCACATCGAAAATTTTATCTGACCAGCCTGCAATAAGATGTACATCATTTTTTCTGATATCAAGCGGCTGTCTGCCATAACCTGCCAGATCAAAAATATACAGTTTCGCATGAGGAGTGATAGTTTTGTATTTATTCCACAGGTCTTCAAAAGAGTTTCTGTTTCCAGTACTGTCCCACATCTGAGTATCGGTGAATAACATTACTTTGTTCACTTTTTCATCTCTTTTGATCAGATCTTCAATCACCTTGTAGCCATTGGTAGCATATCCTACTTCACCTTCTCGTTTGTAGAAGGCATCCACATTCCTTAAAATACCATTTTTAGGCATTGGAACCCTCAACCAACGGTTTCCGAAGATACCTGTCACCACGTTTTTACATTGGGACTGAAGAATCATCGACATTAATAAGCCAATATCATACAGCAGTATTTTGCTTTTATGAGAAACCGGTTTCTGCATAGAGCCTGAGACATCCGCAGCAATCACCACCGAAGTATCAAAACCAAAGCCCTTAATATTTTTAGCACTCACTACAACAGCATCTTCCAGTGCTTCCAATACGGATGACAGATAAGGAGAATCTATAGTTTTCAATTCTCTGTATGCCGCCAGAAATCTGAATGGAAGCTGTTTTGAATGGGAGACAGCTCTTTCATCGGAAAGATATTTACAGACTTTATTCATTGCATCAGCAGACACTCCTGCATCCAGAATATTTCTCAGGTTTCGCATGGTTGCCATATAACCTAACTTATTGCTGAAAATCAGTTCTTCCCATTTGTTTTTGAAAGCAAACTTTCTTTCTGCATCATCAGCAAATTTTGTCTGTCCCAGAACAGAAAGTTCCACTTCCCAGGTATAAGGAGTTTCTAATGTATTACTTGCAATTTTATTGAAAACCATTTGCTGGTTTTCGTCTTTTGCTTTCGGGTGAACAAGGAATAACGCATCTTTCAGAGTTACTTCTGCTTTCCTGTTGTATTTCGCAAACTGGTATTCATCAAACTTGTTGAATGATTTCACCAAACCTTTCTGGATCTGTTTTGAAAGCCTGTTCAGTTTTTTAGTTTCCGTCCTTTTATTGGCAAGCTGGTAATAAGCCAGCAGTTCTGTGATTTCATCAGCTCTCTGAATGACTCCATCTACTGTTTTGCTCACCAGATCTGTTCCGGAAGCCTGCTTTGCCAGTTCAGTAGTCAATACCAAAGGAATGGAACGCAGGTACATATCTTTCCTTGCATACACCGCCAGTTTTGCTACAAATTCAGGATCATTTTTTTTGATCAGAGACCGGATTCTTTCCAATCTGTCATTTCCCTTTTCATAATTGACATCTGACAGTCCTGTTGTAACAACAGCACTATATAATTCTTCTGCAGGTGTCATCGCATAGGATTTTGCACCCTCGTAGTTCAGTACTACTTTATTTTCTTTTCTTAAAAAATTAAATTTCATGGTTACTGTTTTAACTGTTACACATGGAGAAGGATTGATGGTTCCTCTCTGATTTCTGATGCAAAGTAAATACAATATTGCGCAATGTTTTTGCGTAGAAAATTTTTCTTTGTTTTTTATTTTTAGTTTAGGCAGTTCAAATAAATCTCTCCGTTTGTACGCATTTTAAGTTTGGGTTAAAGCCTGATGGAGGATGCTGTCTGTAAGGCGGGCTAAAGCCCACCTCTATTGAATTCTAAATAGATTTTTTCTTACCGAAGATTTCACTGATTTACACAGATTTTGAGAAATACAGCCACATACATCATTTATAACCATAAAAACCTTCTATCATTGAATTTCATTTAAGAAATCGCCTGTACAGTTTTTTTCATGAACTGTTGTGTAGCTTTGTCTTATTAAAATTAAAGCTATGATTAAAGGACTATATGAAACTCATGTTCAGGGTGAGTGATCTGGAAAATGCGATACTGTTTTATACCCAAGTATTAGGGCTAAAACTGGCTCACAGAGATGAAACCAGGCCTATTGCTTTTCTATGGATTGGAGAAGGAAAAGAATTTATGTTGGGATTATGGGAACAGAAGGAAAATCTTCAAACCAGACATTTTGCTTTTTCCAGCAGTAAGGAGGATATTTTAAATTACTCAGTGAAATTTTTAGAAAATAAAAACTTAAAACCATACAATTTCCTGAAAAATGGCAGTGTCGAGCCTATGGTATTTGCATGGATGCCTGCGCTGGCTATTTATTTTAATGACCCGGACGGAAACCAGCTTGAATTTATTTCTATCCTTGAAGGAGAAGGTAAGCCTGAATTAGGAGTGCTTAGCTATGACGAATGGATGAAACAGGCAAAAAATTAATGCCAGAATTCTTCAGATCATACAAAACAGAGACGCAAGAACCCGATTAAAGCTTTCTTAAATAAAAACGAGTTTTTTGCGTCTTTGCATTGGTTAACAATAAGATATGCATCAAAAAGCTTTTACTTTTTCAGAAGGAGATTACAGATTTTTTTCAGACTGGAGTTTTCTTTCCAATTGTTAAGTTTCTCTATTACCTTGTGATGAGCTTCCGAATGATTCAGCGCAAGAACTTCATGATAGATTTCCAGAATTTTTTTCAGATTGGTTACAGGGGCATCCATTTGAATCAATATATTGAAAATCAACTCTTCCAAAGCAATATTATGATTTTTACTGACATTCAGCATATGATGTTGTATAAGATCCGTTAATCTTTTAACAGGCGCCTACTCCAATCTTTCATGCAGCCCGATCACCCTTCCTAAACGGGCGTTATCCATTATTTGACCGGCCACATGTTCAAGCCACATACTAGCCGCCACTCCGCGGATGGTTTTATCACTGTCAAGGAAAATAGTTCCCAGGAACAGGTACCCGATTTCATCCAGCGGCTTTTTGGTCTGATAAAGTGCGTTTGCCGTATTCAGCACCAGACTTCTTTCATAAACTTCAGCAATTCCCGAGTAGAAAAGACAATGTTTGATTACTTTTACCAGGGCATTTGCCGGAGTATTCGGAAAACACAGCATCAGGGCAGGTATTTCATTAAGCTCCTTCTGTTCTGCCACAAAGTATTCCATAAACAAGGGATCTTTCCTTTTTTCAAGGTGGTATTTCGGAATGGTAATGTTAAGCTCTGCAGGATAATAAGAATTTTTTCTGCTGTCAATAGTTCTCCACTTGTATTCTCCTGAAAAAAATTCTATAGGAATAGTATCATAACCAAATCTGCTGAACTCTTCAAACACAGTTTCCGGTGAACGTGTAATCCCCGCTGTCATCCACCATGAAGGATGTTTACATTCACCTTTGGGTTCAGCATTTTTGCCAAAGAAGAAAAGTAACAAATCTTTATATTCCCCTTTCAGTCTTTTCTCTGCCTGTATGACAGCTTCCGAAGTGTTATCTAAAGCACAGCGCTGCAATGCCAGCTGAATATCAAGATGATGCGGTTCAACATCAGCATTCTGATAAGCCTCCAGTCTTTCCACCAGTGTGACAGGAGAATTCCAGCATGGCGCATGGGTAATGGGAAACAGCAGAGGAATATTGTCTCCGGATTTAATTTTCTGAAAAGCATATATCGCAATCTCCTTAAATGCACTTCTGGCAGGACAATCTGCTCCGACATTTTCTATTGGACCCAGTTTTTTCTGATAATTTAAATAAGACTCTCTTTCCGATTCTTCTTCTTCCGTCTTCCGGTAGATTTTTTCCAGATTTTTAAGCTGAACAGGATATTGCTCAAGCAGAGCCAGGCCATAATTGATGATGGCATTGCACAACAGAACATTCAGAAAGGGAACCTCCCATTTAGAAATTGTTTTACAGGCTTTCAGGAATACTGGTTCTATTAATTTCACTGATCCGGCATCAACATCGCCAGCAAAACGGATAAATCCTGCCAGAGCAATATCACAATGATGGCTGTATGGGTCATCCATAGCCAAAGGTAGATAAAGCATCAGGTCTTCAAAATTCTGAAGTACTTTAACTGCATTTTCGTCTGTTGTCAAAGATAGTTTTTCCGAAGCTATCGCCTCCAGTTGCGGTTGTTTTTCTTCAATATATTTTGATAAAAGTGGGCGTATATTCGTCAGTATATTATCGGAATAATGTGAAAGTGCCCCAATCATATTTTCGGAAACAGGAATATATTTCAGGATAATCCTGGCTGCCTTTGACTGTATGCCGTCGTCTTTGCTCACAAATGCTGTACTTAAAGCCATTCCCAGCAGTTCCGGATTTACTTTCCTTCTCTGGAATATTTTTTCAGTAAGCACTAAGCTTGAAACGACTACTGTTTTCACATCTGAACTCAGTAGATCCGGAAGGTAATGTGAAAATTCCTCATTTTTGAAATCAGGAATTCCCACAATTTTTTTAAGATGTGATAATATGGTATTCACGGCTTTCGATTGGGGAGATGCCAGACCTGCAAGCAATTCTTCCTGCAGATCAGACAATTCTTCTTCCGTTGGCTTTAAGGAAGTAAATGCATCCATAAACCAGCCTGTGACATTTTTATTAAAATTTCTGTTAGAAGCCAGAAGACATTCTCTCAGAAATCTTTTTCTCTCAATTTTTTTGTCTGCAATCAGTTTCTGAACAATAGGAAGCCATTCTTTACGAAAAGGTAAGGATTTGGAAGGATATTCACACAGATACCAGAAATGGGTATTCAGGGTTTCAGGATAATGGTCCAAATCGGCTGGATAATTACTCAGGTGATGTCCCAGCAATTGAGGTTTCGGTTGTACATAGCCTTTTTCTGTCCATCCTAAAATATCCTTGTAATTAAATGCGGTAAAGTCAGCTTCCACAGATTCATTGATAAAGTCTGAAAACCATTCCGGACAGCCCCACTCCAAAATCTGTTCGGTCTGTTCTGCATTACGGAAAAGGCTCCAGTAATTTTTACCGAAGTTTTTCTTATCCATGCAGACAAATGAAGCAATATCAATAATAGAGTGCTGATTGACAGATCCTGCCGTGTGGTAAGAGTTTTTGGTCATTACGATCTTGCTGATCTCCCGGTCCATTTTCTTTATAGATGGTACCAGTGTTTTTCTTTCCTCAATGCTAAGCTGCTTTAGAAAAGGGATAATCTCATGTATTTTTTCCTCATTAAGGATCTCATAAAGTCTTTCTTTCATGTGCATTCAATTTGATATATAGTTGTTTTCAGGTTATTTTGTTTTCTGTTAAAGTTTCAAAGCCATACCGCAAAGTGCCCGTCTTTATTTAGCCGACTCATTTATGCATCAAAAAACGTATACTTTTTACAGGGTACGATATCATATCTGAAATATTTTGTTGCAAAACGGAGCCTGAAAATAAGGTATCTGATATAAGAACCTGATGAAATCACGATGATAATCATCCTGATAAGAATTGAATAAACTGTTCAAAAAAACAAAAATTTTCAAACAGAAATCTGCCGATAAAAAAATATCCATTTTCATTTTTACTCCCAGCCTGGGAAGCCGACAGTGAAATCACATTTTGATTCCGTTCTTTATTGACATATTTTTTGAAAAGAGCAATCGTTTCTTTTTTATCTTTTGGAAGGCTTTTTAAAAACGGCACAATCTCTTTTATTTTACAGTTTAAATATATTGCCCTAAAATCTCCATCAATAAACATAAATTCATTCTTATCAGCTAAATTAAAAAATATTGGCTGACAGACAGTAAATTATCCCTTAAAAGTGAGTTTTTAACAAAATATTAAGTTAATAAAACAACTGCTGCCATGACTCTGGTACTGCAAAAACAATTCCCTGTTTAAAGATATATCTATAAAAAGTGGTTTAAAGCCCTCTGCTTTGACATTTACACATCATTTGGTGTCTTATTTTTATAAATTATGCTTTTGTGTGGTAAAATTATTTTACTGTCCAGATTCGTTAATGTTTTTTAAAATAGTAGAATATGAATTGTAATTCATTAAATTTTATATATTTGCAAAATAAAATGCTTGACAAATCAAATACTTTTCAATGATAAGCAATGAATTATTATTTTTAATTAACCTCAATAAACTGCAATCTGTAATTGCCAGAAGGTTTGATTCTCTGGGGGCTCATGGTCTGGGCCTTAATGACTTTGTTATACTTTATATTCTCAATTCTTCTTCTCAGAGTAAGATGCGGAGGATAGATCTTGCTGAAAAAACAGGACTTACAGCATCAGGAGTGACCCGTTTATTGAATCCGCTTGAAAAGATCGGTCTGGTGACAAGGGAAACCAATGAAAGAGATGCCCGCGTCAGCTATGTTGTGATTACAGCTAATGGCAAAAAGATATTTGAAGAGACTAAACAAAGCGCCGAGCATATTACGAAAGAAATTCTTTCTACCAAGAAGAGTAAATCTTTAAAAACAGTAAATGAATTTTTATTTGATCTTGGAGGAAATATACAATAATCATCAATGAAAAATGCAGCAAAAAAACAGCTAAGGGAAAAAGCAAAAGACCATGCAACAACGATGGGAGTTCTTGCGGTTACCAATACTACAAATGGAAAACAGTATATCCAGGGATCTTTACATCTTGAAGCTTTGGTGAATAAAATGAAATTCCTTTTAAATGGCGGAATGTTCACCCATCCTCAGCTACAAAAGGAATGGACAGAATCCGGGAGTGAAGCTTTTATCTTTGAGTTTGTCACGATTGTTCCTGATCAGAACAATGAATATATCAACTATCGTCTGGAGATACAAAAGGCCGCACAAGCTTATATTTCCAGAGTCAGCACACCATTATACTAGAAATATGTCGGAAAAATATTTATCCCCAACTTTTGAAGCCGGAAAGCGTCTGTTCATGAAAAATATACAGGGGACAGTCATTAATCTGAATCTGATTAAACTAAAGAAAGAAGCAGATTATTCAGCACATCCTGAGCTGAAGCCTGATGAAAAAATCAGTGGATGGGATGCTTATTTTACTTATATCAGGGAAACCGAGCCATTTTTAAAAGAAAGTGGCGGCGAAATTTTGTTCATTGGGAAAGGAGATATGTTTCTGATAGGTCCTGAAAATGAGTATTGGGACCTTTGCCTGCTGATTAAACAGAAAAGTGTAACTGATTTTTTCAGCTTTGAACAGAATGAAGACTATATGAAAATTATGGGGCACAGAATTGCTGCTATTGAAGATTCGAGGCTTTTACCGCTGGAAGAAATACTGTTGAATGGAAGAGAAACAGATTAAAATGGAAACAGTCAGAATTGGTGATGTAAACCTTTGTTATGAGATCTTTGGTGACAAAAATACAGAAAATATAATCCTGATTTCCGGATTAGGAAGTCAGATGATCCGTTGGGATACTGCGTTCTGTAATCTTCTGGTTGAAAAAGGATTCAGGGTAATCCGCTTTGATAACAGGGATTCGGGAAGTTCGGTCTTTAATGCAAAACGAGAAATTCCTGCAGATAAAAGTATTGAAGAGGTCTTTGCTGCTTTCAGTAAAGAAAGTATTCCTTATTCATTAATGGATATGGCCAATGATGTGATCGGACTGCTTGATTATTTAAAGATTCAGAAAGCTCATATTACAGGACGTTCCATGGGTGGAATTATTTCACAGATTTTAGCCTCATATTACCCTGAAAGAGTTTTGTCATTAACGATTATCATGTCAACATCTTTGAATCCTTCTCTTCCGAAGCTGGACCCTGAAATTATGGCGATGATGACACAGGCATCTTCTGATCCGGATCTTCATAAAGAAGAATATTTCAGAGAGAAACTCCGTTTGGCAGAAAAAATATCCGGCTCAGGATACCTGTTTGATCCGGACCAGGAAAAAGCATTGCTTGAAAAGGAGCTTACCCGTTCAAGAACAAAAAACGGAATCATCCGGCAACTGCTGGCGATGGGTTCTTTTCAATATAATCCTGATATATTGAAAAAGATAACTGCTCCAACCATGATTATTCACGGGACAGATGATCTGATCTTTCACCCTGATTGCGGAAAAGATATTGCAGATTCTATTTCAGATGCTGAATGGATTCTGATAAATGGTATGGGACATTCTATTCCGGTCAAACTTTATGATTTTATCAGTAATAAGATATCTGATTTAACAAAATAAAAGACTGCCTCATTGTTTGAGACAGTCTTCATTATATATTTTGGATTATTTAATAATTCTTCAGGCACCAATGCAGAATTTTTGCAATATTCTTTGCATCATCTACTCCTCTGTGGTGTGTACCTTCCAATGTAAGGCCCAATTCTCCCAAAGCCCTTTGCATTCCTACACTTTTCCTGATGGTAGGATGAATTTCCCCGAATAATGTCTTCACATTGATGTGGTCATCACTCATCGGATAATCAGTATAGAATCTTCTTGCCTGATTCTGAAGCATGTTCAGGTCATAATTCCCGTAACTGGCCCATGTCAGTTCTTCTGAATCGTATTCTGCCCGCAGGATATCGAATGCATCATCCAGCATAATCCCTTCATGATCCAGCATATTCTGGGTAATGGTGGTAAGCTCGGTGCAGAACGGGCTTACTTTTGAATGCTGCGGTTTTATTAAAATTCCTTCACTTTTGGAGACCTTTCCGGTTTTTGCATTCATGATACATACACCGATCTCTATGATTTCACTTTCCTGGCCTCTTGGCGGACGGTTTTCCCAACACGTTGCTTCAAGGTCTACTATTAATATATTTTCTGTTGTTTTCACTTGTTTATAATTTAATTGTTAAAAGGTGGAAGATGGAATGGCTTTTACGGTTAAGCTTATCCATAAAAAAGTTTCGGTAAAATTTTACCGAAACTACACTTTAAGAGTCATCAACTCTTCTTTTATAAAATCAATGACTAAAGAATTCAACTTTTTGTTGATCCTTTTCTGCTCATCTTTTTCAATAGCTGTAAATGCTGCCGGGAAGTCTTTTACAAAGTCTTCTAATACATCCTGTGCAAAAAGGCCAATTACTTTCCCTATAATTTTGTGCTCGAATTCGCCAATCTTACTCACAACATTATTCAGCCTGTTGACTGTAACATATTTTTGGATTTCTTCCCATGTATCCTGAGCTTTTTCACTGAAGTGAGTCTGTTTCCAAACTGTTTTCTCCTGTTTTTTAACCATTTTGGATTTTTCGATCCATTTCTCATTCTTATTTTTCAGAATGATTCTGGCTCCGTTTCCAAAATATCTGGTTTTAAAAGTTTTTACAATGGTTCCTTCACACATATTGTCTTCCAATTCAGGTAATCCCAGCCAAACTGGAATTTGTGAATTGAAAACATTAGAGAATTTCAAAGCTTCTTCAAGAGTCCCCTGAAATAGGATTTTAGCATAGAAAAATCCTGTCTCTTCAAAAATATGATTAACAACTTCCGTATCCATGTAGGTAACCCCGTTCAACTTGATATCGAAAGCGTAAAATTCATTGTGAGGGGCATATTCAATACCCTTCTGTACTTTTACAGCATCTTTTACAGGTTCTACTTCTTTATGTTTGTAACCGCCACCGAACAGTTCACCGTAGATCACTACAGTTTCTACACCCGGATGGATGGTTTTCACTTTTTGGAATACTGCTATTACATTTTTTCTGTAGCGTTCCAAAATCTGATGGGCATTAAAAAATTTCTCATCTTTTTCGATGAAAGCAGTTCTTTTCGCGATTTTAATTTTCTTTCCGTCGGTAAAGAAAGAGAAATTAGCGCCGTGAACTTTTTCCTGTACTATGAAAACCTCATCCCCAAAACCCTGCATTCTGATCTGTTCGATCACGCGGGCCTGGTAAGCATTTTCTATAGAATTATATGTTTTGAAAATCATTTTGTTTTAGTTTTTAATCGTTTCTGATTCGTTTTTCTTCATCTGGGTAACGTGTCTTTGGGCATGGAGTGACAGAAAATAAATATATTCATATACATTGATTTTCCCCAGTTCATTCACTGTCATTGTAGTTTTATACAAAAGCCCTACCCCATTTTTCATCACTTCCAGATAGTGTAAACACTGCAGATATTGCTGGTTGATTAAATTTCTTATTTCACCCAAGCATAATTCTCCTTTCGGTTCCATATGTTCCGGTCTTATCCATTTAAAAGCACCATATTCTCCTACTTTATCAAATTTTTCTTTATTGAAACTGTAGTTTTCAATTTCAGATTCCAGATCAAGATCCTGAGAATTCTTCATTGCTTTTTTTGAACCTTTTTCAATAAGGATCAGCAGATAAAAATTCGTGAGATAAATGTGCTCTAAAATCTGCTGAATCGTCCAGCCTCCATTTGAAGGCTGATGATTCAACGTTTCTTTATCCTTTTTAAACCATCTGTCTACCTCAGCAAATGTTAGTTTCAGATGTATTTTTATATCTTCGATAAATCTAAAAATGTCCATTACAATTCTTTAAAGTTTTGCAGCAGGTTTAAAATATTTTCTTTTCCTACCGGATTCATAGAGTGACAATAAAATTCTGGCAGATCAAGGTAATTGTCCATACAATATTCTATCAGCCATTTGGCACAGTCATATCCTGTTTTTTCTGTAAATTCCTGAGAATCCTGTTTCAGATAATGTTCATCAGCCAGGTCATGGTCAAAAGAGATCATCTCCGGAAGTCCTTTTTCCAAAATCCTGTTGACAAACTGTTCGTAATTCCGAACGATATGCCAGTCGTTTCTGAGGAAAACATCCTGTTTGGTATAATGATAGGCCTCAATGGGATATCTTATATCATCCAGAAATAATAATCTTTTTGTTTTTTCCATTGTTTAATTTTTATAAACTCTTTACACTTCCAGCTTCCAACATCCCTCTTCAATCTTTATTACACCATCATATCAGCACAATTGGAACTTGCGAAAGCGTAAGGTTTTGCTTTAAACACATATCCCATGCCCAGAATATATCCCATGGCATCTTTCAGTGCCACATTGGATTTAAAATCCGGATCGGTATTAATGTCTGCGTGTACCTCCATTTCCACACCATAAGCATCCAGCACTGAGCAGATGGCGTATGCAATTTCAACGGATTTGTTGACCTCATTCAGCATTCGCTCCTTGATACTGATACTCTGTATTTCTCTTTCTTTTCTGATAAAGGTAAACGCTCCTTTTCCCTCACGAATAAACACTACTGCCGTAGCATAACTGATGGCATCTCCGTATACATGAGAGTCTGATCCCACACATACTTTCAGACGGTGCCCGTTGGCCTGTTCGCGAATGATGGCTTCTTCTACCAGCTGTGTGATAGAGTGCTGGAAAATTTTTCCACTCATATTCTGCCATGTTTGTTGTTGCGTTTCCATTTTTTCTACATTTTTTAATTCATAAATGATTGTTGATAATTGATAAATGATCACTAGCAGTTCTGTTTTTTAACTCTAGTTTCTACTTTCTATTTTTGCACTCTGAACCGGACTTGAACCACTATCAGAGTAAAATTGTTGATTCATTAGGACTCGAACCTAAACTCCAAGAATCAAAATCTTGTGTGCTGCCCATTACACTATGAATCAGATTAATTCATGAATAATAAGTAATTGGTAATGAGTAATTTTTTATCATTACTTATTGTTCATTATTTATTGCTTATATTTTTGGTACGGAAAGAGGGATTCGAACCCCCAAAAGCTTGATCCTAAATCAAGAGTGTCTGCCATTCCACCATTCCCGCAGCGTTTTTATGAGTAATGAGTATTTGGTAATAAGTAATTTTTATGCTGTTTAATTACTCATTATTCATTGTTTATTACTCATATCATGTTTAGGTTTGAGAAAGCTCTGTCTGTTTATAAAACTATGCCTGTTAGTGTTTGTAAAGATCTTCTGCGCTTGACAAACCTTTCTCATTTCCTAATATACTTTGTCATTAAAAAAGTAAAAGGCTGTCTGTTTTTATTGACTAAAGATCTTCTGCTCCTGACAGTCCTTTTCTCTTTTCTTCATTTTTTGTGTGAATGGTAACTGGCCAATTTTTTTAAAATCTGAACTTTCATGGTATTATATTCATTCAATATTGACCAGCTATTCACATCCAGTACTCCATAAGGGAATCGAACCCTTGTTTTCTGCTCGAAAGGCAGGCGTCCTCACCGTTAGACGAATAGAGCATTTAACCCACTAACCGGGAATCGAACCCGGACAACAAGAGTACAGTTCCTGCATGCTGCCATTACATTATCAGTGGTTGGTGGAAGTAGCAGGATTCGAACCTACTCAGCAATGAAGCAACAGATTTACAGTCTGCCCCGACTCTCCAACTTCGGCGTACTTCCGGATTTTTAAGAGCAATTAATCATGAATAACAAGTAATTCCTCATTTTTTCCCTTTTAAAAAGAAAAGGTCTGTCTTTATATTGAATGTTTGACTAAAGATCTTCTGCGCTCGACAGCCTTTTTCTTTTATTAATAAAGGATATTCTTTGTTGTAGGTGATAAAAGATCATTGATAAAAGATTCTTTATATCTCCTATAATTTTATATTGAGATGGTTATGGGATTCAAACCCACTCAGTGCACACAACGGTTTTGCAGACCGCCCCGACTCTTCCACTTCGGCGAACCATCAGATTAAAAAATAAAGTCTGTCTAAAATTATTTAACTAAAGAACTTCTGCGCTCAACAAACTTTATTTTTACCTAAAATTTATAAATGATATTTTTTAATTTTTAACTCATCCGGAGAGAAGAAAAGCCTGTCTGTATTTTCGTGTTTGGCGTAAAGATCTTCTGCTCTCGACAAACTTTTACTTTTTCTCCTGAAACAATTAACAATTAGTTACCTGCGATTTTGGAAAGACTCGAACTTTCAACTGCCGGTTTAACAGACCGGTGCTCTGCCATTGAGCTACAAAATCATTGTAATTCCGGAAGGACTCGAACCTTCAACCTTCGGTGTATCAGACCGATACTCTAACCACTTTAGCTACGAAATCATTGGTATTCCATAAGGGGATCGAACCCTTGTCGTTCGGTAGAAAGCCGAATGCACTCACCACTATACTAATGGAACAATTGGTCTGGAAAGCAAGATTCGAACTTGCGACCTCCCGCGTCCAAGACGGGTAAACAACCACCGTTATCTTTCCAGCTTTAGGGTTCACTCCTGTTTCTTCTCCGGGAGACAGCCGGATAGGAAAACTTCCATGAACCTTTGTGATTCCGAGAGGATTCGAACCTCTAACCCTGGGTTTAGAAAACCCATGCTCTCTCCAGTTGAGCTACGGAACCGTTTTTTGTAATCCCAGAAAGATTTGAACTTTCAACTCCCGGTTTAAAAGACCGGTGCTCTATCCGATTGAGCTATGAGATTGTTTTAATTTTGTGAATCGTCAATAATCAATTCGCTTCGCTTGTCAATTTTTAATTTTACAATTCACATTTTTGTAATCCCAGAAGGAATCGAACCTTCAACCTTCGACGTATCAGGTCGATGCTCTAACCAATTGAGCTATGAGATTGTATAGTTTGGGTATCTCCGGGGATCGAACCCTGTTCTCCGGTTCCACAGACCGGCGCTTTACCAAATAAGCTAAAGAAACCATAAAAAAAGCGCCTCTTTTCGGGAGGCGCTTCATATATTTTAACGTAAGAGATCATTAGCTGACCCACGTATATAAGCACCTTTCATCCACAATTCCACTTTCAAGAATACATGCAACACCTGTCGGCTCCTGTCCGAATAGTCTTGAATATTGATTGAATATGTTATGTAATTGTTTCATTTTATTTTTTGTTTGTTTCTAAATTATTTTTAACTGAATCCTGAAAACCTGTTGCTTTCAATTTTCGGTTGCAAAGTAAATATGAATTTTTTAAATCCGCAAATAAATTTTCAAATTAATTTATTGATAATCAGTTAATTAAATCTTAACTTTAGAATAGAAAATTTCTGTCCGCAATATTTTTGCAGATCTCTCAATTACCTAAATGACTGTCTCTCATCGGGTTGCCTATCACTCTATTTTATTGTATTAAAGTTTCATTGTTGATTAAAAAATTTTCATGTTTATGGTTATTTTTTTTCATTCTAAATAATTTCTGACCTAAAAAACAAAAAACGCCTCGAAAAATCGAGGCGTTTCTGTCGTATTTTGATTAATTTTTTACAAGTTTACAGTAAATAATTTCCAAAGTCAGCACATTTCGCCTCATTCCATATCACCTCATCATACCCGAATAATCCTTTGTTAGAAGGACTTTCGAATAGTTCTGCATTGATATGTGCTCTTTGTATTGTCATAATTTTCTGGCGCAAAGATAAATCTTTTTTGATATTATTTTATAATATTCACAAATACAGGGAGGTTTTTATATACGCAAAAACGCAAAATAATATCAAAAAATGGAGCTTTAAGGCTCAAGGATTTTATCTGCGATAAAATTTAATACTTTTTTTATGACGACTATATAATGTTACACCATTGTCCCTGACGAGGAAGAATCTCATGTAGGAATCAATTAAAAATTGATTTGATGAAGCAGCAGGGTTTTTAATATTTAAATTCTTCAATCTTTGAATATTTAATTCCTGAACATTTTATTTCTTCCGGTCTTGAATCTTGAAATATCTTTCAGGATTACCTGATCGTCTGGATTAAAATATTTCAGTTCATTGACAATTTCAGAGCGGGTCGCTACTTTTTCTGCAATGATTTCATAAGCGATATTCCTTGTGACCGTATGGAGCTTCGGATCCTTTTTGAATTCATATTTCATGGCATCCAGATACGTAATCTTTTTGTGAGCCGGCGCCTTTTCATACAGATCCTGTATTTCAGATTCCAGTCTTTTAATATCAACAATATTGGCAAAATAGTTATTCAGACAGTTGAATGCATCTTTGTCCTCTTCCCATCCTTTCAGCAGTACTTTCTGTGCCTCCTCAGGCTTTTCCATTTTGTTGCGGTATACCAAAGAAACTTTCACCATTTGATTATTTCCTGTATAGTCATCTGCTACGATCTGATAGTAATAATGGGCATTTTTAAGATCGTTGATTTCTTTATAGAGATCTCCTACTTTTTCTTTCTTCTCCATTTCTTTGTAAAGGTCGATTGCTTTTTTGTATTGTCTGGCCTTTTCATAACAAGCTGCTGCATCAGATTTATTGTGCAGCTTTTTAAGATATACTACGGCTGCTTCGTTGTAAAACCCTCCGTTTTCCAGGGTTTTCGCCCCTCTGTAATTATCCTGCAGGAGATTCATATAAACCCTTGCTGCTTTTTTGTAATCATTTTCAGCGATATATTTCTCGGCAAGTTCTTCGTATTTGCTTCGGATTCTGTCAAAAAGGGAGTTTTCGAGATAAAAGCTGCCTCCACTTCCTTTTCTTCCTGCCGCATTTCTCTTATTCTGTTCTTTATCTTTTAAAGAAGTAATCACAAGAAGAATGATGAAGGCTACAATTAAGAAAATACCTAATGTTCCCACCACACTCCAGAAACTTTCATGGAACAGCTGTGCAACAATTCCGATAACCTTAAACATCGCCAGCAGTACGAATGCTGCCATGAATTTGTCTATAAATTTCTGTTTATTCATCGTCATCAGATTTTAAAATAGTCTTATCTTCTCTGAAAAGGCGGTAAAGGATCAGCATCACTCCAATCACCAACACCCAAACAAACCAGTTGTACCCAAACATTTCTACCAATGGATAAAACAGGTATACCAGCATTGCTACAAGGATTGTAATGAGAATAAATTTCACCCAGACAGGTACATTATCTCCACCTACATTGAGGGATTTATTTTTAAACAGGAATGAATACAGTCCTACTCCGGCAATCATCAGGATTATCATATATAAAATATCTGAAACGGGCGCTTTTTCCTCCATCGGGGTTCCCTCTGTTCCTATCCCTTTTACTTTCGATTTGTCAATTGACGCTGAAGAAGGATCCACAATATCCAGGGTTCCATAGAGCTTCCCCAGAGAATCTGCCATCAAAGCCTTCTTCTTTTTCAGAAGATATTTTACGACATCACCATTTACCGGTTTTCCTTTGGTATACTGTTTCAGGGAATCTGAGATTTTACGTTTCAGCTTTTCCGTTTTCTGTTCAAGATGTTTTGTAATTTTTTTGGTATAAATAGTTTTTAGAGAATCCCTGCTTTGCTTTTCTTTGTTAACAAGCTTTTCAATATCTTTTCCTATTTCACCTACTTCTCTGCCGCCGGCTTTTTTATAGTTTTCTTTATCTTTTTTTGTTTTGGATTCTATAATGCCGGCATTGATAAGCTCTTTTGATAATCCTTTTCTCTCCTGATGATACATTGAATCAATCTTAAGGTCAATTTCCGAAGTTCCCGACTGAAAAGCAATCATATCAGAAGGTGCTTTTACTGCATTGTTCACAATTGTTCCTGAAGAAGGACCGGTTTCTTGCTGTTCATTACTCTTTTTATCTGAAGGCAAAGCAATCCTTAGCACAATAGCTGCAATAATGACCGCCCAGAACACTCTGCGAAAATTTCTTGTTCCCGCACTTTCTTTTTTTCCATTTGATCCTCCAAACAATCCTTCCAGCCAGGTAAATTTCCCGAAACCATCTCCTCTGGAAGTTCCCATAATATCAAGGGGAATACCTAATTCTACTGCCCGTTCAGGATATTTTTCAATATATTGTAAATACTTTTCTATTTCTTTTTTATTCCCTGCCATTACTTTTTTAAGGTCAAAAGGCAGGTTGTTCATCCATTCTTCTTCGGTTTGTTTGGACTGTAATGTTTCCATGACTTTTTCGTCATCCATTTCAACCGTATAGCTTTCTATTTTTTGAGGAATTGAAACCCCGTTCAAAGGTCTTCTGACACTTTTATTGATCATTCCGGGTTGTTGAATTACTGAAAGCCAGTCTATTTCTTCCGAAAGCTTTACCAATCCGAATTCAGGATGCATAATCAGGAAACTTGAATCCAGCTGTGCCCAGTCTTCCGGATTGATCTTAGGATAAAAAGTAGTGTTTTCAGGGATGAAAAGTCTGTCATCAACACATTGAAAGTAAGCGTTCCTTCCTATTTCCTGTGGAGCATAGTCATTAAAAATAAGAAAACAGCCATAAAGCACATTGGGACTGTTGGCCGGAATAGCGAAAGATCTTACCTGATTTAAATCAATACCCAATATTTCCATTTCCTGCAGCCATACCACCGGTGAGGAACCTCTGATCAGAAGTCCTTTTTTAGGATAGTTATTTTTCGGGAAAGGTTTTATTCTAAGCTCCATAATCCAGAATCTGTTCTATAAACGGTTTCAAAAACCTGTCACACATATCATCCATTGTTCTTACCTTCAGCAGTGAATGCTCCGGAAGATAATATTCTGATCCTCCAAATTCCGTATAGGAAGCCAGCGACAGGAAACCGCCAAGCGTAGAGGGAATAAAAAATTCCTCAATGCTCTTGTTACTGCTTCGGAAAGTCAGCATCCCGCGTGAATCTGTAATCATTTCACTTCCATCGGGAAATGTAAATTTATTTTTGTTCTGCTCGGCAAAAATTTGAAAATCATATTTATTTTTGGAAAACCCCAGCGTATTTTCAGAAGCACTGTACAATTCGTTACCGGAAATAACCAGATTTCCGTACTGATTGATCCCGATCTTATTGAAGTTATTGATAATCCGCAACCCGCTTCCTTTCAGTTTTGCAACTTCGGCTTCTGCTTTTACTGTATTTTTTTCCAGTTCTTTTTCTTTTGAAGTGATAGTCTCCACAGAGATATTCCCATCGATATTGATTTTATAATGGGTTGAATTATCCGGTTTATGCAGATAAAAGCTTCGTCCAAAATAAATTAGTTTATAAAACATCGGAATGTTCATCCCTGTAAGATTCTGTTCGGAATATTCTCCGGTATTGAGATTAAGCTTTGATATTAACCTCTTATCATACTGATACTGGCACAGAATAAAGTGCTGCTGTCTGTTTTTTGCCAGAGCAAACTGTCCTCTCGGTTTTATGGAAATCTTATCAAATAGCACTTCACAGCCATGATGTGTTTTATAATAATCGTAAGAGTGTCTGTCGTAATAGTTATCAGAAAGATAAGTCTTCAGCAATTGTTTTTTTGAGCTCAGAATAAAAAATTCTCCTTCATACAGAAACTCAGCGATCTTATTAACGGGCGCCGGGAACAGAATCGGATAGTTTTGCGGAAGGTCTGTTTTCTTTCCGTTGGAAGTATTAACACTTTGTTTTTGTTGCGGCGGATTCGCCCACAGCTCCTGCAATGGAAGTTTTATTTTCTGGATATGCTTTCTGGCTCCTTTGTGATGTTTGTAAAAATTAATCTCACCATCTGAGGTTGTAGTCACCAGAAACTTCAGTCTGTCTCTGTTCTGATGGATCACCCGCTGCATTTTTTCATCTTCCATGTTGTCCTGATGGGTAATGAAAAACACTTCAATATCCTTTTCTGAATGGTTTTCGTTAAAAAACTTCTCCAACGCAGCTGAAACTTCCAGTACGAAACTCACCTGGTTAAGACTTTCCACAACGTCTTCCACTTTATTAAGCGCAACAGGAACCGCTGCCTGCCCTAAGGTAAAAACTTTACACTCGGAATGGGTTTTCGGGTGTTTGATCACGGCTATGGCAGAGGCAAAAGCCAATACCTTTGGTGTTCCCCAGTTTCTGAGGGAAGTATCGATCAGGATAATTCTTTCAAAAATATTTTCTTCAGGCGGAATTTCCCTTTGAATATAAAGTGCTTCATTATTCGCTACACGGTTCATGAAGACGTCATCTTCGTTGGCAAATTCGGAAAGAAGCATTCTGTGAAAATCCCCTTTATTGGTCATATCAGAAATTCCTCCGACAGGCTGTTCTCCGGGAGAAAGATGACGCATCGGAATTTTCAGTCCGCTCCAGATTCTTTTGATCAGGCTTCCTACCTGAAATGTTTTGGGTTCTTCAATTAATTCTTTGATAAAGTCTTTATCTGTATCTGCTGTTGTTTCTTCTTCCAGCACCTCATTATCCAGTTCCGGTTCATCAATCAGGCCTTTCATGGCATCAATGATAGACTGTACTGTAGGAAATTTTTCATTCAGATTCAAAGCGCTCAGATCTTTATTCAGAACTGATGGGGTTGCCTCTTGTTTTTCTGCACTGGAAGCAAGTTCATGCGGTCTTTTATAATAAAACCTTAAGAATCCATCGGAAAAGCTTAGGGACAATCTGTTGTGTCCGTTTTCAAAAAGAGTCTGCAGCAATACAATTCTGTTCTGTTTCTGTTTATAAACTTTGGGAAGAGAATGTATTTTTTCAAGGAATTCAATTTGCTTTTCCACATTGAACTCAAAATCTTCACCGCTGTAAAACCCTGCTGTACGTCGTAAAGGTCCTGCGAAATCTGCATATGCGTCCTGCATTGCATACAGAACCATCAGCAATGCCCCGAACGGAGGCCAGCCCTGTGGCTGAAGCTCTTTCAGAATCTCCATGACATAAGGTCTGTAAGCAATGGCTCCTACTCCGGGAATGGAGAGGAGGTTGTTTTCATGATAACCGGAATCACCGGGAACATCTTCATCAGTTTTCCATTCCCAAAAGTAATTTTCATAGGACTGGAAATAATCCTTTAATTCCATTCTCTTGATTTTTCTGTGAGACGGAATGAGCTTACGGATAAAGTACGGAAATCAGCATCCTTTATTGAAAGGTAATTTCCGTTTTCATCCCACAGCAGCCATCCTTCCGGCTCATTATTATATTTTTGATGTAACAGTGTGCTTAGGTTTTTAAACTCAAAATCCAGACCTGCCGGTAGCAGATGCCTGTCTTTGGTCCAATAGGTTTTTCCGGGAAAGCTCAACAACGGAGTTCCCACAAACAGAGCTTTATCTTCCAGTACCGTCCATTTTATTTTTTCAAGCTTAAATTTCGGTAATACAATGATATTTTCCCTGATGTCGGCTATATTGCTCAACAAAGCGATTACCGGCTGCTCTTCATTACTTTCTTTTAATCTTACCTGAACCTGTTCCTGAATTCCGAAATAGTTTTGGTTGGAAGGAGGTAAAGTAAGCTGTAATGCTTTATCTATAGGTGCCCAAAGTAATGCTGTCCTTATTTTTTTGCTGGGAACCAAAGCTTCTTTCCTGAATAAAAGGCCATCCCGGAGCTCATACAGGATAAAATCCGGTAATTGCTGTATTTCCGGAGCTTCGGTCTGTTCATCAGTAAAGCCTTTGAGCCAGATGATATCTTCATCCACAGCAATCTGAACATTTTTCCAGTCTCTGATTGAGCCCAGAAAATCTTCATCCGCACGGGGAAGTTCCGCCCAGAATTCTTTTAAACGCTTTGAAGAATCTTCTGCCATAAGCTTTCAATTTCTTGCTGTATATACTGCTTCTGTTCCGGGTTTCTGATCCAGTCACAACGGGTCTGCAGGTATCTCAGTTTATCTTTTATTACATTCTGTTCTTCAAAGCTCAGCATTCCGCCATTCCATTTTTCCACCAGGATTTTTACGTCTTTCATAACTTCTTCTGGATTGGGTGTTTTGTTCTGCATCGCCTGTGGATGAGAATCCGGATGGTCATCTTTTTCAATCGTCCTGTTGATGATTCCTTCCAGAATTTCAATCTGTTCTTCTCTATCCCAGATATGCTTTAATACCCACAGATCGGAAAGCACGGCTTCTTTTCTTCCGCAGATCAGGGCACTTGCCGCAATGAGGTTCTGAAGCTTGACAGCTCTACGGTCTGAAATAGCAATTCCCGTATTCCTAAGGGTCATAACCGTATTCAGATACACTTCATAAATAGGTTTAAGATCTATGGTTCTGCACAGATTCTGGAGCTGTCTTATTTCATCAGCATGAATTTCAGGGATTTCCGTTTCTTCTTCGTTTTCCAGTTTTCTTCCGGCCAGAAGAACCTGCTGTAAAAGTTCGGGATTTACGTAATCGACATTAATTCTCACCAGAAAACGGTCAAACAATGCATTCAATGCTTCATCTTCCGGAAGAACATTACTTGCCCCTACAAACATCAGTGCGGGTAAGTGTTTGGTTTCTTTTCCTCTTTTAAAAATTTTTTCATTGAGTGCCATCAGGAGGGAGTTCAGAATAGCGGAGTTTGCATTGAAAATCTCATCCAGGAAAACCATGGAAGCTTCAGGCATCATTCCTTCCGTATTCGTCAAAAGCTCTCCTTCTTTCAGCTTTCTGATATCAAAAGGGCCGAAAATCTCGTTCGGTTCTGTAAAGCGGGTTAATAAATATTCAAAATTTTTCCCGTCTTTCACTGTTTTTGCAAGGGTTCTGACGATAGCCGATTTTGCAGTCCCCGGAGGTCCGTACAGAAAAGCATTTTCTCTTGCCAAAAGGCAGATTCCCAGCAGATCCACGACATCATTTTTACCTACAAAAGTATCTTTTACGTAGTTGAGGACTGTATTGAGTTGATTGATATTCTGATTCATTGATTTAAAAATTAAAATTTCCACCACTTTTTCTGCTGTGGTTTCTCTTCTGCTTTATTTTCTGCCTGTTCATTCCTTTTACTGAATGAAAAAGCAAGTCTCTGGTAAGGTACCCTGATATCGAAGTGCAGCTGTGTGCCATCATCCAACGTGAGTGCGTCCATCATCTTATCACCGTCCTTTACCAGACTTTGTGATACATCCTGCTTATTGAGGTGATGCCTGATCAGATCCCTTTCATCAGAAATTCTTGTGATAATATAAGGAGAATCCCTGGTTCCGTCTCCTGTCTTTTCAAGGCATTCAAAAATAATCTGCGTTATTGTCATTTCAATATTCCTGCCTTTTTCATCACCCAATTCCTTATAAGCAAAATATTTATAGATATGTGCTCTCGGGCTCAGCAGAATATTGACATTGACGTATTGCACAACTTCTTCAAATTTTCCTTCGTTGAGCAAATCCTGTAAGTTTTCAAGGTCTTCGGAATAAGGATCATATTCCGGATCACTGATGACCAACTCACGGCACTTCAGGAATGTTTCCTTTGTCGGGTCTGTTAAAAATTCAAATACTTTCTCATACGTTTTCATTGTTGTCTTCGGTTATAGTTTTTAGTTCTCGCCAGAATGCATCTTTGTGCATTCCGAATTCGGCTGTCAGCAGTTTATTTATAAACGGAATTTCTGCCAGTTTATAATCTCTTTTTTCAACAATTCTTTCCAGGTATAGTTTTCTGTAAGTATTGTCTGTCAGTTCTTCCTTCCAGTTTACATTTTTAAGATCAAGGTCATACCCTATTCCGGAATAGTGAAATTCCGTCAGAATATTTTCCAGCATAGCAATCAAAGGATCTTCAGGATCAACAGTATTTAATGCAATAATCACCTGTGGTAAAAACCTCAGCGATAAATCTGCAGATAAAATAGAAGAAATATCCCTTGTTCCTTTGAATGCGGGAATAAGTTTTTCAATATTCTTTTCTGTATTTTCCCTGATGAGATAAAGCTGTGCACTGTGATAGAGAACTTTAGCGGCCCAAACGGAAGCTTCTTTGTTGCAGATAAGCCGGTCAGATAAAAACTCAAGGCGTTCTTTTTCGAATTCTGTTTCAAAATAATCTCCTGCTTCCGCCTCTTCCTGGGGGGAGATTTGCTGTAAGCCTGAAAAAAGAGTAATGCATTCTTCCTTACGAAGCAAAAAGATCGTGTCTAAAAACGGTGACTTGGTTTCCATGATCTAACAAAAATAAAATTATTTCGCTGAGAATAAAATTTTTGTGGGAAAGATTCGTGTTAAATATGGATTCTTTAGCCGATTATAAGGTTGGAAAACGCAAAGGCACAAGAAAATCAAGGATTTTCAGCAAAAGTATGTGTTAAAACTAAACCTTATAGGTTTTAAAAACCTATAAGGTTTGACATTATGTATTCTTTACTATAAAAATTGCATCCTCGCTATGGCTTACTGTGATACGATTTCGATAATATTGTTTTCCGGATCAAGGATGACGCTTTCATAATAGCCGTCTCCGGTCGTACGGGGTTCTCCGGCAACTGTATAGCCGTCTTTTCTCAGTATTTCTGTAAGTTCATCTACTTTTTGTTTGTTATGCACAGAGAATGCGAGATGGATGATTCCATACTGCTGGGATTCGTAAGAGTTTCCGCTTTCTTTAATGTCCGGTCTGGTCATGATTTCAAGACGGCATCCGTTATCAAAGCTTAGAAAATACGATTGAAAATTTTTAACCGGATTGTGGTATTTCTCATTGGAAACCGCTCCGAAATATTTCTGATAAAATGTTCTCGATCTTTCAAGATCTTTCACCCAAATGGCAATATGCTCAATTTTCATATTTTAAATATTTACTGTTTGGCAGCCACAAATGTAGCCAACCTGTTTTCATGATACCTGCTCCCTATTATTATTTTATTGTTCTGTATTTACCGGATTACGTTTTGAAAAATGTAAAGGACTTCTCATATCATCTTATTTAAAACACTTATGGATAACATCTTATGCATTCTGATCATGATAAACTGCTTCATTGTTTACATTCCTGCAATGACTGAAACAATCTAAAAGTTATTATATTTGCCCCATTCAAAATAACATTATGAGTATTCACATCAGTGCAAAAAAAGGAGAAATTGCCAAAGTAGTATTGCAGCCGGGGGATCCGCTTCGTGCACAGTATATTGCTGAAAATTATCTGGAAAATGCCAAACTGGTAAGCAAAACCAGAGGTATCTTTTATTATACAGGACTTTATAAAGGTAAAGAAATTACTGTAGGAGCGAGTGGAATGGGCTTTCCAAGTATCGGAATCTATTCTTTTGAGTTGTTTACGGAGTATGAGGTAGACACCATCATCAGAATCGGGACTTGTGGTGCTTACAATACGGATCTTAAACTTTTTGATATTTTAAATATTGATAAAGCTGCCAGTGAAAGTACCTATGCCAAATATGCATGGGGAATTGAGGATGAAATCCTTTCTCACCAGGGAAATGTTTTCAATACTATTAATGAAACGGCTAAAGATTTATCCTTAAACGCAAAAGCAATCAATATCCACAGCAGTGATATTTTCTACAGAAAAGATCCTGCCACTCCGGAAATTGCTACAAAATATAACTGTCCTGCAGTAGAAATGGAAGCTTTCGGGTTATTTGCCAATGCACAGCATTTAGGAAAAAACGCAGCGACTATTCTTACCGTAACGGATATTATCCCAACACACGAAAAAATTTCTGCCGACGAGAGAGAAAAAGCTTTGAATCCAATGATGGAGCTGGCTTTGGAATCGGCAATTAAGAGTTTGTAAAAGGTGAAAGGGCAAAATGGCAAAAATGCGAATTTGCAATTTGTTTTTTAGCTATACAATATATCAGCCTTTTTGCGGTTTCGCAATTTTGCTAAAAAAAAGAGCTTTACTTCATCAGTAGAGCTCTTTTTTATAATCTGAAAAAATTCCTGGCTGTTTCTGTAGTTTCGTCAGCCACTTCGGAAATGCTGATCTTTTTTAAATAAGCAATTGTTTGTGCTACATAAGGTAAGAATGAAGGTTCATTCCGTCTGTTCTGCATTCTGGGCATATTTTTCGGAAGCATGAAAGGAGCGTCTGTTTCAATCATCATTCTGTCTAGAGGTGCATATTTTATAACATCTTCGAGATGTTTAAATCTTTTTTCATCACTGATGGCTCCTGTAAATCCTAAATAAAATCCTTTATCCAGATAGGTTTTTGCTTCGTTCAATGTCCCGGTAAAGCAGTGTACAACCGCTTCGGGTAATTGAGAAAGGAATTCATCTGTAATTTCATTAAATCTTTTAAATGCAGATCTTTCATGAAGAAAAAGCGGTTTATCAACTTCTACCGCAAGCTCCAGCTGAGCTCTATAACATTTTTCCTGTATGGACCTTGGAGAAAAATCCCGGTCAAAATCCAATCCGCACTCTCCTACTGAAACCACATGATCCTGTTTCAATAACTTCCTGAGCTCCCCAATACTTTCTCCATTAAATGATTTGGCATCATGAGGATGAATTCCGGCTGTTGAAAATAGAATTTCCGGATATTCTTGTGCAATTTCTGCAGATTCCTTGCTTCCCCTTACGCTGGTTCCCGTGAGAATCATATGTTCCACACCGTGATCTAAAGCACGGTTGATAATTTCATCGTGTTCGTTATAGAACTGTTTATTGGTCAGGTTAATGCCAATATCAATATAAGTGTTCATTTGTTTTTACTTTTTATATAAGTTATTTTAGGGAGATAAGCGTGATTCGAACACGCAACTATTCTGGGCAGGAATTATTTTTCCATTTAAACTATTATCTCCGTTATTTAAATTGGGAGTACAGCAGGACTCGAACCTGCAACCTCGTCCGTGACAGGGACGCATTCTTCACTGTTGAACTATGTACTCCTGTGAAACGGGCGGGAATCGAACCCGCAGCCTTTGACTTGGATGGTCAAAGCTCTTCCGTTGAGCTACCGTTTCTCTGGTTGGGAGATAAGCAGGAATCGAACCTGCAACTCATTTTAGCAAAATGTATTTTTCCATTATTACTATTATCTCCATATGGATTTTACCAGGTATGAACTTTATAATTTTTCAATAAAACTCCACTGAAGTAATTTCCTTTTATTCCTTCCATCACAGGATGCAGAATTCTCGCTGCACCATCCACAGAATCCAGTGGCGGGATGTATCCCATCTCAAGCTGTTTCTTTCTGAGGCTTTCTTTTGCTCCTGTAGAAATCCATCCCACGTCTACGGCACTCATATAGATCTGATCATTCTCAAATTCTTTTGCAGACGTCAGGGTCATCATATTCAAAGCCGCTTTTGTCATATTGGTATGAGGGTGGAAAATGGTTTTATTTTCGTAGCTGAAAATTCCTTCTGATGAGGTCACATTGATAATGAATCTTTCTTTAAACACTGAGTTTTTCATCAATGGCTTCAGTTCTTTGATCAGGAAATAAGGCGCAATATGATTGATGAGGTTCACTTCTACCAGCTCATACAATGAAACTTCTTCCAGCGTAGAATTCCAGCTCGTTTTTTCTCTGTTATCTACAGGCTGTCCAAAACGGGTGAGTGCCACTTGTGTTTCTTCATGATGAGCATATTCCAGTTTCGCAATTTCACTTGAAATTTCCGTCTGATTCGGGATCAGGGTATGAATATTTTTAAATTCTACCAGTTTTTCTTTTTCACGCTTTACTATCGGAAGGTAATATTCATCAGGATATTTTATGGTCTGTGCAGCATTATTGATCAGGATATCCAGCGTATCAAAATTGAATGTATAAAAATTGATAAAATCCTGAATTGCCTTTAGATTTCTCAGATCCAAACCGTATATCCACAATCTGTCTTTCCATTTGTCATAATCTGCTTCCTGCTGCATCAATTCCATCGCCAGTGCCGGAAAACGGGTTGTCAAAACCAAATTAGTCCCGCTTCTTAAAACCTTTAATGCGGTGGCAAAACCTACTTTCACCCTTCCTCCTGTAAGGATTACATTTCTACCGGTAAAATCTGTCGTTTCAAAACGCTTTTCATAGTTTTCTTCAGCACAGACTGGGCATAATCTGGAATAGAAAGAGTGTGCATACTGATAGCTCTGATTACAGCAGTAACAGTTTTTGGGAATCTGAAGTTTTGTAAATTTCACTTCTTCCTTTTCATCATCATAAAAAGCAGAAACCCCTGCCAATGCTTTCTGCATCAACACTGAATTGGAATTTACCGCCAGGTCATGGGACTTCATTTCTGAATAATTCTCATGACGGCTTTGTTTTTTGGCACTTTTATGAATTTTGGTAATCAGTCCTGAAAATGTTTGATTATCAGGATTCAGGAAAGGGTTTTCCTTCAAAGCATTCAAAACTTTGAGGCAGGTTTCCCATTCTTCATTTGAAAATTTTTGATCTGATTGATTCATAGCTTCTGTTTTATGTCTGCAAAACTAGAAGATCAGTGCGCAATCTTTTTACGTAGTTAGAAAAAGTAAAAAAAGCGAAAATGTAAAATCAGCAATCGTTTATATTTTCCCACGGATTTCACAGATGACACAGATGTTTGTGTTTTATTCATTGATAAATTTTTCCAGAAAACCAATCAGCTTTGTTCCTCCGTGGCTCCAGCGGATTCCGTGGCCCTGTTTTTCCCGGACTTCAAAAACCAGTTCATGTTTGTAATGGAAGAAAACGTTCCACCAGGTTCTATGGTCCAGAATTTCATGGATTTTTGCCATTACTTTTTCCTGCTTCTGCTGATTGTTCCCTTTGATTTCGCCCCAGAAGTTATCATCCATTCTTCCAATATGTTTTTCCCAGGCCCTCTGTGCAATGGTAATTTCACTATTAAATGGTTCTTCACAGGCATTGATCAGCATGGCTTTTAAAGGCGGAATAGCGCTTTCATCGCGGATGCTTGCAGAGGTTAATCTCTGTCCTAAAACATTCAGCCAATGTTCAAATGGAACTGCTTCCAGAAGTTTCGTTTTCACCTCATCTGAATTGTTACTTTCAAGAATGGTAACCAATTTTTCGAAACTTTCTTCCCGGTTGATTATTATTTCTTCGTTAAAATAAGGTACATCCAGCTCCAGAATATTCGTCTTAAACTTAAAGATATTTTCTTCCAGATTTTCCAGATGTTCTCTTTCTAAAATGGCTTTGTATTTACTTTTCCATGTTTCAGAAAAGAGGGAAATATAAGGTTCAAACAGATTCATATTTTACATCATTTTGATCAGGTTAACAGAGAGGTTTTCTTCTTTGATCAGATATCCGATCAGGTTAAACCATGCTTTACAGTGATCCAGAATCCACGCGTCGGAGGAAATAATGATTTCAGAACTTTCTGCCAGAATTTTATCCGGATTGTACGGCAGATCTGCTTCCCAATTAAGTTGTTGCTGTTCTGCAAAATCAAGGACAATCTGTTTAATCCGTCCGCTGTTGGAAACAGGTTTGTCAAAGATCCATACCACTTTCTCAATTTGATTTTGTCTGTAAAAAGAAGCAACCAGTTCCACTGCTCTCAGCGTTTGGTTTACTCTTTTATAGGTTCCATGAACTCCGGAAAGATCGCGGAAACAACCATCCATTCCTTCAAAAATATAGGCTTCGGAAAGCAGACTTTCCAGCAAAATCAAAACATTGAAACCGTCCAGGTATATGGTCTTACCTTTTAACATTGAAGCATCTACATGTTTCAACTGTCTGTTTTGAAGCTGTTCAGCAGAGGCAGATGCTCCCCGTAAAGCCTGTATCTGCCGGGTTTTAAGTCTGTACCTGTTTCCTACCAGTTCAGAAGCTGCTTTTTCCGGATAATCTCTGGTCAGCAGATACAGCATATCTTCAACAGCCAGTTTCAGCTTGCTGATCTGTTTCTCTGAACCGAACAGGGTGTCATCCCCTGTATTTTTCCCACGGTTTCTGTTATTCATGCTCAAAAATAGAGTTTTTATGGTAAGAAATAATTTTTATCTGAGAATATTAAACCACTCGTCAAAAATTCTTTGAATTTTCACCACCCCACCAAAGGAGGGGAATTGTGCCCATTCAATAGTAGTAATTATTTAGTAATGGTATGACTATGTAGAAATCAACCAATATCACTTCTTACATTCTAATTTATGATCTGTTATGTTTTCTACAACAAAAGAGATATTTTATACAATGCATTGATATTTATTAGGGATAAGTTTGCAAAGACTTAAAAATTCCCTTATGAATACACTGAAAAAATTATGTTACCTGTCTGCAGCTGTATTGCTAACAGCATCTTTCGTTTCATGCTCAAGCGATGATAATGAAATAAGTATTGAACAGCAGACTCCCTCACAGGTTCTGTCTTCTACTCCATGGGAAACTACCGGAGCAAAAGATAAAAATGGAAACAATGTAGCCCTTACTGATGCCAGCGTAGCCGGATATGTAGGCTTTGCTTACTTCAAGGCAGACGGGAAGTTTGCTATTTACAATCTGACCGACGTGCTGAGATCTATGGGAACATGGTCTGTGGATGCGCAGGGAAAAACAAGAACTATTGCAGCATTAAATCCGGATGGAACCATTATTTTCACCCGTGATGTTGAAATTCTTGTTTTGAACAGAAATGAGTTTACTTACAGAATTCATCCCAACCCGAGTGATCCTTCTCTGTATTATGACATTATCCATACAAGAACCTCCCATGCTGAACCTGCTAACGGACAGCTTACCCTTGCTTCTACTCCATGGGAAACTACCGGAGCTAAGGATAAGAGCGGAAATAATATTGCTTTAAGTGACGCCAGCGTTGCAGGTTATGTAGGATACTCTTACTTTAAAGCTAATGGGACTTTCAGAATTTTCGGATTAAACGATGTACTAAGATCTGAAGGAACATGGTCGATTTCTCCGGATGGTAAAAAGAGAACCCTTACTACACCTACTTTTACCCGTGTTGTGGATATCCTGGTCCTGAACGAAACCACGTTCACTTACAGAATTACTCCTGATGCCACCAACCCGTCCGTATTTTACGACATCATCCATACGAAGGTAAACCATAAGGAGCCTTTGTAGTGATTATTTTTTTATAATAAGGAAGAACCTGCTCAGTGATGGGCAGGTTTTTATATTAAATTTACAAAACCACAAACCTTTATTTAAAACACTTTAGTTTAGTTCGGTAAGTTTAAATGGTTAAAAATAATTGATGCGAAAATTTATAATAGCTTATGCCTAATTCATTATATATATTCTTCCCACCATTTTTTCCAGTTTGCTGATCCCAGCTGATCCAGATTTACTTTTTCTCCTATCATCGGGAGTGTTATCGGGATATTATTTTCTTCTGCATACTTTGATGCCAGTTCCAAAGGTTCATACCATGCGTGCTGTGCCAGCTTGAATTTGGAATTGTGTACAGGAATGAAATTTCCGGCTTTCAGTTCCTTTATTTCTGTTATCAATTGATCCGGCAAAGTATGAATGTAGGGCCACTTTTCATTATACTGTCCGTTTTCCATGATGGCCAGATCAAATGGACCATATTTGTTTCCGATTTCTGTAAAATGATTACCATAGCCGCTGTCACCGCCTAAAAACAGATTTCTTGTAGGCGTTTTTAACACAAAAGATGTCCAGAGTGAGATATTACGGTTCAGTAATCTTCCGGAAAAATGTCTTGCAGGAGTAAGAGTGATCCTGAAACCTTCAGCAATGTCTATGCTTTCCCACCAGTTTTTCTCGGTGATTTTATCAAAACTCCAGCCCCAGTATTCAAAATGCTGGCCGGTTCCCAACCCACAAATGACTTTACCCACTTTATCTTTTAATTCCTGAACAGTTTTATAGTCCAGATGATCCCAGTGGTCATGTGAAATAAGCAGGAAATCGATCTCCGGCATATGTTCAGGCTTATAATAATCGGCTCCCTGAAAAGCTTTTATGGAACCCGGCATCGGGGAAGCATTTCCACTGAACACAGGATCTATCAGAAATTTCTTTCCATCCACCTGAATGAAATATGAACTATGTCCGAACCAAACCAAAACATTTTCTTCAGGCTGAAGGTTTTTCAGATCAGTTATCACAAACGGAAGTGCCGTTTTGGGTGAGGTATTTTCTACTTTACACAAAGTATGGAAAAGTACTTTGGTCATGCTTTCACCTTCTAGCAGAGCAGGCGTCGGCAATATATTCTGAAATCTGCCATTGAGATAATTGGGAAGTGTACTGAAATATTCTTTTCTTTTTTCATCGGGGAACTGCCCGAGCTGCTTTTTTAAATCTTTCATGTATTTTATTTTAAATCCAGCCCCGTTTCTAAAGCAATGCTCTTTTATCTTATTGGCTGAGAAACCTTTCTATAAAATAAATATAAGCATAAGATTCTGAGATTTGAAAATAAAATGAAGAGGCTGTGGAAATTTTAATTTTCTATTCTTAAAAAATCCACTTAACAAGTCCAAGCATAATTACTCCTAACACTATGCAGCCTATCATCATGACAGCAAAAGTCAGTGCAAATTCTGTACGGTACTTTTTTTTATCGAAAGTAAAATCAGCAGGATAGATATAATAAACTTCATAAATCATAGGATTTATACGTAAATCTGGCCGGAAACGGACAATTCCCTGAATATATCTTCTTCGTAAAGCTTTTAAGTTTCCGAAATAATAGCAGTAACCGGCATCTGTTCCGTCAAAATCCACGTCTGCTGAAAAGCCCTTGTGCTTCACATTCAATACATACATCTTGTTTCTTGGGCTGAAACTTACATCATATACATCGGGAAGGCTATATTTTTCCAGATCATGATAAAGAATTTGATCTATCGTCCCATCGGCTCTTTCGTAATGAATTCCCTGATTATCAACCCTTATCTTTCGGATCACTTTCTTTCTAAGTCTCTTCTGATACCTAAAGAAACGGTATAAACCGAAAGCAAGAACCGGATAATATACCATTGCTACAATACTAAATATTGCCAGTTTATCACTCATCATAACGGGTAATCCCAATACCAGCAGAAATGCCACCAACAATAAAAGCCCACCAAAAGTCCTGGTTATCCAGGTCATGAACCACCGTGTTTCAGATGTTAATGGCAAAAAATCTTTTCTTACATCGTCTTGCATCTGTTCAAGATACTAAAAAAGTAAATAACATAAAAGAGTCATAGTAATACCATGACTCTTTGTACCCAATTGAAAATAAGATATAATTAAACTGAAACTATGAAATCGTATATGTTTTTTCTGTCGTTGTAGTGTAAGTATCGGAGATAACATTGTCTACAAACCTCCATTCTGCGACAGAACTGCCTGAAGTAAATTTCACATGCAGATATCCTCTTTTATAAAGATTGGTATATTCCAGATCATCAATCAGCAATGAAAATGCCTGTGCCAGCTCTATTGTTTTTGCAGGATCTGAAGTAATTCCCAGATATCCTTCTAAACCCGGAGAAGAAACGGAACTGCACGCCAGTTCGGTCCCGATAAATTTTCCCTGGGCATCGGTAAGTTTTCCTAACCATGCATTGTGCGTATCGCCTGCCAGCACTACCACGTTCTTTCCTGCAAGAACAGAATAAAGTTGCTCCCTTTCCATGAAATAGCCATCCCATGCATCCAGATTGTAAGGCAAGGTAGTTGTGATTCTGGCAATTTCCTGTGGCGTCAACGTAGGATCCTGCTGTTTGTATCTAGTTTTAAGAATAATCAGTTGGGTGATGGTACTCTGAAGTGCCTGCATCGTTGCCGGCTGTGCGCTTCCATGCTGTTTTATTTCTGCTAAAATCTGGTTCAGTAACATCAGAAGTTCCGCAGGAACCATCATTTTCGTCATTAAAATCTGTTGTCCCAACACTTTCCATTTTGCTGTATCGCCATTGACCTGTGAATTTAGCCATGACATCTGCTCGCTTCCGATCAGTCTTCTTCCTGTGCTTAGAAAATCTGTTTTAAACTGTATCTGATTAAAGTTCCCGGCTGCATCCAGATAATCTGAGTATTCCATCTGTTTATCTCTTGCTATCACTCTTGTATCCATCATGTAAAGTGAAACTATATTTCCGAAGTTGAAACTTCGGTAAATTCTCATATCCTTTCCCGTTTTAAGAGGAATATATTCACTATACGCCTGGAACGCTGCCATTTTTCTTGCCTGAAAATCACCTTCGTTCGGCTGGTGGTTTTCGGCTCCGGATTTATAGGTATCATTGGCAAATTCATGGTCGTCCCAAACACAGATGAACGGTTTTTTCTGATGAAGAAGCTGAAGGTTTTTGTCACCTCTGTATTGTCTGTACCGCTCTCTGTAATCAGTGAGGTTAAGAATTTCTTTTGCGGGTTGATGAGCTCTGCCCAACTGATTGGTGTAAGGATTTGTTCCATACTCTCCCGGAGCATATTCATAAATATAATCTCCAAGGTGCACCACTACATCAGCTTCAGATTTTGCAATGGCTCCATATACATTAAAAAGTCCTGCAGGAAAATTAGAACAAGACACTACTGCCATTTTCACTTCACTTACAGCATCTGATTTTGAAGGTAAAGTAAGCGTTTCTCCTGTTACACTCACGTCTTTGGTTTTACTGTTATAGAATCTGTAGTAATATTTTGTGTTGGAGGAAATATTCTGAACATCTACCGCTATTGTAAAATCATTTACTAGTGCAGCATATGCCTGACCTCTTCTCACTACTTCTGAGAAATTGCTGTTTTTACTGATTTCCCATGTAATCTCTGCATCAGTTCCTTTTGAATACCGGGTCCAGATAATAATTCCCGTTGCACTTGGGTCAAAACTCGCTACACCGGATTCAAAACCTCCGTTTTGGAGATTATCAGGCGCATTTCCGTTTTCAGTAAAATCGTCGCTGCAACTTTCGATTAAAGGAGCAATAAAAAATCCTCCTGCCGCTAATAGTGAATTTTTAAGAAATCTTCTTCTGCTGAATGGGTTGTTGTTTTCCATCATTACTTTTTTTGCAAAGCAACGGTATCTCAGGAAGAAGAATGTTAATTGTGTTTTAAATATCTTTTATCCTTTTTTAAACAAATGTTTAATGTTATGCATAGGAAACTGAAAGTTCAGAAATGTCTCTTTTTAAGAAAAATGAGAATGGAATTTATGTAAATGCTTTTAAAAAGTTGTTGTGTTTTTATTATATTCACAAGGCTGATCATTATGGTAAACTATATGACTAAAAAAATTATTCTTTCGCTATTACTTTTAATCCTGGGATACTTTATTTATAACCCACTGATACTATCGCCTGCAAATATAGAAGATCCTGAACCCATTAACTTTAAACGTGATCAAATATTTAAATTAAAAGATATTCCGGAGCTAAAGAGTTCTCGAAATATGGTTGTATATATTACTTTGACTCCGGAGGACCGAAAAAATTTAAACCAAATAATCCCCAAATGGAAAGTTTTAAAATCTGACAATACAGCTTTGATACATGATCTTCTTAATTGTGACTTCAGATATAACAATTCAGATGTTTCAACAACACAGAGTATGATGTATATCTATTCAAACAATACACTAGTTTTTGAAAGCGAAATTTCCTTAGATAAAAATAGTCTGGGACTTCAAAACAGATTAACAGGCTGGGCAACTCCGTTAGATAATAATCGTTTAATTACTATTATAAGCCAGTTTGACAGGTATAAACTACCAGTTTTGATTCTTAAGTGAATATTTTATGAAATAAAATCTTACTGGTTCCTGTACTCAGTATACATATCTGTGAAGAAGTACAATCACTTCTCCTGTGTCCTTAACAGTATACTCATAAGGTTCACATTCCTGTTTAATGATCTTCCTGCATTTGGGTTTCGATAAGAGCTTGACAAATGTTAAAGTGATGGAAGCCTTTTTTGTATGTAGCATAAAACGGATTGATAGTTTGGCTCATACCCATTTCAATTCCTCCCTGAACTTCCAGTACATAGAATGTAGAACCGTCTTCTTTTTGTCTTTTGGTGCAATTCGTAATCGTTATCATAGTCTTTTTTGATTTTAAGTTAATTGTTAATTAATGAAACAAGACACAAACCTTTATGCCCCCACTATTGCCTGGGGCTTAAAGGTTTAATGCCTGTTACCCCTTCACAAGTGAGGGTTATTCAGGAGTGTTGTATTATAAAAGAGAAAGATTGATATTCTCATTTCAGCCCAGGTTCAGTAGCGAAGTGTGATGAGTAGAAATCAGTATGGGAAGGTGCAGTGAAAGCACATTCACAAGAAAACACAGTGGTATCACAAGTAAAGGACTGGAAATGAAGTAACAATTGTTCTATCAAATAATATATCTCTGAATTTTTTTTAAGTTCTTAAAAGATGGGAGGGGATTCCATTAATGAGAAAGAGGACAGCACTGTTCAGGTGATATATATAAGCATATATCATTTTTTTGTCAAAAAAAATCAAAATTAAAAGAGGATTAATATCTTTGTAAATTACATGAAATTGTGATTTTGGATTATAAAAAAAATTTTGAAAAAATATTGGTTAGATATCAACAAGATAACGCGCCTATTTTTGTTGATTTTAGAGAATTAGTAGACTCAGTTAAATTTACAGAAAGAGCTACACATTCTATTCATTCTTATACTGCTAAACTATTGGCTAATATTCCATATTTCTTTTTAAATAATTCATATTTTGTCAAACCTAAGCAAAAAGTTTTAGACCCATTTTGTGGTTCTGGTACAGTTTTATTAGAAGCTAAACTTGCTGGTTTAAATCCATATGGTAGTGATGCAAATCCAACAACACATCTTTAGCTATTGTATTTAACGGGATACCATTGAGGAATATTTAGTTTCTGTTTTTTCAGCTTTAAGCCTGCTACTTTAGAGAAGGCTTAATGTGTCTTAGTTTGCCCATTTGTTGAATAAAACCATGCTTTCCTCTCCTACCTCCTTCCTTAACCCCCTCCAGGCAGTACAGCAACGGTCTCTACCCCCTTATACAAGTCCCGATCCCCCCTTACCCAAGGGGGTAAAGCCCCTTCATGAAGGGGATGGAGACCGTTCATGAAGTACCTCCGGACACTTATTGAACGGGCTGAAGGGGCTTCCGAAGGGCCTACGGGTATTTCTGAGCAGTATTGAGAGTGATTTAAAGGAATTTACGCTTTTCCGTAAGCAGATAATCGAAGTCTTTATTATTATTGCAGCATCGGATGAGTATATGGGTTATTATAAAATGGGCATGCTTTAAATAACACGACAGATGGGAAGGTCTTTTAATGTGGTACAATCTATCAAAAGAGGGGAGCGAAAAGGGGGACGATTTTATGACGAACCATGAAGAATGGTGACGAAACAAAGCATAAAAAAAGCCCCTAAAATAGAGGCTTTGTAATTTTTTGAAGAAATCTATTCTTCACTTTCGTGGTCCCACCTGGGCTCGAACCAGGGACCACCTGATTATGAGTCAGGTGCTCTAACCAACTGAGCTATAGGACCTCAAAACTTGGTTAAATTTTGTGTTTGCAAAAATAGTAAAATTTCTTTCACTACAAAATTTTTTATTGCTTTTCTTGGCAAAGTTCTACCAGCACACCGTTTGTAGACTTCGGATGAAGGAATACAACTAATTTGTTATCAGCACCTTCTTTCGGTTCTTCAGAGATAAACTGAAATCCTTCTTTTTTTAATCTTTTTACTTCTTCCAGGATATTTTCAACTCCAAAAGCCAAATGATGAATCCCTTCCCCTTTTTTGTCAATAAATTTTGAGATCGGGCTTTCAGGATTACTGGCTTCCAGCAGCTCGATTTTACTTTCTCCTGTTTCATAGAAAGATGTCACAACACCTTCTCTTTCCACTGTTTCTTTTTTGTAGGATTCTTTCCCTAACAGTTTCGCAAAAAGTTCATCAGAAACGCCTAAAGACTGTACGGCAATACCAATATGTTCTAGCTTCATAAATAGTAATCAATATAATTAAATCGTAAATTTGATACTGCAGTTGAATTTCAAAGTATCAATTCAAACAAAAGTACTAAATTTGCAGAAATTATGGAAAGTAACAGACAAAGAAAAGTAGCACAGATCATTCAGGAGGACTTCGCGGAGCTTTTCCGCAAACAGGCTGCAGAAAGCAAACAGAGCATATTGGTATCTGTTTCAGATGTAAAAGTAACTGCTGACTTAGGAATTGCCAAGATTTATTTAAGCATTTTCCCACAGGAATTCCGTACCGCTGTAATGAAGGAGATTGAAGAAAACAAACCTCAATACAGAAACTTCATTGGCCAGAAGATGGCAAAGCAGGTGCGTATTATTCCACAACTTAACTTTTACCTGGATACCGCTCTTGATGATGTTGAAAGACTGGAAAGAGAATTAAGAGGCGAAGGCGACAATCCTGTTTTATAGATCTTGAAGAATATTGCATTTTACATAGCATCCAGATACCTTTTGGCTAAAAAAGGGAGTACTGCCGTTACGTTCATTACGTGGCTGGCCGTGGGTGCCATGACGGTTGCTGTGGCTGCAATGTTCGTCATTATTTCTGTCTTTTCAGGACTTGAAGACCTGAACAAGGATCTTATTTCCAATCTGCATGCAGATCTTACTTTAAAAAGTACTTCCGGAAAAACTATCAAAAATCTGGATAATGTTACTCAAATTCTGAGTAAGAATAAAGAGATCAGCAGTTTCTCCCGTGTTATTGAAGAAAAAGTATACATCAGCTTCAATGGAAAAGGTGATATTGCCTATTTAAGAGGTGTTGATTCTGCTTATGTCAACGTAAATCCTATTAATAAAGAAGTATTCTACGGAACATATCCAAGTTTCAAATATTCTAATGAGGTATTGATGGAAAACAGTCTGGACAACAGACTTTCAATTCCTGTGGATTCTTCCAATCATTATGCAACCATCTTTATGCCCAAGCCGGGTACAGGAATCATCAGTAAGGAAGAAGACATTTATAATAAAAGAGATATTCTGGTAACGGGAGTTTTCCCTGGAAAAGATCAGCTGGACAATTATATTGTCTCTCCTATTGAACTTACAGAAGAATTACTTAGCCTTCCTAAAAAATCAGCTTACCAGATTGTCATTAAACTGAAAAATCCGGAAAATGCAGATGCAGTAAAACAAAGCTTGCTTTCTTCAATCGGAAAAAATATTGAGATTAAAACCAAGGAAGAAGAAAATGCGGCTTTCTGGAAGATGATCAACACTGAAAAACTTTTTATTTATCTGATCTTTGCACTGGTTATCTTTATTACCACCTTTAATCTTGCCGGAGCTATTATCATTCTTCAGCTTGATAAAAAAGAGCAGGCAAAATCATTGATATCACTGGGCTTCCCTTTAAGCCATTTAAGAATGACCTATTTCTACACCGGAATCCTGATTGTCATTTCCGGAGTCATCACCGGATTAATTATGGGAACAGCACTTTGCTATTTCCAGCTTTATACAGAATTCTTCAGAGCCAATGAGGTTCTACCATTCCCAGTGAAAATTGTTGGCAAAAATTATCTTATCGTAGCACTCACCGCTTCCCTGTTCGGAATCACAATTTCATGGTTCTTTTCAAAAATCAGCAAAGAATATATTACTAAAAACTAATATATTAACTTCACATATTACACACAATTAATATACTTCGGTTTCATTTTTTCGTACCTTTACGCCCCAATTTTAAAAAATGAAACAACTTTTATCTTTTTTTCTTGTAAGCGTGACATTTATAAGCGCTTTGGCACAGGCTCCGGCAGGATATTATAATCAATCGCCAGGATTAACAGGTGCAGCTCTTAAAACAGCTCTTAAAAACATTATCAGTAACGGACATGTAGACCATGGTTACAGCGGTTTATGGACTGGCTATGCAACAACTGACCGTGACTATTTTTACGAAAATGACGGAACCATTCTGGATATTTATTCTGAAAATCCCAACGGACCGGATCAATACAGCTATACATTAGGAACTAACCAGTGCGGAACATATTCTACGGAAGGACAATGTTATAACAGAGAACACGTTATTCCTCAAAGTTTATTCAACAGTGCTTCTCCTATGGTCGCTGACATTCACTTTATCCGTCCTACTGATGGAAAAGTAAACGGAATGAGATCAAATTATCCTTACGGAGTTGTTGGTAACACTTCTTTCTTATCTAAAAACGGATCAAAATTAGGAACATCTGTATCTCCGGGATATTCGGGCACAGTATTTGAGCCGATTGATGCGTTTAAAGGTGATATTGCCAGAATGATCCTTTATTTTGTGACAAGATATGAAGACAATCTTCCCAATTTTACTACCGGAGATATGCTTGCCAACACAGCATACCCTGGACTGCAGCCCTGGGCACTTAACCAGTATTTAGCATGGAATGCCATGGATCCTGTATCTCCTGAAGAAATTGCAAGAAATAATGCATCTTATACGTATCAAGGAAACAGAAACCCTTTCATTGACCACCCTGAATATGTTACTCAGATCTGGGGAACTCCGGTTGTTGACACACAGGCTCCTACAGCCGCAACAAACGTTGTAGCCAATAATCCTACTTCAAACTCTATCAATGTAAGCTGGACGGCTGCTACGGATAACATTGGAGTAGCATCTTATCTGGTTTATGCGAATGGTGCATTAAAAGCTACCGTATCAGGTACAACCACCTCTACTGTGATTTCAGGATTATCTCCACTTACTCAATATACATTCTATGTAATTGCTAAAGATGCAGCAGGAAATTCATCTCCGCAAAGTACAACCGCTACAGAGACAACCCTTGACGGGCCTGCAGGAGGCGGAAGCTGTGGAACGGAAGATTTCAGCACCATGCAGGATGGCTCATCTTTACCGTCTTCATACGCCACAAGAACGTGGACAAACAATAATATCACTTGGACAGCCACTCTGGCAAGAACCGACGAAACCATCAATGGTAAAGCTGTCTGTACCAATAAAGGAACTTTAACAAGTTCTGTTATTTCAGGCGGTGTTCAGTCTCTGACATTGACCACGCAGAGAAAATACAACGGTAACAACGGTAATCTGAACGTATTGATAAATGACGTTACTGTAGGAACTATCCCATACAGCAGCACTGTAACAACGACTACCATTAATGTAAATGTTAGCGGTAATGTGACAATTAAGATCGTAAATCCAAACAGTGGCGACAGGGTTGCAATGGATGATCTCAGCTGGACATGTTTCGGTACGTTGGCAACAGCTGAAACTCCAAAAAATAAATCAGAATTCACCATCTACCCTAACCCGACAAGAAATAATGAATTATCCGTAAAGGGAGAAAATCTCAGCAAAATTTCAAAAGCTGACATCTATGATCTTTCAGGAAAATTAATTGAAACAATTGCTAATCCTTTCAGACATTCAAACAAGATTAACCTTAAAGGTATGACAAAAGGAACTTATATCCTGAAAGCAGACGGTTTCTCTGCTAAATTTATCGTAGATTAATTATTAAAAAATATTTAAAACCAAAGGCCGGATTTGTCCGGTCTTTTTTTTATTTTTGATATATGGATTCCAACAAAAAATTAGGATTGATAGGACGAAATATTTCTTATTCATTTTCTAAAAAATTCTTCGAAAACAAGTTCCAGAAGCTCATGCTGAAGAACTTTTCCTACGACATTTTTGATCTGAACGAAATCAATGAAGTAGAAAATCTTTTTGCTTCTCCGGAGCTGTTAGGATTTAATGTCACCATTCCTTATAAAGAAAAAATAATTGATTATCTTGATGAATTAAGTGATGAAGCTGAGAAAATAGGCGCTGTTAACTGTGTTCTTATTCAGGACGGTAAAAAGACAGGCTATAATACGGATGCCTTCGGCTTTGAAAAGACGCTTCTTTTACACAGAAAACCTTCACAGGATAAAGCTCTGATCTTAGGAAACGGAGGAGCCGCAAAGGCAGTAAAGTATGCGCTGGATAAGCATAATATTCCTTCATTAACTATTTCCAGAAGTACAGAAATCAATTTTGAAAACCTTGATAAGGAAACGGTTTCAGAACATAAAATTATTGTTCAGTGTACGCCGGTAGGTACTTTTCCAAATGTTAAAGACTGTCTGAACTTTCCTTTTGACGGGCTTTCCTCAGATCATCTGGTTATTGATCTGATTTACAATCCCAACTACACCCAATTCATCCTCAATGCCTCTGAAAAAGGAGCAAAAACAGTAAATGGGTATTATATGCTTGAACAGCAAGCAGAAAAAGCCTGGGAAATTTGGAATTTTCAAAAAAAATAACATAAATTAGTGCTTTAATTGGCCTTACAGCTATATTTAAAGGATATTAACGCCACTCACATAAAAGATTTGCTATGACTACAGAAAACAATCTTTCTGAAAACGAAGAAAAGAAAAATCCTAACGAAGTATCTCAGGACACATCAGAAAACGCGGTTTCTCATGATGCAAACCCGCATGAAGATGATGCAGAACACCTGGAAGAACATGAAGAGGAAGAAATCTCTCTCGCCGATGCTTTAAAGGAAATGGAAAAAATCATCAACACTCCTAATGCCGGTGAAAACTTCAAAAGATTCAACCAACTGAAGGAAAAAGCAAGTCATTACATCCATGATGAAGTGGAAGACAAAAGACATGAATACATAGAAGCCGGAAACGCTGCTGAAAATTTCAGCTATGAGCATCCTTCTCAGGCTAAGTATTCTGCATTAGTCAATATTTTCAAGGAAAAACATGACGATTTCCAGAAAGGACAGGAAGAAGAACAGAAGAAAAACCTTGAACACCGCCAGAATATTATTGAAAGACTTAAAAATCTTTATACCAGCTCTGAACCGGGGATCAATCTTTTCAAATCCATCCGTGAGATAAAAGAAGACTGGTCAAAAGCCGGACAGGTTGCAAAATCTGAATTTAAAATTCTTAATAACAACTATTTCCACCACCTGAATCAGTTTTATCAGATGCTGGATCTGAACAAAGAATTTCTGGAGCAGGAATACAGCCATAATCTGGAAAAAAGAGAACACATCATTGCCCATGCCAAAGAACTGGAAAACGAACCGGTGATCCAGAAGGCGCTGAATGAGCTGCAATATCTTCATAAACTCTGGAAAGAAGAAGCCGAACCTGTAGCAGAAGAATTCCGTGAAAAAACATGGGAAGAATTCAAAGAAATCTCCAACAAAATTCACGAAAGGAAATCTGAGCTTTCTGCTTCTATTGAAAAAGAACAGAGTGAAAACCTTGAAAAGAAAAATCAGATCATTGCTGAAATTAAAAAGCTTTCCGAGCCTTCAGAAACACCTAACCACAACTACTGGCAAAATGCCATCAAAAGAGTGGAAGACCTGCGAGCTGACTTTTTGAAAACAGGAAGTGTACCAAGAAAACTTTCCAACCAGAACTGGAATGACTTCAAAACAACACTAAGAGCTTTTAATACAACGAAAAACAATTATTACAAATCGTTAAAAGGATCTCAGCAAGCCAATCTTGAAGAAAAACTGAAACTGATCCAGACCGCACAGGATAATATGAACAATGAGGAATGGGACATCTCAGTGCCTTTATTCAAAAAGCTTCAGGAAGACTGGAAAAAAATCGGGCACGTACCAAAGAGCATGACCAATAAGATCTGGGATGAATTCCGTGATGCATGTAACGCATTTTTCAACAATTACAGAGAGAAAAGCAATACTTCAACTGACAACTGGAAGGAGAACTATAAAAACAAAAAAGCTCTTCTTGATGAACTGAAGGAAGTTTCCAATGATGAAGGAAGCATCGAAAGAATTGAGCAGATCAAAACTTCATGGAATAATATCGGAAAAGTTCCAAGAGACAAAATTTCAATCAACTCTGAATTCAACAAAACATTACGAGAGAAATTGAAAATAAACAAGATCAATGAGCTTGAGCTGAAAGAAGAAGGCTTATCTGAAAACCAGCTTACCGACAAAGCGAGAAAGATCAAAAATCAGATCTCCGATCTTGAAGCAGAAATTGTAAAGCTGGAAAACAACCTGTCTTTCTTCAACAAGCCGTCAAGAGAAAATCCTCTTTTAAAGGATACTTACAATACCATTGATGAGAAAAAAGCTCATCTGGAAACGTTAAAACAAAATCTCCACAACATTATCAGCGGAGAATAATACATAACAAAATACATAAAGGCGGAGCAAAGTAATTTGTCTTCGCTTTTTCTTTTTATACAATATGAACAACGACGAACTTTATATCAAAAGATGTATAGAACTGGCCCGGAAAGCTCTTGGTAAAACATATCCCAATCCTCTTGTAGGAAGTGTGATTGTCCACAACGGGGAAATTATTGGTGAAGGATACCATCATAAGGCAGGAGAAAACCATGCTGAAATCAATGCCATCAATTCAGTTAAAAATAAAGACCTTATCCCTGAATCCACAATTTATGTCTCCCTGGAGCCTTGTGCACATTATGGGAAAACTCCGCCTTGTGCTTTAAAAATTAAAGAACTTGGATTTAAAAAAGTGGTGATCGGGGTAATGGATTCCCATGATAAAGTGAACGGCAAAGGAAAGAAAATCATTCAGGATGCAGGCATTGAAGCCGTTTCAGGAATTCTGGAAAAAGAATGTATCGAACTCAATAAAAGATTTTTCACCTATCATGAAAAGAAAAGACCTTATATCATTTTAAAATGGGCAGAATCCGGTGATGGATTTCTGGATAAGGATTTTAAACCAACTGCTGTTTCCAACTCGCTGGTAAATCAATTTGTTCATCAGCTGAGAGCCGACGAGCATGCTATTTTAGTAGGAACACAAACAGCTTTAAATGACGATCCAAGCCTTACTGTAAGAAATGCAGAAGGAGTAAACCCTGTCAGAATTTTAATCGACTTTGATCTGAAGGTTCCGGCTCATTACAATATTTACAATAATGCTGCAAAAACACTGGTTTTAAACTCTGTGAAAGAAGGCAATGAAAACCACATCCAATTCATAAAAACAAACAAGGACAATTTTCTGTCAGAATTGATGGATGCTCTGTATAAAGAACAAATACAGTCCGTCATCATTGAAGGTGGTCGTTTTACATTACAACAATTCATTGATGTCGGTCTTTGGGACGAAGCCATTGTAATTAAAAATGAAAACCTTAAACTGAAAAATGGAACCAAGGCACCTGACTTTGATTATACAGCCGACAGACTTGAAAATTTCAGAGATAATACAGTCTCATTTTACACAAACAAAAATAAAATTAAGCCGTCAGAATAGGCGGCTTAATGTATGATCATGACGCAAAATAGTAAAGCATTTAATACTTTTGCATCCATAAAGCCGGAATACACAATGACGTTTGAATACAAAACCATAGAAAAACCCATAGAAAACACTCTTTTAAAAGAAAAAGGAAGCAAGTTCATCGGATTTGCTTACCCTGTAAATAATGAAAAAGAGTTAAAAACAGCTTTGGAAAAGGTCAGGGAAGAACATCCGAAAGCGACCCACCATTGCTATGCTTTCAGAATAGGATTGAATGGTGAAAACTATCGGGCCAATGATGACGGCGAACCTTCCGGAAGTGCAGGATTACCTATCTACAATCAGCTTCTGGCGAATGAGATCACTAACGTGCTTGTAATTGTAGTCCGCTATTATGGAGGTACCAAACTTGGCGTTTCAGGATTGGTAAAAACCTATAAGGAATCTGCGAAGATTACATTGGAGGAAGCACATATCATTACCCGTGAGCTGGAAACAGAAGTCGAGATCCGGTTTAATTTTAATCAACAGAACACGATATTCACCCTGCTTTCGAAATTTGACGGCAAAGTCCTGAATTTCGACGCCAATGAAAACTGTATCCTTACAGCATCCCTGAAACTGGCCCAAAAAGAAAGCATCTCAGAAAAACTTTCCGAGATGCAGTATGTTTCATTTGAATTTAATGATTAATCCCTTCTTCCTCCAAGGAGCAAAGATGCCCAGTACAGAAGCTGTGCCAGTGAACCTAAAGCAGCTACCACATACGTTCTTGCCGCCCATTTCAGACTGTCCTGTACCCCAACAAATTCTTCTGCAGTTACTGTTCCTGTATCTTTAAGCCATTTCATTGCTCTGTTGCTCGCATCATATTCCACCGGAAGTGTTACAAAAGCAAAAAGCGTTGTCACGGCAAACATGGCAACTCCGATTGCAAGAATTGTCGTATTTCCATTTGGATTCTCAATCGTTCTTGATGCTGCCATTACAGCGATACCTGCAATCAGGACAAACTGCATCAGATTGGAACTTATATTAACAATAGGAACCAGTTTTGAACGTAAATTCAACATAGAGTATCCTACTGCGTGTTGTACTGCATGACCGCATTCGTGAGCTGCTACTGCCGCTGCCGCTGCGTTTCTCTGCATATAAACTCCTTCAGAAAGGTTAACTGTTTTATCTGCCGGATTATAGTGGTCCGTCAACTGCCCGGGTACTGATATTACCTGAACATCATTTATCCCGTTATCTCTCAACATCTTTTCCGCTACTTCTTTCCCCGAAAGGCCATTTCGAAGGTGTACATTGGAATAATATTCAAATTTCGATTTCAATCTGGACGAAACCCACCAGCTCACCAACATTGAAATACCAATAATGATATAATAACCCACCATTTTATATAAATTTTGTGTTTAATTTTACCCATAATCAAATAAAAACTGTGCCAAAGTATACGATATTATTATTTATATTTGTCCTTTAATTCTTCTCAAAAAACATGTCTACAATTTCAATTATTGAAGTAAAAACTGCGGGTCAGCTGAAGCAATTCGTAAGATTTCCAATGGATCTGTATAAAAACAATCCTTACTACGTTCCGTCCTTTATCAATGACGAAATCAACATTTGGAATGCTGATGAAAATCCTGCGCTTCAATATTCGGAGGCCAGACAATATCTTGCCTATAAGAACGATAAAATTGTAGGAAGAATTGCGGTTCTTATTAACCACAAAGAAGAGAAAGAGTTAGGAATTAAAAAAGTACGCTTTGGGTGGATCGATTTTATTGATGATGCTGAAGTTTCAAAAGCATTAATTCAAAAAGCAGTTGATTATGCCAGAGAAAAAAACATTGACAAAATTGAAGGCCCAATGGGTTTCACCAATCTGGATAAAGCCGGAATGCTGATAAAAGGGTTTGACCAGCTGGCTACAATGATCGGGATTTACAATCACGAGTACTATCCGAAACATCTGGAAAACCTGGGATTGACCAAGGAGAAAGAATGGGTAGAATTTGAAATTATCTTCCCTGAAACCCTGCCTGAAAAAATCCACAAATTTAATCAGCTTATTTCCGAAAAATACAAACTGAAAGTTTTAAAATTCAAAACAAAGGAAAAAATCATTCAGTATGTGGATCCTATGTTTGATCTTTTGGACGAAACTTACAAACACCTTTCCACCTACACTCCTATTTCTGACGAACAGCGTAAAACCTATAAAGAGAAATATTTCAAACTTATCGACAAAGATTTTATTGTATGCATTGCTGATGAGCACAATAATCTGATCTCTTTCGCGATTACAATGCCTTCATACTCCAGGGCCCTGCAAAAATCAGGAGGAAAGCTGCTTCCTTTTGGCTGGTGGCACTTTCTAAAAGCAGGAAAGAAGAATGACAGAGCCAACTTCTACCTGATCGGAATTCATCCGGACTACCAGAGAAGAGGAGTTACTTCTATCATTTTCAAAGAAATCTGGGATATATTCAGAAAAAAAGGAGTCAAATACCTGGAAACCAACCCTGAGCTGGAAGAAAACAAAAGCATTCAGCTGCTATGGCAGGATTATAATCCGGTAAACCATAAGAGAAGAAGAACCTATTCTATGGAAATCAATAACTGATGCTGTATTTTGTACTAAGTAATAATTTAAAATTTAAAAATTTATGAAACCACAGCTGATCATTTTTGCCATTTTAATAGCTGGATTTATTATTTACAATTTCTTTTTTCAGTCACCGGATGACAAAACAAATACGGTGATTAATATTCTTTTTGCCAGTATTCTTTTCGGGTATATTTCATTTATGGCTTATACTCTTTTGAAAAAAATGAAAAAATAAAATCAATCCCAACAGTGCTTTTAACAAGTTATCTTTATTTGTACTAAACATTCAAAATACCCCAAATGTTATCTGACAGAATGTAATTTTCCACATTCACTACAAAAAAGAGGGAAAACACAGCAAAAAAAACGAAGACAAAAAGCTAATTTTTATTGATTCTAAATTACTGATTTAACTCATTTTCATCCTACTTTTAAGCTGATAAATTTCATGCTTTCTTGTTTATTCGCTAAATTTGCAAATTGAGATAATAATGCAAAAATGAATTTACCTGAAAGTTATATTCCAATCCTTATCCAGGCTGGTGTAGCAGTAGGATTTGTAGCGGTTTCTTTGCTTGGTGCACATTTCTTAGGCCCACAGCAGAAAAAAGGAAACTCTGTAAAAAACCAAAGCTGGGAATGTGGGGTTCCTGTAGAAGGAAACGCCAGAACACCGTTTTCTATCAAGTACTTCCTGACTGCGGTATTGTTCGTACTATTCGATATTGAAATCGTATTCTTTTATCCTTACGCTGTAAACTTCAGAGAATTCGGCATGGAAGGATTCCTTGCCGTGCTTACGTTCGTAGCCATCTTTTTCATGGCGTTTTTCTATGTGTGGAAACGCGGTGCGTTAGATTGGGATAAATAAATTTTAATTAAAAGATTGAATGTATTTAAGTAATTTAAAGATTTCCAAGATCTTATTTTTTAATCTTTAAATATTTTAATCTTTAAATATTTACTAAAATGTCAGATAAAAAACCAGTAATAAGAACAGATGCACCTGCTCCTGAAGGCTATGAAGGAGAAGGGTTTTTCGCAACAAAACTGAGCAGTGTAATCGGGATGGCAAGAAAGTTTTCACTTTGGCCGTTACCATTTGCAACCTCTTGTTGTGGTATCGAGTTTATGGCTACCCTGAACCCTACTTATGATGCTTCAAGATTTGGGATGGAAAGAAACTCTTTCTCTCCAAGACAAGCAGATATGCTGATGGTTTGCGGAACTATATCAAAGAAATTGGGACCAGTCCTGAAAGAAGTGTACACTCAGATGGCTGAGCCAAAATGGGTGGTAGCAGTTGGAGCCTGTGCTTCCAGCGGTGGTATTTTTGATACGTATTCTGTACTTCAGGGAATTGATAAAATTATTCCGGTAGATGTTTACGTTCCGGGATGTCCTCCGAGACCTGAACAAATTATTGAAGGCGTAATGCAGGTACAGGCTTTGGCAGAAAGCGAAAGCATCAGAAGAAGAGACATGCCTGAGTATCAGAAATTATTAGATTCTTACAACATAAGCAACTAACGGAAATGACAAACGAATTTGTATTAGAAGCCATCACAAGAGAATTTCCGGAATCTGTCATTTCAAGCTCAGAGCCTTATGGAATGCTGACGATTGAAGTAAAAAAAGAAGATATTAAGAAAATCATTCACTATCTTAAAGATTCATCTCTGGAAATCAATTTCCTTACAGATATCTGCGGAATTCATTACCCTGAGTTCCCGGAAAAGGAAATAGGTGTTGTCTACCATTTACATAATATGATGACCAATTTCAGATTACGTCTGAAAATCTTCATGTCCAGAGAAAATATTGAGGTAGATTCCCTTACGGATCTATATGCGGGAGCAAATTGGATGGAAAGAGAAACGTATGATTTCTATGGGATTAAATTTAAAGGACATCCGGATCTCAGACCTATTCTGAATATGGAAGATCTCGGATACCACCCAATGTTGAAAGAATATCGCCTTGAAGACGGTACAAGAACCGACAAGAACGATAGTATGTTCGGAAGATAAAAAAGCGAATGGCCAATGGCAGCTAGCCAATAGCCAGAAGCAAATAGCTAAAAGCAATCATTATGAAAGATAACTCATTATCTAATATACTAAACCAGTACGAAAGTAAGGAACAGATTGACGGGCAATTATATACCCTCAACTTAGGACCTACCCACCCTGCTACCCACGGGATTTTCCAGAATATCTTAACGATGGACGGAGAAAGAATCCTTCACGCTGAGCAAACCGTAGGATATATCCACAGAGCATTTGAGAAAATTTCTGAAAGAAGAAACTATTCTCAGATCACTACCCTTACAGACCGTATGAATTACTGTTCTGCACCAATCAATAACTTAGGCTGGCATATGACAGTAGAAAAACTGATCGGCGTAGAAGTTCCAAAACGTGTAGACTATATGCGTGTTATCCTGATGGAGCTTGCCAGAATCGGTGACCACCTGATCTGTAATGGGGTAACCGGGATGGACTCAGGAGCGATTACAGGTCTTACCTATATGTTCATCGAAAGAGAACGTATTTATGATATGTATGAGCAGATCTGTGGTGCCAGAATGACAACCAATATGGGAAGAATCGGAGGATTTGAAAGAGATTTCACTCCTAAATTCCATGAGCTGATCAAGGATTTCTTAAAGACATTCCCGCCAAGATTCAAAGAGTTCTGTACTTTACTGGAAAGAAACAGAATTTTCATGGACAGAACCATCGGTACGGGAGCGATCTCTGCCGAAAGAGCATTAAGCTACGGTTTCACAGGTCCAAACTTACGTGCAGCAGGTGTAGATTACGATGTAAGAGTTGCACAGCCTTATTCTTCATACCAGGACTTCGACTTTATTATTCCTGTAGGAACTTCAGGAGATACTTACGACCGCTTCATGGTTCGTCAACAGGAAGTCTGGGAATCCATCAAAATTATCAAACAAGCATACGAAAACCTTCCGGAAGGACCATTCCATGCGGATGTTCCTGATTTCTATCTTCCTGAAAAGGCAGATGTATATCAGAAAATGGAAGCATTGATCTACCATTTCAAAATCGTAATGGGAGAAACTGATGTACCGAAAGGAGAAGTTTATCATGCAGTAGAGGGTGGAAACGGAGAATTAGGTTTCTATCTTGTGAGTGACGGAGGAAGAAGCCCTTACAGACTTCACTTCAGAAGACCATGTTTCATCTACTATCAGGCATACCCTGAAATGATTACGGGTTCTGTAATTTCAGATGCCATTGTAACGATGTGTAGTATGAATATTATTGCGGGAGAATTAGACGCATAACATTGTAAAAAGTACCATTGTAAAATGTATTCATGATTTTACAATGATCAAATAAATAAGTCATTAGTACATTGTACACTGTACAATAATACATTTAAAAAAATGAGCGAAACAATAGCTTTTAAACCGGAAAGTTTAGCACAGGTACACAAAATTATCGCAAGATATCCTGAAGGAAGACAGAAGTCTGCTCTTCTTCCTGTACTTCACCTGGCACAGAAAGAGTTTGGAGGATGGTTAGATGTTCCTGTAATGGATTATGTTGCCGGACTATTAAGCATCAAACCGATCGAAGTATATGAAGTGGCTACTTTCTATACGATGTTCAATATGAAACCGGTAGGTAAATACGTTCTGGAAGTTTGCAGAACAGGTCCTTGCATGGTTTGTGGAAGCGAAAAAATCCTGGATCATATCAGAACCAAGCTGAACATTAAAGACGGAGAGACTACTGAAGACGGTATGTTCACACTAAAACCGGCAGAATGTCTTGGAGCATGCGGATATGCACCGATGATGCAGCTTGGAAAATTCTTTCATGAAAATTTAACGATAGAAAAAGTAGACGAAATCCTTGATCTTTGCAGACAGGGACAGGTTGCTTTAGACTAATAGAAATTTTAAACTCTAAATTTTAGATTTTAAATTATTCACTTAACGTTTAATCATAATTAATGCAAGGCACCAAAAGCCAATTGCAATAAGCAAATAACAATGAGTAAAAAACTTTTACTTAAAGACGCACATATAGAAGGTATCCGTTACTTTGAAACCTACCGTAAGCAGGGAGGTTACACAGCAGCTGAAAAGGCCTTGAAAATGACTCCTGACGAAATTCTTGAAGAAGTAAAGGCTTCAGGACTGAGAGGTCGTGGTGGAGCCGGATTCCCGACAGGAATGAAATGGAGCTTTCTGGCAAAACCTGAAGGTGTTCCGAGACACCTTGTTGTGAATGCGGATGAATCTGAGCCCGGAACATTCAAGGACAGATATTTGATGGAATTCCTTCCTCATTTATTGATCGAGGGAATGCTGATTTCTTCTTACTGTTTAGGTTCCAATACTTCTTATATCTACATCCGTGGAGAATATTCATGGATTCCGGATATCCTTGAAGAAGCTATTGAAGAAGCCAAAGCAGCAGGATTTTTAGGTAAAAACATTTTAGGAACCGGTTTCGATCTTGAAATCTACGTACAGAGAGGTGGTGGAGCATACATCTGCGGTGAAGAAACTGCATTGCTTGAATCCCTTGAAGGAAAAAGAGGTAACCCAAGATTAAAACCACCATTCCCGGCTGTAAAAGGTCTTTGGGAGAGACCAACGGTGGTAAACAACGTTGAGTCTATTGCAGCAGTGGTTCCGATCATTGATATTACAGGTGCTGAATACGCTAAAATCGGGGTTGGAAGATCTACAGGAACGAAATTGATTTCTGCTTGTGGAAATATCAACAAGCCTGGTGTATACGAAATCGATATGACGATCACTGTAGAAGAATTTATCTATTCTGATGAATATTGCGGTGGTATTAAAGATGGTAAAAGACTGAAGGCTTGTATCCCCGGAGGAAGTTCTGTTCCGATTGTTCCTGCAAATCTATTGCTGAGAACAGTGAACGGAGAGCCAAGATATATGAACTATGAATCATTGGCAGACGGTGGTTTCGCTACCGGAACCATGATGGGTTCAGGAGGTTTCATCGTTTTGGATGAAGACCAGTGTATTGTAGAACATACCATGACTTTGGCAAGATTCTACAATCACGAAAGTTGCGGACAATGTACTCCTTGCCGTGAAGGAACGGGATGGATGTACAAGATTTTAAAGAAAATCGAGAAAGGAGAAGGAAAAATGGAAGATA
>NZ_JAYSDT010000009.1:0-114049 GCF_041914225.1 Chryseobacterium sp.
CTGGTTACTAAACTTATCCGGAGGAATTCAGTTTCCTGAGAAGGGTATTGAGCCGATTTTCCCATTGATGGCGGTGGTCTGTCTGCTTATTGCAAACGTTTACATCCGCAAAGATGAGAGGCTCGTAAAATCTGTAGACAGACTTCGATAGCCTTACAACGATTTTTTGAGTGAGAACAGCTTCTTTTAGGAGCTGTTTTTTTATTTTCTATACTTTCTTATTTAATTTATGTAAATTCATTGCAACTTTTTAGTCAGGAACACGACAGATCATATAACTTTTAATAAAAGACAATGAAAAAGCTAACGTATTTTACTTTATCACTATTCTCCGTATTCACCTTTGCACAGGAAGTTTCCAGGGAAAGAGTAAAAACAGTTCTTTCCACTCTCGCTTCAGATGAAATGAAAGGGCGTGAAATCGGAACCCAGGAAAATGAAAATGCAGCCCATTATATCGCTAAACTTTTTAAAGAAAACAACCTGGAATATTGTACGGGAAATTCTTATCTGGTGCCATTTGACTACAATGGGAAAACAGTATACAACGTTTGTGGAATCAAAAAAGGAAAATCTGATCAGTATCTTGGTTTTTCAGGGCATTTCGACCATATCGGGACCAGTGATAAAAGCGGTGATAATATTTACAACGGAGCAGATGATGATGCCAGCGGAATCACTACACTCGTAGGTATTGCCGATTATTTTAAAAATAAAAAGCCGGGATTCTCCATGGTGTTTATGGCATTTAATGGAGAAGAGAAGGGAATGCTGGGTTCAAGAGCTATTTCAACAGATTCTAAACTGGATCACATTTATAATAAAATGACTGCTCTTTTTAATTTTGAAATGGTAGCTACAGAATCCCAATGGGGCAAAAATGCATTATATATGACAGGAGACGGATTCTCAGATCTTGATGAGCTTTTCAATAAAAATGCAGTAAACGGATTAAAAATTAATGCTGATCCTTATGCAAAACAGCAGCTGTTTTACCGTTCGGATAATGTAAGCTTTGTAAAAAAGAAAATTATTGCCCATTCATTCTCTACGGTTGATATGACAAAGGCATCTCATTATCACCATGAAAATGATGATATCAATATTGTTGATTTTGATAATATGACACAGATCATCAATAATTTTGGAAAAACACTGAATAAGCTGAATCCTAAAAACTTTAGCCCAAAATATAACGATCAGGTGAAGTTTTAATTAAACCACTATAAAAAGGAACCGCTGAATAAGCGGTTTTTTTTATTAAACTGCTTTGTTGTTTTACCTTCTGTTCCTGTGTTATATTTCCGTTTATTTATTTTAAAAATAAAGTTTAACAGCCCTGAGTTGTAACAAAAAAACGATTTTTGAAACATATCCGTTAAAGTAAAACAGGATTAAGAACGTCTTATCTTTTAATTTTACGTAATTTTGCTATCCAATTTTTTCATTGAATGAACGAATATAAAAAAATCTTAAAGTTCGCAAGGCCGCATCAAAAATATATCTACGGGAGTTTATTTTTCAATATCCTGTATTCTGTATTTCAGATTGCTTCCTTAGGGACTATTCTACCGGTTCTGGGAATGCTTTTTGGCACCATAAAACCCGAAAAATATGAAAAAGCGCCAGTATACTCCGGTGATATTGTTGATTTTTTCTCCTATGTAAAAGAATATTCCAATTATTATGTACAGACGCTGGTGAGTAATTACGGGGCACTTACTGTCCTTGCCTGGCTGTGCATCATTACTGCATTTATGTTCTTTTTGAGAAATGCATTCCGATATTTCGGTTCTTTATTACTGATCAATTACCGTGTGGGAGTAACCAAAGACCTACGTGGAGCGATGTACAGAAAAATACTTTCTCTTCCTGTTTCATTTTTCACAGAGAGCAGAAAAGGAGACATGATGTCCCGTATGTCCAATGACGTAGGAGAAGTGGAAGGAAATATTTTAGGAAGCCTGATTGAACTGATAAACGCACCTTTTATGCTGATCAGTACATTGGTTACCTTATTTTTCCTGAGTCCTGAAATGACTCTTTTCTCGCTATTGGTTCTTCCTGTGATGGGAACAATGATTGCCTTGATCGGAAAAAGCCTTAAAAAAGACTCACATGAAGCACAAAGTGAGCTGGGAACTATTTTCTCTATTGTGGATGAAACATTGAAGTCTTCAAAGGTCATTAAAATATTCAATGGGGAAAAAATCATGAATAACAGATTCATGTATTCTATGAATAAATGGATCTCAAGTTCTATCAATTTGGGTAAAAAGAAAGAACTGGCGTCTCCAATGAGCGAATTCTTAGGTTCTATTACCTTCCTGATTATTGCCTGGTACGGTGGGAAACAAATTATTGTTGAGCAGAGTATTTCTCCGGCAGATTTTCTTGTATTTTTAGGAATGTTCTTCCAGATCCTTCCTCCTGCAAAAAGCTTATCTACTTCTATTTCCAATGTACAAAAGGGAGAAGCTTCCCTGAAAAGAGTATTGGAAATCCTTGAAGCAGATGTGAAAATTGAGGAAATTGCAGAGCCTGTTTCTATTACAACGCTTCAGAACAATATTGAATTCAAGGATATTGGATTCTATTATGACAAAGCGAATCTTATTCTTAAAAACTTCAACTTAACCATTCCAAAAGGAAAAACAGTTGCTTTGGTAGGGCAAAGCGGAAGTGGTAAAACAACCATTGCCAATCTTTTAGCGAGATTCTATGATGTTTCGGAAGGAGAAATCCTTATTGACGGGACAAATATTAAACATTTAAAATTACAGGAATACCGCCAGCTGCTGGGAATGGTAACACAGGAGTCCGTACTATTCAACGATTCTGTGTATAACAATATTCTGATGGGTAAGCCTGATGCCACCAAAGAGGAGGTAATTGCCGCTGCAAAAATTGCCAATGCGGATTCTTTTATCTCCAACCTTTCTGAAGGGTATGATACCAATATCGGTGATGATGGAAACAAACTTTCCGGAGGTCAGAAACAAAGGGTTTCTATAGCAAGAGCTGTATTGAAAAACCCACCAATTATGATTCTGGATGAAGCTACATCCGCCCTGGATACAGAATCCGAAAGATTCGTTCAGGATGCTCTGGAAAAGATGATGGAAAACAGGACTTCTTTAGTGATTGCCCACCGTCTTTCAACGATTCAGAAAGCAGACTGGATTGTAGTGATGGAAAAAGGTGATATTGTGGAACAGGGAACCCACCACGACCTGATTGCAAAAAGAGGAATGTATCATAAGCTTGTTGAACTACAAAACTTTGACTAATATTTTAATTGAATCAAAATGAACCCCATACAAGAGTATTTCTACAGAATCGAAGAGCCTGAAAGAAGTACTCTTTTGTTTTTACGTGATAAGATCCTGGCTTCAGATCCGGAAAATATTACAGAAACTTTCAGCTTTGGACTTCCGTTCTTCAAATACAAAAAGAAAATGCTGTGTTACTTCTATTACAGCAATAAATATCAAAAGCATTATCTGAGCTTTTATCACGGTGACAGACTTGATTATCCTGAACTGATTCAGGATGGCAGAAAGAAGTTTAAAATCCTCTTAATTGACCCCGAAGAAGACATTCCTGTGGAATTCATATTAAATCTGACAGAAGAGATTAAAACATATATAAAATAGTTTAATTATTAGACTCTCAGGCAAATAAAAAGAGAGCCATAACAGCTCTCTTATATTTTACATTTGATAATGATTAATTTTCTTTCAGTTTGGCAATCACATCCAGACCTCCTTTTGTAATATCTCCGATCTTACAGATAATTTCAGTATCCAGAGGCAGAAAGACATCCATTCTGGACCCGAATTTGATAAATCCGAACTCATGCCCGGCTTTTGCTTTATCTCCTTCATTACAGTAGAAAACAATCCTTCTTGCCACATATCCGGCAATCTGTCTGAAAACCACTTTATGATTGGTTAAAGTTTGTACTGCTACCGTAGTCCTTTCATTCTCTGTAGAAGACTTTTCATGCCATGCTACCAGATATTTTCCCGGATGGTATTTTTTGTAAATCACTTCTCCTGAAACCGGATATCTGCAGATATGAACATTCAGTGGAGACATGAAAATGGAAACCTGGATTGCTTTTCCTTTTATAAATTCATCTTCTTCCACTTCTTTGATAATGACCACTTTTCCGTCCACAGGGGCAATCACGTTTTCTCTGTGGTCAAGAATAGTACGGTCCGGAACTCTGAAAAACCAGAAAACTAAACTGTAAATAACCAGCAAAGGCATAATGATCAGCAGGGACCATATTTTAAGGAAATAAATCGCTAGGGCTCCCAGAATGATGAAAAGTATGGTAGCAACGGTAATCGTTCCTTTTGATTCTCTATGTAATTTCATGAGACTAAATAAATTTTTCTAAAATAAAGTACAAATATACGACAGGAACGCAGATAATAAAACTATCCAGCCTGTCTAAAACTCCTCCGTGCCCCGGAATGATGTTTCCGCTGTCTTTCACACCGAAGTTTCTCTTCAACTGGCTTTCTACAAGATCCCCTAATGGAGCAAAAGCTGCAACCAGAAATCCTACGATCATCCAGTTTCCTCTCAATTCAGGCTGGTAATGTTCAATAAAGTAAGATAAAACCAGTGTTAAAACAACACCGCCTGCATAGCCTTCCCAAGTTTTTTTAGGAGAAATTTTAGGAGCCATTTTATGTTTACCGAAGAATTTCCCTACCAGATAAGCGAAAGTATCGCTGCTCCAGATCAGAATAAACAGAAACAGCACCTCGAGAGAAAAACTTTCATTATAGCTGGAGAACTTTGGCAAACCTAAAGCAAAGCTGAACGGAAGCGCCACGTAAATAACGGTAAAAATAAGTTTCCCGCTGTCGAAGTATAATTCGTTAGGATATTTGAATAAAGTCACCACAGCAATCCCAATCAGGGCGAGTGCCAATATTTCACTAAGCCTGAAATCAAAAAAGAAATCGTGGTTAAAATATCTTTTGGAGAAAATATAAAAGATGAAGATGACCAGTGGATAGACTACCCATTTTTCATAACCGTTTCCAAATTTCATGATTTTGACACATTCCCAGGTTCCTACGATCAGGAGTAAGCTCATCAACCCATGATAAAGATATTGCTGTTTGACCAAACCAGGGGCAATATTGTTCAGCAATTGTGCTCCCAAGGGAGTAGAACAAAGAATAATGATGGCTACATAAACGATACCTGATACGGTTCTTTGAATGAGATTTTTGTCCAAAATTTAAAATTTAGAAGTGGTTGCTTAATCTTCAAGCAGCAATAAAAACAGTTTTGTATTGGAATTGGAAGAACTGTCCATTTTAGACTGGCTTCCGCTGATGGAAGTAAGGTTCTTGATATTTCCGTTTCTTTTTATTTTTCCCATAGCATCATTCAGGTTGTTTACAATCTGAGAAACATTGGCAATAATGATAATTTTATCAGGAAGCATGGAAGAATGATAGTGAAGGATATTATTATGAGAAAGCATGATTCTGCCGTCGTAGGCAATGAGGTATTCACAGGTAATGAATGCAGCATCATTAGACTGCTGCAGTTCTGAGGTATAAGAAGTCTTCACAACGTTCAAAAAGTTCTGGAGTTCTTTATCCCAGCAGAAGAGATTGTGGATGCCTTCTATTTTGATAATTTGATTTAAAGTTTGTAGAGCCTCCGCTTCATCTGCACAATAATTAAAAAATCCCCCCGAATGCGTAAATAATTGCGCAAACTTATAGTCAAGATCCGCATTTTTCAGCGAATCCCCAAGCTTCTCCAGGCTCTGTTTTTCCTCTTCTTCAGGCTGGTTGGTAAGTTTGCTTACAATCCTCTTGAATAAATTCAACTTAATCTATTTTTAGTCAACTTTATACAAAAATAGAAAATAAATTATAATAGTGTTCAAAATATCTCTTGAAATATGAAAAAACCTGGCAATTTTACAGTTGCCAGGTTTTTATTATTTATATTTTTAAGAGTCTTAGAGCTGGGTCGGGCTTTCAGGAGCCTGAATTTCGCTTTCTTCTTCTTTCTCTTTGATCTCAGGTGCTGCCTCTGCTATTGGCTGATCTTTTTCAGGAATAGTATTGGTAACAGGCTTCTCTGTCAATTCCGGATCCCATGCTCTCTTTCCGAAAATTTCTTCCAGATCTTCGCGGAAGATCACTTCTTTTTCCAGCAACTTATTGGCTAAAGCATCCAGCTTATCCTTATTATCTGCAAGGATTCTTACAGCTCTGTCATACTGATTCTCGATAATCGATTTGATCTCTGCATCAATTTTTGTTGCCGTTTCTTCAGAATAAGGTTTTCCGAAATTATATTCAGACTGGCCTGAACTGTCATAGTAAGAAATATTACCGATATTCGGGCTTAATCCATAGATCGTTACCATGGCCTGTGCTCTCTTCGTCACTGTTTCAAGATCAGAAAGTGCCCCTGTGGAAATATTGTTGAAGATTACCTGCTCTGCGGCTCTTCCTCCCAGTGTTGCACACATTTCGTCCAGCATCTGTTCAGTAGTGGTAAGCTGTCTTTCTTCAGGCAGATACCATGCTGCACCTAATGAACGGCCTCTAGGAACAATAGTCACTTTTAAAAGTGGAGATGCATGCTCTACCAGCCAGGAAATTGTTGCATGTCCTGCCTCGTGGTAAGCTACTCTTCTCTTTTCAGAAGGTTTGATTGCTTTATTTTTCTTTTCAAGACCACCAATGATTCTGTCCACAGCATCAAGGAAATCCTGTTTGGTTACTGATGTATGATTATTTCTTGCTGCAATAAGCGCTGCTTCGTTACAAACGTTCGCAATATCTGCTCCACTGAAACCAGGGGTTTGCTTTGCAAGGAATTCTCTGTCTACATTGTCATCAAGCTTGATTTTCTTCAGGTGAACATCAAAGATCTGTCTTCTTTCGTGAAGTTCCGGAAGGTCTACATAGATAGAACGGTCAAAACGTCCTGCTCTCATCAAAGCTTTATCAAGAATATCTGCTCTGTTGGTAGCTGCCATTACGATAACATTCGTATCGGTTCCGAAACCATCCATTTCAGTAAGAAGCTGGTTCAGGGTATTTTCTCTTTCATCATTTCCGCCGGAGAAATTATTTTTTCCTCTTGCACGTCCGATGGCATCAATCTCATCGATGAAGATAATTGCTGGAGATTTTGCTTTAGCCTGAGCAAAAAGATCTCTTACTCTGGAAGCTCCTACCCCAACAAACATTTCAACGAAATCCGAACCTGAAAGTGAGAAAAACGGAACTTTAGCTTCACCTGCAACAGCTTTTACCAACAACGTTTTACCGGTTCCCGGAGGCCCTACCAGCAGGACACCTTTAGGAATTTTACCTCCCAGTTTTGTATATTTCTCAGAGTTTTTAAGGAAATCCACGACTTCCTGAACTTCTTCTTTCGCTCCTTCCAATCCTGCAACATCTTTAAATGTCACCTGAATTCTTTCTTTTTCATCAAAAAGCTTCGCTTTGGATTTTCCGATAGAGAAAATTTGTCCGCCTGGACCTCCGCCGCCGCCCATCTTTCTGAAAAGAAGGAAATAGAATAATCCTAAAATTGAAATCCAAACCAGCGCAGGAACTAAAATATCCATTAAGGCACTTTTACCTGTTCCGTAATCTTTGGTTGTTTTGATTGCCGGGTTGGTCGCTCTGATCTGTTCAAATTTCTGAAGGAAAAGTTGCAGGTCTCCATATTTTACAGAAAAGTCTGCTTTAGGAGCCATTTCGAAGGCAGAAAGCGGGTTGTTTTCTTTTCCGGCTTTGGAAACCATTGCCGATTTCGCTTCTTTTGTCAGGAAAACATCAGCTTTCTCTATGTCTTTGTATATAATTATATTCTGGACTTTCCCCGCCTGCATTTCTCTAAAGAAACCATCTTCATCAATAGATTTTGCACTGTCGCCTCCAAGGAAATTGGAGCCAAAGAATAGCAAAAGAGCTATGATTGCAATAGGAAAGAACCAGTTGAATCCTTTATTATTCATTTAAACTTTTTAAAATTTTTATTATTCATTTTCAATTCTGGTAATGACTGCGTCACCCCAAAGCTCTTCTATGTCGTAGTACTCACGTACCTGTTTCTGGAATATATGAACCACCACTGAAACGTAATCTACCAGTACCCACATCGCATTTTCAGCACCTTCCACATGCCAAGGTCTGTCGTGCAGTTCGTTTCTTACTTTTTTCTCAACACTTCCTGCCAGTGCAGCCACCTGTGTGTTCGAGTTTCCACTACATATTACGAATGTTTCTGCTACGGAATTTTCGATGTTGGAAAGATCAAAGATCATAATGTCTTCACCTTTTACATCCTGGATAGCTTCAACGATTTTATCTATTAATGCTTGTTTTTCTGCTGTTTTATTCATTAAAAAAATACTATAATCTGCAAATTTATTGTTTTTTCTTTACTTTAACCTTACTTTTACCCTCTTAATGTCTTAAAGTTTTCTTAAATGAGCCAACTCTTCTACCTGAAAGAATGTTCTTCTACTAATGACGAAATATCAAAGTTTTTACTTTACGGAAATTCAGATTTTACAGGGCTTCATACTTTTAATCAGACTAAAGGCCGTGGTCAGTACGGAAATACCTGGACTCAGACTGCCGGAAAAAACCTGGCGTATACGCTGGCAGTGAATACTCAGAACATCTTGTGCTCCGACTTTATATTCAATTACTATACCGCAATGATAATCCGGGATTTCCTTGCCAAATTGTCTGACTCAGAGGTAAAAATCAAATGGCCGAATGATATTATCCTTAAAGGTAAAAAAATCGTTGGAATTTTAATAGAAAAGAAAAAGATTAATCAAAATAATTATTTCATCATAGGAGCCGGAATCAATATTCTGCAGGAAAATTTTGATGAAATATCCAACGCAGGATCACTCCTGACGCAAACAGGAGTAGAATTTGACCTTGAAGACCTTGCCCAAAGCCTTCATGAATTCCTGTCTGAAAAACTGAAAAACATTCCATCTGATCAGGAAATATTGGATGGATTCAATACCAACCTTTTCAGAAAAGATCAGATATCAGTTTTTGAAATTGAAAAAGAGCGACAAAATGGCATCATCCGAAAGGCAGACGAAAAAGGTGAGCTCTGGATAGAGCTGGAAGACGGTATGCGTTCCTTTTACCACAAGGAAGTAAAATTACTTTACTGATTGGCTCTTTTGATATAAAGGTAAAGAGTAAGCGGCAGGAAGACAAGATTGGGCAGCCACATTGCCAACGCAGGAGATAAACTTTTATTTTCTGAAACTACTTTTAAAGCTTCAAATGAAAACACGAAAATAAAGGCCAATGAAATCCCTATCGCCAGGTTAATTCCCAATCCTCCCCTTTTCTTTTGCGATGACAGGGAAAGCGCCAGAAATGTCAGAATAATGATTGAAACAGGCATTGACGTTCTTTGATGAAGCTCATTCAGGTAAGAATTCAGGTTACTGTTTCCTCTTTCCTTTTCTCTTTCAATAAACTTTAAGAGTTCCGGAGTGGTCTTATTCTGCCCCAAAAGCTCGTTCGGGAAAAGCTCTTCCGGGGAATGCCCATAGTTTTTCCTTAGTTCTATTCCGTTATTAAGCTTTTCTGAATTGTCTTTATTGATTGTTTTCTCCAAATAATTATTTAAGACAAACTGCTTTTTGTCTTTGTCCCAATACACTTCACTGGCTTTCAGCTCGTAGGTCATTTTCCTGTCTTTATCATATTTCTGATAGACAAAACTTGATCCTCTTTTTTCCCTTTTGTTCCAGGAATCAACGAAGATATATTCTGTTTTACTCAGCTGTGAAGAAGCGGGAGCGGTTCCTAAGATTTTTTCTTTATTGGCCGCATTATAGGTGTAAGCTTCCAGCTCATTTTTCTTGATATTGGCCCAGGGAAGCACCATATGATATACCACCAGGGCAATCAGACCAATAAAAATAGAGGTAAGAAGATATGGTTTTGAAAACCTGTGAAAGCTGGCACCACTACTGATGATGGCAACAATTTCGGTATTATTTGCCATTCTGGAGGTAAAATAAATCACCGAAATAAAAACCAGGATGGAAAGAAAGGTCACCACAAGATTAATAATCCAGAAGGGATAGAAATGGATCAGGAAATACATCAGATCCAGTTTAGGATCAATGGCTTTGGCATTTTCTATCCTTGGGATTTTCTGCTGTACGTCAATTACGAGGACGACTATAGACAACAATACGAGCATGAAACTGAAAGTTCCAAGGTATTTTTTTATGATATATCTGTCTACAATTTTAAGCATATTTTCTTATAGTCTTTGTCTGAGAACCGGTACTACAGAGTTTTTCCATTCATAGAAGTCTCCTGCAATGATATGTTCTCTGGCTACTTTTACCAGATCCAGATAGAATGCAAGATTATGAATTGAAGCAATCTGTTTTGCCAGATATTCTTTAGATACAAACAGGTGACGAAGATACGCTTTTGAATATTCACGATCTACAAAACTTGTCCCGAATTCGTCCAAAGGCGAAAAGTCACGCTTCCATTTTTCATTTTTAAGATTCATCACCCCCTGCCATGTGAAAAGCATTGCATTTCTGGCATTTCTTGTCGGCATCACACAATCCATCATATCAATACCCAGGCCGATAGACTCAAGGATATTCCACGGAGTTCCCACCCCCATCAGATATCTTGGTTTTTCTTTAGGAAGAATGTCTGTTACTTCATCTGTGATTCTGTACATTTCTTCTTCAGGCTCTCCAACGGAAAGTCCTCCGATCGCGTTCCCTTCAGCTCCTGCTTCGGAAATTACTTCTGCAGAAATTTTTCTGAGGTCGGAATAGGTAGATCCCTGAACAATCGGAAAAAGTCTTTGCTTGTGTCCGTATAATTCAGGATTATTGTTTGTCCATTCAATACATCTTTTCAGCCAGCGGTGGGTAAGTTCCATGGATGATTTTGCCTGGTTATAATCGCACGGATAAGGAGTACATTCATCGAAAGCCATGAAAATATCGGCTCCGATCTGTCTTTGAATTTCCATTGATCTCTCCGGGGAAAACATGTGATAACTTCCGTCGATATGAGATTTGAATCTTGCTCCTTCCTCCGTCATCTTTCTGTTACTGGCCAGTGAAAATACCTGAAAACCTCCTGAATCGGTAAGGATAGGAAGGTCCCAGTTCATGAATTTATGTAAACCACCTGCATCCTGCATCGTTTCCATTCCGGGACGAAGGTAAAGGTGATAAGTATTTCCCAGAATGATCTGGGCTTTAATGTCTTCTTTTAATTCTCTCTGATGAACTGTTTTCACACTTGCTACAGTTCCCACAGGCATAAAAATAGGCGTTTGAATCTTCCCGTGATCTGTGGTAATTTCCCCTGCTCTTGCTTTTCCTTCAGAGGTTTTTTCTATATTAAAAAATTTCATCTCTATACTTTTTTAATGCACTGTTTTATCAGTGATTCCTTGCGGACAGAAACCTGTATGCTCATTTACCTTACTAAAGGCATTACAGCACCATTCTGTTTCATTTTATCCTTTACGTATTTATCTGCTTTGGGATCTTTTTTCAGTAATATTTCCTGTGCGTCATTGGCAATCCCATCCATTTCTTCTTTAATTACATAGTATTTGAAACTGTCTACAAAATCATCCGGCTTTACCTTGTATGATTTCAGGACAGCTCTTGTACCTGCTTCCATATTTTTGTCAGGATATACATAGATAGCCTGATCATTGATCGCAAGATCGGCAATTATTTCTGCCATCATACCTTTATCGATCAGGTTTTTAGGCTTATCAATATAATCGCCGCACGAAAACAGCCCCAGCAAAACGAAAATAAAGATCAGCTTTTTCATCAGTTTCATAATCTGTTGATGATTGATTTCCATTTTAAGTTCAATACTCCGAAAACAGCTTCATGGATAATTCCGCCGTTCATTTTGCTTTCTCCTAAAATTCTGTTGGTAAATATGATTGGAACTTCCACAATTCTGAAGCCTTTTTTAAATGCCCTGAATTTCATTTCTATCTGAAACCCGTAGCCTTTTAATTTTACATTATCCAACCCTATTTCTTCCAATACTTTTCTTGAAAAGCAGACAAATCCTGCTGTAGTATCATGAATTGGAAGCCCCAGCACAAACCTTACATATTTTGATGCAAAGTAAGAAAGCAATACTCTTCCCATAGGCCAGTTCACCACATTTACCCCTTTTGAGTAGCGGGAACCGATGGCCATATCTGCATTTAAACAGGCTTCGAAAAGTCTCGGCAGGTCATTCGGGTTATGTGAAAAATCGGCATCCATTTCGAAAATATAGTCATATTTATTTTCAATAGCCCATTTAAACCCATGAATATATGCTTTTCCCAAACCATCTTTCACATGCCTTACTGACAGGTGGAGATAATGCGGATATTTCTTCTGCAATTCTTTTACAATCTCTGCCGTACCATCCGGAGAAGTATCATCTACTACCAGGATATGAAAGTCATCCTCCAATGCAAAAACCGCGGAAATAATATTTTCAATATTTTCCTTTTCGTTGTAGGTTGGGATGATGACGAGTTTTTTCATTTCAGTTTGCAAAGATAGTTTATTTAACCTTTTTATTTTATACAAAATAATCTATAATTTTGCAAAAATATTTCTCGGGGATTAAGCGGATGAAACAGAAACTTTTATTCAACAGATCTGAACAATACGTAAAATCGATGAGAGCAAATATTTTAACTGCAGATACATGGACCAGGTAATAGGAAAATCTATGCCGTACTGTGTAAATCCGGAGTTAAATAATAAATAAAAAAACTTAAATTTTGCCATCATCACAACAACACTTCATTAATCACGTAAGAATACCTGAGAATAATGATTGGGTAATCTTTATCCTTGTGGGCTGTATCTTTTTATATGTTTTTATGATGAACGTCATAGAAAGGGATGCCAGTCTCAAAGATTTTCTGCTTCAGAAATATTTTGATGCGAGTAACAACCTTCCCAGCTGGATTATCACATCCTGTGTAATCACCCTTACCCTTTCTGTATTAATCTCACAGTATGTTCCTGTTGTACCGAAATTTATTGCGGATCTTCAGCTTTTAGGATACCAGCTTAATAAATTCGGGTATACTTTGCTGGCTGTGCTGTTTTTTTATTTAATAAAATCCACATTGGTTTTTTTATTTTATCAAAGTATAGGGGACGGAAAAAAATGGACTATTTTTTATTTTACCTCCACAAAGTTTTATTTCATTCTGTCTTTTTTGCTGATAATTCTTTGTGTAGCCCACTATTACTTCCCGATAGACAGAAATAAAATGTTTTTATATTATTTCTGCTTCTTTTCTTTTGTATTCATTTTCAAGGTTTTTTTCTATTTATTTCACAAGAACAAGATTCTTCCGGAGAAATGGTATTATAAATTTTTGTATATTTGCACCCTCCAAATCGCACCATTATTATTGCTTTGGAAGTTGTTATTTTTTTAATAAAAGTCAATGATGAGAATAAAGTCTATATTGGTTTCTCAACCAGCGCCTAGTGAGTCTTCTCCATATCTGGATATAGCGAAGAAGGAAAAAATAAAGATTGATTTCCGTCCATTTATCCACGTCGAAGGGGTTGACAATAAAGAGCTCAGAACACAGAAAATAGATCTGACGCAGTATACCGGTATTATTTTTACCAGTAAAAATGCGATTGACCATTACTTCAGACTAGCAGAGGAATTGCGTTTTGCCGTTCCGGATACGATGAGATATATCTGCCAGTCCGAAGCAATTGCCAACTATCTTCAAAAGCATATTGTGTACAGAAAAAGAAAAATCAGCTTTGGGGAGAAAAACTTCTCAGACCTGCTTCCTCTTTTCAAAAAATTCCCAACTGAAAAATATCTGCTTCCATCTTCAGATGTTTTAAGTCCGGATATTGTAAAAACCATGGATGCATCTAATGTAGACTGGACAAGAGCAATTATGTACCGTACCGTATGCAGCGACCTTACAGATATCAACGTCAAAGATTATGACATGTTGATTTTCTTCAGTCCGCAGGGAATCAAATCACTGCAACAAAATTTCCCAGACTTCAGGCAGGAAGAAACCAAAATCGGTGTTTTCGGAAATACGACTTTGGCAGCTGCGGAAGAAGCGGGATTAAAAGTAGATTTAATGGCGCCTACGAAGGAAACTCCTTCCATGACAATGGCCCTGGAAAAGTATATTAAAGCACTTCACAAATAGTCTTTACTATAAAAATACAATCAACCATCTTTTCAATAAAGGGAAGATGGTTTTTTTTTACCTAAATTTGAACAAAAATTAATATTGAATGAGATATCTGTGTAAACCACTTGCTTTCAGAAGAAAAGTGAAGACAGATATTGCTCCATAAAAAACCAAAATATCCGGATGAAAGTTCCACAGGCAAAAAAAATAGAAAAAATATTAGAAACCCACGGTGATAAAAGAATCGATAATTACTTCTGGCTGAATGAAAGGGAAAACCCGGAAGTCATCCAATATATTGAAGAAGAAAATGCTTACGCAGAATTTATCATGAAAGATACCGAAGTTCTTCAGGAAGAGCTTTTCGAAGAAATGAAGGCACGCTATAAAAAGGATGACGAATCTCTGCCTTATTTCTTTAATGAATACTGGTATATTGTGCGTTATGAAGAAGGCAAGGAATATCCTATTTTCTGCAGGAAGCATAAAAGCCTTGACAATGAAGAAGAAATTGTGCTTGACGTTAATATTCTTGCGGAAGGCGAAAGCTTCTTTGAGGTAGGAAGTGTAGCTGTGAGTCCCAATAACGAACTGGCTTCTTTTTCATCAGATAATGTAGGAAGAAGAATTTACACGCTGAATTTCAAAAACTTAAAAACCGGAGAAATTCTTCCTGATACAATTCCGAATACTACAGGAAAAGCCGTCTGGGCCAATGACAACCAGCATGTCTTTTATATCAGAAAAGATAAAAATCTTCGTGCATTCCAGGTATATAGACATCAGTTGGGAACAGATTCAGCGGATGATGTTCTGATCTTCCACGAAGAAGATGAAACGTTTGATGTGAATGTATTTAAGACAAAATCCTTACAATATATTTTTATTGCGAGCTCAAGCACTATTTCTGATGAGCACCGCTTTATTCCTTCTGACGATGTGTTTGCAGAATGGACCATAATCCAGCCTAGAATAGACGACCTTGAATATTCAGTAGAGCATTATGAGGATGAATTTTATATCATTACCAATGCTGATGACGCCTTCAATTTCAAGATTGTAAAAACAAAGATTGATAATTGCGGTATGGAAAACTGGGTTGATGTTATTCCACACCGTGCAGAAGTTTTGTTGGAAGGTTTTGAAATCTTTAAAGATTATCTGGTTCTTGAAGAAAGAGAGAAAGGATTGCTTCAGATCAAAATCATTGATGAGACCACACAGGAATCTCATTATCTGCCTTTTTCTGATCCTACATACACGGCTTATATCGGTGTCAATCTGGAATTCGATACAGAAATTTTACGTTACGGCTATACTTCTCTTACCCAGCCAAGCTCCACTTATGAGTATAACATGAAGGATAAGACTACAAAACTGCTGAAGCAGCAGGAAGTCCTGGGCGGAAAATTTGTTCCTGAAAACTATGTTTCGGAAAGAATATGGGCAGATTCAAGGGATGGTAAGACAAAAATTCCTATTTCTTTAGTGTATCATAAAGACACCAAAAAATCAGCTGACACTCCTCTTCTTCTGTATGGATACGGAAGTTATGGACATACCGTGGACGCAAGCTTCTCAAATGTAAGATTATCGATTCTTGATCGGGGATTTATTTATGCTATTGCTCATATCCGCGGTGGAGAATATCTGGGAAGGGAATGGTATGAAGACGGAAAAATGCTGTTCAAGAAAAATACCTTCTTCGATTTTATTGATGCAGGAAAATACCTGATCAAGGAAAATTATACTTCATCAAAACACATGTATGCAATGGGAGGAAGTGCCGGCGGACTGCTGGTAGGTGCTGTGGTAAATTATGAGCCTCAGTTATTCAACGGAATTGTAGCACAGGTTCCTTTTGTAGATGTTGTCACCACCATGCTGGATGATACTATTCCCTTGACAACCGGAGAATATGATGAATGGGGAAACCCTAATGATGAGGAATATTATCACTATATGAAAGACTACTCTCCCTATGACAACGTAGAAGCTAAAGATTATCCACACATGCTGATCACTACAGGGTTCCATGATTCACAGGTGCAGTATTGGGAACCGGCAAAATGGACCGCAAAACTGAGAGAGCTAAAAACAGTTGATAATATTTTAATTTTTAAAACAGATATGAGCTCCGGACATGGAGGAGCCAGCGGAAGATTTGAATCCCTGAAAGAAGACGCGTTGGAATATGCATTTCTTTTAAAAATAAATGGTAATTGATAAAACTATGATTAACGAGTCCGAATATTGGAAAAAAATAGAACAGTTCTTCGAAGATAACTTTCAGACTGAGAAGAACCCGCCCATTGAAACCCTTTTATTTCTGATAGGGTTACAGGAGCTGGGAAGCGGCCAGCAGAAATATACAAAAGACGACAAAGTAAACCTGATTCACATTGCTGTGTGCAGGCTGCTGGAGCCCTTTGGATATTATAAATTCACACACTATGAAGACGGATGGCCGCAGTTTGATAAACTGGAAGAACTTCCGGAATTAAAGCCAAATGAGCAGACCTTGCTGATGAAAAAGGCAATTATTCAGTATTTTCAGGAAGAAGAATTGATTTAAGCAGAAAAATGAATCAATTTAGAGTTTTGATAAAATTTTCATACAATAATTATCAAAACCCATCCAAATAACAATACTTATTAACGAAATAGAGGCGGACCAAGAATCTGTCTCTATTTTTTTTAAACAAAATCAATATTGCAATTTAAAATTTAACAGAAAAATTAAACCATCATTTAAATTTTAAAACAATTCATTCCCAAACCTTTACCAAAATTCTTTCTTATAATTAAAATGTCCTGCACATAATATTTCGCATTTTGATTGGATGGTACCACATTAGAGTTGTATTTTAGTGACACTAAGACCACGTTCTTTTGGCCCTTTTCTGCGGCCAATTTCCCTCAGAATATTATGGTCATTTCTTCAGATGTATAAGTCTGAAAAAAACGACAAAACAAGTGATAAGCACGGTTCGCATGATGAGCCGGGAAGGATAAAATTTGAATAAAAACTACACAAACCAAATAATTGAAAAACGATGTATTTCGAAAAAATTCTTCTGAAAAAACAGATAAAAATTTAAATAGAAATCAAACCATGAAAAAAATTAACACCTCATTGATGTTGGCCATTGTTAATTTAGCTTTTTCACAAGTAGGAGTTTCGAAGAATCCCGCTGTTGAAATTCACAACAAAGCTATATTACAGGTAGACGGAAAATATGGAGACAAAAATTTCGGCATGATGCTTCCTGAAGTATCTTCCCCAGACAATCTTCCACTCTATGCACCAGCTGTTTCTGATGCAGAAATGACAGGGATGATGATGTTTGAAAAAACACACGCCACTTTTTATTCTTATGACGGGGCAAAATGGAACAATGAACCTACTGCTGCAGACTTTAAGATGAAGCAGTCCAGGTTCCTGTCTAATCCTGATGAAGAAACCAGTGTCGTTTGTGTTCTTCTCGGGTGCGGAAGACATGTCGGCCTCGGGTTCAGCGCACCTGTTGACGGGCAAAAATCTTATAACAATCTTGGCATAACAAGAGAAACAGCCGTTGTTCCGGGCGGTGGACTTTACACGGACAAGAGTTTTGACAATGCAAAATTCGTTATTAATCAGGCAGGTGTTTATGACATTTACCTAAATGTACCATCCAAAACCGGAGGCGCAGTTTCCCTGACCAGCGGCCCACAGTATCAGTTAAGAGCTTATCTTAAACAATCTGACGGCAGCTTTAATGAAGTTAAACTGACCACGTTTTCCCCTGATTATTATGGAATCCTGGGAATTGGCGGAGATACGAATACAGCAGCATTTACAACAACCCGGATCCGCTTAAATCCGGGAGATTATATTGTGTCCAGAATCCACTCTCCTCTTGCAACAGTATCTGTAGTTGTTACCTTAACTGCCGCAACCAATACCAATATCGCCTCGTTCTATCCAAGAGAAATAATGTTTACCAAAGTAAGTGATTAAGATGACCAAAAAAGCAATTATCCTCAATATATCTATTCTGACAACACTGGGAAGTCTGGGACATGCTCAGGTGAAAATGGGTGACAATCCTGAAAAAATACATGCAAGAGCTATGTTACAGGTGGAAAGTAAGACAAAAGGAATCATCCTTCCTGTTGTTGAAAACCACACCGAATTACCCAATTACAATGCCTCTCATCCGGATTTGTATGAAAACAATCCAGGTGATAACGGATTGGTGTTTTATAACAAAGAAATAAAAGATGTTGTAAAATATGACGGCTACCGATGGGTGGCAGCTACAGAAAGAAGTATTAAAAATTATAAAAACCTAAGCATCCTGGGGTCAAATGCAGCTGATCTGACTGTTGCCAACGTACTGGGCATTACCGGACGCCCCACCCTGCAGTTCAATATTTTAGATGATATTGACAGAAACAACGTCAATAATCTGGGTGTTACTGTAAATGCCAATGGCGAAATCACTATTCCTTCTGATGGGTTTTACCGAATTAATCCTTCCGTAAAGACAAGCAGTGCCGGTGGCCTTTCAGTTGGAAACGCCGCTACAATTGTATCTCTTCAGGCCCTGTATGTAAATGCTGCAGGAGACGGGTGGCAAAAAATTCATGAAAACAGTTTTCTGCTGTACGGATTAGTGGTTACAGCAGGCAGTGCCAACTCTGTGAACAGTTTTTCCACCATCAAATATCTTCATGCCGGCGACCAGATCCGTCTAAGGGGAGGAATTCAGGCTGACACCGGTTTGAACCTTGGAACCGGAGTAAATTTTAAAATGAATGATAAAGACACTTATATCTATATTGAAAAACTGAACTGATATGACAAAGAAAATATGTATCCTTACACTTTTAGCAGCATCATCAATGTCCTTTTCCCAAGTTGCTGTAGGTAGTGATGCCAGCCCAAGCGCCAATGCTATGTTCAGCGTAGTCAATAAAGAAGACAATGCTGCAAAATCTAAAGGAATGATAATTCCAACAGTAAATGATGAAACCGAACTGCCACTTTACAACGCCAGCCAACCTGACCATTTCAATGACGACCCAAGCATGCAGGGAATGATCCTATACAGAAAGGACATCAAAAGAGTTGTGGTTTATGACGGCGAAAAGTGGAAGCCCACTTTTTATGAAAGCGGAGGAAGAACAACCCGCGCCAGTATGAATCCTGTAATGGCAGAAAGCGACTTCCCATCTGTAGCCTGTATACTTATCGGGTGTGGAGAAAAAGATGTCCCTTTCGGGTTTTATAACAATATCCAGGATACGGATAAACTGGGCATCATTAATCCTCAGGGTATCGTCAATAGCAATTTCAATAACTTTACTTTCAAAGAATCCGGATTCTATAAGGTTTTGATCAGTTTAAAAGTAAAAACTTCAGGAATACATGTCAGCCCGCCGACCATTTCTTTCAGGGCATTAAAAAACGGGAATGTGCTTGCAAGAAATGACGTTGCTTTAAATGAAGCAATCTTAATTACCGCCGGCGCAAACAGAGTGGGAACCATGGAGTTTCTTTCCATCTTTGACAAAGGTGACCAGCTGAAAGTTCAGGTTTCAGGAGGAGTTTCCATTCTTACTGTAGCTGATGTTTATAAAATTGTTCCTACAGACGGCACTTTCATCAGTATAGAAAAATTGTAATTCAGGAATAATAAAGCAGGATGTTCCTATGAACATCCTGCTTCTACAATATAAAATTCCTTGGTATGAAGCTGTTTGTATTAACCGATCAACTCTTCCAGTTGATTCAATCCCATGGTAAATCCCTGCTCAAAGCCCATATCCAGCATCTTTTTCATCACTTCCTGAGACTGGTAATGAATATTAATGGTTACTTTGGTTCCCTCTTCCACTCCTGTAAAACCGATCAGCCATTTTGATTTTGGAAAATCCTCATTGACATTTCCTTCCTCATCACAGAAAGCACTCATCCAGTCAAGGCTCCTGTGTTCTGTAATTTCTCCGTATTCAGAACGGGAATATCCTTTTTCCCCGTTGGGCCCTACCATGGCATAAAACCAGATCCCACCTTCTCTGAAGTCCTGGCTTATTGTCTCACATCTCCAGGGTTTGGGCCCCCACCACTGATCCAATAACTCTGCCTTGGTAAAATGGTTCCATACTGTTGAAACATCAGCCTTATAAATTTTCATGACATAAGTACTGAGCGCATCAAAATCTTTGTTGAAAATGATATTAGATTCCATACATATTAATTTTTAATAAAGTTAGGACTTTATTTATTGAAAGGACTTTCCATATGACAAGTAAAGGATAATTCATAAATAATTGTTAAAAAACACTCTTTTAAGAAAAAAAAAACAATTTTTTGGCTCGTTTTTTGTTTACGTAGTCTTAAAACAATTAATTTTAACATTCATTTTTCCAAAACATATATAATTAAATAATGAATAACAAATTCATCCCAATAATTTCGGTGTTTATGACAATCTCACTGATTGTCTTTGTAACGCTCCAATTTTATTGGTTGAAAGGCTATTATGGCGTACTGGAACAGGATTTTTCAAATAAAGTATATGCAGTTTTGGAAAGTACTTCAAAAAGTATTGAAGAGATTGAAGCTGACAAGTACCTGAATCAGGATTACAAAGATTTCAGAAAAAATATTATTGCCAACAGCAAGCAGCCATCCTTAACTACGATTCAGCAGGTGGAAGACTCCGGCACCCAGAGACAGATCATCTATTCCAAGAATATTATTGAAAAAACACAGCTTCCGATTTCTCAGAAAGGAGATTCTATTAAGCTGACAACCTTATATACAGACGAAGCAGCCTATAAAATAAAAAGAGATACTACCAATCGCGAACTTCTTACCACGGATATTAACCAGGAAATTGAAACCGGCGACTATTCCATGAAAGAATTTGTAAAAGTATATGGAAACAATCTTCCGATTACCAAAAGAGTAGATTCAAAAACACTTGATTCTGTCATTGCGAAGGAACTTAAAATAAGAGGAATTACTGCCAAATTCGGATATGGAGTTCTTGACCGCAACAACAAACTTACAAGTATTGCGAACAAAGCCTACAAAGAGAAAAAAGACAGTAACACTTACAGCTTTCCTCTGTTTGCAGATAAGAAAAATACCTTATACAGCCTTGCATTGGTATTCCCTAAAAAAGAATATTCCCTGGCGATGAACAATTGGCCAATGCTGTTGGGAACATTCCTCTCTCTTCTTACCATTCTTGGAATTTATATTATTTCCATCAATTATATGATGAGACAGAAGAAGCTTGCTGAAGTAAAAACAGACTTCATCAACAATATGTCCCATGAGTTTAAAACACCATTGGCAACCATTTCTGTCGCAACGGATTCATTGGCTAATGACAAAATTGCCACCAATCCGGATAAGGTAAAATACTATTCCGAACTGATCAAGCAGGAGAATCTGAGGATGAAAAAGCAGGTGGAGAACGTGCTTAATATGTCTAAGCTTGAAAGAAATGAAGTAGAGCTGTTCTTAAAAGAAACCAATGTAAGAGAGCTTATCAAAAAAACTACAGAGTCTTTCAATCTGATTGTACAGCAAAGAAACGGAACTCTTACTCAGGAATTCAATGCCACTCATTATAATTTTAAAATAGACGAATTCCATATCTCAAACATGCTGGTCAACTTATTGGACAATGCCAATAAATATTCTCCTGAGGCGCCGGAAATACATGTAAAAACAAGAAATGAAGGACACTGGTATGTGATTGAAATTTCTGATAAGGGAATGGGAATGGATACCCAGAATAAAACCAAAATTTTCGAGAAATTCTTCAGGGAAGAAACCGGAAACATACATAACGTAAAAGGACAGGGATTAGGACTTTCCTACGTTAAAAAAATTGTGGAACTGCACAAAGGACAGATTATCGTGGACTCTCATAAAGGAAAAGGAAGTACGTTTACGATAAAGCTGCCGATGAGCTAGAAAATTAAATGATGAACGATAAATGATAAAAACCTTCTTCACATCAATTATCAATGATCATTCATCAATTATAAAAAGTTAAACCAAATATCAAAATATAGAAGATAGAGTGAGAAAGTTCATTCTTAATTGTTAATTATTAATTATTAAAATTATGAGCAACAGAATATTATTAGTAGAGGACGATCAGAGTTTCGGGGCGGTGCTTAAAGATTATTTGACCATCAATAATTTTGAAGTGACTCTTGCCACTGACGGGGAGCAGGGACTTAAAGAATTTACAGAAAATGAATTCGATATCTGCATATTTGACGTAATGATGCCTAAAAAAGACGGATTTTCATTAGCGGAAGATGTAAAAAAGATTGATAAAAATACACCCATCATATTCCTTACCGCAAGAAATATGAGAGAAGATATCTTAAAGGGATACCAGTTAGGCGCTGATGATTATATTACAAAGCCTTTTGACACTGAGCTTCTTTTATACAAAATCAAAGCAATTCTTCAGAGAAGCTCCACGTTGGAAAATGAAGAGCAGGAGCAGTTCAAGATCAGCAACATTTTCTTCGACTCTATGCTGAGACAGCTGAAAGTAGGTGATAAAGAATACAAGCTTTCTCCTAAGGAAAATGAATTATTGAAGCTTCTTTGCATTCACAGAAATGATTTCATGCCCAGAGATCTTGCTTTAAGAAAGATCTGGAAAAAAGAAAATTACTTTACCGCAAGAAGTATGGACGTTTATATTGCAAAACTTCGTAAACTGTTAAAAGATGATGAAGGATTGGAAATCATCAACGTTCATGGAGAAGGATTTAGACTTTTGGTAAAAAATTAATCCAAAAAACAAATTATAAGTATAAAATTAGCAAAACAATTGAAAATGTTTTGCTAATTTTGTTTCATACCCATGGATATGAAGAATACATTTATTGGTTTGATCGCCGTATCACTATTAGCTGCATCCTGTAAAAAGGATGAAAGAGCTACCTATTTAAAAGAAGAAGCTAACGCCGGACAACCGAACGTAGCCTTTAATACCACCTCAAAAACAGCGCTGATGGATCAGGCAGGCATTCAGTCTAATCCAACCCCGGCTCCTATGGCTACCGCTCCAGGAATGAATCCTCCACACGGACAGCCGGGACACCGATGCGATATCCCCGTAGGACAGCCATTAAATAGTGCTCCTGCAACAACCACTCCTGCTTCACAAAATATAAATACAACGGGAAACAATATTGTCCAGATAGATCCTAATGCTGTATCGCCAGGAAAAATCACCCTGGATAATAACGGAAAACAGGTAAAAACTGCTCCAGGAATGAATCCGCCTCACGGGCAACCTGGACACCGATGTGATATTCCTGTAGGACAACCTTTAAACAGCAAGCCTGCTCCGGCTTCTCAACCCGTTCAAAATGCAGTACAGACAACTCCAGTCCCAGCGCCAGCGCCTGCTGCACAGAATCTCGCGATGGGAGAAAAACCAAAGTTAAATCCTGCTCATGGTGAACCCTGGCACAGCTGTTCTCTGAAAGTTGGTGATCCTTTGCCATAAATTTCTTATTTTTGCAGAGATGAAGCTGTTTCACATACTTGCAATAGTGTTTTGTCTGGGAGTCTTTTTGATTCCCAAGGATAACTTCTATGCACAATCTATGCAGGAAACATGCTGTAAAGCAGAATCTTCCCAAAAAACAGACTGCTGTAAAAATCATTCTTCAAAAAAAGACAGCCAGCATGACAACAAAAAATCATGTAATGATGACTGCTGTTCATCATGTGTTGCCTGCTATACTTTTATTGAAACCCCTTTCTCAAAAAATCTGCGTCTGGAACTGTCTTATTACAAAGCGAATAAGAATGCTCAGTTTCAATATTCAGATCCTTATCTTTCAGACCGTTTAAAGGAGATCTGGCAGCCGCCCAAGATAGGTTAATTAAAATCTCAGAGGGTTCATTATGTCTTATAGTGAACTGTTTTTTAATTAATTTAAACTTTTAAACAAAATGAAATTACCTATTTCCAGGTTGATACTTGGTGCATTATTCCTGTTTACACAATTGATATCTGCTCAGACACTTTCTAAAAACCAGTTCAAAGTAAAAGGGAACTGCGAAATGTGCAAAACAAGAATTGAAAGTGCTGCTAAAAAAGCAGGCGCTAAAACAGCAGTTTACTCTGTTGATCTTCAAACCTTAACGTTAGAAACAGACAAGACATCTGCCGACGATATTTTGAAAAAGGTGGCTGAAGCCGGCCATGATAATGAGAAATTCAAAGCGCCTGATACGACCTATGAAAGCCTTCCGGGATGCTGTCATTACGATTGTGACTTACAACCTTCCCAGGCAGAAACTCCGCATGCACACCATGCAGGAGCTAATATTTCCACTAAAAAAGAAAATGAATTCTACGTAAGAGGAAACTGTGCTTCCTGTAAAGCCAGAATTGAAAAAGCAGCAAAAGATGCGGGCGCGAATACTGCAGAATGGAGTGCAGAGAAACAAACAGTTGCTTTAAACTTTGACGAGTCAAAAACCTCATCAGATAAGATTTTAAAAGCTATTGCTGATGCTGGTCACGACAATGAAAGGTACAAAGCCTCAGATGCTGTTTACAATAGCCTTCCGGGATGCTGCCTGTATGACAGGGATTTTACTTTTGGGGAAGCTAATCCAAAAGCACATTACGAAGAAGAAACAAAGCATGAAGAACATAAAAGCCATGAAACCTCATCAGCTAAAGAAGATCATTCCCAGCATGAAAAAAGTATTGATGGAGTTGTCGTAACCGGTTCTAAAGCGGCAACAGCTTTAAGTAAGAAAGACGCCGGGCTTGTTTTTAATATTGATAAAAAAGAGCTGTTAAAGGCAGCCTGCTGTAATCTGTCAGAGAGTTTCGAAACCAATGCAACAGTGGACGTTTCTTTCAGCAATGCTGTTACCGGAACAAAACAGCTGAAAATGCTTGGTCTGGATCAGAAATATACCAGCTTAACGAAAGAACAGCTGCCTGAAATCAGAGGACTGGCTTCTGCTTATGGCTTAAATTTTATCCCGGGAAGATGGATTGAAAGTATCCAACTTACTAAAGGAGGAAGTACTGTAACAAACGGATATGAAAGTATTACAGGGCAGATCAATACTGAACTTTTGAAGAATGCAAAGACGCCGGAAACATCACTGAATCTTTTTTCCGACTTCAATGGAAGAGCCGAAGTGAATATCACCAACGTTTCTCCCATCAACGATAAATGGTCACAGACCTTCCTTCTTCACGGAAACGGAACTTTTGGGAATACGGATATGAATCATGACAGCTTTCTGGACAGACCGAAAGGAACGCAGATCAACGCAGCCTATTTGCTGAATTATAACGATCTTGAAAAGTCAGGATTCGGATCTCACTTCGGAATTAATTTTATCAGAGATGAAAGAACGGCAGGAGAAATTGGTTTTGATAAAAAACTGGGTCAGGACAAACAGCCTTTTTATGGGGTAGGAATCGATATTTCAAGGTTCCAGGTCTGGAATAAGACGGGTTATGTTTTTAAAGGAAAACCTTATCAAAGTATCGGCTGGATGAACCAGTACGTTTATCACCAACAGGACAGTTTCTTCGGATTGAGAAATTATGCAGGACAGCAGCATACGTACTATTCCAATTTAATTTTTGAAAGCATCATCGGAAATACCAACCATAAGTATAAGGCAGGTGCAAGTTTCTTATATGACGGCTATAAAGAAACGTATTTACTGGATGATATGAGAAGAAATGAAATTGTGCCGGGAATTTTTGCTGAATATACTTTAACAGGTTTAAAATACACTTTAGTAGCTGGTTCCAGAGTAGATTTTCATAACCTGGCAGGGACTCAGTTTACACCAAGACTTAATTTCAAATATGACTTCACGCCTCAGACAATTTTAAGACTTTCTGCAGGACGAGGTTTCAGAACTGCAAATGTATTTGCGGAAAGCCAGCAGTATTTTGCCTCAAACAGAGCGATCAATATTTTACCCAGCGGAGGAAATATTTACGGCTTAAAACCTGAAATTGCCTGGAATTACGGCGCAAGTTTACAACAGGAGTTTAAGCTGTTCGGGAGGAAATCCAGCATTATTGCGGACTTCTTCAGAACGGATTTCCAGGATCAGGTATTGGTAGATCTGGATCAATCTCCTCAACAGCCGACATTCTATAACCTGGATGGTAAATCTTTTGCGAATTCATTCCAGACCCAATGGGACTTCATGCCTGTAAAAAATCTTGAGGTAAGACTGGCTTATAAATACTATGATGTACAGGCAGATTATATCGGTGGAAGAAGAGAAGTTCCTTTTATGGCGAAGCACAGAGGATTTGTAAACTTAGCGTATTCAACCAATAAAAACAATAATGGAGGATTCTGGAGCTTTGATACTACTTTAAACTGGGTGGGAAAACAAAGACTTCCTGATACTTCAACGAATCCCGCAGAGTTTCAGCTGCCAGCCTATTCTGAATCTTATGCTGTTTTGAATGCTCAGATTTCAAGAAATTTCAATAAAAAGATCAGAGCTTATCTGGGAGGTGAAAACCTTACTTCTTATTATCAGAAAAACGCGATTGTTGACTTTAAAAATCCTTTCGGGAGTTATTTTGACGGCGGAATGGTATACGCTCCTATTATGAAGGCGAACTTCTATGTGGGGCTGGATGTGACGTTTTAAGGCGGGAAGCTGGAAGAATGATGCTGGAAGTGCTGTTAGCCGGTAGAGTTCTTATTTGGGAATAAATTACGGATAAATGTTCTCTGAATAAACAAAACCTATAAGGTTTGATTTTTACCATCAGCAGGTAATTCATCAGTAATAACAAAGGAGAATAAAAACTTCTGATACCTCCAGAAACTTCACTCTTCCAGCTTCAGGCTTCCTAACCAATAAAAAAATCCGCTTCAATGAAGCGGATTTTTTTATTATCTCCCAAAGTCATCCTGAACCCTTACGATATCATCTTCGTCTGAAGGATTGGATGCATCGGTATGCTGCCAGATTTCAGCAACAATTCCCCAGCCTGCAAGACCGATTAATCTGTGTCTTTCACCCTGCTGGAGTTTCACCTGATCTTTCGGACCATATTCTTTCAATTCTCCCTCTTCATCAGTATTGCTTCTTTTGATGCCTACGGTTCCTTCAACTACCTGCCAGATTTCTGCTCTTCTGTGGTGGTATTGCCAGCTTAATCTTGCATCCGGAGCCACGATAAGGATTTTCGGGCTTAACTTTCCTCCTATTCTCAGGCTGTCTACATCAATCCCGTCAAAATACTGGTTGGCAAAATCCTGCGCCTGTGTTTCATCAATGACGAAGAAACCTCCCCATGGTCTTGTATCATCTTTTGCCGCAATGTTAAAGCCTTGTGTCTGCAGCATGCTTCCTACTTTATCGAATATTTCTTTTTTTTCTGTACTCATACAGCTATATTTTAATTTAAAATTATTTATTTGATTCTTCTTTTGACATTGAATATGGGAAATCTTTTTCCTGTGAACCTCTTTCTTTATTAGGTTTGTTATCCATTTTAAAGTCTAAAACAGCTCCTTTCATCAGTTCTTTATGACTCAGCCAGTTTTTGGAGTAAGGCTGTTGGTTTACATTCAAAGATTTTACATATAAGTTTTCCGCATTGTTTTCCGGAGCTTTTATTTCAATTTTCTTACCATTTTCAAGATGAATGGTTGCTTCTTTAAATAAAGGTGCTCCCAACACATACTGATCTGTTGCCGGCGTTACCGGGTAAAATCCAAGGGCTGAGAAAATATACCACGCAGAAGTCTGTCCGTTGTCTTCATCTCCGCAATATCCGTCCGGTGTAGCATGATATAACTTATTCATCACCTGTCTTGCCCAATATTGGGTTTTGTAAGGTGCTCCTGCATAATTGTACAGATAGATCATATGCTGTATAGGCTGGTTTCCGTGGGCGTACTGCCCCATATTCATGATCTGCATTTCTCTGATTTCGTGGATAACACCGCCATAATAGCTGTCGTCAAAAACCGGAGGTAATGAAAATACTTCATCCAACTTGGCTTCAAATTTCTTTTTCCCACCCATCAGCTCTGCCAGACCGTCGATATCCTGGAAAACAGACCAAGTGTAATGCCAGCTGTTCCCTTCTGTAAAAGCATCTCCCCATTTGAAAGGATTGAAAGGTTTCTGGAAATTACCGTCTTTATTTTTACCACGCATTAAACCTGTCTCCTTGTCGAATATATTTTTGTAATTATAAGCTCTTTTCTTATAAATATCAATTTCTGAAGCTGGCTTTCCTAATGCTTTCCCTAACTGATAAATTGAAAAATCGTCATAAGCGTACTCCAATGTTCTGGCTGCATTTTCATTAATTTTTACATCGTAAGGAACATAACCCAGTTCATTATAATACTTTACTCCCGCACGGCCCACTGCTTCTATAGGCCCTTCATTATCTGCTCCGTGTTTTACAGCCTGCCAAAGCGCTTCAACATCATACCCGCGAAGTCCTTTGATATAAGCATCTGCTACTACGGATGCAGAATTATTTCCAATCATAATATCAGAATATCCCGGACTGCTCCACTCCGGTAAGAACCCTCCTTCTTTGTAAGCGTTTACCAATCCTTCCTGCATTTCTACATTAATGCTTGGATACACAAGGTTCAGGAAAGGATACAGGGCACGGAAAGTATCCCAGAAACCGGTTCCTGCAAACATTCTTCCGTCCACAATTTTACCGTTGTAAGGGCTCCAGTGTTTTATTTTATTCTGAGCATCTATTTCATATAACTTTTGCGGGAAGAATAAAGTTCTGTATAAAGAAGAGTAAAAGGTTCTCATCTGCTGATCTGTTCCTCCTTTTACGTCTATTTTTCCTAGAGTTTTGTTCCAGATATTTTTCGCATCGGTTTTTACCTGCTCAAAGTTTCTGGTACCGATTTCTCTTTTAAGGTTCAGTTCTGCCTGTTCGAAACTGATGAATGAAGAGGCTACTTTTGCATAAACCGTTTCTTTATTTTTAAGCTTAAAACCTACTACAGCTCCGGTGTGATCACTGGTAATTTCTAATTGGTCATTGACAAGTTTATCATCTTTCCAGGTTTTTGTCAGTTCAAAATCTTTATCAAACTGAACGACGAAATAGTTTTTAAAATTATCATATTTCCCGGTAGAATATTTTGTGGTATACCCAATAATTTTTCTTTCTTTAGGTAAAATTTTGATGTAAGAACCTTTGTTCAAAGCATCTACAACGATGTAAGCGCTGTCTGTTTTGGGAAAATCAAATTTAAAATAGGAAGCTCTTTCTGTAGGTGTAAATTCTGTAGTTACATTGATGTCCGCAAGGTATACACTATAGAAATAAGGAGTTGTAACCTCAGCTTTATGACTGAACCAGCTTGCTCTTTCGTCTTCTTTAAACTTTACTTTTCCTACTCCCGGCATGATGGCAAATGCACCGTAATCATTCATCCATGGAGAAGGCTGATGGGTTTGTTTAAATCCTTTTATTTTATCTGCATCGTAGGTATATGCCCATCCGTCACCCATTTTACCGGTCTGCGGTGTCCAGATATTCATTCCCCATGGGAGTCCGACTGCCGGATAGGTATTTCCATTGGACAAGGAGGGTTTGGACTGGGTTCCCATCAAAGGATTTACATAATCTACGGGAGATACATTCTGACCTAAAGCCCAGGCCTGTAATAACAGTAAGCAAGTGGAAAATATAAACTTCATTGTATCTTTTCGTTTGTTAATTTATATAAGCTTTTTTAAGGCATAGCTGGCAGCTCCAAGAATGGCTGCATCTTCAAATATCGCCGAAATTTTAACCTGCAAGTTAATATTATTCTTTGTTAAATTCTGAATAAATCTTTGTTCAAAATGAGGATAAGCCTTGGCAATATTTCCTCCTATAACTAAAACTTCCGGTTTGTAATGGCTCACATATTTCACAATAAATTCAGAGAAAGAATCTGCATATTCATCAAACATTCTTTTCTGTATTTCCGCAGGTTTATCCAGAAGATCTTTCGTTCCTGAAATTTCCTCACCGGTAAGCTCTTTGTAGTGATTCACGAACCAGCGTGTTGCCAGATAATCTTCACTGATAGAATCTTTAAAAGGAGAATCCCATAAGTCTTCATCGGTAGCAAATTCCCCATTATAGAAAGTTGTTCCCAATCCTGTCCCGAGAGTCACTCCAAAAATCCTGTTGAATCCCTGAGCACACCCTCCGAATACTTCTCCTTCCATGAAAGCTGCCGCATCATTTACAAAATGAATCTGCTCCTGAGAAATATCCAGCCTTTTTGCCAGCTCTTCTTTGATATTAACCTGATAGATATCAATAAATTTTCCATGCTGCATAAGGGATATCCCGTTTTCATAATCGAAAGGTCCCGGCATTGCGATACCGATCAGAAGATCTTCTTTTACCAGATCATGAGCCACCTTATGAATGGCTGAAACCCATGCCCCAAAAATAACTTCCTTGCTATCAAAAGCATTCACATGTTCTCTTACATAAGTGGAAGAAATGATTTCACGTTTTTCCGGATCTACCTGAGCCAGCGTGATGTGCGACCCTCCAATATCAATTCCTACTATATTCTGCATTATTTTTAATTTTTAATTCCCTCTGACTGAAAAACAGACAAACAGGAAGTGCTACCCCTGTCTGTGTGTTGTATTTCAGACTTTATATTTTCAATTCTGATAACTGATTCATTATCTGAATTTTACTTTACAATTACTTTACCCGTTGATATTACTTTACTGTTTGAGGATGTAATTTTGTAAATATAAGTACCACTGATTAAATCCTGCGTATTGACTGCATTATTATTTTGATTAATATTCTGTTTTTTGAACAGTTTTCCTGAAGCATCATACAATGCTATTTCAGTTGCCGAATTATCACTAATAGCAAAGTGAATGTCATTTCCTCTTTTTACAGGATTCGGATACACTGCACTGTTCTCTTTTGAAGATTCAATATCTTTTACCGCAAGAGATGAAGTACAGGCAACGTCTGTTCTCCAGTTCGCATCTGTCATATTGATCAGGGTTGCAAAATGGGTATTTGCCGTAGCATCTAAGGCTCCCATTCCACTTCCTTCATCCATTTTCCAATTGGCCTCAAGACCTGTAGAATTGGCAGGGATATTACAGCTGTTACTTAATATTTCCTGTGGTGTCAGTGCTCGTTTCCAAACTCTGAATTCATCAAGGAAACCGTTGAGTGTACGGGAATTGTCATAGTTTCTTCCCAGATAAAGGATTCCGTTTGCCGTAAAGTTACCTGTCACCGCAAAGCTTGCATCAAGATTACCATTGACATAAATTTTCATGGCTACACCATCGTAAGTGGCTGCTATATGGTACCATGTATTGGTATTGAATGCTGTATTCGTATTCAATTTCACCTGTGATGCACCGAAGCTCAAAATGAATTGAAGCTTATTGTTCGCCAGGTTTCCATCTCCGAAACGAAGCATAGCCGAATTATTATCTCCTACTTCCACTCCTAATACTGATGAAATGTAAGGGAAAGCTGTTTTGAAAGCATTTACTTTTACCCAACCTTCCAATGTCACAGCATTTCCGCTCAGGTTAAATTGTCCTGCGTTAAGATAATGTGTGCTTCCGTTGAAAGAAAGTGATCTTGCTCCAGGACTTGTAACCGGCGCAAAACCGCTGTTAAATAATCCTTCACCAGAATAAGTACTTGTAGTTCCTCCCGTGCATGAAGCCTGTACTTTCCATACATAGTTTGTGTTTGGGACCAAATTTTGTAATGAATAGGAGTTGGTGGTAATATTCGGAATTTCAGACCATGTTGTGGCTGAAGCTGTTTTGTATTGCAGTGTATATGAAGTGGCATTTCCTGCATTCCATGACAGTTGAGCCGTATTTCCAAGGAAACTTCCGGAAGTTAATCCTGATGGCGTAGTGCAGCCACTTCCGGAGTTAAACCTTGGTGCGAAAATATAAGTACTTGTTAATGTCGGTGAGCAGCTGGACTGGATTCTCCAATCATAATCCGTATTCAGGGTAAGGTTATTAATAACAATATTATTTCCTGAATAATTGCTGGCTACATTCGTCCATACTGTTGAGTTGACCGGCTTGTAATCAATATTATAAGATTGGGAAGCATTGGAAGTCCAGTTCAGTTGAGCTGAAGTTCCTGTTACATTGGAAACATCGAGTCCCAATGGAGGATCACAGGTTTGTCCCTGCGACCATGAATATAGCTGGCCGCTTAAGATTGTATTTTCATTGTAAAGTATATTAGACCCTGTGCTCAGATAGCTGGCTACATTGGTTCCGGCCAGATCATACCACATAAAAACGCCGTATTGGTCATTCTTTGTGCTGGTGGCTAAGTTTGCCAATGTTGCTGCAGATGTAGAACTTGGATTCGAGTTTTGTATCCATGTTGCCGCAGCAGAAATTTTGGATTTATCAAGAGGCGGAACAACCGGAGCATTGTAGGTACTGTACATCGCGTTCCATGTATAATTGATATAGTTTCCTGCTAAATCTCCGTTATAACTCTGCCTTGCGGTAGCCGGGCCGTAATAATAAAACGTTATCAGTTTATCCGGCATTGCTGCTTTCAATTCCTGCAAAAGCATTACAAAAGAACTGTTATTAGGTTGTCCTGTTCCGTTATTTCCGTATCCTGCGTATTCATCATCCAGGTCTACACCGTCCAGTCCGTAGGTATAAACAGTATGAGCCACCTGCATTGCGAAATCTTTTGCCGCTGCACGGTCAGGAAAATTAGAAATTCCGGCTCCCTGGTGGTTTCCCAAGAGATCCAGCAATACTTTTATTCCTTTTTGCTGTAAAGGTTTTACGTAGGTATTAACATCATTCAGGACTTTGGTAACGTTGTTATTGTTTGAGATATAAGCTCTGTTTTTGGAAACATCATAATTGATATTGGCTGCAAAAATAATTGCAACATCAAAAAGCTGTCTGTTGGTATTCTGCAGAGTATAGGAACCTGCATTCAGCATATTATTGTTGTTCACTTCCACATAGCAGACTCCCAAGGGATCAAGCTGCTGTGCTTTGAGCAATGGAGCAGATTGAAGCATGAGTGCCATTAAGGGAATAAAAAAGGAATTTTTTCTCATAGTATATTAATTTTGTAGTAGAAAAAATCACTGGGCCGAAGCCCAATGACTGGTTTTGTTATTTTACAATTAGTTTTTCGGATTGTTTTAAACTTCCGTCATGAGATTCAAACTGAACGATGTAGTTTCCTGCTGAAATTCTGCTCAATTCATATTGATGATCTCCGGAATTCAGTGATTGTGTGTCTACAATTCTTCCGTTATAATCATAAACCGTTAATTTTCCTTTACTATATTCTTCCGGAACAGAACCTGTCAGTGATGAAGATTTGCTTACGGGATTCGGATATAATTTGATTTGATTCTTAATGCCGGTCTGGTCTGCATTTACTGCCTTTTGACTCGAAGCATTTCTCGCCAACAGTGAACTTCCTGTTGCACATGGCAGATCTGTTACCCAATTAGAAGCATCAACACCTGTTAAGGTTAAAGTCACTCCGTTTCCTGAAGTATCCTGAACCGTAGAACCACTTCCTTCGTTAAATTTCCAATAGGCAGCCAATGATGTAGCAGGAACCGATACATTACACATATTCTGACTGATTTCCGCCTGGCTTAATGCACGCTTCCAAACTCTCACTTCATCTATTTTACCATTGAAATTCCTTGATGTGTTATATAAATATCCTACGTTGAACGCTCCGGTTGAATTCACGCTTCCGGTTTGAGCCTTAGTCGCATCCAGAACACCGTTGATGTAAATTTTCATGTTAGATCCATCATAAGTAGCTGCTACATGATACCATGTATTGGCATTCAAAGCTGTTGCAGAAGCCAGTTTTTGCTGTACATTATTAATACTTATCACAAACTGAAGTTTATTATTCGCCAGGCTGGCATCCCCTAATCTCAAGAATGCAGAATTGCTGTCGCTTACTTCGGTTCCCATAATTGAAGAAATATATGGAGAAGCTGATTTGAAGGACGAAGGTTTGATCCAGCCCTCAAAAGATAATGCAGTACCGCTCAGATTCATACTGCCGGCAGCTCCTGATTCTGTGCTTCCATCCAGAGATAAGGCATAAGATCCTGTAGGAGTTGTTCCTGAGGCACTGGTAAATCTTGGAGCAAACATATAGGCGCTTTTCACGCTGCAGTTGGTTCTGATTCTCCAGTCGTAATCAGTATTGGCTGTTAATCCGGAAATCGTTACAGAAGTGGAGCTAGTTGCTGTTACCGCATTCGTCCAGGTCGTTGAAGAAGCTGGTTTATAATCAACATCATAGGTATTGGTTCCTACAGCTGACCAGTTCAGTTTCGCGCTCGTTCCTGTAAGATTGCTTGTATATAATCCGATAGGTGCGTCACAGTTTGTACCTTGTGTCCATGACTGTAAAGTACCGCTTAAAACAGTAGGTTCTCCGTACAATGTCTGAGTTCCCGCTGAAAGCTGTGCAGTTTCATTTGTTCCATGCAGATCATACCACATGAATACTCCATATCCTCCGTTTTTGGTCTGGGTAGCCAGGCTGGTGGTGGTAGAATTGGAAGTATTTCCCATCCATACGGCTGCAGGAGAGATCTGTGCTTTGGTAAGAGGAGGTACATTCGGAGCTGAGAAGGTTCCGTACATCGCATTCCAGCTGTAGTTTACATTGTCTCCCACTCTGGCTCCGTTCCAGGAAAGTCTTGAAGCAGCAGGGCCGTAGTAATAGAATGAAATAATCTTACCCGGCAATAATGCTCTGAGCTCCTGAACCAGCATTACAAAAGAGCTGTCATTAGGCTGACCTGTTCCGTTGTTTCCGTATTCTGAATATTCATCATCAAAATCAATTCCATCAAGACCATAGGTATTCACTGTATTGGCAAGCTGTAATGCAAAGTCTTTTGCCGCTTCACGGGTAGGGAAATTACAGATTCCTGCTCCCTGGTGGTTCCCCAAAATAGTGAGCACTACTTTCATTCCCTTTTGCTGAAGGGGCTTTATGTAGGTATCTGCATTCGTAAGAACCTTGGTAACATTATTATTAGAATACAGATAGGCTCTTCCACGGCTGGTATCATAATTAATATTGGCCGCAAAGATGTTTACAACATTGAACAGGTAATTATTCGATGTCTGCAGTTTGTACGCTCCTGCATTCAGGAGATTGTTGTTATTCACTTCCACATAGCATATCCCTGTAGGGCTAAGCTGTTGTGCGTTGATCAGAGAACCTGACTGAAGCATCATGGCAATCAGTGCGGTAAAGATGGATTTTTTTTTCATTGTATAATTTTTTTAAAGTGCTTTGGTGTCTGGATTTTTATATAGCTTTCCCTGATACCTTCTTTTCAGGAAAGTATCTCAGATGAATAAACCATATAAAAGGATAGGCTATGTCAGTAGCTCAGGGTTTTCGTTAAAGGTTTTCCATAACAATTCGCCAAATAGGGTATTTGCCCATGCAAACCATTCTCTGGTGAACTTTTTGTCATTGTCTTTATGGAAGGATTCATGCATAAAGCCTGTTCCTCCGTGCGTTTTCTGTAAGGTATCTATACACCATCTGATCTCACTTTTGTCTTTGGTAGTGAGTGCCTTCATTATGATACTCATTGGCCAGATCATATCCAATCCGATATGCGGACCTCCTATTCCTTCTGCCAGCTTACCTTTGAAGAAGAACGGGTTATTTTCCGACCATACAAATTTTCTTGTATTCAGATAAACAGGGTCATCAGCTTTCACCGCATCCAGATAAGGCAGTCCTAACAAACTTGGACAGTTCGCATCATCCATCAGGTTGTAGCTTCCAAAGCCATTCACTTCAAAAGCATAAATTTTTCCAAATTCAGGATGATTATAAATTCCGTATTTTTTGATGGCTGCATCTACCTCATCAGCAAGGCTGTTCAGTTGCTGAGCCAACGTTTTTTCATTTTTAATCTGAGAAACCATTTCTGCAGCCTGACGTAAGCTTACTACTGCAAATAAGTTAGAAGGGATAAGGAATCCATAAATAGTAGCATCATCACTTGGACGGAACATAGAACTGATAAGACCCACAGGTTTTGTTGGATACCCATATCCTCCCATAGGAACTCCGTCTGTTGCCCAGGCTGTTGTACGCTCGAATTTGTAAGGTCCGAGGTCATGTTTTCTTTGCTGTTCTGTGAAAGTCTGCAGGGTAAGCTTAATTCCTTTCAGCCAGTTGGCATCAAAAGGTTTTGTATCTCCTGTAGTTTTCCAGAAGTGGTAGGCCAGACGGATAGGATAGCAAAGCGAGTCTATCTCCCATTTTCTTTCATGGGTACCCGGTTTCATATCAGTATGGTCATATTCTTTCCATTTACTGATCTTCTGATCATCGTTATAAAAGGCGTTCGCATAAGGATCCTTCAGGATGAAAGCAGTCTGTTTGTGAATGACTCCTGAGATCAGCTTATGCAGTTTTTCATCTTTCTTCGAGAACTGCAGATAAGGAAAAACCTGTGCGGAACTGTCACGAAGCCACATAGCATCAATATCTCCGGTGATTACGTAAGTATCTGGTGTTCCGTTAGTTTCTGTATAATAAACAGTAGTATCTAATGTATTCGGGAAGCAGTTTTCAAAAAGCCAGCTCAGCTCTTTGTTTTTTACTTTCTTCTTAAACGCTGCAATAGCACTTTCTACGGATTCGCTGGTAAAATGTCTTTTATCTTTAGGAACACGGACAACAGGAAAATCATCCAGCACTAAATTTTTGGCAAAAACATTCTGTGTAAACAGCAATCCGGCACCTGCCAGTGCACTTGTTTTAATAAAATTTCTCCTTTCCATTGATACTTTTATTTCGTTTATTTTTATAAGTCTTATTTTACAGGCTTGCTTCCCATTACAAATCTCAGCTCACCGCCGTTCATGATGTCGCTGTGGTTCAGTTCCCAGCTTTTGTATTCTTTTCCGTTCAGGAACATTTTCTGAACGTAGATATTCTTATCAGATATTTTGTCCGCAATCACTGTGAATGTTTTTCCATTCTCTAATTTTAAAGAAGCTTTCGGGAATTGTGGAGCTCCGATAGCATATACAGGTTTTCCTGGTGTCACAGGATAGAATCCTAATGAAGAGAAAATATACCATGCAGACATCTGACCGCAATCTTCGTTATTGACAATCCCATCCGGTTTTGCCGCGTACATATTATCACGGATGTATTTTACCATTTCCTGAGTCTTGTAAGGACTTCCTGCATAATTGTACAGGTATGGAACATGATGTCCCGGCTCATCACCAAATCCTAAAGACCCGATGAATCCTGAAATGTCAACATGCTGTTCTCCTTCCATATGCAGCGCCTCTGTAAAGGTTTTATCCAGTTTTTCTTCAAATCCTTTTTTTCCTCCGTACAGATTCATCATTTCATCAATCTGATGCGGAACAAAGAAATCATACGCCCAGATATTCCCGGAAACCCAGTGTGGCTGAAGCTTTTTCCAGTCGTTAAGAGTGAAATCTGACAAGAATTTTCCGTCTTTCTGTCTTGGCCAGAAGTGATTATTTTCTTTATTGAAGGTATTCAGGAAGTTCATAGAACGTTTTCTGTAAACTTCTGCTTCATCTTTTTTACCTAATTTTTCTGCCAGCTGCTGAATGCACCAGTCATCATATGAATATTCAAGTGTTGCAGACACGGAAGCTCCGTTTTCTGATGGTGTATAGCCTAGCTTGATATAATCATTAAGACCTCCGCCTCCGTCACTGCTGCTCATTTTATCCGTTAAAGAAGCATCTTTCATCGCTGCAAATGCTTTTTCGGCATCAATACCCGGAACTCCTTTTGAAATCGCATCCCAGATTACCGAAGCACTGTGATAGCCCAGCATACAGAAGTTATCATATCCGCAAAGCTCCCAGATCGGCATATGATCTTTACGGTCTGTATATCTGCTGATCAGAGAATTGGCAAATTCTTTTGTGTGCTTTTGGTCCATGATGGTCAATAGCGGGTGCGTTGCTCTGAATCCGTCCCAGTATGAATAAGTACTGTAATTCGTGAACCATTTGGTATTCATGTTTTCCTGGGCGGCAACATAATCTCCGTTCACGTCCATATAAAGGTTGGGTGCAATGAATGTATGGTAAACGCCTGTATAGAAAATTTTTCTCTGACTGTCTGTTCCTCCTGTCACCTGGAATCTTCCGATAAGATCTCTCCAGGTTTTTTGGGCGGTTTCTTTCGCTTTCGCAAAGTCAATATTTTTTGCTTCGGTATCGAAATTTTCCTGTGCATTTTCTGTGCTTACCGGAGATAAAGATACTTTTACTTCAATACTTTCCTGGTCTTCTGTCGAGAATCTTACGAAAGCTTTGGCATCTTTGGCAAGGGCAATTTTTTCATCATTTTTGATTTTTCCTTCAGCGTAAACGCCGTAAGACTTAAACGGTTTGGAAAACTCCATCACGAAGTAAGCAAACCGTTTACCTCCCCAGCCGTTGCTGTAGCAGTAACCTTTGATTTTATTATTGCCTTCCACACTTACTAAAGTATGGTAGATATTTCCGAAAATTTTATTGGTAGGATCAATAATGATGTTTGATTCATTACTCTTTGGGAAAGTATATTTGTGAAACCCTACTCTTGGAGACGCAGTAAGCTCTGCTTTGATTCCGTAGCTGTCCAGCATTACAGAATAATATCCCGGGGATGCTATTTCTTTATCATGGGTAAATGTTGAACGGTAACCTGTTTCCGGGTTTTCTTCTGACCCGGGAACCATTTTTACCTGTCCCACAGTAGGCATAACCAGAATATCCCCAAGGTCTGCCCACCCTGTTCCGCTAAGGTGATTATGGCTGAATCCCATGATCGTTTTGCTGCTGTAATGATATCCTGAACACCAGTCCCAGTCGCCGCTTTTCGTATTCTGATCCGGGCTCAGCTGTATCATCCCGAATGGCGTGGTTGCCCCTGGAAAGGTATGTCCATGGCCTCCTGTCCCTATGAAAGGGTCAACCCAGGATAAAACATCATTTTTATTTTGCTGGGCATTCGCTACAGAAATCAGGGTTGTAAAAAAGCAGATTAGCAGTTCTTTTTTCATGATAAGAGAGGTCTCGGAATTTTTTTATTTTAAAGTTGGTTTAAAAATAGGAAAACCATTATACAATTCCCAGAAAACAAAGGAAAATTAAAATGATTAACCTATTTTTCCTAAACTTATATTACTGTATTAAATTGAATTCTTTTTCATAAAATCTATGATTTCTGAGATGTATCCAAAAGCAATCGCAACTACGGTATCAGCCGCACCGTAATATACTGTAACTTTATCTCCTTCTGTCAATGCCGCACAAGGGAATACCACGTTCGGCACATCTCCGGTCAGTTCATACAGTTCAGCCGGAGCCAATAAATAAGGCTTTGTTCTGTACAATACTTTCGTAGGATCTTCAAGGTCCAGCAAAGCTGCTCCCATAGAATACCTGAATCCTCTGCAGGTATTAATCACCCCATGATAGAAAAGCAGCCAGCCTTCTTCTGTTTTGATAGGAACAGGCCCTCCCCCGATCTTCGTACACTGCCATGCACTGTCTTCAAAAGGGGTTACTTTCATTACACAGCGGTGTTCTCCCCAGTACTTCATATCAGGACTGTAGCTGATGTAAATGTCTCCGAAAGGCGTATGCCCGTTATCACTCGGACGGCTCAACATGGCATATTTACCGTTTATTTTTTCAGGGAACAAAACACCGTTTCTGTTGAATGGAAGAAAGGCATTTTCACACTGGAAAAATTCTTTAAAATCAAAAGTATACCCGATTCCGATGGTTGGACCGTTGTATCCGTTGCACCATGTGATCCAGTAACGGTCTTCAATGAAAGTTACGCGGGGATCATATTTGTAATCGGATTCAATCATATCCGTATTTCCTGCCTGCATTTCAATAGGATCATGGTTGATATCCCAATTGATTCCATCTTTACTGAAACCGGCAAAAATATTCATCTGCACGGCCTTGTTATCACAACGGAATACCCCAGCGAATCCATCTTCAAAAGGGATTACTGCACTGTTGAATATACTGTTGGATGTTGGTATCGCATATCTGTTAATGATCGGGTTTTCGGAAAACCTCCACATGATATCACTGCAACCTTCCGGGCGATCCTGCCAAGGGATCATTACTGATTGAGCTGTCATAAAGTTTTTAACTTTTTATTTAAAATTTGTTTATTAATTGTGTTCTTGTTCTTTCTGATTTTCAGGATAAGGGAAAGGAACAAATAAGGTGACTAAAAATGCGGGAATGGTAGCAATCAATACCCAGATAAAGAACATTTTATATCCGATCCAGTCACTGATCATTCCACTGAACATGCCGGGAATCATCACACCAAGATTCATAATTCCTGTTGCAAATGCATAATGCGCTGTTTTGTGTTTTCCGGGAGCAATCTGCTGCATCATGTAGAGCATTAATCCTACAAAGCCAAATCCATATCCGAAATATTCCACAACTACGGCAATTCCAACAGGTAAGAGGTCAGCCGGCTGATAATAAGCTAATAATGCATATACCACAAACGGAATATTGAATGCACAGCAAAGCCATATCAATGATCTTTTCAGTCCGCGTGCTGAGATAAAATATCCGGCCAGTACAGACCCTAAAATAAATGCTGCTGAGCCATAAGTTCCATAGACAAGTCCTATATCTGACGTGGATAGACCTAACCCTCCGGAAGTTCTTGTAGCTTTAAAAAATAAAGGGGCAATTTTGATCGCAAATCCTTCTGCAAAACGGTACAGAATAATGAAAAGCACGGACCATACAATATTTTTTTTGGTAAAGAAAGAGGTAATGACTTCCAATAATTCTTGACGGACATTTCCGGCTGTTTTTTCTTTTTTCTGCTCTTCTTTATTTTCGCTCGGCAGAATGAAATAGTGATAAATGGCTAAAGCAAAAAACAGTAAGGCATAAATCGCCATAATGATCATCCAGGCATTGGTAACTCCTTTTGTTTTTTCCAAAACTCCGGCAAAATAAACGAGCGCTCCACTGCTTATAATTTTAGCAAGATTATAAAAAGCACCCTGCCAGCCGATATATTTTGCCTGCTCTTTATTGGTAAGAAAGCCAATATATGTTCCGTCTGCTACGACATCATGGGTAGCTCCGCAAAATGCCACTACTGCAAAAAGGGCAATACTGTATTTGAAAAAATCATGCATCGGCAGACTTAAAGCTATCAGAGCAAACAGAATTCCTATGGCAAACTGGGTAAAAACAACAAAGAACTTTTTAGTTTTATAGATCTCCAGAAAAGGGCTCCAAAGCGGCTTCAATGTCCATGCAAACAGGATAAGCGCTGTCCAGAATGTGATCTGCGAATCCGAAACGCCCATATCTTTATACATAATTCCTGAAACCGCATTAATGGTTACAAAGGGTACTCCCATTGCAAAATATAATGTGGATATCCAGAGAATTGGCTGAATCCGACGGGTTCTGGAATTGTTTTTTCCCATATTTAAAAGTAAGATTCTAAAGAAAAAGAGAACATCTCAAAAGATTCATTCAGGCTTAAAAAACGAAACTATAAATTTTTTGGAGGTTCTACTCTATCCTCCCGCCTCAATGCTTGTTTCAGATAAACTGATTTTTGAGATGTCTCTTTATTAATGAGTGATTCTGAATATTTTTATTTCTTATCCCACCAAAGCTTGGTTCCTCCGGTATCAGGGCCGTTCAGCATTTGAGCAGCCTGCTGGTAATTATACAATGACGTTTTGGTATCAATAGTGAAAGGAATTCTTCTGATCATTGCTTCTGTACTGATGGCTCCGCCACTGTCATTCTTTCTTACTTTGAAGAGAATCGGATATCCTGTTCTTCTCTGTTCTGCCCAAGCTTCAGGTCCGTTTGGATAAAGAGAAAGCCATTTCTGGGTAATAATTCTTTCTAATTTTCTTTCGTTCGTGTCAGCGTTATTCCATGCAATCGTAATGGTACTTAACTGTGGATTTCCGACAGGCACATTATTGTCTGCATTTTTTGGATCAACATAAGGAGCTTCAGTAGAAGTTGTATCAGCAAGGTAAGCGGCAACGCTTGCACTTTTTCCCCATTCGCCGAAAGATTGCTGAACCCCTGTGGTATAGTTCGTTTGAATATCACCCGCTCCTGCATATCCTCTCAAAGCAGCTTCTGCTTTAAGGAACCATGTTTCTGCCGCGGTGAATAATTTCATTTTACCATCTGTAGCAGAGAAATAATCTCCGTTGGCAGATTTTGCCTGTGGTTGCGAGAATCCTCCATACGTTGATTTACCATTTAATAAATCAATTCCCTGACGGATTCCTATATATTTCCCCTGTAAGCTTGGATCAGATGCAGGAATAGCATAAGCAGGAAGTCTTGGGTCATTATATCCGTTCATATAAGCCATCAATGGAGCACCAATTAAGCAATCTCCCCATGAGTAAATGATGAAACTCAATTCTGATTGTCCAACGCTGATTAAAGCATTATCCGCATTATCAGTAATCAATCCTGCAGGTGAAGCTAATGCCTCTTCAGCATATTGTTTAGATTTTGCCGGATCTGCATAGCTCATTCTCATCGCTAATCTCAGTTTTAATGAATTGGCAAGCTTAGCCCACTGAGCCATATTTCCTCCGTAAACCAAATCTGCATTTTTCAGAGATGATCTATCTTCTACATTCTTTGTTGCAGGCATTGCAATAACTTTCTGTAAATCTGCAATAGCAGCAGTAAGGTCAGCTATAAAATAATTATAAGCATCCTGCTGAGAGTCGAAATCAGTAACTCCATTAGAGTTTGGAGTTTCGTATTTGCTGTACACTACAGGACCATGGCTGTCTGAAACTCTTGCAGCAGTAATCACTTTCAGGATTTTCTTCACAGCAAAGGTTCCTGTGAAATCTACCCCTTGATAGTTATTTTTGGCAGCATTGTCAATAATAATAGAATAGTTGAAAATATCCTGCTGTCTGGCAATAATTCTATTATTCCATCCGTCCATCATAGAATAAGTAAGGTTATTTACTCCTCCGTTAAATGGTGTTGCTGTACTGAACATTCCACTGTACATATCTGCACTCAGGTTTGGATATAACTGATAATCTTCCTGTAAACCTCTTTGAATAGATTTCATAGGATTAACAATGGCTATAAAATCTGCATAAAAATTTTCAGGGCCTCCCAGTTTTTCCTGATTGTATTGATCAAAGTCATTGGTACATCCTGATGCGGAAAACAGTACTGCTGCTCCGAATACCAATGTTTTAATAGTATTGATTTTCATTTTCGTAATTGTAAGAGTTAGAAGTTAGCTTTTAATGATAATCCTATAGATCTGGTAACCGGCAGGCCGAATGAGTCTACTCCCACTCCACCAGGCGTATTTCCCGATACCTGTTCAGGATCAAACGGTGCTTTTTTGTAGAAGAAAAATAAATTGGTTCCTACTAGGCTTACCGTTGCGTTTTTCAGATATTTTGAATTTACATCAAATGTATATGAAACAGATGCCTGGCGTAAACGTACCGTGGTAGCACTGTAAAGATAAGCCTCGTCCACTCCTTTTCCATATCCTTCAGTAGTTCCTACTCCTTTATAATAATCTTTTGCATTGGTCAAACCTGTATAAGCCTGCCCTGCATTCGGAGTACCCGGAGCATATACCGCATTTGGAATCGCAACACCACCAGCATCTCTGGCATCAGCAGTAGCCTGGCTTACCCCATAAAGATCATTTGCTTTTTCTGTAAGCGATAGAACTTTACCCCCGAATTTACCATCAATAAGGAAAGAAATTCCCAGTTTACCAATATTAAACGCGTTATTGAATCCAAGAATGAATTTAGGGTTCGGGTTACCTAAATAAGAAGGTGTGTTTTCAGCCAAAGGAACTCCTTTTTCATTCACTAAAATACGTCCCTGTTCATCTCTTTTGAATTTAATTCCGTAAAGATCTCCGAAAGAACCTCCAAGCTTAAGTCTTGTATAGTCTCCTCCTCCTGTTAATGAGAAAAGTTGATTTTCCGGAATACTAAGGCTTGGTGGGAATAATTCAACAATTTTGTTCTTGTTAGCAGAAGCATTCACCGTAGCCGTCCATCCGAACTTTTCTGAACCAAAGATTTTATAAGAAAGAGATGATTCAAAACCTGTATTCCTGATTTTCCCGGCATTCAGATAATAGGACCCCGGAGCCAGTCCACCTAAGTTAGAGAAGACTGTTATTTCCAGCAACTGATTGCTTGTGTTGGAATTATAGTAAGTAATATCGAAATTCAATCTGTTATTTAACAACCTCAGCTCTGTTCCAGCCTCGAAAGTCTTATTTAGTTCTGGCCTTGGAAGTAATGCTTCAAACCCAGGTCTTGTTGCAAAAGAACTCTTAGGGTATACAATTGTTCCTGCATCTACTCCATAAGTATATCCTTTGTTGTATTCAACCATTGCGTTGGAAATATTGGTAGGTAGGCCCAATCCTACAGTGGCATAAGAACCTCTTACTTTCCAGAAATTAATAACTTCCGGTAGTTTAAAGATGGTCGATAAGATAGCATTAGCTCCTACAGATTCATAATCAAACCCTGTACGTCCTGTTAATGCTAAAGTAGAATCCCAGTCATTTCTGAAGGTCATATCTACATAGAACATATTTTTGTATCCTACGGAAGCACTTGCAAATACGGATTGTACTTGCTTTTTCATATTCGTATAGGTATTATGATATCCGTCTCCCGGCGATCTGTTGATATTCCACTGAAGATTATTCGCAGCAAAGAGGTTAGGATTTGCCAGGTAGGCATTATCAATCTGTCCTATTTTATTTCTTGTAGTATTGATACTTCCTCCTACTGTAAAATCTAATGAGATAGTCTCACTTATTTTAGGGCTACCAATCAACAAAACATCTCCATAGGTAGATGAATTTTCATAGGTATTTTTAAGCATTCTCCCATTAGTACCGTTAGCCAGCAGGGTTGGTGCGGAAAAAGCTGCAATATCACGCTGGCTGTCTGAAATATTCCAGCTATAATTACCTCTCACTCTCGCTGTTAGCCAGGGATTGATCTGGTAAGACAGGGAAAGGGCTCCATATGTATTTTTATTACTTACAGTAACCGGATTACGGTTTAAAATCCAGTAAGGGTTCTGTGTTGGCGGATTTCCTTTGAAACTTCCATCCGGGTTAACTTCCCACCAGTTCTGAGCTGGCAAGAATCTTGTTTTATCTAAATAAGAATAATTATCAGGTCGGTATTGATCAAAATCTACTCCTCTTGGCAACCAGTACAAACTCGTTAAAGGGGAAAAAGATGCCCCTGGCGTTTGTCTGTTCTTACTTTCCTGTAATGAACCAATGAAGTTGGCATCTAATGTCAGCTTATCATCCAGGAATTTACTTGAATTTCTAAAAGAGACATTATACTGATCAAAATACGACATCGGAACCACTCCCTTGTTAGTTGTATTTCCGATAGAGAAATAACTTGTTGATCTCTCGTTCCCAGATTGAAACGAAAGACTGTTTACCCATGTAGTTCCTGTTTGTAAAAAATCTTTAAGGTAGTCTTTTGAAGAGCCTTTTGCTCCCCAGCTGTCTACAGCCTGACCAGGCTGTGACCCTGAAACTGATGGATCATAAGACAGATAACTGTGCTGCAGTTTTGGAAGACTATAAGCCCTGTCTACGGTAAGGCTGGAGCTGTAAGTAATTGAACTTTTCCCTGCTCGTCCTTTTTTAGTGGTAATCAAAATAGCTCCGTTACCTCCGGCTGAACCGTACAATGCAGATGCAGATGCACCTTTCAGGAAGTTAATGCTTTCAATATCATCAGGATTGATAGAGCTCAGTACATCTCCGGGATCCGGCATATTGGAATACTGTCCAATATCTGCCGATTTTCCTGTTCCATTGATAATAGGGATTCCATCGATAACATATAGCGGCTGTGTATTATTTACAGATTTATTCCCTCTCATAATCACCCTTACGGAACTTCCTACACCATTGGTTCTGTTAATCTGTACATTGGAAACTTTTCCGTTGATCGAATTTAATAGGTTGGGAGTTTTCACTTCTGTAAGCTCATCCCCGCCAATCTGCTGACTGGAATACGTTAAAGAGCGGGCCTGCCTTTTTATCCCCAAAGAGGTGACTACGACCTCCTCAATACTGGTTGTCTTCGTAGTGTCGGCTGATTTTTTCTCCTGCGCATTCGCCGTAAGTGAAAAAACGAACAGAACGGGTATAACTGCTTTTCTCATAAGGTATAGATTCGTTAGATTTAATTGAGAATCAATGACATCACTTTATTTTTCAATACAAAATAAATTATTGGTTTTTCAGCAAAATTTTGCTGTTTATGTATTAAATTATTTAAAGTTTTGTTAAGATTTAATTCACATTCACAAATCTAAATTTTGTAACCAGTCTGATATAATACTATTTTATCATAAAACGATATTATTTTTTCAGCATTTTTATTTTAACGCAATTAACAAGCTATATATCAACACAATGCACCACCTTATAAACAATTAAAAAAAATAGGATTTATCTTGGTTTTCATCAAAATAAAACCGGATATGAATACCCGGCTCTTTTTATGTTTTATGCTGAAATAGTAACGTTCTAAAGCAAATAAAAAATCATTCGATTTTTTTCACTCCTTTAAATTGTTCTTTAAATTCAGTTGGTGTTGTCTTTTTGATGGACTTAAATACCTTGTTGAAGTTCGCAATATTATTAAAACCTGCTTCAAAAGCAATCTCAAAGACAGTAAGGTTCTTCTCCATCAGCCAGCGTGCAGCATAGCTGATCCTTATTTCATTCAGATAATTGATAAAGGTTTTGCCTGTTCTTTTTTTAATAAACCTATTGAATGTCACATTACTCATATTCACCAGCGAAGCAACCTTATCCAGCGTTATTTTATTTTCGAAATTCTTGTGTACAAAGTCGTGTACAATCTTCATCTTGTCGTTATCATCAAAAGTTTCAAGCTCAATACTGTATGATGACAAAAGTGTTTTATTATCAGCAATGGCCAGCTCATTCAGAATCTTCATAATTTCTATGAAAGATTCAAAACTGTTCATCTTCGACAGGTTGAGAAACGAATCTTTTAGTTTTTCAGCTGTTTCCTCAGAAAAAAGAATGCCTCTGATGGAGTCCTTCATCAGATTGTTGATGGGTTTCAGAATATTTTTCTGCATCATGGACTGATTAAAGAAATCCTGATTGAACTGTATGGTGATTTCGTGGGTTTTTCTGTTTTTACACCGGTAATTTGCCCAGCAGTGTGGCAAGTTAGGCCCTACGAGAACTAATTCCAGATTACCAATTTCTCCGGTATGATCACCTATCATCCTGCGATAGCCCTTTCCTTTATAAACAAAATTAATTTCAATCTCAGGATGGTAATGATAAGGAAAGTCAAAAGAAGCTTTAATCCTGTCAAATACAAGAAAGCTATCCTCGGGAGATAGTGGAGTTATTTCTCTCAGAATGTTTTCTAATTTGCTCATACAGGCAGTTTTAAAAAAAGGGGTTACTAATAGGGATCACAGTACAAATCTTTGTAAAAATGATAAAATAATATCAATGTAAAAACTTATTTTCGATTTATTTTATTCCTATTCTGTAGATCAGATATCAGAAATTTGGGTTTCAATAATTTAATACCGTTCAAATCCTGCATTTTTGTATCTTTAAATTAAAGTTAAAGTATGCTGCAACCGCTTATTTTTGAAGATCATTATAAAAGACTCGGTCTGGAAGTCTTTTCAGAGGAAAACCTGAAGAACTTCAGCGGGGATCGGTTCAGAGCAGATATTAAAATATTTTTTATTCCCGCCGGATATGAGCTTATGGTCGATTTTAACCATTACAAGACCCAAAAGCCTTCCCTGTTTTTTCTGACCAACCAACATCTGAGTATACAAAAAGGAAAAAATGAGGCTATTCTCCTTTTTTACAACCGTGATTTTTACTGTATCCAGATTCATGATAAAGAAGTAGCCTGCGATGGCCTTCTCTTTCATAATGTATTTGAAATTCCTTTTGTGGAGCTTGATCATTCTGAAGCTGCTCTCATAAAAGATCTGTTTCAGAATATTAAGGGTGAACTTGAATGGAAGGATTCGTCAGCAGAGGAAATGATAAGAACCTATGTAAAACAGATCATCATCCGGGCTACCCGAAAATGGAAAAAACAAAATTTAGATAATGATACCTTCAGAATTCCTGGCAGTGAACTTGATATTTTCAGGGACTTCAGCAGGCTTCTTGAAATTCATTTCAGGGAAAAGCATAACGTCGCTGATTATGCAGAACTGCTTCATATGGCTCCGAAAACTTTAACCCATAAATTTAAAAATTTAAATCTCGAATCTCCCAATCAGTTTATCATCAACAGAATTTTACTGGAAGCAAAACGATTGCTTTTTTATACAGACAAACCTGTAAAAGAAATTGCCTACGACCTGGGATATGAAGATCCGGCTTATTTCAACCGGCTTTTCACCAACAAAACTGGAAATACACCGGCCAATTTTAAAAAAAATTACACCTCGGGAAAAAAGTACAATATTTAAGTCTTTTTATCTATTGAATACGCCCGGCCACTAACCTACCTTTGTAACATCAAAATCAAACAATATTAAAATAAAAAACAAACATTATGAGACGTAACGCAACAGCCGTTTGGAACGGTACCATCAAAGAAGGAAAAGGACATTTAACTACTCAGAGTACCACTTTAAATCAGACTCAATATTCTTTCAACAGCCGTTTTGCAGATGGTGTGGGGACAAACCCTGAAGAATTGCTGGCAGCTGCCCATGCAGGATGTTTCACCATGAAACTGGATGCAGAGCTTTCACAAGCCGGATATAACCCTGAAGAATTAAAAACAACTTCTGTAATCACTTTAGATCCCAACATTGGAAAGATTACAAAATCTGAACTGACATTAACCGCTAAAGTGCCTGGAATCTCAGAAGAAGAATTCCAGAAATTCGCTAAAATTGCTGAAGAAGGATGTCCTGTAAGTGCCGCATTCAACTTTGAAATTACATTGAATGCTACTTTGGAAAACTAATCCAAGTTTTCATTCAACATCAAATAGGAGCGGGTTTTAGCCCGCTTTTTATTTAAAACAAGAATCCATTGGCTTGAGCCAAAACCTGAAAGCCTAATTATTTATCTGATTAAACTTTTTCAGATAAAATATACCGAATGGTATATTTTTGTATATTTGCATCATATTTAAACATTTATAATGTCGAAGGCAGAAAAAACAAAACAGCATATCATTGAGAAAACAGCAACTCTTTTTAATACCAAGGGTTACATTTCCACATCGCTGTCAGACATTACCCAGGCAACCGGACTGACGAAAGGCAGTATTTACGGAAATTTCGAAAACAAGGATGAAGTAGCCATTGAGGTTTATAAATATAATGCCGGAGTACTTGGTAAAACCCTAAGCCGTTCTTTTGGAGATGAATTCCCGACTTCTTTGGATAAACTTCATGCCTTTGCGGATTTTTACCGGAAAAACTGGAAGTTTGTCTTTGCAAACGGAGGATGTCCTCTGATGAATGCTGCAACAGAAGCAGACGATTCTTTTCCTGCCTTAAGAGCCCAGGTAAAAAGGTCTTTTGAGCAATGGATGACAAAAATATCAGATACCATTGCAGCAGGGCAAAGTAAAGGGGAAATTGATAAAAGTATCAGTGCTGAGCAGTATGCCTCCCTATTCATTATGCTTATTGAAGGTGGAATCCTGCTTTCAAAAACAATGGGTGACCAAAGCTTTCTAAACCACGCTTTAGATAGAGTCTCCCACATGATTGATCATGAACTCAATATTCTTCCATCATAAATTATATAATATGGAAACAAAAAAAGTGGCTATTGTAGGATACAACAGAATTCCTTTTGCCAGAATGAATACCGCTTATTCGGAACAGGGGAACCAGGATCTCCTTCTTGCCTCCCTGAACGGATTGATAGACCGTTATCACCTCAAAGGAAAGCGACTCGGGGAAGTTGCCGGCGGTGCTGTAATTAAACACATTTCTGAAAGCAACCTCATCAGAGAAACCGTAATGAATACAACGCTGGATCCTGCAACTCCTGCATGTGACCTTCAACAGGCATGCGACACGGGAATTGAGGCGGCCATTTATATTGGAAATAAAATTGCTCTGGGCCAGATAGACTGTGGTATTGCATGTGGTGTGGAAGCCATGAGCAATATACCTTTTGAATCTTCACCCCGTTTAAGAAAAGCCCTGCTGAAAGCTAATAAAGAAAAGTCAGCGTTTGGAAAATTAAAACAATTACTGAGTCCGAAACTGAAAGACTGGATGCCTATTCCCTACAAAGGACAGGAGCCCAAGACAGGCCTTGTTATGGGTGAACATACAGAAATCACTGCAAAATATTACAATATATCAAGACAGGAACAGGATGAACTCGCCTTAAAAAGCCATCAGAATATGGCAAAAGCTTATGATGAGGGATTTTTTGACGATATGATTACTCCCGCTTTCGGTCTGGATAAGGATAATAACCTAAGACGTGACAGCAGCATTGAAAAGCTTTCACAGCTGAAACCTGCCTTCGACAAGCAGAACGGAACTTTAACAGCCGGAAATTCAACGCCATTTACAGACGGAGCTTCAGCAGTTTTGCTGGCCAGTGAAGAATGGGCAAAAGCCAATGGCCTTCCTGTTTTAGCTTATATCACCTTTTCAGAATTGGCAGGAATAGAATATGTTGAAAATAAACAGGATCTTCTTCTGGCACCGGTTTTTGCGGCAGAAAGAATGGTGAAAAAAGCAGGAATGAATCTGTCTGATTTTGATTATTATGAAATTCACGAAGCATTCGCTGCACAGGTTTTAGCCACTATAAAAATCTGGGAAAATGACGAGCTGGCCAAAAAATTCGGATTGGAAAAAGCCCTTGGAACGATTGACAGAAGTAAACTGAATGTAAAAGGAGGAAGCCTTGCAGCCGCACATCCTTTTGCCGCAACAGGTGGCAGAATTATCGCAACCCTGGCAAAACTACTTCATGAAAAAGGCAGTGGAAAAGGATTTATATCCATCTGTGCAGCCCGCGGACAGGGAGTAACGATGATTTTAGAAAAATAAAAACTTACGTATGGATAGATTAGCACAATTAAAGCAATTCATCGGAAAAGAATTTGACCAGTCACCCTCTCCTTTTATGAAATGGCTCAATCCTGTTGTTCTTTCTGCAGAAGAAGGCCAGTTGGAATTTCAATATACCATAAGACCGGAATGGCTGAACCCTGTCGGAAACCTTCACGGTGGAGTTACCGCTGCCATTATAGACGATATCATTGGCGCTACGATGTTTTCTTTAAATGAAAATTCTTTCATTACCACGATAAATAATGTCATCGATTATTTTTCAACTGCAAAAGAAAATGATAATATTGTAGCCGAAACTAAAATCATTAAAAGAGGTAAGCAATTCGTCAATGCACAATGCGAAATATGGAACGCAGACAAAACACGATTAATCGCAAGAGGAACCTCCAATTTATTCAAAATCAATAACTAAGTATGAAGAGAGTTGTCATTACAGGTCTGGGCGCAGTGACGCCTTTGGGAAATAATGTCGAAGAATTTTGGCAAAACAGCATTAAGGGAGTCAGCGGCGCAGGACTCATCACCCATTTCGATACAGAAAAATTTAAAGTACATTTTGCCTGTGAGGTAAAAAACTTTGACCCTAAAGTATATCTGAACCACAATGAAATCAAGAGAAGTGACTTGTTTACACAATATGCGATGTACGCTTCAGCAGAAGCAATCCAGGATTCCGGGCTGGAACTTGAAAAAATGGATCCGTTTGATACCGGAGTAATCTGGGGAACAGGACAGGGTGGAATGTGGACCTTCGAAAAAGAAGTGATGGATTTTGCAGCGGGTGATGGTACACCACGTTTCAATCCGTTCTTCGTTCCGAAATTCATTGCCAATATGGCATCAGGAATGATTTCCATGAAATATGGCCTTCAGGGGATTAATTATACTACGGTTTCTGCCTGTGCTACTGGAAATACAGCATTGATGGACGCTTTCAACTATATCCGTCTCGGGAAAGCCAAAGTTATCATCAGTGGTGGTTCTGAAGCAGCTATTACACCGGCTTCCATCGGAGGATTCTCTATTATGAAGGCAATGTCTACAAGAAATGATGATTTTGCAACAGCCAGCCGTCCTTATGATGTAAACAGAGATGGTTTTGTAATGGGTGAAGGTGCAGGAGCTCTGGTTCTTGAGGAATATGAGCATGCTGTTGCCAGAGGAGCAAAAATCTATGCAGAATTAGCGGGAGCAGCAATGACTGCGGATGCTTATCATATGACAGCACCTCATCCTGACGGTGTGGGAGCGATTAAAGCAATGCAGCTTGCAGTGAAAGAAGCAGGAGCCAATATGGAAGATATTGATTACATTAATCCGCACGCTACTTCTACTCCGATTGGAGATACGATTGAATTAACAGCCATCAACAAAGCGTTTAAAGGAAGCAAGAATCTTGATATCAGTGCCACAAAATCCATGACCGGGCATTTGCTGGGGGCTGCCGGCGCGGTAGAAGCCATTCTTTCAATCAAAGCAATTCAGAATGGGATTATTCCTCCAACAATCAATCTTCACAATATTGATGAGAGTATTCCTAAGGATATCAATATTGTATTTGGTGAGGCGAAAGAAAAGAACATCAATTTTGCATTGAGCAACGCCTTCGGATTCGGAGGACATAATGCGACTGTAGTATTTAAGAAATTCAGCTAATCTGATTAGATAATTGGAAATCCCTGCATGGTTTTCATGCAGGGATTTTTTTGCAGTTTAAAACTTAAAAAGCAGTCAAAAACTGACTGCTTCAAAACATAACGAATTATATGTTCCCCTTAAAAAGAGATTGACTTGAAAATTATTGAGCATCCGGGATAAAAAAATCATCCGCATTTTCGGCAATCGGAATATAGAGTCTCTCCCACTCTTTGCTTTTCACCATATCCCAGCTGTGGCCGGTTCCTTTAAGGTCTTCAGCAAGAAGAACTATTCCCGGTTTAATCATAAAAGTGGAGCCATCTGTTACTTTAAATCTTATATTTCCTTTGATGGTAATCACATATTGTCTTCTGGGAGCCGGGTGTGCATTTTTTTCCCACTCTTCCGTTTTATTTCTCATCCAGAATGTTGTGGTATTCATATGTTTAAGAGTAGGTATTTTTCCTTTTTCAAAAGTACATGACCCGTCAGGATTATTAATTAATCTTATGGCAGGAATAAACTCTGTGGAGGCTTCCGCAGTGACGCTCACATGATTGTGCTTTTTATGTTGTGCATTCATAAATCCTACAGTAGTTACTACTAAAACAAGGCTTAAGCCCTTAATGATGTTTTTCATTATAAATTTAATTTTTTATTTTTAATTATAAACAGTATTGTAAACCAGCATTCTGTCAAAGAATGGTTTATATTTCTGAACCAAAGCCAGATGCTCAGGAAGTTTTCCGTACGCTTCAAGCTCTTCCAGGCTATCGAATTCCATAGAAACATTATAAGTAAATGTACTGTCTAAAACGTTTCTCGGACTGGAAGCTGCGGGTTTTCCGTAACGGAGATTCTTCTGATAAGGAAGCTTTTTAAGGCCTTCAAAAAAATTTTCAAATTCTTTTACTTCGGCCTCCGAAAGATCCTTTCTAAGCCAGAACAACAAATAATGGAAGTACACTTTTTTCTTTTTTATAGGGTTAAACATGGGTAAAGCAGAGGCAAACATATTTCCTGAAACCAGCAGCAAGGCAGAAGCCTGAACTGAACGGAATAAAAATTTTCTTCTTTCCATTGTCATTTATTTTAATTAAAATCTATTCTGTATTTAAGGACAAACTGCCATTTCCTGTCAGAAACTACAGCATTGTTTGAAGGGTCATTGGTATAAACAGGTCGGTTTTGAGCGTCAAAGGTTAAACGGGAAGACATTCCATTCATCAAAAGAGAAACTCCGGCATCATAGATCACTGCATTATCATGAAGCCCTTTCAGATCTGACAGCTGCATTCCTACAGCAGGCTGAAGCTGAAGACTTTTCTTTTCTTTATCCAGATAAGGCAGGGTTCCTCCCAGTTGCACATAATACGTATTCCCGGTTCCGATAACAGGCATTGCGTTTCCTGCTCCATTCAGGCTTGCCTGCGTAACATCTACAGAAGTTGCGGGATTGTTGGTTCCCACATACCGGATATAATTGGGTCCATAGTCGTTATGCATTGCCATTCCATAAGCACTTATTGACGTTCCTTTTTCTTTGTTCAGCGGTGCATCATAAAATAAATCTACCGCAAAGCTTTTCATATCATCATTCACTGTATTCTTAACGGAATCCAGATGCCATAATGCATTGTGGATATAATCAAAACCGGCTCCAAGACTTAGCACATTCTTCTTCCCTACATACGTTCCGGAATTAAAAGGGGTGGAAATATTTTCCTTGTCTAAAAAAGCATATCTGAAATATCCTGAGAATTCTTTTCCAGGCGAGTTCTTGCTAAAAGAAGCTACATTCAGTTTCGGGTCAGAGGTTGCCATGGTATAAGGATCGGCCACGACCAGACGATAATCAAATCTTCCAAGCTGTCCTTTAATATAGGCACTCAATTCCCTTACGGTATAATCTGTAGTACCGGCATTGGAGGTTGCGTAAGCCGGCAGGTCGTATAACAGCGTATTCAATGGTCCTGTAGTAAATCTTGAAAGGCCGCGCCACGTGGAACGTCCCGCACCAAAAGCAATTTTATCATTAAAAGCATATTCAGCATAAGCATCCAGAAGGTCAAAATAATTACTCCCTTTGGCATTTACGTTCACGTTGGTAGTTCCACCCTGCAATACAAACATCAGCTTTTCTGTTGGCTTATAAGTCATTTTCACACGAACTCTTCTGAGCGAAAGGTCAGACAGATCTGACTTTGCTTCGTTATTGACAAGGCTTCCCGGATTAAGCTGGGTATATCTGGCCCACAATTCTGCATATCCGCTAAAGGAAATATATCTTGAGTGATCTTCATTGAAATAATGAGTCAATCCGGGATTATTAAAATCATTTTTTTTCTGGGCTTCTAATTTCCCCATCAATCCCAATAAGGAAAACAACGCAATTGCTGTTTTGAAAGAGGTAGTCTTCATAATTTTTCTATTCTTATCTTTTGTTGATTTCAACGGGACAAAATTAGATCGGGAATGTCCGTACAGGTATTAGAAATCTATTAGAAACCTTATAGAAAACTATTAAAAGAGCTAATGTTTTCTGATAAAAGAAAAATATAAAATACCTTTGTACAGTGCTTGGGGAATAAATGAAAGTCAGGCTTTTAAAACCAAAAAAACATTTAAAAAACCAACACACAGCCATAGTATTTCTTTATGAAAATTTTAATTGTAGAAGATAATTCACGTGTTTCAGGGCTTTTAAAAAGAGGGCTGGAAAGCCAGCAATATCAGGTGTATATTTCGGAAGATGCAGAAGATGCAATTGTTCTGCTGAATAAAATAACATTTGATCTCGCCATTACGGATATTATGCTCCCAAAAATGAGTGGAATTGACCTGTGTAAACTGATCAAACAGCAATATCCTGACCTTCCCATCATCATGCTTACCGCTCTGGGGACGATTGATGAAAAAATTGAAGGATTTGACGCCGGAGCAGATGACTATATGGTAAAGCCCTTTGAGATCCGGGAGCTCTATGTGAGAATCAAAGCTATTCTGCAGAGAAGATCAGCTAAAAATAAGGAAGCATATCTGACCGATCTTGAGTATTATGACCTTAAGATTGATAAGAAATTCAACAGGGTTTTCAGAAACGGAGCGGAAATAGAACTCACTCCCAAAGAATTTAAGCTCCTGGTTTTTCTGGTAAACAATGCAGAAAGAATTCTTACCCGTGAGGAAATTGCAGAAAATGTATGGGGAAATCATTTTGACACCGGAACGAATTATATTGATGTTTATATTGCTTATCTGCGGAAAAAGATTGATAAAAATTTTGATCATAAACTGATTCACACCAAACCCGGAGTAGGATTTATTTTTGCTTCACAATTATGAAAATAGCAACCCGAACAGCGCTCATCTATTCCATCCTTACGGCGGGCATTCTTTTTTTGTTTGCCTATGTTCTTTATTTTGTTTCTGAAAAAAACAGGGAAGATGAATTCAATGACCGGCTGGGATACAAAGTGATCTGCGTTCAGAATTTATATTTGATGCCAGAATCAGTGATGAAAAAATCCGTGAACTTCACCAGCGTAACCAAAAACTGCTGAATGAAGCAGACATCAGTGTTTATAACAGTAAAAAAGAGCTCACCTTCACAGATGTTCCTCCTCTCAAAAGCAATGAAAAGTATCTGGATAAAATGATCAGATCCCATAAAAACAGAATATTCTGGCAGCAAGGTGACCGTCAGTACATTGCCATTCAGTTTCAGTCAAACGGAGAAAAATATTATATTATCGGAAGTGCGGTAGACGTCACGGGAAATGCTCATATTTATGAATTTAAAAAAGATATTATCATCATTTATATCAGTTCGATCGTTATTATTTTTATTATAGGATTTCTTTTTTCCTATTACACGCTTAAACCTTTAAAGGATATTATTCTCCAGATCCGCGATATTTCAGAGCATAATCTGAATAAACGGCTGGATATTCCCAAAGCAAAAGATGAGATTTATGAACTGACGGAAACTTTTAACTCTACCTTCAACAGGCTCGAAAAATCCTTTAACAACCATAAACAATTTGTCACCACGATCTCGCATGAGTTCCGGACTCCTCTTTCTACGCTCATTGCAGAACTGGAGCTTGCCAAGGAGCTTAACGTAACATTGGATGATTATAAGCTTTCTATTGACAATGCCCTTCAGGATGCCAATGATGCTTCGGAACTATCTTCTGCTTTGTTGGATTTCGCCAGAGCCAGCTATGATGTATCACAGATCAGTTTTACCAATCTGCGCCTGGATGAAATTCTGGCAGAAGCCAAGCTTGCATTGCTGCAGAAAAATGCCGGTTACAAAATCGGAATCAATTATATGGGCAATGCCTCAGACGATGATGAAAACAATTATGATTTCTATGGCAATCCTTACCTGCTGCAGGTTGCTTTCTCAAATCTGATGGAAAATGCCTGTAAATATTCGGCGGACAAAAGCTGTCATATTGAAATAGAAACCAAAACAGAACATATAAAAATCCGTTTTGTTGATCATGGAATCGGTATTTCAGAAAAAGATCTTTCAAAAATTTTTGATCTTTTTTACCGTGGCTCCAATAAGAGCTTCGAAAAAGGAAACGGAATCGGTCTTTCCATTGTAAAAAGAATTGTAGAAATACACGAAGGAAAACTGACAATAGATTCTGAAGTCTCAAAAGGAAGTGTATTTACTGTAGAATTTCCCTCCAAAAAATAAAAAAGCAGTCAAAAACTGACTGCTTTTATTTTATGCTTTCAACCATTCTGAAGAAGAAAGATAGTTCTGATCGGGATAATAGATGAAGAGGCAGTTTCGTCCCTTAATGGTATTAATGATAGACTGCGTCAGTTCTCTTGGTACAGCAGGGCACCCCCAGCTTCTTCCGATTCTTTTGTGCATGGCTGCAAATGCATCACTTACATAATCCGCTCCATGAAGTACAATTGCTCTTCTGTAGGCAGCATCATTAAAGCCTTTGTCCATTCCAAGCAATTTCAAAGAATATCCGTTATCCCCCTGATAGGTTGCATCTGTGATATAAAATCCCAGGCTGCTCTGCAGCGAACTTTCCCTGTTAGAAAAATTCGTCGCAAATTCTTCACCTGTGTTTTTTCCGTGTGCCACCAATGAGTTAAACAGAACTTTTTTGTCTTTAAGATCAATTACCCAAAGTCTTTTCATGTTGGAAGACATAGAAAAATCGCAGATAGTTAATAAATGCGAGTCCTGGGTAAGCAATCCTGCTTTTTTTAAATTTTCATAGCCAGTCAATGCTTTTGAGAACACTTCATAATTCAGTTCATGTTCGGGGTCAAATGCGATTGATTGGTATAGTGCTTCTGATGAAGATATGGCTGTTGTGCCCTTCTCAGATTTCGTTTCAGCTACTTTTTCAGTTTTCGTTGTTTTGACATTCTCACTTTTCACCACCACTCTTGGAGAAATGTAGAATGAAGTCGTCACCATGTAAACAAGGCCTAGTACGCTATAAAATCCTTTCATTCAATAATATATAAATCCAAATTAGTGGGGCAAAATTATAAAAACATAATTACCAAGGAGTTATAACTCTAAAAAGTTTAACGCTATTTAAGAAACTTTAACGTCCTGATTTTGTGAATTAAAGCAGTTATTTTTGAGAATCCGGAACAAATTCCAGACTCACAGAATTCATACAATATCGTAATCCGGTAGGTTTCGGGCCAGCATCAAAAACATGCCCCAGGTGGGAATCACATCTTTTGCAAAGCACCTCCACTCTGTCCATCCATAGGACTGGTCTCTTTTATAATATACGCCTTCTTTATCTGCTTCAAAGAAACTCGGCCAGCCACAGCTGCTGGAAAATTTTGAGGTAGACCGAAAGAGATGATTTCCGCACACAGCGCAATAGTATTCCCCAATTTCATCAAACTCGTTATATTTTCCGGTAAAAGCTCTTTCTGTTGCTGCTTCTCTGGCGATTGCGTATAGATCCGGAGCGAGGATTTTTTTCCATTCTTCATTGGAAACATCAAGTTTTGTGGTATCGGTTCTGGAGTAGTATGGATTGCTTTTTGCTTCTGTATTTTCCATAAGAGTTTTTTTAATGGGTTCATATTTCTGCGCACATGCCTGCAGAAAAAATAATAGGATGAGTGAAACTAAAAATTTCATTACAAATTTTATGGTTTAACCGCAAAAGTTTGAAGCTTAAAAGCTTTTTTTAAGATTAAACGGTTTCATAACCAAATTTAGTAAATTTGAGAATATGAATGACGAAGCAAAAAGAAAACAGCTCAGAAAATATAAAGCATTTGCCACAGGATTATTTGTTCTGATGGCCGTTATTTTCATCGTTACCACTATTTTACAGAAGTCTGACAACTCTCATTGGGTCGGCTATGTACGGGCTTTTGCCGAAGCAGCAATGGTGGGTGCGCTGGCCGATTGGTTTGCAGTAACGGCACTGTTCCGTCATCCTCTTGGGCTTCCGATTCCTCATACCAACCTTATTGAAAACAGCAAACAAAGGTTAGGGGATAATCTGGGAAGCTTTGTAGTGAGTAATTTTCTTTCTCCACAGAACATCCGGCCTTATATTCAAAAACTCAAAGTCTCCAATTTCGCCGGCGAGTGGCTTGGGAAAGAAAAAAACCAGGAAATATTACTGAGAAACCTGTCCGATATTGTACTGGATATTCTTAACAAACTGGACGATTCTACGGTGAGCCAGTTTATCAGCAAAAAGGTATCGGAAATGACAGATGATATTAAGCTTAATAAGGTGGTCGGAAACGGGATTCACTATATTCTTGAAAAAAATGATCACCAGAGAATCATCACCAATCTTTCCAAACAGATCAAAGAATACATCCTTGAAAACGATGAAATGATTAAAGACCGCGTAAAAAAAGGCAGTTACTCCTTCATTCCTTCTTTTGTAGATAATAAAATTGCGGATAAAATTGCCGACGGACTTTCTGATTTTTTCAAAGAAATAGAAGAAGATCCCCGGCATGAAGTAAGAGCATTGATTACACAGAAAATTCATGAATTCTCTGTTGAGCTGAAAGAAGATCCTAAATGGGATGAAGAATTTAAAACCATCAAAAACGGTCTCCTGAAAAATGATAAACTGGATGAATATTCCAATGATATCTGGGTTTCTATCAAAAAAACACTGATCAAAGAACTTCAGGAAGAAAATTCCGCACTGAAGAACTACCTTTCAAAAAACCTGAATGAGTTTGCTCAAAACCTAAAGACAGACGAAAACCTTCAGAATAAAATTGATCATTGGGTTCGGGTGACGGCTTATAAATATATTCTGAAAAATACGCATCAGTTCGGGAACCTCATCAGTACTACTGTCGGTAACTGGCAGGGAAAAGAGCTCAGTGAAAAACTGGAACTGGAAGTAGGAAAAGACCTTCAGTTTATCCGGGTCAACGGAACACTTGTAGGAGGCCTTGTAGGGTTGATTATCTACACCATTGCTCACTTTTTCATTTAAAAAAACTAATATCCACGATACTCAACCATGAAAAAAGTTTTCACTGCATTCTTTTTTTGTTTCCTCACATTTGCCCTCTGCCAAAAAGTTGAATTAAAAAAAGTAACGGATTCTTCCCAGACATTTACTGGAGAAATCGGAGGAATACCGATTACCCTTGAACTCAACTACACAGGTGTGGTAGACTGTGATCAGTATCAGCACTATGTGGACGGGTGGTACTATTACGATAAGTACAAAAAGAAAATCCCACTCACCGGTATTTATGATTATTATGGAAGTCTCTCGTTATATAATTTTGGAACAAAGCAAAAACAAAATGCCAGGCTGTTAAAGGAGCAGATCACCTCTATGCAGAAAGTTGGGCAAACAGATGAAATAGCACAGAAGCTGGCTCCCCGGGAGTCTATACTATTTGAAAACCTCAACACTAACAGCAACCCGATTCCCGGGCATTTTTATATGGGTAAAAAAGAGCAGCCGGTAAAATTATTTACAGGCAATGCTATGATCTACCGCCTCAATAACTATCTGTATTTACCTAATAATAAAAAGATCAATACGTACGACTTTATCAACAAAGCAGGAGGAAATGAACTGATTTCCTATGCATCCGGGGAAAACGGAAACAGGGTTCTTCTTTATTTTGAACAAACTTCCAACTTTAATGCCTGCGGGCGATGTGGTGCAAGCGAAGGAGAAAAAGGTTACAGGGTTCTGCATTTTACAAAGGACTGGAATTATAAAAATTATGAAGAATTCCTGATCGAAAGCTGCCTGGAAAATATTTATGATGTCACCAAAACAAAATCCAAAGACAGACAAACCATATACTATAAAATAGGAAAATCTGATACGGCTCCGGCTCATACACTTACTGTAGATATGAAACATGCATCCGTAATAAAATCAAAATAAAAAGAGAGCCATATAGACTCTCTTTTATTTTATCTTGGTAATCTGCCTGCTCTTTTCAGAAGTTCCTGATTGATATCGTTGATCAGTTGCGGACCTTCATAAATAAATCCGGTGTATAACTGAATAAGGCTTGCTCCTGCATCTAATTTCTCCATAGCATCTTTTGCAGAATGTATTCCTCCCACTCCAATGATCGGGAAAGCCCTGTTGCTTTTATCAGAAAGATATTTGATCATTTTCGTGCTTCTCTCACGGATAGGTTTTCCGCTCAGTCCTCCGTTGCCAATCTGTTCCAAAACTTCCGGAGAAGTTTTCAGACCTTCTCTGTTTACTGATGTATTGGAAACTACAATACCATCAATTTTTGTTTCAGCAATCAACTCAATGATTTCGTCTAATTGGTTGTTATTAAGATCCGGTGCAATTTTCAGGAGTATAGGCTTCTGTACAGCTTTTGACTGGTTTATTTTTTTCACTTCTGTAATCAGCTCTCTCAGATAGTCTACATCTTCCAGTTTCGCGTGGCTTCCTACATTCGGGCAGCTTACATTCAGTACAAAATAGTCGACATGAGGATGAAGGCCTTCAAAACAGTCCAAGTAATCCTGGGTATAGCTTTCCGGGCTTGTATCTGTATTTTTTCCGATGTTTCCACCGATGATTATTTTTCCTTTGTTGGATTTCAGTTTTTCAATAGCTGCTTCAAGACCATCGTTATTGAATCCCATTCTGTTGATGATTCCCCCATCTTCAATAAGACGGAATAATCTTTTTTTAGGATTTCCAGTCTGTGCTCTTGGAGTTACAGTTCCGATTTCCACAAATCCGAAACCTAAATCTGCCAGTTCATTGAACAAAACAGCATTTTTATCGAAACCGGCAGCCAGTCCTACAGGATTTTTAAATTTCAATCCGAAAACTTCTCTTTCCAGACGTTTGTCTTCAACAGGTTTCGGGAAAAATAATTTTGTGAGAAATCCAAAATTCTTAAGTACCGAAAAGGTAAAGTGATGAACATCTTCGGGATCGAATTTAAAAAGGATAGGACGAATGAGCGATTTGTACATTGAAAAAAAGTTTTACAAAATTACTCATTTTAAAATTAATGCCCGATTGATGTATGATATTTTATCGAAATGGCTCATTTATAGTATCTATAAGCTGGAAAACAGCTATATATGCAACAAATCAGTGGGATTTTTTAACGCTGCGACCGCAAAGAAAGATGATTACCCTGAAACATTTTGGTTCGCAAAGGCGTTTCACTAAGCAAAGTACACGCTATCAGCCTTTGCTGAACGAAGTGCCCTTGCGATCGGAAATAAAAGTTATTTATTAATAAACTTTGTGAGCATTGCGATAAAACAATAGGTACAATCTGTGTACGCTGCAAATGAGTGAGATTTTAACACTACCATCGCAAAGAAATATCATCATCCTGAAAACATTTTGGTTCGCAAAGGCGTTTCACTAAGTAAAGTACACGCTATCGGCTTTTGCTGAACGAAGTGCCCTTGCGATCGGAAATAAAAAGCAGACATAATTAAACTTGCGAACATTGCGTTAAAAAATGTGGAGAAATATTTCCGCTATTTCTGAATGGAGTGAGATCAGGTGAAATTAGTAGATTTAATAGTTTATTTTTAAACTAAGAGTATGCATTCAAATCAAATTTCAGGATGTCTCCTACTCTTTTGAAATCGTCATCTATAGTAGCATTTACTATAATTCTTTCGTTGGAAATGGGATGATTAAAAATCAACTGATGGGCATGAAGCGTCATTTTGCTGATGCCAAATGTCTGAAGCCACAACTTATTCTGTTTATTGCAGCCATGCTTACGACAGCCTAAAATAGGATGCAGAATATGCTTAAAGTGTTTTCTTAACTGGTGAAATCTTCCCGTTTCAGGAATGGCTTCTACCAAAGAATATCTCGAAGTCTGATGTTTTAAAAATGGCAGATCTATTTCCGAAATCTGCAAACGGCGATAATTTGTAACGGCATTTTGTCTGACTTCATTTTCATTAACCAAATCATAATCAATCGTTTCCTCTTCTTTTGTCCAGCCACGAAGGATGGCCAGATATTTCTTCTCTACTTCACGTGACGAAAACTGCTCGCTCATGATTCTAAGGGTGTCTTTATCTAAAGTAAACAGAAGAACCCCCGAAGTTTTCCGGTCTAACCGATGTACGGGATAGACTTTTTGCCCAATCTGTTTCTTCAGCTCCTGAATAGCATATGTATCGGCTTCTCCCGCATAGAAAGATTTGTGAACCAGTAGTCCGCTGGGTTTATTAATGGCAATAATATGCTCGTCGCGATAAAGAATTTCTAACATGGGGCAAAAGTAAAGATTTTCGGCTGATATTATATGCTGCCGTGTTTGTAAACCTAACAGGTTTTCAAAACCTGTTAGGTTTAGACATTCCTTTATTAATAGCCCCGATCAAAGAGAAAATCCCGCAGTGAGGCGGCGGAGCGAAGCAGAGCCGCCGAGCGAGGAATTGCAACGGAGAGCGGGTTCCCGGCTCCTGAAATCACAAAAGTGACTATTTACACTTTTATTTACTGCTTTTTTTGTTCATTTTCATGATTTTGGAATCCAAATTCCTATTTTTGCACATCAGACGTAAAAATTATGGCAAAGCAAGAAGATGTTTTCAAGAAAGTGATTTCTCACGCTAAAGAATATGGTTTTATTTTCCCATCAAGTGAGATCTATGATGGTTTATCCGCTGTTTATGATTATGGACAGAACGGTGCCGAACTAAAAAATAATATCAAACAATACTGGTGGAAAGCTATGGTACAGCTTAACGAAAATATTGTGGGTATTGATTCGGCAATTTTGATGCACCCGACAACATGGAAGGCATCCGGCCACGTAGACGCTTTCAACGATCCATTGATTGACAATAAAGATTCTAAGAAACGTTTCAGAGCAGACGTTCTGGTAGAAGATTACTGTGCTAAAATTGAAGATAAAGAGAAAAAGGAGATTGAAAAAGCAGCGAAAAGATTCGGGGATGCTTTCGATAAAGATCAGTTTGTAGCTACCAATCCTAAAATCATTGAATACAGGGCAAAAAGAGAGACTATTCTTTCAAGACTGGCAAAATCTCTGGAAAATGAAGATCTTGCTGACGTAAAAGCTTTGATTGAAGAGCTTGAAATTGCAGATCCCGACACAGGCTCTAAAAACTGGACGGAAGTGAGACAGTTCAACCTGATGTTCGGAACTAAACTGGGAGCCTCTGCGGACAGTGCAATGGATCTTTATCTGAGACCTGAAACAGCTCAGGGTATTTTCGTTAACTTCTTAAACGTACAGAAAACTTCACGTCACAAGCTTCCTTTCGGTATTGCACAGATTGGTAAGGCATTCAGAAATGAGATTGTTGCAAGACAGTTCATCTTCAGAATGCGTGAATTCGAACAGATGGAAATGCAGTTCTTTGTAGCTCCGGGAACAGAACTTGAATTCTACGAGCAATGGAAGCAAAAACGTCTGAACTGGCACAGAGCTTTAGGTTTGGGAGATGAGAACTACAGATTCCATGATCATGAAAAGCTTGCTCACTACGCAAATGCTGCTGCTGATATTGAGTTTAACTTCCCATTCGGATTTAAAGAATTAGAAGGTATCCACTCAAGAACAGATTTCGACTTAAAGGCTCACGAGAAATATTCCGGCAGGAAACTACAGTTCTTCGATCCTGAGAGAAACGAAAACTATGTACCTTATGTGGTGGAAACTTCAGTAGGTTTAGACAGATTATTCCTTTCCATTTTCTCTCATTGTCTGAAAGACGAAGTATTGGAAGACGGTTCAGAAAGAACGGTTTTATCTTTACCTCCTGCATTGGCGCCAATTAAAGCGGCTATTCTTCCATTGATGAAGAAAGACGGTTTGGCAGAATATGCAGAAAAGATTTTCAATGACCTGAAATATGATTTCAACCTGTTCTACGAAGAGAAAGATGCGATAGGAAAACGTTACAGAAGACAGGATGCCATCGGTACTCCATACTGCATCACGGTGGATCACGACTCTCTTACGGATCACACTGTAACGATCAGGGATAGAGATACGATGCAGCAGGAAAGAGTTCCTGTTTCAGAGTTGAGAAGAATCATTGATGAGAAAACGAACTTTAGAAATTTACTTTCTCAATTATAATTTAAAAGCCCTGGTTCAGGGCTTTTTTATTTTTTATCAACATATCTGCTAATTTATTACTTTTATCCCTCAAATTTTAACCATGAAAAAAATAACACTAATGGTGTTTGGGCTGATCCAGACCTTTGCTTTTTCCCAGACCCAGGACCTGACAACACTAGCTGCCGGGGATCACGTGGGAATGAATGCTCTATTTGATGATAAAGACAACCTTTACGGCTACGTTTCTCTATATTCTTACGGAAAATCCGGTGACAAGACCAAAAAGTTCGAGTATGTGATACTGGACAAAAACCTCAACCCTGTTGCCAATAAAGAATTTGAAGGAGACATCACGGCTGCCTCTTATTTAGGCTATGTCGATTTCAAAGGACAGATTATCCTAAAGCCTTCCATGATGGATTATTCCCTTGTAAAAAGCAAAGAAGTCTTCACTCCGGTTTCTATGGTAATAGACCCGAAAACCAACTCCATTACCAGAAAAATATATTATGATTATCTGGAAAACGGTACTTTCAAAGAGATCAACGAGCCGAAAAGCTGGAAAGAACAGCGTAAAGAGAACCGTGACGAGAAGAAAGAAAAAGGTTACAACTATGTTTCTGCTGTCGGAGAACTGAAAGAAGGCGGTTATTTTGCTATTGAGTACAAAGATTACGGCAAGTATGAGAACAGCAACAGCCTAATGAAGTTTGATGAGAATAAAAAAGAAGTCTGGAGATACAGATACAATACAGACGGAAGCAAAAAAATTCACACTTCTTTATCTGTTCTTGAAAGAGATGAGAACTACATGTACTGCATCATGAAGAAGGTCAATGACAAGCAGAAAACATTCAGTCTGATGGTTCTGGATATGAAAACAGGTAAAGAAAAATCCAACAAACCCGTTACAGGGTTATCTGATGATACTATAGACAATATTGAATCTTTCTACTCAGGGTACCGAAAGCTTGACAATGACAAAACCTTTGATGATAAAGTAGTTCTTTTGGGAAGAAATTATGATAATTCCGAATCTGTAGGATTTGCAAGAATGATCCTCAATAAATCTGATTTTTCTGTTGATACGAAAGCCATCAATTACGAGCCTAATATCTCCGCTTTCCTTCCCAAAGTGGATAAATATGGAATGGTAGAAAGCGGTTATATGCTTCAGACCAAAGACATGTACTTTATGAATGACGGAAGTGTTGGTATTTTATCAGAAAAATATAAACCTGCAGGCCAGTACAACGCTCCGAAAACCACCGATCTTGTTTACATCTATACCGATAAGGATTTCAAGGTGAAAAATGTTCAGGTCTTTGAAAAGGAAAAATCAAAGTGGGTAAACAGTGATTATCTGTTTTCACAATACCTCAACGGAGGAAAAGATGTAGTGTTTTTCTACCGCGACTATCAGAAAGATGAAGTAACGAAACAGAAAAGGTGGAACCTGTTTATCAATACTATTATTGACGGAAAGTTCAAACAGGAGATTATCCCGATTTCTGAAAAAGACAATTATGCCGTAACTCCGTATGTAGGAAAAGAAGGCTATATCCTGCTTCGTGAGTACAACGAGAAGGAAAAGTTTAATAAGATCCGTCTGGAGAAATTAAATTACTAAAATAATAAGAACCCTGACGAAATATCAGGGTTCTTTCTTTTATGTTTGGCTAAAGCCAGTGGATTTTTTTATTATTTCAAAAACGGGCTAAAGCCCGGTCCTATTGAGATTTCATCAGAGATAATTAAATCAGTTTACCTTTGCTAAAGTCTCATTCGTTTGATAAAAATCTGCTATATTTTTTATTTCATCAAGGCTTAAATTCCACATAAAGTTCAGGAACTGCTGGTAACTTTCGCTTTGATCTTTAGGTTCTATCCGATCCAGATACCGGTTCAGGTTATAATTTTTTCTCGCTTCGTATATTTTGGTAAAGCATTTTCCCAGCCAGCTTTTATAATATTTTTCTTCCTCTTCATCCTGCAAAAACTGCATGGCAGCATAAATCCCTAATCCATAGTCTTCCGAGTGGAAATAATTAGGTAAAATCTCCATCCTTGCTGTTTTCTGTAATGCGACAAACAGATCAGAAGGTTTTTCAGAAGCAGCGGGTGTTTTCAGTTCAGCAAATGTTTTTTTAAGCATTTCTATTCTTCTGGAAACTTCAGGGTGTGATGCCAGGGAATCTTTGTTCAGCTTTTCTTTGTAAAAGTTGTAGTTATACAGTGAGAAGTCTTCCTTTTTCATCCATTTTTCATTGAATGCCTGCTTGGGAAGATTAAAAAGCTTTTTGTAGGTTTCCACCTTCAGTTCTCTTGGAGAGATCGTATCAAAATCCTGTAATCTCTGAAGAGCGTTTACAAATTCTGTTTTCCTGAAATCACTGTTTTTAAAAATAACATACCCTAAAGAATCTGCCTGTATTTCGTTTTGTCTTCTTTCCACGCTTTTCTTGTAGACTCTGTTTTTAAAAATATCGAAAGCCTTTTGGTTCTGGCTCTGGCTTCTGCTTGTTGTCGTTGACTTTATATTATCAACCACGATTTTATCCTGCTTATCCTGCTCAATGATTTTTAAAAAGGTTTTAAGGGAATGCTCTTCTATTTTATGTCCCAGTTCATGGGAAATCACTGCAGCAATCTGTTCCTCATTATTCAACCAGCTGTACAATCCCATATTGATGACGAAAGTTCCGTCTGCAAGGCAATAAGCATTAGGAGTATTGTCCTTTGCAATCAGAATTTTCAGATCTTGTGGAATCTTAGGATTATTCTTTTTCAAACGTTGAATCATAGATTGTATGCTGGCTTCAAATTCAGATTTGAAAATGAAATCCTTATTCTTCACCTGCTTTTCGAAGTCAGTACCGAATTCTTTATAAATTTTGGATAATTCTGAGCCCGTTTTCCCGGAATATTGCATCTTCAGCCTCTTCACAGTTGCTTCATTATTCCCTTCAAAATTCTTCAAAAATGTTTTTCTCTGTATATAATCTGCAGTATCTATCGGCTTATACATCTGGGCTATTCCAATGATCGAAAATAGAAAGCAACCCAATACAAAAAGTTTTCTGGTCATAGTTTTCATCAATAAGAACAAAAATAACGTATTTGTGGGTTCATTTTAAATTTTATAGTCAAATTATTCTAAATTTGTTAAAGACCCATTCATGAAAAAATGAGAATACTGAAGTATATGATAGGCGGAGCTGTGGCAGGTGCTGCCGCTGCTTATTTTCTGGGATATGATTATTTATTTAATGGTATTTCCAAAACCTATTTGAAAGGAAAATCAAGTGCATACATTGATGACGGAAATCTTTTCCCGAGCAATCCTGTTGCTACTGAAGAACCCAGGCTCTGGGAGGAAGATCCCGAATACAATAAAAAAGAATTACCGAAACATTTAGTTGAAAACTTAAAACATTCCAGGACAGCAGCTTTTGTGGTAATCAGGAATGGGAAAATCCTTCACGAGCAGTATTGGGGCGGCTACAATCAGCTATCACAAACCAATTCTTTTTCGATGGCCAAAGCTGTGACGGTAATGCTATTGGGAAAGGCTCTGGAAGAAGGCATTATTCCGGATATTGATAAAAAGCTGTCGGATTTTTACCCGGAATTTAAAAATAAAGTATTTGGAAATCAGGTTACACTTAAAAATCTAGCACAAATGGAAGCCGGACTGGACTGGGATGAGAATTATAACAATCCTTTTCTCCCCAATGCCAAGGCTTACTATGCCAAAAACCTTATAAAAGCTGTATTCTCAAGGAAATTTAAAGAAGAACCGGGAACCAGATTTGAGTACCAGAGCGGTTCTACACAACTTCTTGGCTTTGCTGTCCGAAAAGCGCTGAACCAACCATTGGCAAGCTATTTATCAGAAAAATTCTGGATTCCTTTGGGAATGGAACAAAATGCCAAATGGAGCACAGATGATTACGGCATGGAAAAAGCCTATTGCTGTATTCATTCCAATTCAAGAGACTTTGCCAAACTTGGACAGCTGTTTCTGGATAACGGGAAGGCCGGTGATCATCAAATTCTTAACGCAGACTTCATTGAAAAGATGAGAACTCCTACAGAAAAGTCTGAAAACATTTATGGTATGGGGCTTTGGATTAATCATGACAATCCGGTCAAACATTATTATTTCCTCGGATTGCAGGGACAGTATATCATTATGGTTCCGGAGCATCATATGGTTATTGTAAAAACCGGAAGCTATGCCAACAATCCTAAAAATGACCGTGGAAGACCTGATCAGGTAAAGTTCCTTGTAAATGAAATTGTAGAACTATTCCAATAAACAATATGGAAAAGCACAGCATAAACGTTGATGAATACATTGAAAAATCTCCGGATTTTGCAAAACCTATCTTACATTATCTCCGTGAAATCATTCACGAAGCCTGTCCCGATGCGGAAGAAGCCATCAAATGGAAATTCCCTACGTTTATGTATAAAGGGAAGATTTTATGTTCCATTATCGCTTTCAAGCAATACTGCAGTATGGGATTCTGGCTGCATCAGGAAATGAAAACGTTACAGGAAATAGAAACAACTGCTGAAAAGAGTTCAATGTTCAGCTTAGGAAAAATAACCCGTCTTGAAGATCTTCCATCCCCATCTCAGCTGAAAAGAGCCATTAAAGAAGCCATGGAGCTTACAGATATGGGTGTAAAGATGAAAAAAGCACCTCCATCCAAAACAGAAATGGAGATTCCTGATTATTTTCAGTCAGCTCTAAATGCCCGCCCTAAAACGCTGGAAATTTTTAAAAAAGCTTCCCCGTCCTTCAGAAAGGAATATATTTCCTGGATAACGGAGGCCAAAACAGAAGCCACCAGAAATAAAAGAATGGAACAGGCTCTGGAATGGATAGCCGAAGGTAAAGGAAGAAACTGGAAATATGAAAGAAAGTAGATCTGATTATACATCGAGATTGTTTAAGCTTTCATTATTTTAACCATAAAAGGCACAAAATTTTAAACACTTCAATTTTTTTCAGAACCAAACCTTATGTGTAATAAGTACACCTAAGTTTTGTGAAAATCTTTTGATTTTCATCTTATGTGAGCTTTTCTGCGGTATTATTTTAAACTTACTTAAGTGAACTCAGGTGTTTAAAATGATACCTTTTGTGACTTTTGTGGTTTTGTAAAGTTTAAACAACTTTATCATTATTCTGAATCTTCAAATTCCTGAAGGTAAGCAACAAGCTCAGTATATGATATATTTTGCCCTTCCTTCAATATTTTCCCGGTTTCATATTCTTCAATAATGATATCATAATGCCCGGTTTGAGAAAAATCAAATGTTGAAATATAGATGACAACATTTCCTTTTTGCAGCCCTAAAGCTTCATTATCGGCATCCCAATAGTTAACAAGCTTATATCCGTAAAAGTCTTCCCGGGACAGATCATCCAATAAATAACTGATTTTAAATGTTTTATTCTCCATTCAAAAAAAAATAGTAAAAAGGAAAAATAAGCAGAATTTTTAAATTAAAATAATTCCTAATGAAATCTGAAATTGGCTTCAGGTAATGTATTCTTTTTCAGGAACGCTTCATATTCCGGGGACAGCTTTGCACGGCCGAAAGTATTTTCTCCGCTCATGCTTCCCAGACGGACTTTATCCTTCCCAAATTTTCGGTTCATGGCATCCATTGCTTTCATTACGGGAAGATGCTGGTTTTGTATATCTTCTTCAAAAAGGCTGATCTGTCTCTGATCTTCAGGTACAAAGTCATTCACCATTACTCCTGCCCTTTTATAATGAAATCCTTCTCTGTAAATAGCTTCAAAAAGCTCATTAACCACTCTTCCAATCAGAATGGATGAATTCGTAGGATTGGAAAGAATCCTTGTCATAGCATTTTTATACTCAGGCAGATCTTTTCTGAAACGGTTGGTCTGCACAAAAACCGTAATCATTTTACAGCAGGTATTCTGCTTCCTCAGCCTTTCTGAACAATACATTCCAAAGGTTTCCACCCGTTCCCGGACTTCTTCTTTTTTGGTAAGCATCTGCATAAAGCTTCGGGTAACTGCTATAGATTTTTTAGGGGAAGGAGCGTCCAGTTCCAGTTGACGGATTCCTCTCAGCTCGTTGATCATTCTTACTCCATGAATCCCCATCATCTTCCGAACCCACATTTCAGGTTTCTGAAGAAGATCCCAGGCTTTATACACTCCGCTGTCATTCATTTTGGCGGCAAGCCTTCTTCCGATTCCCCAGACATCTCCTATATTGAGCCATTTCAAAGCTTTTTCTATCTTTTCAGGAGTATCTAAAATATAAACTCCGTTAAAATTCTCAGGAAAATCTTTCACAATTCTGTTGGCTACTTTACATAAAGTCTTGGTAGGTGCAATTCCTATACTTACAGGGATATTTTCCTTTTCTCTGATCTCTTCTTTAATTTTAAAGCAGTATTCATAAATATTGATATACTTAAATCCTGTTAAATCAAGAAAAAGCTCATCAATACTGTAAACTTCATGATCAAGAACGTAGGATTTAGCAATATTGATGACCTGCTGGCTTTTATAATTATACAATTCAAATTTTGCAGAAAAGCTTTTTACATCATGCTTCTGGAAAAGCTCTTTGTACTTGAATGCAGGAGCTGCCATCGGAATTCCAAGATCTTTTGCTTCCTTACTTCTGGATACAACACATCCATCGTTGTTGGAAAGAACCACAACGGGCTTACCTTCAAGATCGGGATCCAAAGTCCTTTCACAGGAAACAAAAAAATTGTTACAGTCTACCAGAGCATACATGACAATTGTATCGTAAATATCTGTACAAAATTATAGTTTTTGAAGAATAAAATAATCTTTTAATCCATAATTAACATCATATTTAACAATCTGAAAAACAAATGAATAAAATTTTTAAATGCGACATATTTTGTCGCATAAGCGCTTTAATTTTGTTTTCAAAAACATTATCGTGATGCCCATCAAATCATTCTCAACCGCTCTTCCTCAAGGTCAATCTGATAAAGCTGGTGGCGGATAATTTCTTCATTCACGGAAATATCTTTATTGAGCTCTGAAAGAAACTGTCTCTGGCTTTCCAGCATTTCAAAGAAGATCTCTTTTGTTTTTTCATTCATCCACTCTGTTTCATTGGTCTGTATTTTTTCCTCCCAGTGCTTTAGCATTCTTTCTAATCCTGCATGGCTGTTCAGTTCACTTTCATGTTTATTTTTAAGAAAATGATAAATGTGCTGTTTCAGTTTGTGCTTTATTTCTTCCCTGGCCCGTTTGTCTTTCTCTTCATCTGTAAAGTCATCAAAGACATGTCCATATTTTATAAGGTATGGCAATGTGAGCCCCTGAACAAGTAATGTAAGCAGGATCACGACAAAAGTAATAAACAGGATAAGGTTTCTGTTGGGGAAAGGAAGTCCGTTTTCAAGAGTAATCGGAATCGCCAGCGCTGCGGCCAATGAAACAACACCTCTCATACCCGTCCATCCAAGCATAAGAGGCATCAGCAAACGTCTCCTTCTGGAAGAAACACGGGGTGCAACACCTGGCCGGAAAATCATAGTGCCCAGCATTGCAGCATAGGAACTTATAATTCTGGCAGCAATCAGAATACCGGTCACCAATATCCCATATTGAATGGCTGTTCTCAAAGGAATGCCTTCGGACCTCAGACCGCCAACAATTTCAGGAAGCTCAAGTCCGATCATTAAGAATACAATACCATTCAGAATGAAAACAAAACTTTCCCACACACTATAACCTCTTATACGGCTGGTACTATTTAAGAATATCATCCTTTTGCCTGACATATATAAACCTCCACAGACTACAGCCAGGACGCCGGAAGTATGAAACTGTTCTGCAATCCAATACATCAGATAAGGTTCAATAAGTGTCAATGCAATATCTGAAGAAGCATCTGTAGGAAGCCTCCTGTGTGCCTGTACAAAAAGCCATGCCAATACTAACCCGATTGCTGCGCCTCCTATTACCATCCATAAAAAATGTAACGAAGCTTCATGCCATACAAACTGACCGGTTCCTACAGCAATTAAGGCAAAACGAAATATAATCAGTGAAGAAGCATCATTCAGCAGGCTTTCTCCTTCCAGAATGGCAGATGTTGAAGATGGTATTTTTACAAACTTCATGATCGCCCCTGTGCTTACTGCATCAGGCGGAGATACAATTCCTCCCAGCAGAAATCCGAGCGCGATAGTAAACCCGGGTATAAAGTAATTAGCTGTCACTGCAACGGCAAGTGCGGTGAAAAAGACCACTAAAAAGGCAAAGCTTCCAATGATACGCCACCATCTTTTCATTTCTTTAAAAGAAATGGACCAGGCCGCCTCAAACAGCAGAGGGGGTAAAAAAATAAAGAAAATGAGATCCGGATTGATCTTTACCACCGGGAGGCCGGGCACAAAACTAACGAGAAGCCCAAATACGACAAGCAAAATAGGATAAGCAATTTTTAATTTTGCCGCCCACATATTCAGCAGTACGATGGCCGCTATCATAGCAAGTAGAAAAGGTAAGATGGTATGCATTTGATATTGTGTTTTTATCCGTCATATTTACTACTTCTATTTGGTTTTTAAAAATTTAAAGCAATTTTTTTTCCTGTTCTGCATGTTTATCCCTGAGGATGAATGTTCTGGAATTGTAAATGAATTTCTAATAAAACACGTCAAGTTTCGTCGCTTCCGTGCTATACTTTTGTCCTGTAACAAAATAAGAAATATGGACAAAGTAACCTTAGAACGAATTCAGAAACTTCACCCGTTGGTAAGAGATGAAGTGAAGCAAATTATACAGGAATGTGACGAAGCCCTGACCGGCAGAGCCAAGATACGGATCACCCAGGGCTTAAGGTCTTTTGAAGAGCAGGAAAAGCTTTATGCAATCGGAAGAATCACTTCAGGAAAAAAGGTAACCAACGCTAAAGCAGGGCAAAGCATCCACAATTATGGTCTTGCGGTAGACATCTGCCTGATGATTGACGGAAAAACAGCAAGCTGGGATACCGTAAAAGACTGGGATAATGATAAGGTTGCAGACTGGTACGAATGTGTCAAAATTTTTGCCCGTTATGGCTGGGACTGGGGCGGAAACTGGAAGACATTTAAAGACCTTCCCCATTTTGAAAAAAAGAATATCCCATCTAAAAAAGGTCCTGTAAAAACAAGCTGGAAAACGCTTTTAAAGATGCCAAGAGATAAGCATGGTTATGTTATTTTTTAACCCTTGTTGATTTAAGATTAAAAAAAACCTACAAACACATAACAACCTGGTTTATAATTCTATTCTTTAATAAAATTAATTAAAAATATTTATAATACGACAAGTTCTGACGCTTCCTCCATCTATATTTGCTTTATAAGAAAAACATCAAAAAGCATCCTTATAATAAGCTGGAACCAATAGACATTTTTTCGGAAATCTATTGGTTTTACTTGTCTAAAGTTGCTAAATGTTTCTTCTAAAAAATGAAAAAATAACATGAAAAAGACAACCATTCTTTCTTTGGACGGAGGTGGAATAAGAGGAATTATTACCTGTATTATTCTGCGTTACATAGAAGAACAGCTCCAGTATTATGATAAACCCACTGCAAAGCTCGGGGATTATTTTGATCTGGTGGCAGGCAGCAGTACCGGAGGTCTGATTGCTTCTATTATTCTATGTCCCGACGAAACCCGAAAAGCAAAATATTCTATCCAGAAAGGATTGGAATTATATGCGGAAAAGGGCGGCGATATCTTCCAGGTTTCCTTTTGGGAAAAACTGGTTAATCCATTCGGATTATTGAATGAAAAAATTCCACAGGAATCACTTGAAAGGAATTTAAATGACTTTTTTGGAAATTTAGAATTAAAAGAATTAATAAAACCATGTTTAATAACAAGTTATGATATAGAGAACAGAAGGGCAAAGCTTTTTAACTCATGGAAAGCCCATCTCAGCACAGATAATTTTTATGTGAAAGATGTCTGCAGGGCAACCTCAGCTGCTCCCACTTACTTCTGCCCTGTTCAGATTAAATCTATGTATGGGCAGATCTTCAGCCTGATAGACGGTGGTATGTTTGCTAATAATCCCGCGCTATGCGCTTATGCAGAAGCCAGAAAAATTCCTTTCGCAGAAGTGCTGAAGAACCATCAGAAAGCCAATCATCCGGGAGTAAATGATATGATTATTGTTTCCATCGGAACAGGAATAGAAGCAAGACCTTACTCTTTTAAAAAACTGCAGAAAGCGGGAAAAATAGGCTGGGTAAATCCTATTATTGATATTTTGATGTCTGCCAATGCAGAAACGGTAGATTATCAGCTGGGCCAGATGTTTCAGACATTGGGATTCAGAAATCAAAAAAACTATTATCGTTTGAATCCTTCACTGAAAAATGCTTCTCCGGCAATGGACAATGTAAGAAGATCCAATATTGAGAATCTGATACAAGCCGGATTAAGCTATATTGATGACAACAGGGATACCTTGAACCAGATTGTTCAGAAACTCATCAAAAATAAAATATAAGCTATTTACCTTATAATAACCTTATATAAGCTTTAAAGATTATATTTTAAAATTAGAAAATCTTTTTTAAACACGTCAAGTTTTGTCGTTTCGCCCCATTACCTTTGGAGTATCAAAAAAGACACAAAACAACCATCCATAAAAACTTTAAAAAGCCTTTGAATTCAACATTCCCTTATGCTGAACAGCCTGAAATATGTTCAAAATATAACCAACACCCAATTACACAAAACATGGAAACACCAGATCACAAAACAGATACCCTCTTCGATGAAGACCTCTATACCATAGAATGGAGCGATATCGAAAATGCTGAGATGGATTATGAAAACTATCTCAATGACATTGAAAACTTTTTCAGAGAAGATTTTGAAGAAGGCATACTTGAAGAAGATATTTTTTAAGTAAAAAATTTAAAACACGACAAGTTCTGACGCTGTCCGGTATTACCTTTATAATCTACGAACAGCAATCTCATTAAACATTTTCAACACCTTTGAATTCACCATTCACAAAATGCTGGACAGCCAGAACTATGTCTGAAAATATAGCAATAGTAAGCCTGTTATGCTAAAAGACAGGACATATAATCAATTTATTAACCAACAAATCACACAACATTTTATGAAAACAAAAGAAGAATTAAAAAAATATTTCGAAAACGGAGATATTCCGGTACTGGAAGAATTCTGGGAGTGGCAGGAGTCATACTGGCATAAAGATGAAAAAATTCCAACTGATAAACTAGACTATGATCTTACTCAAAAAGCAGATGTGACGGCATCCAATTTAACTCCGCAAAATGCACAGCTCTGGAAAGATAAAATTGAAACTCAGACATCTATTCAGGCTCCGCAATTGAACGGAAACGTCTTAACAGTATTTTATACAGGAGAGAATGGTGTACAGCAGAGTAAATCGGTAGATTTAAGCAGTTTAGCAACCCGTGATATCAGTATTGAGAATGCAGTATATGATGCCTCTCAAAATATTATTACAATTACCCAGAATGATGGTTCAGCCTTTCACATTAATCTTTCGGAATTCAGTATTATTCCAACCACCAATTCTGATGGAAGTGTAACGTTGTCCCAGGAAGGACAGGAAAAAATTACAGTGAAAAAGGTAGCTGTAACAGGCAGCTATAATGATCTAACTGATAAACCAGCCTTTAGCGGAAATGATAATTTACAAAATGTTATCGACAGAGGTAACGGAACAACTAAACCTATTATTTTCCAACCAAATGAAGGCAGGGCCGGTGAAATAAATTTCAACCCTACCACGTATTCATTATGGTTTGGAAATATGAATCCTGACCACACAGGAACATATGGAATTGGAATTGGGTATAATACTCTTCCAAACTTAACAACAGGTCTAAGTAATATTGCCATAGGAGGTTATTCAGGCGCCAATTTAACAGCCGGAGACTGGAATACACTTGTTGGCGTAAACAGCGGTTCACTTTTAACTACTGGAAACTATAACTTAATGCTTGGAACTGAGGCAGGCAAAAACTCCACAACTGCTATAGGATGTACTTATGTCGGAGACGAAGCAGGTGTTAAGAATATTGACGGCAAGTACAACACCACTCTGGGAATTGGCTCCGGATACTGGCTGACACATGGGGTTCAGAATACATTTGTCGGAGCTTTTGCCGGCCAGACGCATGGAAAAGTTACAACTTCAGGCGCATGGGGATCCAATACTTTTATTGGATACAATGCAGCATCTACTACTCATGCAATGGGTGTTTGGGGAGATAACAACGTTGTCATCGGCTGTAATGCACCATTAGGAGGTTCAACATTCAACAAACTGGTTATTGAATCAAATCCGGTAGCAAGGCGTCATGATTTTGTTACTCCTCTAATTGGTGGCGACTTTGCCACAAGAACACTTGATTTTGACGCTGTTGTTTCTGCAAGAAGAACCCCTCTCGCCGACAGTACTTATACAAAAGTAGCTGTTCTGAATGCCAATAATGTATTTGGATATAAAAACTTATCAGATTTTACTGATTTTGTTCCACTAGCCGGAACCTCTGGAACTCCTGTAACCGGTAATATTCAATTCACAAATGAAGATTCGACAGAAAGACTTCTTTATAGAATCAATGAACTTGACAGTGTAAAAAGTGCCCTCGGTTTATTTCCTGAATCTGTAATGATGTTTTCGGGTGACTTAAATGGGACGAATGCTGCAAGCGTTGATGTAAGTAAAGAAAATGGAGTTTTCGCGTTTGGTCATGGTTCGCATCTGATACTAAATGACGCAGGTGCTGCTTTAAGACAAACCAATGGAGGAACCGTAAAAGGAATTTTTGCAAGCTCAACTCCTGATGAACCAGTATTTATAGAAGATGAATCAACAAATCCAAGAGGATTAAGTTCTAAAACTTATTTCGGAGACAATGCTCAGGAAAATGATTACATCCAGAAACAATATGCCGACAAACAGCATTCCTACAGTACCCAGGAAGAGCTGACAGGTGGAAAATGGATCAACGGAAAGCCTGTTTACAAGAAAACCTTATATCTGGATCAGATTCCAAGAACAGGAGAAATTGATCTGAAGGCTGAATTCCCGGATCTCGAAACCATTATCTCCAACGAAATGTTTACAGAATGGTATGATCTTAAAACCGCATTTGCAGGTAACCAATGGCGAGCAAAAGCCTACATCACTATCGAAAGGGAAATGGCTATCATAGAACTATTGAACATCCCTGATTATGACTATTCCCGTATCAACTCGTTTACTCTAACTCTTGAGTATACAAAAAAATAAACAAAATGCCAACAAATAATACATCAAAAAAATCCGCATTTACTGTCGGAAAATCCTTAATAGGAGAAGGAATTATTAACTATAAACAAACAAACCCTATGAACACAAACAACCCATCACAAACACTTTTCAGATTCGTAAGCTTAAGAAGCCCGCAATTACCCGATGAAGATAAACAAAATAAAAAATTCATTACGATTCTGGATTCTTTAAAAAGCGACAATACATTTTATGTACCTGTAGCCTCAGGAACAAGGCCCAAGCAGGAATTGTTAAAAGAAAGAGCTGCTGTTTTTGCCCAAAATGCCAATTTTATTGCTGATATGGACGCATTGAAACAAACCTATGGTATTGTGTACGATTACGCACTTTGGCTTGCAAAAAATAAAAACACTTGTTCTTATAATCAATTTAATGGGAAAAAGAATCAGGTAAAACTATCCTCTTCTTATGTATTTCCCGATCTTATCAACTTATGGAACAACTTAATTTATCAGATTGCCACTCATAAAGACTTTTATGTTAAAGAAGGGTTGATGCAGGTTTTATTGGCAGCCCATACCCTTACCCCTGAAAATTCAGCTCCGGCCGAAGATGAATACAAAGATTTATTATCCGCAAGAGTTGTAATTCCCAGAGAACTGATGCTGGATACTCCGGATGCCAACCCTATTGGCATTACTTCAAAAATGGAGGAACAAGAATCGGGAGAAGTTACATCACCGTCCTCTTACATGGAAAAGCAGCAAAATATCCAGGAAGCTCAGGCTCTTCTTAAGAGATATGAAGTGTTAACCAAAGAGATGTCTCTTATTGAGAATAGCTATAAAAAAGAATATACACGAGAATATAAAGCCAGTGAAGAAAAACATAACGAATCCAACCAATCCATCCTTGACGAATATTATGCCCGTGTAGAAGAAGCAAGGAGAAAATATTGTGAGATCAGAAATCCTGAATTGCCTTATGATCCTGAAGATCCTTGTAACAGACCAGAAGAAATTCCTTATCCGAAGCTTCCGAAATTTGAATTCTCGTTCCGCCCTGAAGTAGACGCGAGAACTCTTGTAAGTGGATTGAAACCCGACAGTATTGATACAGTATTATCCCTTTTAGAATATGATTTTTCAGAGCCAGAGAAAGAAAGGATTGATGACTCATCACTAATTGACAGTTTGCTGGCAGGAAGAAATACGTTCAATGAATTAAAAGACATTATTTCCAATGCTACGGAGAATGCTAATAAAGTTATTCTGGATAATATCATGGATAATTCTGAAAGCTATACAAGTATTGGTGGAGTCATTCTTCCTGTCTCAAGAGTAGAAACGATTCCTTTTACCTATCAGTTATGCCCAAGGCATATTTTAAGAAATACGTGTCTGGACTTATCTATCGATGTTCCTGATGCTTCCTGGAATGTAGCAAGTATGAGCTATACTTTCTATACCAATGCAGAACCTATTTCCGGGACTTATTTTGAAAAAAGCCGTGTTGGTAATAAGATTTTCTTAAGTAAATTATTAGGAAGCGCAACAACAGACGGTGTATACATTTCTCAAACAGAGAACTTTACAATGGATGTTAAAATCACCTTTACCAATGGTAAGGTAACGACTTTCTTCCCAAGAATTATTTCGATGAAGTCCTGCTACACCTCATCTTTTGAGTTTGTAAATGAAATTAAAGATCCTGTTCAGGAACCTGATGATTCTTATATCCCTTCCGGATTTGGATTTAAGCAAATTGGTATTGCTGACTATCTTAAGGTAGAACAGACTACCCATGCTTATGTAGAAGGGGAAGTGGCTCACATCGAAAACGTAATGGCCCGTGAGTACCGTGAAAAGGCAACAAGAAGACTAAGAAGAAGCGAAAACACCAATACTACATCTTCAGATACTGAAAGAGAAAAACTTACGGACACTACTACTGCAACCAGATTTGAAATGCAGACTGAGATTGCCAAAATGATGCAGGAATCCAGAGATGCCAATGTACAGGCACATTTTGATGCCACCTGGGAAATGACAGGAGGAGGATCTATCAGTACAGGAATTGCCGGTGGGTATGCCACTCATTCTTCCAAAGAAGAAAGTACAAGACAGGCGCTTACCCAAGCTCAGGATATTACAGCAAGAGCATTAGACAGAGTAGTCACAAAAGTTCATGAGGAAAGAATTGAAAAGATCATTGAAGAGTTCGAAGAGAATAACAAACATGGCTTTGACAATACCAAAGGAGATAAGCATGTTGTAGGTGTTTTCCGTTGGGTAGACAAACTTATGAAAAACCAGATCTATAATTATGGTAAGCGTCTGATGTTCGAATTCATGATTCCTCAGCCTGCTAAATTACATACGCTGGGAATGACATTGGACAATTCAGCAACGAAGAGTGATCTTGTAAAACCTGAAGACCCAAGAAAAGCTAGCTATCTGCCATTAGAAAACTATTCATCTTTAGGTAACGAAGCGGCATTAAAATATTGGATAAGTAAATACAATGCCGAAATTGATGAGAGACCTGTAGAATCCTTTGCTATAAGTAAATCATTCAGTGGACGCGATGGAAACTTCGGAGGAAAAGATGATGACAAGGTTCAGATTGTAAACGGAAATGGAGAAGTTGAAGTTCCGGAAGGTTATTTATTAAAAACTGTTGATTATACTTTCCAAACCTATCCACATGGCTTTAAAGGTGCTCACCAGGCTTTTATGACCATTGGAGGACAAGGTACTTACTGGATCTCTTCACCTAACAGTACACAAGTAAGTGGAACAACAACAACCCTGAATATCAAAAATAAACTTGAATTTAGTTTTGCTACAGGAGAAAGCCCAATTATGCAGGGTACTCTGAAACTGAATTTAGAGCTTACTCCAGAAGCAAGAAATGCATGGCTTCAGAAAACATTCAAAGCCATTATTGACAGCTATGAAAAGGCTTTAGCAATTTACGAACAGAAAATAGCGGAAGAAAAAGCTACCGGTATCCAAATTAAAGGATCCAATCCAGGATTCTATCGTCAGATCGAGAATACGGTACTCCCTAAAAACTGTATCTCCTATATGATCAACAGATCAGCCAATTCTACCCATGGCTATGGTATGGCAGGGCTAACTACCGGAAGCACCTTTACAGATTATGAAACAGACCTGTCATCAACATTGGATAAATATACAGCCTTCCTTAAGTTTATGGAACAGGCCTTTGAATGGGAAAACCTTTCTTATTATCTGTATCCTTACTATTGGGCTAATAAAACAGAATGGACTAATCTTTACCAGGCTGAAGATGTAGATCCGTTATTCAGAGCATTTCTGCAAAGTGGTATGGCAAGAGTTGTTGCTACGGTACGTCCGGGATTTGAAGATGCTGTTCAGTTCTATATGGCAACAGGTAAAATCTGGAATGGAGGCGAAGTTCCTGTCATTGGAGATTCTCTTTATCTGTCTATTGTAGATGAAATGAAACAGCCTAAAGGCATAAAACAAGGAAAAGCCTGGATTACCAGACTTCCAACTCCATTAAATATTCTTCAGGCTGAAAGCATCGGCTTAAAAGTAGCGCATGCTTTACCATTTAGTGCTGAAGATCCTAACGAGTTTGAAGTGCCGGGAGATGTAATTACTGAAGATAAATTCAATTTTGAAAAGGAAAATGATCTTCTGGGAGGAGGTAAAGACGAAAAATGGATTGAGATCACTTTCAATACTATGGATACTTATCCTAATATTGCTACGATGGATCAAGAGGGTATTTTTCCCAGAATATATGAGTGTTTAGGAAATACTATTAAAATTGACAGGGATGCCACATGGAGTTCCGGACAACTTACTACTATTTTTTATAAGGCGTTAGCTCAGGAGTTATTATTAATTGATGGAATCAAAGCAACCCCAACAGCAAATAATGGATTAACACTTAAAATAGATGTTAATAAAATTAAGACGTTTGTATTCAGAAAACCTGATAACAATGATGAATATGGATTGTTTAAATTCATTACAGATGGGAGTACCTATCTTAAAATTTTATCTCCTACGATGTATGCATACGAAAGAATTTTAGATAAAAATAAAATGACACTTTCTACAAATGATCTTACAGACAGAGCTCCTCTTTCTAAATTCTTAGTTTAATCTATAATTTTCAACAATGAGCCGAGTAAAACTCGAGGCTATCTGGCAGCACGATAAAGTGCTGCCTTATATCCTCACAACCTTAAAGGACAAGATTGATGATATTACAGCTGTAGAAAAGATATTTCTTTTCGGAAGCAGAGGCAGGATACCATTTGATAAATGGGATACGCTGGAAGGAAAAGACTGGGATGTTTTGGTACAGGCTAAATGCAAACTTAAAAATGCCCACGTACTCCTTGATAAAGATTACTATCTGGATCTTCTCGTATTGGATGAAGAAACAATTCAGAAGCATTATTACAACAATAAGCTTACAATGATTTTTCCGGAAAATGATCTTCTTTCAAAAAACAATTAATAATAACAGGGTTATTATGCCCTGTCTTTAATCTTAAAATAACAAAATGAGTTTAGATATATTAAATAACAAAGGGAGTAGTAATCTGTCCGGATCTAAGCTCCTAACTGAAAACGACACTCAAAATGACTTTTTTAAAGAAAATTTTTTCACAAGTAAGACAACTTCTTTCGATGAAATAAGTGCATTTAAAAACAGTCCATTTGGACAATACTGGAATAAATTTTTACCATCCTGGGCAGTAGCAGATTATGGTCCTGCCAGAATCCTGAACGAATCTAATTTTAGCATTATAGATCTTTCACAAAAATTCAGTAATGCAAAAGCAACATTTTATAATGATTCAATTGGTGAAAACTGGGATGAAATAAAATTTAAGGTGTATGCCAATCCCAATGGCCAGGACATTTTAAAACAATATGCTAATGTTGATTTTAAACCGAATGACGACGAAGTTCTGTTTCTTATTGAAACCGATGACGGAAAATTTGACTTTGGAAAAATTGTCAGGGTAAAATTAGGAAAGAAAGCAGTAGAAAAACTTCAATTTCAATTTCCATTTCTAGGACAGACTAATGAAGAAGACCTTGCTGAAGAATTTTTAAAGCGTCCTTTTGAAATAAAAAATAATTCAAGTTTAGACTTTGTTGAAGCGGGCAAAGAAGTAAAACTTGATCCCAAGGAATTAAAAGATCTTTTGGCAAAGGCCATTAAATATGATTTTCAGCAGAAAAAATTTGATGACATGTCTTTATTTCTTGTATTTCTTCAGGGAAGTGAATATCTGGGTTTGAATATCCCTAAAAAAATACTGGAATTTTCACACTGGATGAGATCAAAAAAATATGATGAGGAAAAATACTGGAATGCTCTTTTAAATAAAGGATTTACTCCTGCTTTTCTCCCCAATGTTATAGTTCCTCAGAATAGAGAAGAAATAAAGGAGTCTATAAAAAATAAATTTAAAAAACAGATTGATGATGTTTCAAAATTCAATCAAAATGATGCTACTATAGAAAAAATATTTAAAGAGATCCTGAACAATCTTTTATTATATTTGTTTGAGAAATTTTCTTCTTTATTGGATGAGGGACTAAAAAAATTTGATGAGGTTTTACCAGAAGGAGAAATACTGAATGAGATATATAATCTCAATGCTTTTTTAGTTGGTCTTTGGAATGGATGTTTAGAATTTGTCGCAGGACTTATAGATTTAGTTTCTCTAGTAATGATGATCGCCAGAGACGGTGTTGGCTTCACGCTTACTGATGCATTGGGAGAGGCTTTTGAAAATCTTTTAAATGATCTTGTTTTTAACTTTGAGAATTTCATCAAAAAACTTTGGGCAAAGCTTATTACCGCATTAAAAGAATTTCCTGACTGGTACTTAAAGTATGGAACCAATCAATATTATTGGTATAAAAAACTTGGAGAGCTTACTCCTGATATACTTACTTTTCTTGTCCCAGCCTTGAAAGCCGGAAGAGCAGCCAAAGCAGCAGAAGAGGCTTCTGTATTAAAAAAAGCAGCTACTACAGCTGAAAAAGATTTAGAGTATCAAAAATACTTGGATGGATATTATGAATCGCTAAGAAAGCAATCAGATGATTTTTCTAAGAAATTAGAAGAGCAGTCAGCAAGACAAGAGGCTAAAGAAGCTTTTGATAATGCAGAGAAAGAATTAGATGATAAAATTTCAAATAAAAAAAGTTCTGAAAAGGATTCTAGAAAAGTATTAGATGAAAAAATAAAAGAAAGAAAAAAATTCAGATACACAGATCCTAATATACGTAAAATAGAAGCCAAATTAAACCAAGCCAGAAAAAGTTTTCAAAGACAAAGAGCCGGATTGGACTTTAGAAAAGTAAAATACGAGTGGTATTATGGAAAATTATCAAATAAGATTGAAAAGGTTGTGTTATCATTTGAAGAGATCAAAATTCTAACAAAATTAAAAAGTGGAAAGGCTCAATTTACAAATATTGCAAATGCAGAATTGGAAATAACTTATAATGGTCGAATAATTTTTTCTAAACAAGATTATTGGGCAAGTGCTTCTAAAAAAGATTTGATGAGTAATGGAAAAGGCATTGAAAAGACAGTAGAAAATGTTGAAGGTGAATTTTTTAAAGACAGCGCTCTAAAACCTGCTAGATCGAGAATTGATGATTCAGAAGTAAAGATTACAGCATTAGTAGATGAAGATATTGCCAGAGTTGCAACAGAACATAATATTGATATAGAAAAATTAGAAATAAAATTAAGAATTCTCACTACTTATGACCCATGTAATGTTTGTAAAAGGGAAATTCTCAGCCGTGCAATAACTTACCCTAAATCACAAATTACGATAGCAAGACCTATGTATAAAAACAGTAAAAATATCATTGAGCCCGTTTACAATAATGAAACTTTTGAAATGTTCTTACAACAAAATAAACACTAAAAATATAATATATTATGAGCTTACAATATTTTAAAGAACTTAATGAATATCTTATAAAGAATAAATGGAACAACAGCAATGTTTCTCTTGCTTCAATAAATCAACTGGAAATAAAAATTAATAAAGAATTTCCAAAAGCTTATAAAGAATTTTTGGAATTAACAGGAAAGCACTTTTATCCTATTCATAACTCAAATACGGGTTTAGGAGGAACTTTTGATTTTTTGGAATCCGCAAATAAAAATGCTAAAGAACAATTAAAAGATTATGGATTACAAAATATGATTAAGCGAGACTTTTGGACAATTGCAGAGTCTGATGGCTCTATTTACATCCATTATATATTTTTTGATGAAGGAGACAATCCCCCCGTTTATGGGCTTGATATGGAAGGTTATACGGATGACAGCATGAATTCGCAAGAGTTTCATAAAAAAATAGCTAATAGCTTTACTGAATACATCCAAAATTCTATTAATGGATATAATCATAAACTGGATAAATAGAAAGAATAACACGTTATATTTTGTAGCATTAAATCCATTATTTTATAAATATTGTCGTCTGACAAGGATACCTTAATTATAAAAAGATTAAAAAGTTCTCCAGCTATTATTCATAGCTGGAGAACTTTCTTTTAATTTCAGACTCTCTATTCTAATAAACTTCCCACAAAATTAAAAACACGTCAAGTTTTGTCGTTTTCCCAAACTACTTTTGGAGCATAAACAAAGACACAACAAATAATCATTAAAATTTTAAAAACTCTTTGAATTCAGCATTCACAACATACTGAGCAACCACGACTATGTTTGAAAATCTAAAGCTTGAAACATAATCAGCTTTAAAAACTGAGCTTCTCTAACTTAACTATTTAATACAAAAATCACCAAATTTTTATTATGAAAACAAAAGAAGAATTAAAAAAATATTTTGAAAACGGAGATATTCCAGTACAGGAAGAATTCTGGGATTGGCAGGATTCTTACTGGCATAAAAACGATTTGATTCCGCTAAACCAAATTCAAAATAGCGGCCAAATTATACAGCAAAACAGCAGTTTCAATGATTATATGAATCCAACCCTGGAAGTTGGAGCACTGGCAATTTCCGGGTCTGTCGGGTTTCCCACAGGATCAACTATAAGAGGAAGGACGGATTCTTTTTTAGATATCATCTATGCCAACCAAATTGAACTTCTGGGTGATATGTTATTGCAAACTATTTTCTATTATACCGATACAAATGTTTTTATTTCAAAACAGGATATAAACGCAAAAACATTTACGCCAACCATCCCTGCAACAGCAAAGAAATGGAAAGTTTCCCTGCATCATATTGACAAAACGCAAACAGTTACCCAGTCAGAATTAAATGCAATTAAGATTAATTGCTACTCATCTAAATCTGTTACATTTAATGATATTGTAGAAAATGCAAAAGCTTCTATAAAAGTCATATCAGAATACAATAATTTAGAAATTAATTTAGGAGAAAATATCCCTACAGAAATCGGCAGGATAGCAGTAAATAATGGGTTCAATTCTACCTCTGACACAGGGATAAGAACAGCTTTAATTTCTGTAATTTCCGGTAAATATTTGATTAGTCAGAAATCAGGATATAAAATATCCCGTGTTGTTTTCTATAAGGATGGAATATTTGCCAACCAGAATGTTACGACCAATGATTTTTCAGTAGATAATTTGACCTCTAATCAGGTGAGAATAGTTTTTGAAAAGAATACTCCAACAGATATCATTACCGAGCAGGAGCGCCTTGATTTCACATATGTTTTAAAAAATGTCAGTGCCAGTAAGTATGATCAGTTATTAAATGAAAGTAAAAAAAGCAAGCCTCTTCCATCTGCGATTTATACGATCAATGAACAGGTTGCCATCCTAAATACCAATGATACCGACATCAATTTTGATTTAGCTAACCGTAAGATCATAATTTCCGGAGGAGCAATCATTGACACAGGAAACACAACTGTAGGGAGAATTAGTCTGCCCATTTCAACTGCGGGTATAGATATGCCTTCTGCTATAACAGCTTGTGTTGTATTGTATAATAAAACGAACAATACAATCATTGTTCAAAGCCAGACATCCGCTCCTTTGTTAAACCATTTGGTTTTATTTACTTACCGGTATAGTGGTGCCTTCACCAGTTTTTACATCACCGGCCTGAAAAATTATTCTGTAAACGGAGTTCCCGCATCTCAAAAGGATACCCGGCAAATGAATAAATTTGCAGTCGACAATTTCGGAATTAAATATTGGAGTGCTCCGGTTTATCCTGCCTTCAATCCTTTAACTCTTACATCAGATGTTCTTTACCCAATGTATGATCGTGTAATAGCGCCCTTCTCAAATAATGTCACTAAAACAGTTATTGGCCAGACAGAAGGTCCTCACCTTATGATATTTTGCGGATTGATATTTCATTGAACAGAAAAACGCCACCAACACAAAGACGCAGAAAGCCTCGTATATTCGTATGTGCCGGTACACATGGAGGCGAAAAATTAAGTGTTTACACAACCTATTTATTTTTTAAACTGTTGCTTGAAAATCCTAATAAAGATGAGATGATAGATGCTTTACGTACTAACTATGACTGGACATTGATTCCTTTGGTTAACCCATATGCGTTAAACGTTGGAAATGTGGGTGGCACAGAATCGGTAAGATGGAATCATAACGGTGTGGATATTAACAGAAATTTTGATTATCGCTGGGCAGAATATGCAGACGGTGGCGCCGGCTCACAATCCTATAAAGGAACGGCACCATTTAGCGAAAAAGAATCACAATTGGTAAGGGATACTTTTAATGCTATTAAAACAGATACTGTGTTATTTATTGACTGTCATAATTTTGGGTCGGGAGTAAATATTGATTATCGGGCAGCCTGGTTTGCATCATCATTTAATACTGTTCAGAATGCCATCTATTCATTATGTGACAGATTAGATGCTGAAATAAGGAAACGATATAGTTATTTAGCCGATAAAGATCTGCTTGCTTTTTCAGATATTGATGGCAGCTCTCCGATGTCTCAGGCCTGGATGGGGAATCAGCAGGTAGTAGCAATGACAATGGAGACTGATCAGAGTGATTACTACAATCCAACAGATCCAACATCCTTTAACAGCAATGTCATTACAAGAAGCATAGAAACCTATGTAAATACATTTTATTCGATGGGTAAATATGCCGTCGATTTTTATAACAGCAGAATGTACTAACCAATATAATATCAATACATAACTTTAAAGTTCAAAAACTAATAACCATTAATATAAGTATTGGGAGCATTCCAACCTGAGTGTTTTAAGAATATTATCCCATAAATTTCCAACAAAAAAATAAAACACGACACGTTTTGTCGCATGAACCGCATATATTTGTCTTATAAAACTTTACCATGAATCGCAGCGCTGCTGCACCCTAAAAATAGAGAAATGAAGAAAGATTTTTATCTGACAAGATATGCCTTAATTATTAAAAGATTAGAAAGTTCTCCGGCTACCTATTCACAGCTGGAGGACTATCTTTTAAACTCTTTTGAATTCCAGGATGCAGGAATCAAGAGCTACTCTATCCGTACTCTGCAAAGGGATATCCGGGAGATCTCAGATCTTTTCAATCTCTCCATTCATAACAAAAAGAAGGGTGACAACCGGTATTATATCGAGAGCCGCCCGATTATGGAAGTGGATGAATACAATCAGAAACTTCTTGAATCTTTCCAGGTAAGCAATGCGCTGAACCTTCACCCGGATTTTTCAGATTTTATCTTTTTTGAAAGCCGCAAACCTACGGGGGTGGAACATTTTTATGACCTGTTCTTTGCCATCAGGAATAAAAGAGTGGTGACTTTTGAGCACTACAATTATAAAAACAAACTGATGACCTCCAGGAAAGTGCATCCTTTGGCTTTAAAAGAATCTAAAGACCGATGGTATCTTATTGCCATCGATACAAAAGATAAAGTTTTAAAATCATTCGGGCTTGACAGGATCAATTATCTTGATGTGGCCAAAAATCAGTTCAGGGAAAAATACAAATACAACTTCAGAGAGCATTTTAAAAACGCATTCGGAGTCATGAATCTGGCAGAACAGAAACCACAGAATATCGTATTGAAATGCAGCCGCCATCAGGGAGAATATATCAGAAGTTTCCCACTTCATCAATCCCAGAAAGAGACCAGAGAAACTCCGGATGAAATCTATTTTGAGTTCTTCCTCCATCCTACTTATGACTTTATGCAGGAGATTCTTTCTTATGGAAAAGAAGTAACCGTTCTGGAACCGAAAGCTTTAGTTGAAGAAATCCGCAATCATTTACAGGAATCTTTGAACCGTTATCTTGAAAGCTGATCATAAAGAACTTATTTCATATTTTTTGTTATATTTACATAAATATACCCTTATTGAAAACTTTATTCATTGGCATCAGCTGTTTTATTTCTACCTTTTTTCTCGCTCAGCAGAAAGAAGAGTTCAGGCTTGTAAAGAGCTATTATAACCAGCACAGAAACATGCTGAATAAAGAATTCAAAAAGAAATTTGATGCAGAGTCCAATGCCGTAAAAAAAGCAGAGATTAAAGGTGATTTTCTTTTTTTCATGAAAAAAATGGACAGCATTGAAAATAATGCGATGATTGGAGCTTTATTAAAAGTCAGAAATCTGGAAGACCTTCAGACCATCAGAAATCCCGGTTTTCAAACCTCATCTGGAAAGTTTTCAGACGCTGAAAAGATTGCAGATTACCCGGGCGGGATCAATTCTTTGAGGCAGGAAGTTGCCAATCTCCTGTATGTTGATGGGGTATATTCTGAGGAAAAAACGATAAAAACGGATGTGGATTTTATTGTCGAAAAAGATGGAACAGTCAGCAATGTTCATGCAAAGGGTGATAATTTTACCTTTAACAGGCAGGCGGAAATTGCTCTATATTCTCTGGCAGAAAAATTTTCTCCGGCAACAATAAAAGGCGATCCTACTACCTATCGTTTCAAACTTCCTTTAACTTTAACGATAACGGACTAAATGTTTACCGACGAATATTACATGAAAATGGCGCTGCAGGAAGCAGAGTCCGCTTTAGAAAAAGATGAGGTCCCTATCGGATGTGTGGTGGTTTCCAACAACCGGATTATTGCAAGAGCCCATAATCTTACTGAAACACTGAACGATGTTACCGCCCATGCAGAAATGCAGGCCATAACTTCGGCAGCTAACTTTCTTGGAGGAAAATATTTAAAAGACTGCACATTGTATGTAACCATGGAACCTTGTGTCATGTGCTCAGGAGCGCTTTCCTGGTCTCAGATTTCCAAAGTTGTTATTGGAGCGCGTGATGAACAGAGAGGTTTTATCAATAAACATCTTTCTCTCCATCCGAAAACAGAAGTTATCACAGGGATTATGGAAGCAGAATGCTCTTCTATTGTTAAAGAATTCTTTAAAAGCAAAAGATAATTTAAAAACAGAAAGCCGGAGAATAGTTAAATATTCCCGGCTTTTACCTTATAATTTTATCCTGTTAAGATTTCTTCTACTCTTTTAAAATACAGTATCTCACCAGATCAAAATATTCTCCATCCTTTTTCACCTCCTGTATGAGAACCGCCTCCTGCTTCATTCCTATTTTCTCCATAATTCTTCCGGAAGCGGGATTATGAGGGAAATGAGTAGCAAAGATTTTATGAAAATTCAATTCATTAAAACCAAAATCTATTAAGGCTTTTGCAGCCTCGGTTACATACCCTTTATTCCAGTAAGGAATTCCTATCCAATAGCCTAATTCCGCTTTATCATCATCCTGATCGTGAAGCCCAATCGCTCCAATGATCTGCCCCTCTTTATTCCTGATTCCAAAAATATATCCGGTATGATTATCAAAGGCTTCCTTAGACATTTTCAGCCACATCCTGGCATCATTTTCTACATAAGGATAAGGAATATTAGAGGTAAGATCAGAAAAAATTCTATGCTGGAGATATTCAACGATAAAAGGAATATCCTTCTCCTCCAGTTCTGATAGAATAAGCCTTTCTGTATGTATAATCGGAAATTTTTTCATTATTTTAAAATTAAGATTGAGGTGAAGACTAAGGTATTACCCGGATTCAACCTGAACCTTAATCTTTCATTTATAAATCTTTCCCAAGGAAATAAAGTCCCTTCAGGGTGTGAAGCCTGTCCATCACATGAATTTTATCTGTCAAAGGTTTATAGATATGAGAAACTCCTCCTGTTGCAACTACAAAGCAATCATCATTTACTTCTTCATTGATACGGCTGACAAAGCCTTCTACCATTCCCAGGAAGCCATATACCATTCCGCTTTGCATACAGGTTACGGTGTCCAGGCCCAGGACAGATTTTGGTTTCTTCAGTTCGATATCCGGGAGCTGAGCGGTTTGGTTGATCAGAGAATTCAGAGAAGTAACAATTCCGGGAGCAATAATTACGCCCAGGGTCTCTCCGTTTTCCGCTACACAACTTGCCGTAAGAGCAGTTCCGAAATCGATGATAATCTTTTTCTTGCCAGGATATAAATTATGTGCAGCTACAAGGTTCGCATAGATATCGGTTCCCATCTGCTTGGATTTAGCCTGTACTGCCGAGGGAGTATTGCGATCGACAATCACAGGGGTAGTTCCGTGAATTTTTTTGATTCCCGAGCTCATTACTTTGGTAAGCTGAGGTACCACTGATCCGATGATAACCTTATCGATTTCTTTGGGTTCAATTTTATAAGTCTGATAAAGCATCAGCATCTGTACATAAAGTTCGTCTGCTGTTCTGTATGGTTTTGTATTGATTACCCACGAAATATCACAATTATCACCATTGAAAAGACCAAATCTGATATTGCTGTTCCCTACGTTGATTACGATTGAATTCATTGACATATTTTTCAGAAGAAATTCATTATATATAATTGAAATTCCTGCTTGATTTTGAGGGATTAAATTTAATCATTTTTAAAAAAAGAACCTGTCATTATCAAAACTAAATTACAATGACACTTATTTTTTCTTTCTCCGGAACAATTCAGTATATTTAAAACACAATATTATTATTCTGACTATCTTATGAAAAAACTGATCCTCGGTACTTTATTATGCTTCGGCGTTTGTATTTTTGCGCAATCCGGCAACTCAATGGCAAGCGTTTTACAAAAAATGAAGAGTCAGTCAAAAATTGATCCTCAGGATAAAGTAGTTTATGATCTGATGGATGAATTCTATCAAAAAAATCTTCAGGCTGACAATGATGAAGTAACTCCTGAACTTGCACACAGAATTCAAAATGCAGTTTCTGATCCTAATACCAAAAATATACACCTGCTTTACCTTCTTCTGATGTATCAGCAGCATATCAGCCAGACTGTAGCGCAAGGAAAAAGTTCAAATCCTGTATTTCAGATTGAAACCATGAATCTCCTGGAAAGCGAAACAAAAGAAGTATATGGAAAGCTCCCGGCAATCATTTACATTTTTAAAGCGGAGGCCTTGGATAGCGGCTCCAAAAAAGAAGAAGCAAAAATTACGGTTGCAAACGGGTTAAAAGAATATCCGGATTCTATTCCTTTAAAGGTTTATAGTTATTTAAACACCCAGGATGAAGCTTTGAGGCAGGATCTCATCCAAAATCATCCCAATCACTGGATGGTACAGCAATTTGGAATAAAATAAAAAATCCACAGACTCATCTGTGGATTTTTCTTTGTATATATTTATCGTTATTTCACCTCTACAAAATTATTTTCCATATTCACATCAGCAATTCTCTGGCTGAAATCAATTCCAAGAACAGATAACTGAGATTTTGTATAAGGAATAGTAAGGGTATATTCTTTCTGAGTCCATGGCCAGTAAGGCATTGTCTTAAACTCACCATAAATATCCTTTTCTTTCCATGTATGGGTCATATTCATTGGGATCTGATAAGTAACGATTTTCTTATCCGTTGTCATCACTCCGAAATCAATTGGCATTGGCACCTGGCCATTATTAACCAGGGTAATCGTGGTTGACTTTGCGTCGTACTTTACATCTTTAATTCCGTAATCGATGGTTTTTATCGTATTGATCCAGTAATTGTGGAACCATTTCAGATCCATACCGGAAACTTTCTGCGCAATATGAAGGAAATCCCTGTCTGAAGGATGCTTCATGCTCCACTGGTCATAATATTGCTTCAGGGTTTCGGCAAGATTTTGCTCACCCATAATGTATCCAAGCTGTACCAGATACAATTCACCTTTTACATAAGAAGCAAAGGTATAAGATGTACCGTTATCGTGATGATCCCCTAACCAAACTGCAGGTTCTTCAATTCCTTTTTTAACGAACTTTCTGTAAGCATCTAATCTTTCAACAAAAGGATTCGGAAGATCTTCAGGGAATAGCTGATACATTGTATAACCTTCTGCATAACTTGTGAAACCTTCATCCATCCACGGGCGTACAGACTCGTTGGTGGCGAGCATCTGCTGATACCAGGAGTGGGATCCTTCGTGAGCCATTAAGCCCATTAAATCTTTAATGCTTTTAGCTTCCCCTAAAATCATGGTACACATCCCATACTCCATTCCGCCATCTCCTCCCTGGATAAATGCATAAGTAGGATATACATATTTCCCGAAGTGGGAATTCATGATCTGGAAATACTTGGTAATATAAGGCTGTGCTTCACCCCATGCTTTTGTTTTATCATTTTTCTGATATACCAGATATACTTTCGGACCTTCCGGAACATTGAAGCTTTCTACAGAATAATCCCTGTCTGCACTCCATGCAAAATCAAGGATGTTTTTTGCAGTCCATTTCCAGGTTGCTTTTTTATCTTTTTCAGTTTTTACTTTAGCATTGGTATCATATCCTTTTACTTCCATTGGATTCTCAAGAATACCTCCCGCTCCCACTACATAATCTTTATTGATTTTAATGGTAACATCAAAATCAGAGAACGGCGCATGAAATTCTCTTCCCAGATAATCAAAAGTTGCCCAGCCGTCATAATCGTATTCTGCAATTTTCGGATACCATTGCGTCATCGTCATATCCACTCCTTCTTTGTTGTTTCTTCCGCTTCTTCTAATCTGCTGAGGGATCACGGAATCCCAATCCATTGTAAAGGTAGTGGTAGAATTCGGTTTGATGGGTTCAGCCAGATACACTTTCATAATGGTTTCCTGAACTTCAAACTTCAGGTCTTTCCCATTCTGCTTAATCCAGTGAATATTCTGAGCACCTTCCTGATCTTTCGGAATGGAAGCAAGTCTTGAAATGCCATCTTTCTGCAGCCTTGAGTCTCCGTTTTTCCCCTGGGAAGCCACTCTCTGATCCATCATGGAATTAGGCTTGAAAGCATTCCAGTATAAATGAAAATAAACCACATTCAGCTCATCCGGTGAATTGTTGGTGTATTCTATCGTTTGTTTTCCCTGGTAGGTAAATTTTTCAGCATTGACATCTATATCCATCTTGTACTTCGCAGCCTGCTGATAGTAAGCTCCTTGCTGAGCCTGAAATTGTGAAATGATAAACGCAAAAATGATTGCAGCCGATTTTCTCATTTAAAATTTTATTTTTTCTAAAGGTAGGTAATTTAAATAAGAACCTCAAATAGGAGTTATTGTGAGATTTTATTCTGTTTAATATGGTTTTAGATGAATTTTAATCCACATTGTTAAAATAGAAATCTATGAAGATAAAGTGATTTATTTTATCAACCACAAATGACACGGGTTTTCACAGATGATTGTGGGTAGTTTTTTGATACAGTAAGAATTGATGTGCCTATTAGTTCTTCAACAGTTTTTTAATTAAAGTAATCTGTCCCAGATGGTAGTAGCTGTGCTCAATCATTCCGTCTATATTTCTTTGGTAAGTTCCGTATTTTTCATCTACAAAAACCTCATCAAGCTTAGAATCGGGCATCTGTTCCAGCAATGCTGCAAACTTTTCAGCATCTTTCCAGAGCTTATTCAACAGTTCTTCCCATTGTTCCTGGGATTCTATGGGAGGAAGATCAAAACTGAATTTGTCTTTGATTTCAAGATCACCGCCTTCAAAAACATTGATAATCCCTGCAATATAATAATCAATATGAAAAGTAAGCATTGCAATCGTATTCAGAGAATCAATTTTTGCCACGGCCTGTTCCCAGCTCACATCCGAAAGCTGATCTTTAAAATTGGTATTGGCGATCCAGAAACCATCCAGCAAAACTTCTCGGAATCTTTTTGATAATTGTGATACTGAACTCATGGTATTATATTATTTATGTTTCCTAAAGATAAGTTTTTATTTAAACACAAATTTCACCAATGAAAAACCACTATTTTAAACACAATAAAATAAGACATTTCGTGCAAATAAACGGGTGATATTTGTGTTAGATAAGTATAAAAAGCCTCAGATACAAAAGTACCTGAGGCCAATATTATAATGTTAAATTACAATTATTTTTTAGCTGAAGCTTCTTTTTTTCCGCTTCTTAAAATCTTTTCAAGGATTCTTAAAGTAATCAGGTATGTTGGCTTCACTCCTGTAAGTCCAAGACCTCCTGAAGAAAGTGTACTTCCTGTTTCCAGCGGATTATCCGATGCATAATAAGCATAGCATACGAACAGATCCGGTGAAATATGATGTCTGATCTTGGAAGCTACCTGAATGGCTTTCTGATAATGTGCCCCTTCCATTTCAAGACCAATAGCTTTCCATGAAGTGTTCATAAAGTAAGAAAGAATGTCCTTGTTCTGAAGAGAGGTTCCCAGAACGGTAATCATTGGACCTTCAAAAGCCCTTAGCTCATCATCGATGAAATCTTCCAGTTTTAAAGCATTTTCAAAAGGATAGTTATCTGCAGTTCCTTCAAAGATATGAGAAGTAGGAATCATGATATCTCCTTTCGCTCCGGTAAGAATACCTGCTTTCCCCATGATGGAAACGGATTTTACATGCATCATGTATACTTCTCCCTTATGTTCAAAAGGTCTCAGCAATTCATCCATCACCTCGAAAGCCTGTTCCCCGAAAGCATAATCAAAAACCATTACAACATCATCTCCGGAGAACTTGATGTCTGCAAACGGAGTATTCTTCAGATCTGTTTTGCTGAGGTCTATGATCTGGACATCAATATTACTTCCACTCTTGTCCGCAATATGAATCATCCCTTCCTCCAAAGCATATTTTAAAACTTTATCACGAAGTTCTTTCTTGTTTGAAATCTCTTCATACAGCTTATAATCAACTTCATGATGTTGTTTCTTCTTAAGTGCATGATTGGCATACAGCATATTTTTCACTGAATGCATATTGGCAGAAATAATATGCAGGGGACGCATGTGAAGGTTATTTTCAAATAAAACCTCTTTCACCTTGTTAGCCCATTTTTCACCAAAATAATGGTGTCCCACTCTCTCTTTTAATATAGAGCTGAAATAAATTTCTCTTTCTCGGCTTCCTTTTGCATCCTCAAGACTTACTTTTCCTAAGTTGTAAATAATTTTGAAAAGACGGTCAGGATTATGATCATCACCAAAGGTATTGTAGGCTCTTAATGTTTCATCAAAAGATCTTCCTATTAAAGAAGAAAGGTGAATAAGCGCCACTTCTTTTTCTTTTCTGCTGAATTTCTTTTCTCCCTTCACCACTTCTTCAATAATTTTGAAAGCACGTGTCGGTTTCCAGTTTTCATCCTGGATGAATGCCAGGTTACGGATTTTATCAGCTTCTATAAACAGGAATGTCAGGTGGGTAAGAATGTCATAAATTTCGGAACGGCCCAAAAGAACCTCAATATTCATCTGGTGTTCGTCTATTCTATAACAGTTTCTTCTTCTTTTCTTTGGAACAATAGGTTCGAAACTTCCTTTATCAAACCCTTCATCAGATGTAAGATGAATAAAAGCACATTCTTCAATTCCTTCCGGAAGCCTGTCTAAAACATACATCAAACCGTCCAATTCCAATTTGCTAGGAATATTCATGGTTCCGTAAATTTCCGGATTGATGGTTTTCAACAAACTTCTGATACTCTCTCCTGAAACTCCTCCCGGCTTGAAAAATCCTCTATAAAACAGGTGTCTCATAGAGATGTATAACCTTTCAATAGCCTCTGTTGTTTCTCTTGCTCTAGAATTTGTCATAAAATAAATTTCACACAAATATACGAAATCTTTACCCACTTTATTTTAACTGTCTTTTAATAAGTACCTTAATCCTCTTACATGATTGTTAATTGTACAATATGTAGTATATTTACTCTATATTCTATAAACAGGCTGAAAATCTCACATTTTAAACATTAACTCACCAAACACCCCTGTTAAAAAACACCAAAAATTTGTTTAAATTGTATAAATTTTCAAAATACCCCTTAAATTTTCAGGGTTAAAATATTTTCAATTCATTTTTTTTTGTAAATTTGCCCTGTAAAAAATCAACCCATTTATGTCAACCTTAAGATTCAAAGCGTTAGAAACCCTACCATTTAAGGATTTCAGAAGAGATAACTCTATTGAAGTGCCTGTGAAATTATCAGAATTATTCTGCCAGAATGTTTTCTCAGAAGAAACAATGAGAGAATATTTAACGAAAGAAGCATTCCAGTCTATTATGGATGCAGTAAAAAAAGGGACTAAAATCCAGAGACACATTGCAGACCAGGTAGCTGTAGCAATGAAAGACTGGGCAATGAGCAAAGGAGTAACTCACTATACTCACTGGTTTCAGCCTTTGACAGGGACAACCGCAGAAAAGCACGATTCTTTCTTCACTCCTATCGAAGGAGGAAGAGCTATTGAAAGATTCAGCGGAAACTTATTGATTCAGCAGGAACCGGATGCATCTTCTTTCCCGAACGGGGGAATCAGAAACACGTTCGAGGCAAGAGGTTATACCGCATGGGACCCTACTTCTCCGGCTTTCATCATGGGAACTACATTGTGCATCCCATCCATCTTCATCTCTTATACAGGAGAAACTTTAGATTATAAAGCACCCCTTTTAAGAGCTTTGAACGCTGTGGACGAAGCTGCAACCAACGTAATGCAGTATTTCGATAAAAATGTAACAAAAGTAACTCCTACTTTAGGTTGGGAGCAGGAATATTTCCTTGTAGATTCAGCATTATACCAATCCCGTCCGGACCTTGTATTAACAGGTAAAACATTACTGGGACACTCTCCAGCAAAAGGACAGCAGCTTGATGACCACTATTTCGGTTCAATTCCTACAAGAGTAATGAACTTCATGAAGGAGCTGGAAATCGAATGTATGAAATTAGGTATTCCTGTAACTACAAGACACAACGAGGTAGCTCCAAACCAATTTGAGCTGGCTCCAATGTTTGAGGAAGTAAACGTTGCTGTAGACCACAACTCTTTGTTGATGGATATCATGGCAAGAATTGCTCACAGACACCACTTCCATATTTTATTCCACGAAAAACCATTCGCAGGAGTAAACGGAAGCGGAAAGCACAATAACTGGTCTTTAGCTACAGATACAGGTGAAAACTTATTAAGCCCGGGAAAAAACCCTAAGAAGAACTTACAGTTCTTAACTTTCTTTGTTAACACGATCAAAGCAGTTCATGAGTATGCTGATCTTTTAAGAGCAAGTATCGCATCTGCAAGCAACGACCACAGATTAGGTGCAAACGAAGCTCCACCGGCAATTATCTCCGTATTCATCGGAAGCCAGCTGTTCAGCGTTTTGGAAGAACTTGAAAAAGTAACCAATGGAAAACTATCTCCGGAAGAAAAAACAGAATTAAAATTAAATGTAGTAGGAAAGATTCCTGAAATTTTATTAGACAATACTGATAGAAACAGAACTTCTCCATTTGCATTTACAGGAAATAAATTTGAGATCAGAGCGGTAGGTTCTTCTGCAAACTGCGCAGAGTCTATGACGGTGATGAATACCATTGCAGCAAAACAATTGAACGATTTCAAGAAAGAAGTTGATGCTTTAATTGAAACCGGACTGAAGAAAGACGAAGCCATCTTTAATGTATTGAGAGAGTACATCAAGCAGTGTAAAAACATTATGTTTGAAGGTGACGGATATTCTGATGACTGGGCAAAAGAAGCCAAGAAAAGAGGATTGAACAACCTTAAGACAACTCCTGAAGCTTTAAAACAGGAAATGGATAAGAAATTCCTGGATCTTTATGAAGAGATGGGAATTTTCACCCACAGAGAAGTTGAGGCAAGAAACGAAATCAAATTAGAAAAATATTCTACAGTTATTGATATTGAAGCAAGAGTTTTAAGTGATATCGCAAGAAACCACATCATTCCTTCTGCATTAAATTATCAGAACAGATTAATTGAAAACGTAAAAGGTCTTAAAGAAATCTTTGGAGATAAAGAATTCAAGTCGCTGGCAAAAGAACAGATGAGTTTAATTACAAGCATTTCTGAAAATGTTTCTAAAATTAAGCTTGGTGTAGAAGATCTTATCAAAGCCAGAGAAGCAGCAAAAAGCATATCAGACAGCCAAAAACAGGCAGAAAGCTATTGTAATAAAGTAAAACCGTTATTTGATACAATCAGAGAAGCTTCTGATGCATTGGAAATGATGGTTGACGATGAGCTTTGGCCGATGACAAAATACAGAGAAATGTTGTTTACAAAATAACACCTGTAAAGTTCCATATTAGTTTAAATTCCCCGTTTTCCGGGGAATTTTTTATTTAACCTAAAACACTCATAGACAAAGACTTCTATAACTTCAAATTTGATACAGAATTTAACTTTACCTTTGTTTTCGTTATGAAAATCCTGATCATAGAAGACAACCATGAACTTGCCCAAAGTATGAAATATTATCTTGAAGGCGAGAACTATATCTGTGAGTGCTCCCATCACTACAATGAAGCCCTGGAAAAACTCAGCTTCAATTCTTACGATTGCATTTTGCTGGATATAATGCTGCCTGACGGAAACGGATTAAACATTTTGAATTACATTAAAACCGAAAAAATCAGCAGCGGAATTCTTATTATTTCTGCAAAAAATGCATTGGATGATAAGATCAACGGACTGGAACGGGGTGCTGATGATTATATCACAAAACCTTTCCATTTACCGGAATTGCACGCCAGATTAAGAGCCGTTTACCGGAGAAAAAAAATGGATGGTTACAGTGAAGTCAAATTCAATGAGATCATTTTAAATACCGACACTTACGAAGTTATTATTAACGGGACAAGATTGGAAGTTACCCAGAAAGAATTTGAACTCTTGCTGTACTTTCTTGTCAACAAAAACCGTGTATTATCAAAACAGTCTATTGCCAATCATCTTTGGGGTGATTATACGGATAATCTAGCCAATTTTGATTTTGTTTATCAGCACGTTAAAAATCTAAGAAAAAAAATTGGTGCTGCACAGGGAAAAGATTACATTGAAACGATCTACGGATTAGGCTATAAGTTTAATGCTTTAAAATATAGTGGCTCATGAATTTATTGAATAAGATATCAGTCTGGTTTATCGCCATTGTATTGCTGGTTACCCCCGTAAGCATGTACATATCATATACCGGTATCAAAAAAAGACTGGATAACGTTGAGATTGAAAGGTTGAAAACTGTCAACAATTACGTTATTAATCAGCTCCGAAAAGGAGACCCCCCTGCAAAAACCTCACAGGGGCTGCCTATTACCGTAAGTTTATTCCAGGGTAAAAACATTCCTTCAGAACCACAAGTCATACACACCTGTCTTGAAGATCAGGGCGTTTCCAGAAATGAATGTAAAATCCAGATCAATTCTTTTGCAGACATCAACAGCAAGATTTATAAAATTTCTTCATACGCTTACATCACAGCCACAAAAGAAATAATGGGCGGAATGCTGATTGCCCTTTTCTGGAAGCTTTTATTAATCACAGCCGTTGTTTTTATCACAGCACGGATTCTGTCTAAATTTATATTAAAGCCCTTTCACCATGCAATTGACAGACTTCAGAAATTCAGCATTCAGAAAAAAGAAAGGCTTGACCTTTTACCCACAAGCACCAAAGAGTTTAAAAAATTAAATGAATTTCTGAAAACAATGACAGACAAAGCCCTGGAGGATTATGCTTCTGTCAAAGAATTTTCAGAAAATGCCTCACATGAAGTTCAGACCCCTTTAGCCATCATTCAAAGTAAAATTGAGCTGCTGGCAGAAACAGAGATCAATGAAAATCAAGCTGTCTTATTAACGGACATTCAAAACTCCATCGATAAATTAAGCAGAATAAACCGCTCATTAATTCTTCTTACCAAACTGAATAACAATGAGTTTCTCACCAACGAGGAATTAAAGTTCTGTCGTGTGGAAAGAGAAGCACTATGCATGTATTCCGATCATTTAGCCTTAAAAAATATTACATTACACAGAAATTGCGAAAAGAATGTTTTTATTAAGATCCACCCTACTTTAGCAGAAATTCTACTAAGCAATCTTCTTTCCAATGCCATTCGGCATAATCTTGAAGGGGGAAAAATTGAAATAAATTTAACCCAAAATTACTTTCAGATCAATAATACCGGTCTTCCTCCTCATGTTCCCACACAGGAACTATTTAAAAGGTTCAAGAAAAGTAATCAGTCACAGGAAAGCATTGGCCTGGGACTTTCCATTGTCAAGCAGATCTGTGAGGTAAATGATTTTGCTGTTCATTATGATTTTGCAGACGGATGGCACAGCATAACGGTATATTTTGACGGTAACAAACTGCACGGAACTTCAATTTCTGAAAAAATCTCAGCTGAAAATCCCATCGCATTTGAATCTGTAGAACAGATGGTAAATTTTTCTAAATAATTACCATCATCATTAATTTTTCAACTTCAAATTTGCTTCAAAATGTATTTTTTACTTTGAAAAAAGAAAAATACGTTAGATGCTTTCAAGAATTTTTATTCTCGCCTTATCATCCGTTTTTTTGGTCAACACAGCAAAAGCACAGAAGGTCCTCACCCTGCAATCTGCACTGGAAACTGCTGTTCATAATTACGGAACCATTAAAGCCAAAGAATCTTACCGGTTATCATCCCAGGAATCGATAGAGCTGGCAAAACGGCAATACCTGCCTAACCTGAATATCAGCCTGCAGCAGGATTATGGAACCGTCAACGGACAAAACGGTCCCCTGTATGGATTCGGAGGCTATGGAGAGGCTTCATCCGGACTTCCCCTCCCTGATCAAAACTGGAATGCTTCTTTCGGAGCTTTGTATCTGGCTAACGTCAACTGGGAATTTTTCGCTTTCGGAAAAGCCAGACAAAGAGTGAAAGTTGCCGAAACTAAAAATCAGAGAGATGCCAAAGATTTATCTGATGAAATCTTTCAGCACAAAATAAAAGTAACCGCCGCTTACCTGAATGTTTTAGCTGCAAAAAAATTAAAACTTTCATACGCCCGGAATCTGGGAAGGACTGATACCATCAGAAGAATCGTTGAGGTTAAAGAAAAAAACGGCCTCGTTCCCGGCGTAGATTTATCACTTGCAAAAGCAGATTACGCCAATGCAATGATCACTTACACCAAAGCAAAAGACAATGAACAGGAGCAGGAAAATAAACTTGCCCAGCTATTGGGAATTCCGGCTCAGGAATTTGTACTGGACAGTACTTTACTGAAAAGAATTCCGGCGGACTTCCCTACAGAAAAAAGCTCTTCTTTAGACAATCATCCTTTATTGGCTTTATACAAAAGCAGAATTGATGTAAGCGAGCAGGAAAAACAGTTCCTCAGGACACAGTATTATCCATCATTCTCTATGGTAGGTATCTTTCAGACAAGAGGTTCAGGATTCGGAAGCAACTATGCACAAAATCAGAATGACTATTCCTCCTCCTACTGGGACGGGATTCATCCTACAAGAAGCAACTACCTCTTTGGGATTGGCGTTTCCTGGAATTTCACACAAACCTACAGGCTCTCAAAGGAAATAAGCGCTCAGGATTATGTAAGCCAGGGATTAAAACATGAGTACGACCTCGCAGAGCAACAGTTAAAAGCCCAGCTGGATTTATCTGATAACAAGTGGAAAAACGCCATCCGGATTTATGACCAGGTTCCGGTTCAGCTCAAGTCAGCCAATGATGCCTATATCCAAAGGTCCGTTTTATATAAAAACGGACTGACAGATCTTGTGGATTTGTCTCAGGCTATTTACGCTCTGGTAAGAGCAGAAACCGACAGGGATATCGCCATCAGCAATGTATGGAATGCCTTACTGCTAAAAGCAGCGGCTATGGGAGATTTCTCTGTGTTTGAAAATGAACTGTAAGATTTAATATCAATTATAATCAATAGTATCTCAATGAACTTAATAAGATTTGCATTAAGAAAACCCATTACGATTTTAGTGATTGTTGCCGGTCTTTTTTTCTTTGGAATCCGGTCCGTGAACTCTATTAAAGTCGATATCTTTCCAAAACTGGATTTACCGGTAATCTATGTTTCCCACCCTTTCAGCGGATATACTCCTCAGCAGATGGAAGCATTTTTTGCCAAACAATATATTAACATTTTCCTATTTGTCAACGGAATCAAAAGTATTGAAACCAAAAATATTCAGGGACTGACATTAATGAAAATTAATTTCTATCCCGGAACCGATATGGCTCAGGCTGCGGCAGAATTGAATTCATTTTCCACCAGAATTCAGGCCGCTTTTCCACCGGGATCAAACCCTCCTTTTATCATTCGCTTTGATGCGTCCACACTTCCGGTGGGGCAGCTTGTTCTAAGCAGTGATAAAAGATCAAACAATGAACTGCTTGACCTCGCCAACGTTTATGTTCGTTCCACATTTACTTCAATTCCGGGAATTGTTTCATCACCTCCTTTCGGGGGAAATATCCGGACAGTGGTGATTAATGCCAATCCGGACTTGCTTCGTCAACATAATATGACGCCAGATCAGCTCGTAGAAGCACTGAGGCTGAACAATCAGACCGCGCCGTCAGGAAACGTAAGAATAGGTGATAAATACTATATCACCCCTACCAATACGATGATTAAAAATGTAAAAGATTTTGAAAATATCCCTCTCTATAAAGGCAGTGTTCAGAATCTATACTTAAGAGATGTTGCCACAGTAACCGACGGGGCAGATATGACCTCTGGCTATGCTCTGGTAAACGGACGCCGCTCGGTGTATCTGAGTATTGCTAAAAGTGCTGACGCCTCTACCTTGTGGTTCAGAATCTGAAAAAACAGTTGCCTCAGATTCAGTCCAACCTTCCGGATGATGTAAAGGTCAGCTTTGAATTTGACCAGTCTACCTATGTCATTAATTCTGTTAAGAGTTTATTGAGTGAAGGAACCATCGGAGCCATTCTCACCGGATTGATGGTTATATTATTCCTTGGAGATATCAGAGGGGCATTGATTGTAATTCTTACAATTCCGACCTCTATTATTTCAGCCGTTTTATTTTTAAGCCTTTTCGGCCAGACTATTAATATCATGACTTTAAGCGGGCTTGCCCTTGCCATTGGAATTCTCGTTGATGAAAGTACCGTTACCATAGAAAATATTCACCAGCATCTGGATATGGGGAAACCTAAATCTCTTGCCGTCTGGGATGCCTGTAAAGAAATTGCTTTTCCTAAACTCTTGATTCTATTCTGTATTCTGGCTGTTTTTGCTCCTGCATTTACTATGGGTGGAATTCCGGGATCATTATTCCTGCCTCTTGCATTGGCCATCGGTTTCAGCATGATTGTTTCTTACTTCCTTGCACAGACCTTTGTTCCTGTAATGGCTAACTGGATCATGAAAGTGAAACACCACAAAGCAAAAGACGGCCATGTTCTGACAGACTCTGAAGAACTGCAGCAAGCAGGATTAAGCGATGAAAATGATACATGGAGCCAGAAAGAAATCTTATTGCAAAGCGAAGACAGCAACCGTGACGGGAAAGTAAGCATGTTCGAAAAAATCCGGTTCCGTTACCTGAAGTTTTTAGACAGGATCATGCCCTACAGAAAAATACTGGTTTCTGCCTATATTATCCTGATGATGGCAATGGTAGCCTTATTGTTAAACAGTATCGGACGGGATGTTTTACCTCAGGTAAACGGAAGTCAGTTTCAGGTAAGAATGCGTATTCCGGACGGAACGAGAATTGAAAAAACCGAGCTGCAGACCTTAAAATTATTAGATGGTATTAAAGAAATTGTCGGAAAAGACAATGTTTCAATTACATCTGCATATGTAGGCACCCATCCTACTCTTTTTTCTGTAAGCCCTATTTATCTTTGGATGGCAGGTTCACATGAAACCGTTTTACAGGTGGGGCTAGATGAAGGTTACCATACCAATATGGATGATTTAAAAGATAAAATAAGAGAAAAAGCCAAAAGCATTAATCCTGACATGAAATTATCTTTTGAACCCATTGAACTGACAGAAAAAATTCTTAGCCAGGGATCTCCAACTCCTATTGAAGTAAGATTTTCAGGCAGGGATAAAAGTGTGAATGAAGCGTATGCCAAAAAAATAGAAGCTGAACTTAAAAAAATTCCGTATTTAAGAGATGTTCAGATAGGGCAGTCCATAAAATATCCCGCTCTTGACATCAATGTCGATCGCATTCGTGCGGCCCAGCTTGGTGTAGATATGTCAGATGTTTCCCGTTCATTGGTAGCATCCACCTCATCATCAAGATTTACCGAAAAAAATATCTGGACGGATGAAAAAGCAGGCTACAGTTATAATGTACAGGTTCAGATTCCTGAAAATAAAATGAACAGCAAAGAAGAAATTGCAGGAATTCCATTGCAGAAAAATTCAAACAGACCGAATCTGGGTGATGTAGCAACGATTAAAAATAGTTTCACATACGGTGAAACTGACAATCTGGGGGCAATGCCAACACTTACCGTTACAGCCAACCTTAATCATACCGATTTGGGAACTGCTTCAAAAGATGTTCAAAAAGTGATTGATAGCATAGGAGAGCTTCCAAGAGGACTCAATGTACAGCTGATTGGTTTAAGCCAGACTTTAAATGAGACCCTGAGCAGCTTACAAAGCAGTCTGATCATTGCTATTGTTGTAATATTTCTAATGCTTGCGGCCAACTTTCAGTCTTTCAAAGTTTCAGGAGTAGTATTGGTAACTGCACCGGCGGTTCTGGCAGGATCTTTAGCATTATTAATCATCAGCGGATCTACATTGAACCTTCAATCTTATATGGGAATCATTATGTCTGTAGGGGTTTCAATTTCAAATGCCGTACTGTTAATCACCAACGCAGAACAATTAAGAAAACATAATGGAAATGCTTTACTTTCCGCAAGAGAAGCCGCAGCCCTGAGACTTAGACCTATCGTGATGACTGCTTTGGCAATGGTTGTAGGGATGGTTCCAATGGCATTAGGGCTGGGAGAGGCCGGAGATCAGGTTTCACCATTGGGCAGAGCTGTCATAGGCGGTTTGGTAGCCTCTACATTTGCCGCCCTTTTTATTCTTCCGCTGGCATTTGCATGGGGGCAGGGAAAAGCTACTACTCAAAGTGTTTCCCTTGATCCTGAAGATGAGGAAAGCATTCACTTTATGCCTGAAATTGTTAAATAAATAACCTTAAGCTACTATAAATAAAATATGAACCGATTATATAAATATTTAATTCCGGCAATAGTTATTTTCAGCCTTCAAAGCTGTGGACATGCGGAAAAGAAAGAAACTAAAAAGTCCGCAGACTCCGCATCTCCGGAAATCGAAACTGTTAATCCCAGACAGGATGATTTTTCTTCATCCACCACAATTCCCGGAGAATTGCAGCCTTATCAGAAAGTGGATATCTATGCCAAAGTCAGCAGCTTTGTTAAAAAATTATATGTAGATGTTGGAAACGAAGTAAAGGCAGGTCAGTTACTGGCCACTTTAGAAGCTCCCGAGATCAGCTCCCAGCAGAGTGCTGCCTCTTCAGCTCTAAAATCAAAAGAAGCCCTGTATATTGCCAGCAAAGCAAAATATGACCGTTTAAAAGAGACGAGCAAAACTCCCGGAACCATTTCAGCTCTTGATCTGGAGCAGGCTTTAGCAGCACAGAAATCTGACCTGGCTCAACTGGAGGCTGCAAGAGCATCCTACCGGGAAGTTGCAGATGTTAAAAATTACCTGCAGATCAGGGCTCCGTTCAGTGGAAATATTGCAACAAGAAATGTAAGTACCGGAGCGTATGTAGGACCATCAGGGAAAGGCTCTGATCTTCCTATGTTCAGCCTTGTACAGCAGGACAGATTACGTCTGGTGGTTAATGTTCCTGAATCTTATACCGGACTGTTGAATAAAAATGGAGATATTAAGTTCTCCGTTCAATCTATTCCTGGAGAAACTTTCACCGCAAAAGTATCAAGATTTGCAGGAGCGCTGGACAGCAAATTACGTTCTCAGTGGGTAGAAATGGATGTTTATAACAAAGACAAAAGGCTTTTACCGGGAATGGTAGCCAATGTTATTCTTCCTTTAAGCGAAAACAGCAAATCCTTGTCAGTTCCTTCTTCTGCTGTACTTAATTCCACCCTTGGAGTATTTGTAATTAAAGTAGAAAAAAATACTGCCCATTGGATCCCTGTAACATCAGGAATTGCCAATGGTGAGACCACAACAATTATAGGACCTGTATCCCCAGGTGATGTAATTGTCAAGACTGCAACAGAAGAAATCCGTGATGGGCAGAATATTAGAATTAAAGCCCCTAAATAGGCTTATAGTCAAATATTTATTAACAAAATTTATACTTGCTTTTTTAGACTTATAAATTTAAAAAACAGGCTGATTCAGGGTAAACTGAAATAAGTTTGTTAAAGAATCTTAATAAAAAAAACCGCACACTGACCAAAAACAGGCTGTTGCGGTTTATTTTTCTTTAACATATGTAAATAATATGTTAAATAGTGTTAAAATAAGATCCTGATAATTATCATAACAGGGGTCTTTTGCTCGGAATCTCTACTTTTGTAATGCTTTTGAAAATAAATATTCCTTTTTAACACGGATAATCAAATATATATGAAGAAAAGAGTTTTGTTTTATTTAGTTGCTTTAGTCTCTACAGTTTCATTACAATCGTGTGCTACAAATTATGTGGTTTCAAAACCAGCAACTTACACAAAAGAATACAAAACAGATGCCAAACTAGCTTCTATAGATAACAAAAAAATGGAGCAGGATAAGCAAAAACTTATCGACTCTTTCCTTGCTGAAAAGGCGGCATCTATCGCCAACGCGAAAAAAGCAATTAAGAATTCTGAGATTGCAAAAGCAGTCAAACATAATAAAACCATTGATGGTATCCTTGAAGAAGCTGAAAGATACCTTGGGACTCCTTACAGATACGGAGGAACTACAAGAAACGGTATAGATTGTTCAGCTTTTGTTCTTTCCGTATTCGGGGCAGCAGCGGGTCTTAGCTTACCAAGAGTAGCAGCATCTCAGGCTCAGGAAGGAGAAAGAGTAGAAAGAGGAGAGCTACAGAAGGGAGATCTTATTTTCTTTTCTCATGGAAGAAGAATTTCTCACGTAGGTATTGTAGAAAGTGTTTCTGAAGATGGGGAGATCAAATTTATCCACGCAGCAACATCAAAAGGAGTAATGATTTCGTCACTTAATGATTCTTATTGGGGTCCTAAATTCAGATTTGCCAAGAGAGTAATCAACGAAGAAGGAGAAGCTTATAACAACCTTGCCGCTGTTACTCCAGCTACACCAGCAAATTTTTAATTTTATAAATAATTGATTTAAATAATGAAGCCATCAGAATTCTGATGGCTTTTTTATAGGTGATACTTTACAATAAGTTTAAGCTAAAGCTGAGAACATATGTTTAAAAGAAAAGGCGGGTTAAAAACCACTTCTATTGATTCAATATTATATTTATATGAACTCACCGAATAGTCATGAGTTCTCAACTGTTCTTATCAATTTCAATATCCAGTTTATACAATAGTCCATATATTTCAGACAGCGAAAATTTAGCTTTTTTAAGCCTGTTTAAAGCCGGATCTATAGAATAATTGACTGAAGTCCTGAAATCTGCTTTTTCGAGGTTTGTGCCATCAAAAACAGCGCCCGACAGATCGCAGTTACTGAAGACAGCATTGGATAAATCAGATTCAGTGAAATCCGCTTCAATTAATTTGGAATTCTTGAAAACTGTTTTCTTGACAGATGCCTGATAAAAAACTGAATTATTTAAAGCACAGCCATCAAATCTGAAAGATAACCCGAACGGATTACAATCATTAAACTGAAGCCCAAACATTTTACATTCTTTGAAAAGCACTTCGTGGAAAGATGTCTTAACAAGTTTTGCCATGCTGAGGTTACATTCAATAAATTCACAGTCTGTAAAACTGAACCCAGACAGATCCAGATATTCAAAGTTGCAGTTTCTGAAAGTACAGTTTTCGTACTCGCCTTTTTCTAACTGAGAACCGTCTGTATTTACGAAATCCTGATCGAGGATGTAAGCTTCTTTCATAAATTTAAATGATTTATAAAACGACAATATACTCCGCAATCTGCAGATTTACAAAACAGGTGGATCAAACTTTTTTGCGATTATACATCACTGCTGAAAAGAGTTATACCAAACTGTTTTTATCGGAATAATTAAGTTTAAAGAAAATAAAAGTCATCATTGAGAAAGCCAGTAAAGAACTTCCTCCATAACTGAAATACGGAAGAGGGATCCCAACCGTAGGGAAAAGTCCCATAACCATCCCTAAATTGATCGAAAAGTGCATAAGCAGGATCGAGGCAAAGCAATACCCGAAAACACGGTTAAACGTAGATTTCTGCTTCTCTGCCAGGTAATATATCCTGCCGATATAAACCATGTAGCATAAAATAAGAATTGCACTTCCCAAAAAGCCCCATTCCTCTCCTACTGTACAAAAGATATAATCGGTTTCCTGCTCCGGCACGAATTTACCCTGGGTAACGGAACCTTCACGGTATCCTTTTCCCCAAAGTCCACCAGATCCGATAGCTGTTTTAGAATAAAGCAGGTTGTATCCTGAAGTATCCCTGAACGCCTTTTCTCCTTTGTAAAGAACCTCAATTCTTTCTCTCTGGTGTTTAGGAAGTTTTTCTAAAATATAAGGAGACCCGAAAGCCAGACCGCACAGCAAAAGGACAGACCCTGCAATTCCTGAGATAGAAATCACATCCCATGACATTCTGTGGTAATTCATGGCAATCAGAACACCGGCAATGACTAAAACTGCCACCGCAACATAAACCGGAGGAACAGCCAGTGAAATCAGAAAAACGCCGGCAAAAATAAATCCTATCCCGAACAAAAGGCCGCTCAGCCCTTCTCTGTATAAAGCAATAAAGAATGCAATAAATACCAGCATGGAACCAACATCCGGGATGGCAAGAACAACCGCTGCCGGAATTCCTATAATCGCAAGAGCTGTCCAGAGTGATTTTTTATTTTTAAGATTAAAATCCGGACTTGAAACATAATTGGCCAGCATCAATGCCGTCCCGATTTTTGCAAACTCTACAGGCTGCATGGTAAAACTACCGAACTTATACCAGTTCTTCTGCCCGAGGATCTCTTTACCAAACGGAAAAAGTCCTATCAAAAGCAGGACACCTCCAATGTAAATAATCCCGGCCATATTCTCAAAGAACTTGCTTCTTCCCACGAATATGACAAGCCCCACAAACAGGGAGATACAAAAGAAAACCAATTGCTTTTCTCCCAGTTTCTGATCAACACTGTAGATATTTGCAATCGCAAAAATGCAAAGCAGGAAATACAGCCCAAGGCCCAGTTTATCTATTCCTTCCGTCCATTTCATTGCTTCACAGTTTTTTTAGCAGTGTTATTTTTTTTAGCTTCTTCTATTTTCTTTTGCAGCTTTGCTTTTTGTTGTTTTACCAACTCAAGGCTATCCTTGATTCTTTTTTGTTTAATAGAATCAGGTTTAGGGTCAACATATAAACCTTTACGCTTCAGGTCTGCAATCCATTGCCTTTTATACTCAGGCATGAAACTCGAGGTGATCATTTTTTTGTAAAGATTTTCTCTTTTTAAATCACCGGTAATATATTTTTCAGCAATCACCGTACAAGCCGGACCCGCCCATGTAGCACCGAATCCTGCGTGCTCCATTACTGCCACTACAACAATTTTAGGTTTTTCTGCAGGAGCAATCAATACAAAAATTGAGTTATCTTTTCCTTGGGGCACCTGTGCAGTACCTGTTTTAGCTAGCTGTGTAAAATCATTGGATTTCAAACCACGGGCTGTACCTCTCAAAACCACGGCCTCCATTCCTTTCAGAACCGGTTCGAAATGTTTTGGATCTACAAGTGTTTTATGTTTTACTTTGAACCTTGGATCAGGGTTTGGCTTTCCGTCAATTGCTTTTACGATATGAGGAGTGTAATACCATCCTCTGTTGGCAATTGCCGCCACATAATTGGCCAGCTGAATAGATGTTACCAAAACATCTCCCTGCCCCATCCCGTTATAAATAGCACCGGTTGACATTTCATCCCAGTTTTTGAAATCAGTTCTCTGGGAACCGCTGGCTTTCATGATCGCTTTAAATCTTCTTTCGTAAAAATCTCCTGAAGGGATTCTGCCTCTTGCCCCAACAGCAAAATCATTATTTAAAAATTCTCCAACTCCGAAACTGCTCATGATCTTTTTCCATTCATCAACACCTTTTGATGGATTTCCCGGGTATTTTTTGATAATTGCAATAAATGCATAAGTAAAGAAACAGTTACTGGAAACCTGAATAGAAGGAATAAGCGGATCTGCTCCACCATGACCTTTGATTCTTTTACCTTTATAGAAGAATCCGCCGCCGCAAGGGAAAATGGTTTTTTCATCCATTACTCCCATCTGCATTGCCGCTAAAGCAGTCAACAGTTTAAAAGTGGATCCTGGAGGATATCCTGCCTGTAATGCACGGTCAAAAGTGGGCTTATTTTCATAAAGTGTATCTTTTGACAGAGCATATAAGTTTTTGGATTTGTTGGGTCCGGTAAAAAGATTCGGATCGATATCCGGACCGGTTGCAGAAACCAGTACTTCCCCGTTATTAGGGTCCAAGGCTACAATTGCACCGTGTTTATTGACCAGCATTTCTTCAGCTGTTCTCTGAAGGTCATAATCAATGGTTAATGTAATATCTTTACCTGTAATAACGTCTTTATCCAGAGCACCATTTTTATAGGATCCAATATTTCGGAGCCTGATATCTTTCTGAATATATTTTACTCCTTTTACTCCACGAAGTTCTTTTTCATAGGATTTTTCAACACCGGTTTTCCCGATGAAGTCTCCCGGTAAATAATAAGTAGAATCTTTTTTAATATCTCTTTCATTTACCTCACTCGTATACCCAAGAAGGCTCCCGGATGTGGATACTTCATATTGACGCTGGGGTCTTGATACGATATTAAATGCGGGATATTTAAAAATAATTTCCTGAACTCTTGCAATATCTTCTCTGCTGAGGTCTTTAATAAAAGTCATCGGCGTCAGCTTAGAATAATATTTCTCCTTTTTGATAGCATTGATTTTATTGATAAAATCCTGTTTTGTAATTTTCATTAAACTACAAAATGCCAAAGTATCAAAATCAGGTTTCATCAAAGCCTGCGTAAACGAAATTTCATAAGCAGGCTGGTTACCGACCATGATTTTACCATTTCTGTCAAAAATAACTCCACGTTGTGGAATAACATATTCTGTTTTAATGGAGGTATTGGCAGCATTCAGGGCATAACGGTCTGTAAACAGCTGCAAATACGCAAGCCTCGCCACAAAAATAAGGGCGATGACAACAAGAATGGAAAAAATTTTTAAATAACGTGTGTTCAAACTTTTTGTTTGATTTTAAATATT
>NZ_JAYSDT010000010.1:0-100305 GCF_041914225.1 Chryseobacterium sp.
GTATCATAACCCCGTTTTGTTGAAGCAGAGTGTTGATGATTTGGTGACGAATCCTGACGGAATATACGTGGACTGCACCTTTGGAGGAGGAGGCCATTCAAGAGAAATCCTGAGCCGGCTTTCCGATAAAGGAAGATTGTTCAGTTTTGATCAGGATCTGGATGCACTTAAAAATACAATTGATGATCCGCGTTTTACATTGGTTAATCAGAATTTCAGATTCCTGGAAAACTCATTGCTGATGTATGGTGTATCACAGGTAGACGGTGTTCTGGCAGACTTAGGGGTGTCTTCCCATCAGTTTGATGAGGCAGACAGAGGCTTCTCAACAAGAAGTAATGCTCCTTTGGACATGAGAATGAATGTAATGCAGAATCTTGATGCCAAAAGAGTAATCAATGAATATGAAGAAGAAGAGCTTGCCGATCTTTTTTATCACTATGGAGAATTAAGAGAAGCAAGAAAGCTGGCGAGAGAAATTGTTCATCACAGAAAAACAAAAAGTATAGAAACTACGGAAGATCTGAAAAAATTGTTCAGCTACATTCCGCCTCACAAGGTTAATAAATTCTATGCACAGCTTTTTCAGGCGATAAGAATTGAGGTGAACCAGGAGCTTGAAGTATTGAAAGAAATGCTGGTTCAGGCTTACAATGTTTTGAAACCTGAAGGAAGATTAGTCGTTATTTCCTACCACTCTCTGGAAGACCGCCTGGTGAAAAGATTCCTGAAAAACGGAATGTTCGAGGGAGAGCCGGAAAGAGATATCTACGGAAATTATAAAAAGGCATTCGAATTGGTCAAGAGTAAAGCGATCATCCCTGATGACAAAGAGATCGAAGAAAACTCAAGAGCCAGAAGCGCCAAGATGAGAACAGGAATTAAAGTATAAAATGTGAATGAGTGAATCGTCAATAGTGAATCATTAAGCAAATAAAATTAACTATTGATACAAAGTAAATTCACTGCAAAGCAAATTGACATAATAAATTGGCAAAGAGAACAACAAATCGCCCCCAGAAAAGACTCACTTTTATAGACATTATAAAAGGAAACTTTCTGAACCGTGATGAGATCAAAATACATTACAAGTATTTTCTCCTGCTGTTTGTTCTGATGATGGCCATGATTTATACCAACCATCTCGTCAATAAAAAAATTAAAATTGTAAACGCCTTAAAGGAAGAAACAGAAGAATATAAATCGAGAAATGCTTACGCTCAAAGTAAGCTGATCAAAGTAAAAATGGAATCAGAGCTGGGGAAAGAGGTTGCACGGGATTCATTAATGACCCTGGAAAATCACCCTCACAAATTGCTAATAAAACTGGATAGTACAGATGCAAAAGCAAAATGAATACGACAATAAACGTAAAAAAACGTTACGATGGGGCTACCTCTTTGCAGTGGTAGCTTTGTGCGTGTTTGTTATGTTCTTGGCAAGGATTGTGATCCTTCAGAATACCAATGTCCAGGAAATTAAAGATGATTACATTAATAAAAACTATCGTGAAGCCACTTTAAAGGCTGCCCGCGGTAATCTTTTTGCTTCCGACGGTTCTATCCTCGCTACAACTGTAATGCGTTATGACATTTATCTTGACTTCAAGACGATGAAAGATACAGTGTACTCCAACAACATCGGAGCATTGACTGATTCCCTGAGTAAAATGTTCGGGAAACCGAGAAGTGAATTCAGACAGAAGTTTGACGAGCAGAAGAAAAAGAAAAACCAGTACTACACTTTGGTAAAAGGGCTTGATTTTGACCAGTATGACAGAATCAGAAAGTTCCCGATCTTCAAAAGAGGTAAAAATAAAGGAGGATTTATCGTTGACCGGAACTATAAAAGAGAACTGGCTACTTCAGAAATCGGAGCCGGCACCATCGGTATGGATAACGGCGAGCTTAAATCCGGACTGGAAGGTGCTTTTTCAAAATATCTGACAGGTACTGACGGAAAAAGACTGGAACAAAGAATTAACTCTTCCCAGTGGAAACCGATTGATTTCTGGAAAGTTCAGGAACCGGTAGATGGTGAAGATGTTTACACCACTTTAGACCTTAGAATTCAGGACATTGCACACTCGGCTCTTGAGAAGCAGTTAATTAATTTTGAAGCAAAACACGGTACCGTTATCGTCATGGAAGTTGAAACCGGAAAAGTACGTGCTCTTGTTAATTTAAGAAGAACTGAGTCTGGTGATTATGAAGATTCTTACAACTATGCCCTGAAAGATAATATTGAACCCGGATCTACCTTTAAAACCATTTCCCTGCTGGCAGCAATGGATGACGGATTTATTGATGAAAATACCACTGTAAATGTAGGAAACGGAGTATGGGTGTATGCAAAGCAGAGAATTTCTGACGGTCATGGTGGAGGAACATATGATATCAGTGATGTTTTAGCCAAATCAAGCAACGTAGGAACTTCGAAGCTGATCACAAAATATTATGCGGATAAACCACAGATTTTCCTTGATCACCTGAAACGCTGGAAATTATTCGACAAAATGGACATCGAACTTCCCGGTATTACAAAACCAAAAATTGTTACTCCGGAAAACAAAAGATGGAACGCAGCAACCCTTGCCTCTATTTCGTACGGATATTCTTCCAATATCAACCTGCTTCAATTAACAACATTCTACAATGGGGTTGCTAACGGAGGAAAAATGCTTAAGCCTCTATTCATTGATAAAATCATGAAAGACGGAAAAGTGATGTATCAGGCAAAACCGGAAGTAATGGTCAACAAAATGGCCTCTGAAAAAGCCATTAAAATGATGACCAGTGCTTTAACCAAAGCTGTAGAAAAAGGAACAGGACGAAGCATTTTTACACCTAACCTGAAAATGGCAGGGAAAACAGGAACGGCAAGATTTGAGTACTGGCTGCCCGGCCCTATGAAATACCGTGCATCATTCGCAGGCTTCTATCCGGCAGACGCACCCAAATACACCTGTTATGTAATGATCAGTGAACCGAATACGGCAAAAGGGTTTTACGGAGGTTCTGTTTCAGCACCGGTGTTTAAAGAAATTGCGGGAAAAACATTCCTGAAGACGCCGCAGAATATTGAAAAAGAAATGCTGGTAGACAAAAAGGTAAACCTGAGCAAAATGGTGGAACCTAATGTCAAAATAGCAGTAAACGATAAACAGATGCCTAATGTAGTAGGATTAATAGGGAAAAATGTGATCCCGCAATTGGAAAACTTAGGCTACCGTGTCGACTATAAAGGAGTAGGAAGAATTAAAGAACAATTCCCTCTGGAAGGCACAACGATCAGTAAAAACCAGAGAATTTATTTATCTCTGCAGAATTAAGAAACAAGCCCGAAAGGGCAATTTAAAACAAAATAAGGCAAAGCCTTATTGATAAAGATGATTATAACAGAAATAGTAAACAGAATCCCAGTACTGGAAATTCACGGAGATAACACCCGTGAAGTTACTGAATTGGTGATCGACAGCAGAAAAGTTACAGAAGGCTCTCTATATGTTGCAATGAGAGGAACAGTAGTGGATGGCCACTCATTCATCACATCTGCTATTGAAAAAGGAGCTGCAGCAGTTGTTTGCGAAGAACTCCCTGAAACATTGGCAGAAAATGTAACATATATCCTGGTAAAAGATTCATCTAAAGCCTTAGGACACCTCGCTTCCAATTACTATGGAAACCCTTCTCAGAAACTGAAACTGATAGGAGTTACGGGAACTAACGGAAAAACTTCTGTTTCTACCCTTCTTTTTGATGTTTTCAAAAACCTGGGCTATCCTGCTGCCTTACTTTCTACTGTTGAAATCAGAATCGGTGAAGAAATTATACCGGCAACCCACACTACGCCTGATGTGATTACCATCAACAGGATTTTAGCTGAAGCCGTAGAAAAAGGATGTGAATTTGCTTTCATGGAAGTAAGCTCACACGGGATTGCCCAGAACAGGATTGAAGGATTGCACTTCAAAGTGGCTGGTTTCACCAACCTTACTCATGATCATTTAGATTATCATAAAACATTCGAAGAATATTTAAAAACGAAAAAAAGATTCTTTGACGAATTAGAAGATACAGCTATTGCTATCACCAATGTGGATGATAAGAATGGCAATGTCATGCTTCAGAATACAAAGGCTAAAAAGAAGTCTTATGCTCTGAAAACCATGGCAGATTATCACGGAAAACTTTTAGAAGTGGATTTCAACGGAATGCTGCTGAATTTCAACGGAAAAGAATTCTGGACGACATTAACCGGGAAATTCAATGTATACAACTTGCTTCTTGTCTTTGGAATTGCTGCTGAACTAGGTTTTGAACAGGATGAAATTCTTCAGGCCATCAGTAAGTTAAAAAGAGTTTCCGGAAGATTTGAAACCTTCAAATCTGATGGGGGAATATTCTTTATCGTAGATTATGCGCATACTCCGGATGCATTGGAAAACATCCTGGACAGCATCAACGATATCAGAACGAAAAATGAAAGATTAATCACCGTGTTCGGCTGCGGAGGAGACAGAGATCATTCCAAAAGGCCTGAGATGGGAAATATTGCCACTAAAAAATCCACCTTGGCAATCATCACTTCAGACAATCCGAGAACGGAAGATCCGGCACAGATCATCAAAGAAATTGAAGCAGGCGTGGAACCACAGAACTTCAGCAAATACACTTCAATTCCGGACAGAAAAGAAGCCATAAAAATGGCGATAAAATTTGCAGAACCTAAAGATATCGTTTTGGTTGCCGGGAAAGGCCACGAAACCTATCAGGAGATCAATGGTGTGAAACATCATTTTGATGACAAAGAAGTAATTAATGAGCTCTGGAAATTAATGAGCAAATAAATTACAAATGATAATTGGTACGTAACGCTCATCAATTATCAATGATTATTTATTAACAATTGAAACTATGCTATACTATCTATACGAATATCTAACCAACCATGGAATTCACGTTCCGGGATTAGGAATGCTGAAATACATTTCCTTCCGTGCCGGAATGGCTGTACTATTCTCTCTGATTATTGCTCTTGTCTACGGAAAAAGAGTCATTAATTACCTGAGAACAAAACAAATGGGTGAATTGGTACGTGATCTTGGACTGGATGGGCAGAAACAGAAAGAAGGCACTCCTACCATGGGAGGGCTTATCATTATTCTGGCAACCATTATTCCGGTATTGCTGTTTACAAGGATTACCAATGTTTATATTGTCCTTCTGCTGGTTTCAATGTTATGGATGGGAGCAATCGGTTTCCTTGATGATTATTTAAAGAAAATCAAAAAAAATAAAGACGGCTTAAGTGGTAAATTTAAAATTGTAGGCCAGGTCGGATTAGGGCTAATTGTCGGAATTACAATGTACTTCCACCCGGACATCACCGTTAAAAGAAAATATGCAGATGCCAAGGTGGTTAACAGAAACAATGTAGAGCAAAACTTTATGCCTACAGAGAAAATTACCGTTTCCACCGTTCCTTTTGCAAAAAATAATGAATTCGACTACAGCGGAATTTTATTTTGGATGAATGACAAAGATGCCCATGAGTGGGCATGGGTTGTCTTTATTCCTATCGTAATCTTCATTGTAACAGCCGTTTCGAACGGAGCCAATATTACAGACGGGATTGATGGCCTTGCTGCAGGGACAAGTACCATTATACTGCTTACGCTGGCTCTTTTCGCTTACCTTTCCGGGAATATCATCTTTGCAGATTACCTCAATATCATGTTCCTGCCGAACATGGGGGAAACCACCATTTTTGCCGTGGCAATGGTAGGGGCTGTAATTGGCTTCTTCTGGTACAATACCTATCCTGCACAGGTTTTCATGGGAGATACGGGAAGCTTGATGCTTGGAGGAGTCATTGCCGTTTTGGCCATTATTTTAAGAAAAGAATTATTGATTCCGGTATTATGCGGAATATTCTTAATTGAAAACCTTTCTGTAATGCTTCAGGTAGTTGTTTTCAAATACAGAAAAAGAAAATACGGGCTGGAATACGCCCAAAATAACAGACTCTTCAAGATGTCACCGTTACACCATCATTATCAGAAAGAAGGATTCCACGAAAGCAAAATCGTGAACCGGATGATCATCATCGGAGTAATATTGGCTATTGTATGTCTGATCACATTAAAAATGAGATAAATTTTGTAAAAAGTAAAAAGTATTAATGTAAAGAGACACCAGATACATTGTACGTTTTACATTTTACATTTTACAAAAGAATGAATATGAAAATAGTTGTTTTAGGAGGTGGAGAAAGCGGATGCGGCGCTGCTTATTTGGCTAAAAAGAAAGGTCTGGAAGTATTTCTTTCAGATAAAGGAGCCATTAAGGATAACTATAAGCAGTTCCTTACCGATAATGAAATTGAATTTGAAGAAGGAAATCACGATGAAGAAAGAATTTTAAATGCTGACTGGATCGTAAAAAGCCCGGGAATTCCGAAAAAGGCAGAGATTATTAATAAAATTCATGAAAAAGGAATCAGACTTTCCTCTGAAATTGAATTTGCTTCTGAATTTACAGATGCAAAAATTATTGCCATTACCGGAAGCAACGGAAAAACAACTACAACTTCCCTGATCTATTATATCCTTAAAAATGACGGATTAAATGTAGGTTTAGGAGGAAATATCGGCTATAGCTTTGCCAAGCAGGTTGCAGATGAAAACCATGAATATTATGTACTGGAAGTAAGCTCTTTCCAGCTGGATGATATTCAGAATTTCAGACCTTATATCTCTTTATTGCTGAATCTGTCCCAGGATCACCTGGATCAGTACAACTACAACTATGAAGAGTATGCACTGGCAAAATTCAGAATCACTGAAAATCAGGAAAATGATAATTTCTTCATCTATAACAAAGATGATGAAATGAGTAAAAATCTCCTTGAAAAGCTTGAGATAAAGGCAAAAATGATTCCTTTCTCAACAAAAGAGAAATTACAGGAAGGAGGTTTTGTGAATGAAGATGAAATTGTGGTAAAAATGAAAGACGAATTCTCAATGAAAGTTGATGAATTGTCTTTGTTAGGAAATCATAACGTAGCCAACAGTTTAGCCGCATCAATTGCCGGTAAGATATTGGAAATCAACAATGAAAGCATCAGACATTCATTGATGACCTTTCAGGCCGTTGAACACAGATTAGAATTTGTTACTGAAATTGATGGAGTAAAATACATCAACGACAGTAAGGCTACCAACGTGAACGCTACCTACTATGCCTTGGAAAGCATGAAAACACCAACCGTATGGATTGTCGGTGGATTAGATAAAGGAAATGACTACACCGAAATTGAGGATTTAGTTAAAAGAAAAGTAAAGGCAATTGTCTGCCTTGGAGTTGATAATAAGAAGATCATAGATTTCTTTAAAGATAAAAAAGAATTTATTTATGACACTTCAAGCATGGAAGAAGCAGTGAGAATTTCAAAATCACTGGCTAAAAAAGGTGATACCGTTTTACTGTCTCCATGCTGTGCAAGCTTTGACCTGTTCAAAAGCTACGAAGACAGAGGACGCCAGTTTAAACAACAGGTATTAAAGTAAAAATGTAAAAGTATTAATGTATTAACGTATTAATTCATCAATTTCATCAATACATTTTTACATCAGTACATGAATACAATAATTATGGACGAACAGAACACAGAAAGCAGATTTGAATTTCTAAAGGGCGATAAAGTACTTTGGATGGTCATCCTTGTGATTTCCATCTTCTCTATTTTCCCTGTATACTCTGCGAGTTCAAATCTCGAATACATTGTCAATAACGGGACCACAACAGGCCACGTTATCAAACATATGTTCTTTGTAGTCTTAGGTTTGGGTATTATGAGACTGGTAGGAACCGTAAAATATGAATACATCGGAAAGCTCAGCAGCATTCTGCTCGGCCTGATGATTGTCCTATTAGTGGTTACGATGTTTACAGGCCAGACCATTGACGGAGCCAGTGCTTCCAGATGGCTGAAAATTCCCGGAACACCGATCTCCTTCCAGCCTTCATCATTTGCCTTTTTAATGTTAATCATCTATCTGTGCAGATATTTAACCAAAAAAATTACAAGAGAAAGACTTCCGATAGAGAATATCATGTATATCTTCGGACCTATCCTGCTTGTTTTTGTGTTGGTAGCCAAAGATAACGGTTCCACGGCGTTAATGATTTTAATGGTTTCTGTGATTGTTCTTGTGATAGGACAGCTTCACTGGAAATACATTGCAGGATTTATTTCCGCATCATTTGTAGCCATCGTATTCTTCTTATTGATTGCTTTAAATACCAACCTTATTGGAGGAAATCGTGTCCACACATGGATGAGCCGTATTGAAACATTTACATCCAGCAAAGCCAAAACAGCCGATGTGGACGATGAAAGTGTAAAAGCGAAAAATTACCAGGTAATGCAGGCCAAAGCAGCCATTGTGCATGGCGGAATTACCGGAATGGGACCAGGAAAAAGTGCATTGAAACAAATGCTTCCGCAATCTGCTTCTGACTTTATTTTCGCAGTCATTGTAGAAGAATATGGGCTGATAGGCGCAGCCTTTCTGATCAGTTTATACCTGATTATGATGATCAGGATCGTCATGATCGCCAGCAAGATGCCGGCATTTTTCGGATCGTTGCTCGTGCTCAGTCTCGGGGTAATGATCTTTATTCAGCTTTCGGTAAACATAGCCGTTGCAGTAAACCTGATTCCTGTAACAGGACAGCCGCTGCCTTTGATCAGTTATGGGGGAACCTCAATGCTGGTAACCTATTTACAGTTAGGTATTATTTTAAATATAAGCTCAAGGATCCAGATTTATGACGAAGAAGGAATGGGCAAAAAACAAAGTATAGCAGAAATAAACGATATCGCTTAAAATGGACAAAAAATTAAGAATATTATTATCAGGCGGAGGAACGGGAGGACATATCTTTCCTGCCATCGCTATTGCAGATGAGATCCGAAAAAGATTTCCTGATGCAGAATTTTTGTTCATTGGTGCCAACGGGAAAATGGAAATGGAAAAAGTTCCCCAGGCAGGCTATAAAATTGAGGGAATTGATATTGCCGGAATCGATAGAGGAAATCTGCTATCCAACCTGGGACTCCCTTTCAAGATTCTGAAAAGCTTATCAAAATCTAAAAGGATTATCAAAAACTTCGCGCCTGACTTTGCTGTAGGAACTGGAGGATTTGCCAGCGGACCCGCTCTTTATGAAGCCAGTAAAATGGGAATTCCGATTTTCATTCAGGAACAAAATGCTCACGCAGGAGTTACCAATAAAATCCTCAGCAAGAAAGCTAAAGCAGTCTTCACTGCTTATCCTAAAGTAGACGGCTTTCCCGCAGAGAAAATAAAATTCCTGGGAAATCCGATTCGTTCAACTATTATTTCAGGAATGCAGGAAACCGCTCAGGCAAAAGAGAAAATGGGACTGGATAAAGACAAACTTACCATTCTTTCAGTAGGTGGTTCTTTAGGATCCAGAACATTAAATAATGCATGGAAAGAAAACCTTGAAAATCTGAAAGAAAAAGGGTATCAGTTAATTTGGCAAACAGGAAAACTGGATTACAACGAATTATCATCCAGCCTTCAGCTCCCAGCTTCAATTCATCTGAAAGAATTTATTAAAGACATGGAACTGGCTTATTCTGCCGCTGATATTATTGTTTCCAGAGCCGGAGCTATTGCCATTTCAGAGCTGGCTGTAGCACAGAAACCGGTGCTTTTGGTACCTTTCCCTTTTGCAGCGGAAGACCATCAAACCAAAAACGCCATGAATCTGGTAGAAAAGAACGCAGCCAGAATGGTAAAAGACTCTGAAATGCAGGAAAAATTCTGGAATACATTATCAGAAATCTGCGAAAATGAAAATATGAGAAAAGAAATGTCTGACAATCTGAAATATTTTGCCAAGCCAAATGCGGCGAAAGAGATTGTAGATGAAATATTTAATGTGATAAAATAGAAAGGCTTCGACAAGCTCAGCCTGACATTAGTAAAATAAAACAGCTAGTATTAGAACTGTCACCCTGAGCTTGTCGAAGGGCCAGTAAGCAAACACAAATGAATGAAAATATATTATGTATACATTGTAAAATGTTCCGATAATTCTTACTATACAGGCTTTACCAATGATTTGGAAAGAAGAATTAACGAACATAATGACGGATTAAATCCTGAAAGTTACACGTATACAAGAAAACCTGTAGAACTTGTTTTCTACCATGAGTTTAATGATGTTAATCAAGCTATAAGCTTTGAAAAACAAGTTAAAGGCTGGAGTAGGAAAAAGAAGGAAGCAATAATAAATAATAACTGGGATTTATTACCCTTGTTATCAAAAAATAGGATGAAAGATTAGGGCTTCGACAAGCTCAGCCTGACATGAGTAAAATAAAACAGTTAGTATTAGAGCTGTCACCCTGAGCTTGTCGAAGGGGGTCACACCGCTAAAATATAATTTATTAACGGGGCATGGATGTTAGTTGATTAATGCCTTTATAAAATATTAGTAATAAAACTCTGAGCTGTTTCAGAAGTTATTAAAGATTAAAATATAAATGAACATTTTACAAACATATCAGACTTTTTACTTCGTCGGGATCGGAGGTATCGGGATGAGCGCACTGGCACGTTATTTCAACGCATCCGGAAAAAAAGTATTGGGATATGATAAAACCAATACCAAACTTACTCAGAACCTGATGAATGAAGGCATTGATATTGTTTTTGAAGACCTTATTGATGAAAGGATAACTTCCCTTCAGAAAGAAGATACATTGGTCATCTACACTCCGGCCATCAAAACACTCGGAATATTGGATTACTTCAACCAAAATCAGTTTGAAGTATTGAAACGAGCTAAGGTTTTAGGATTAATTACAGAAAATACAGACTGTATTGCCATTGCAGGCACTCATGGAAAGACAACAACGTCTACCCTTGTTGCCCATTTATGCAAAGAAGCAAACCTTCCTTTCTCATGCTTTTTAGGGGGCATTTCTGAAAACTTTAAATCCAACTTTCTGTACAATGGTTCCACTTATTCAGTAGTTGAAGCAGATGAATACGACAGAAGCTTCCTGAACCTTTCTCCGGACTGGGCAGTGGTTACCTCTACAGATGCCGACCACCTGGATATCTATGGAGATAAAAACCACATTGAAGAAGGATTCAGACAGTTTGCAGCCTTAGTACCTCAAGACCGTCAGCTTTTTGTAAGAAAAGGACTGGAAATCGGCAGAGGACATCAGACTTATGCAGTCAATGAGCCTGCAGATTATTACTCAGACAACCTACGTATGGATCATGATAAAATCTATTTTGATTTCCATACCCCAACTGAAACAGTAAAAGATTTTGTCTGGGAAATTCCTGGTATCCATAATGTGGAAAATGCTACTGCAGCACTGGCTATTCTGCATAATTTAGGAGCAGATTTTGATACGCTGAAAAAAGCAATTGCCAATTTTAAGGGAATTAAAAGAAGATATACCAAACATATTTATCAGAACGGTAAAATTTATATTGATGATTACGCTCACCATCCTACAGAAATCAATGCTGTAATGAGCTCAATCAGAACATTTTACCCTGACAAAAAACTTCTGGTAGCCTTCCAGCCACACCTTTTCAGCAGAACAAGAGATTTCGCAGACGGCTTTGCGGAAAGCTTAAGCAAGGCAGATGAACTTATCCTTCTTGATATTTATCCTGCAAGAGAACTGCAGGAAAATTTTGAAGGAATTACTTCAGACTGGCTGTTGGAAAAAGTAACATTAGATAAAAAAGAGGTATCGGCTTTATCCGATGCTTTTGAAAAAATAAAAGAAAAAGATTTTGATATCCTCCTTACGGTAGGGGCAGGAAATATAGATACCCTGTATGATCCTATTTGTGAATGGATACAAAAAGTTTGATGTAAGCGCTGCGTTCGCGAAGAAAAATATGAAAAATAAATACAGAATATTAAAAATTGTTGTCACTGTAATTATCTTAGGATTTTTACTGAGCTTCTCATTGAGGAGATTCAGCCGTGAGCAGATTACAGACAATAAGATTTCTGTAAAGATGAGTGAAAAAACACCGGTGTATTTTGTGGATGAAAAAGACATCAGGGAGATTGTAAAAAAAGAAAACCCGTCAGGAAAAGTTGGAGATCTTAATATTCCTGCTTTAGAAAAAAAGATTAATTCCTTACCGGCGGTAGACAGTGCCAATGTTTATCTGAACCTGAACGGAAAACTGAACCTGGATATCAAACAGAGAGTTCCGGTTTTCAGATTGAATAAAGATGGAAAAGACTTCTATGTGGATGAAAAAGGTATTGAATTCCCGATCTCAAGAACCTATTCGCATCCTTGTATGCTGGTCACAGGAAATGTACAACCGGATGAATATGAAAAGCTGGCGGAGCTGGTAGAAAAGATTGACAAAGATGATTTCAGTAAGAAATATTTTATCGGAATCTCAAAAAATAAAGACAGCTACAGCCTGCTTACAAGTGAAGGCAACTACAGAGTAGAAATCGGAGATCTTGATAATATTGATTTTAAAGTAAAAGGATTCAAAACCTTTGTGGAGAAATACCTGGTGTATCAGGATCCTCAGAAGTACAGCATGGTTTCTGTGAAATACCAGAATCAGATTGTCACCACTTTAAACCCGTATTTTAAAGAAAATGACAGTATTTTAAAAGCTGGAAAAATGGAACTGGCAAAAGCGCCTACCGTAGCTGCAGCCAAAAAGACGGAGGTTAAGCCCAAAACAGCGGAAGCAAAAAAGACCAGCTCACCCCCGGTAAGACCGCAAGAGAGTACAAAACCGAAAACACATACAAAGGAAACGAAAAAAGCAGAAAAAAAGCCCCCCGTCAAGGCACACAAAAGTAAAAATAGAATAAATCCGAAAGGACAATTATACACAAATAGGAGAATATCCTTATAGAAAAAAGGGAAAAGTAGAAAAAATCAAATCGATATAAAATGGAAAATCAAGAGTATTCAGTAGGTCTGGACATCGGGACAACGAAGATAGTCGCGATTGTCGGAAGAAGGAATGCACACGGGAAAATAGAAGTTCTCGGTGTAGGAAAAGCTAAAAGTCTTGGTGTTCATAAAGGTATTGTGAATAATATTTCACAGACCATTAATTCAATCAAGGCTGCAGTATCCGAAGCACAATCCAGTGCCGGAGTTCCTATCCGCAAAGTCACGGTAGGTATTGCAGGAAAACACATCCGTTCTCTGCAGCACTCCGATTATATTATGCGTGAACATCCTGATAAATTTATTACAGACGACGACATTGAAGCATTAAAAGATCAGGTAAAAAAGCTGGTTATGCTTCCCGGAGAAGAAATTATCCACGTACTTCCTCAAGAATATAAAGTGGATTCCGAGGGGGAAATTCAGGAACCTGTCGGAATGCATGGTAAGCGTTTAGAAGCCAACTTCCACGTTGTAGTGGGTCAGATGGGAAGCATCAGAAACATTGCAAGATGCGTTCGTGAAGCCGGATTAGAAATGGAAGCCCTTACTTTAGAGCCATTGGCCTCTTCAGAAGCGGTCCTTACAAAAGAAGAAAAAGAAGCCGGTGTGGCAATTGTTGACATTGGTGGTGGTACAACCGATATTGCGATCTTCAAAGATAATATCATCCGCCATACCTGCGTAATTCCATACGGGGGCGGAATTATTACCGAAGATATCAAAGAAGGATGCTCCATCATAGAGAAACATGCAGAACAACTGAAAGTAAAATTTGGTTCGGCTGTTCCCGAATTGGAAAAAGACAGTACTTTTGTAACAATTCCGGGTCTTCACGGAAGACCGGACAAAGAAATTTCTTTAAAAACTCTGGCGCAGATCATCAATGCAAGAGTAGAAGAAGTTCTTGAAATGGTAAATACGGAGCTGAAAGCATATGGTGCTTTTGAGCAAAAGAAAAAGCTTATTGCAGGAATCGTGCTTACCGGCGGGGGATCAAATTTAAAACACCTTCGTCAGCTTGCCAATTATACCACAGGTTTTGACAGCAGAATCGGTTTTGCGAATGAATATATCGCCAACGATAAAAATCAGTATCTGAAAGGCCCTGAATTTGCTACATCTATCGGATTGCTGATGGAAAGCTTAAAGATCAGGGACAAAAAGCAGAATATTGATGAAATAACAGAAGTTGTCACTGAACAGCCAAAACCGGAAGTTACTGCAGCACAGACAGAAGCCGTTCAACCTGTTCAGCAGGCAGCCCCGGTCATGGAGCAGCATTCTGAAAATGAAAGACAGGAAAACAGAAAAGCGAAGTTAACCTTCGGGCAGTCGCTTATGGAAAAAGTAAAAAAATTCTTTGAAGAAGTAGAGTAAATTATAAATGATGAGTGATAAGCGATAAACGATCTTTCCTTATCCATTATCATTAATCAATGACCAATTATAATTGTAAAAAGTATAGTTATGGAAAATATAGGTTCACAAGGATTTTCATTTGATTTACCAAAAGGAAATTCATCCATTATAAAAGTAATCGGTGTAGGGGGCGGTGGAAACAACGCTCTGAAGCATATGTACGAGAAAGGTATTCACGGTGTTGATTTCGTGATCTGTAATACAGATGCCCAGACTTTAGATAATAACCCGGTAGCCAATAAAGTTCAGTTGGGAACTTCTATCACAGAAGGTCTTGGAGCAGGTGCCGATCCTGAAGTTGGTGAGAAATCAGCCATCGAAAGTATTGAAGATATCAAAGCCGCTATGGGGCAGAACACAAAAATGGTGTTCATCACTGCCGGAATGGGTGGTGGTACAGGTACCGGAGCTGCTCCTGTCATTGCTAAAGTAGCAAAAGACATGGGTATTCTGACCGTAGGTATTGTTACCGTTCCTTTCAGTTTTGAAGGGAAAAGAAGACTAGAGCAGGCAGAAAACGGGCTTGATAAATTAAGAAACAATGTTGACTCGCTTATTGTGATCAACAATGATAAACTGAGACAGCAGTTCGGAAACCTTGGATTCAAACAGGGATTCTCAAAAGCCGATGAAGTATTAACCAATGCTGCCAAAGGGATGGCAGAAGTTATTACAGGTTACTTTGATGTAAACATTGACTTCAGAGACGCTAAATCTGTACTTCAGAATTCAGGTACGGCATTGATGTCTACAGGGATTGCTTCAGGTGAAAATAAAGCGGAAGAAGCAGTAAGAAAGGCATTAGACTCTCCGTTGCTGAACGACAATAAGATCACAGGAGCGAAAAACGTTCTTTTATTGATCAGAAGTGGTGCTGAAGAAGTTACCATGGATGAAATCGGTGTGATCATGGACCATATCCAGAAAGAGGCAGGAAACACAGCTGATATTATTTTCGGGGTAGGTGCTGATGAAGAATTGGGAGATGCGGTAAGTGTTCTTGTTATCGCAACAGGATTCTCTAACGATAATAAAAAATTTGCTGGTCCTACAGAGAAAATCAGAATCAGTCTTAATGACAGTTTAGAGGCTCCGAAAAATTCTCCTTTCAAAACAAGAGAAGAAAGAGAGTCTGCAACAGAAACGACACACGATTTTGGAGGAAAAAACCTTTTCAGGCTGGATGACGAAGACCACGACATCTCTTTCAATGTGAAGTCTACTGAAAAAAAAATGATCATTGAAGAAGAACAGCCAAGAACTGAAATAAAATTCTTTGATAAAGAAGAAGATACGGTAAATACTCCGGAGCAGAACTGGAGAAATGAAGAAGGCGGAGAAGAAGAATACAGCTTATTTTCCATTGATGAAGAGCATGATGACCCTAACGATCTTGAGATCCAGTCTTTCTCATTTGATTTTGAAAACAAAAAAGATGAGCCACAATCCGGAGCTCCCCTTACAAGCTCTTTTTCAGAGGAAAAACCAGTTGAATTCAGTTTCTTTGTAAATGAGCCTGTCAGAAACGAACCAAATACGGATTTCGGACAGCCAAAAGCGGAATTTAATACTCCAACAAACGCTGCTGTAGCTGAACCTGCTCAAAAGATTGAAACATTCTATCAGAAACAGGAAGAGCCTAAGGCTGAAACAAAACCAGCTTTTGAAAACAAAACTGAAACTCCGAAAACTGAAGAATCAGAATTCACTTTTGTGAATAAAACGATCGATCAGGAAAGAGTTATCGAAAGAAGAAATAAATTAAAAGAATTCAACTCCCGCTATCAAAGCTTTGACAGCACCAGTGAATTTGAATCTATCCCTGCTTTCAAAAGAAAAAATATTTCGATCGACGGAAACAATGCATCGGACCAGAATATCAATACATACCTGTCTGATAACAACGGTTCCATGCAGATCAGAGAAAACAGGTTTTTGAATAAAGACGTAGACTAAATTAACTTGAGAATGAAATAATTTGAGAATTTGAAAATTAACCAATTGTTAGAAATTAGGAATTCGGTGTATTGGCTGATTATTTTAATTAATATTATAAAGCTCAATCATTTACCATTACCTTTATCATTTTCAAATTATTTCATTTTAAAATTTTCAAATCATAATAACGATGAGTTTAGAAAATACAATAAACGAAGCTATAAAAACAGCAATGAGGGCTAAAGACAAAGTGGCTTTAGATTCTCTGCGTGCTGTAAAATCTCAGATATTACTGCTTAAAACTGAGGCCGTAGGAGCTGAAGTAACAGCAGAACAGGAAATTGCTATTCTTCAGAGAATGGTAAAACAGCGTAAGGATTCTTACGACCAGTTTACGGCACAGGGAAGAAATGACCTTGCTGAAGTGGAAGATGCTCAAATGAAAGTTATTGAGCAGTTTTTACCGAAACAGCTTTCTGCTGAAGAACTGGAAACAGAAATGAGAAACATTATTTCTGAAACCGGAGCTGAATCTGTCAAAGATTTAGGGAAGGTAATGGGAGTGGCATCAAAAGCGCTAGCCGGAAAATCTGACGGAAAAAGTATTTCCGAGATGGCTAAAAAGCTCCTTTCTTAATCGTGATGTGCGTTTGATTCAGAGTTTATTCTGAAGCCAGACAGTATACTTCACACCATAACTATAGGATATACAACCTTTGCATATCGATTTGATTAAAGAAGCCCTGAACTGTTCGGTTCAGGGCTTCATTTCTTTGGATATTAAAGTTTATCAGTCAGTTTGATTCTAAACTGAAAAAAGTGTTAAAATACTACCATATTTCAGACAGTGTTTAAGTGGTTGATTGCTTGAGGGAAAGCTTCTAAATGTTTTTTCACGGTCGTTTGTTTTTCAGAATCATTTCAAATTTAATAATAATATTTCATTATTCCTAGTCTTAATTCACTTTTTTTTGAATATTATTACATTATTAATATTTCATTAATTTTATATGACTAAACGACTGATAGTTTTTATATATTGAACAAACGCAAAGAATTGCTTAACTTTGTAGAGATAAAAAACAAAATATATGTATCCAACAGATTTAGTAATGCCTATGAAGGCAGAGCTTACAGATAAAGGTTTCCAGGATTTAACAACTCCGGCTCAGGTAGAAGAAGCTTTGAAGCAATCCGGAACCACATTATTGGTAATCAACTCCGTATGTGGTTGTGCTGCAGGTGCGGCAAGACCAGGAGTAGTATACTCTTTAACTGGAGATAAAAAACCAGATCATTTAACAACCGTATTCGCAGGATATGATACTGAGGCTGTGGTGGAAGCAAGAAAACACCTTGCACCATTCCCTCCAAGTTCTCCATGTGTAGCGCTTTTCAAAGATGGTGAATTGGTCCACATGTTAGAAAGACATCACATTGAAGGAAACCCTGCAGGTGCTATTGCTGCTAACCTTCAGGCTGCATACGATGAGTATTGTTAATAAACAATAAACTAAATATCAAACCGTTACAAATTTTGTAACGGTTTTTTTATTTAATCACGTAAAAAATTTTCTGAAAATTCAAATATCATTATATTTGTTGGAATGGCAACCAAAGCACTTTTCAATACCGTAGTCAACTGGTTTATCCGTCAAAGGATTGATCAGATACAGAATTTCATGGACCATCCCATTGAAACACAAAAAGGGATACTCTTCTCCCAGCTGTTTCATGCAGAGGACACGGAATATGGTAAATTATACGGATTCAATTCTATATCGAGCTATCAGGATTTTAAAAATAAAGTTCCCATTGTCACTTATGAAGAAATGGAACCTTATATTGAAAAAGCAAGACAAGGACATAAGGACGTAAGCTGGCCAGGCCTCATCAAGCATTTTGCCAAGTCATCCGGCACAACAAATGCCAGGAGCAAGTTTATTCCCATCTCTGCTGAAAGCCTTGAGTACTGCCACATGAAGGCAGGAAAGGACATGGTTTCCATTTATGCCAACAATCATCCGGAAAACCAGCTTTTTAACTATAAAAATTTACGTTTAGGCGGCAGCTCTGAGCTGTATGCAGATTTCAACACCAAATTTGGAGATTTATCTGCTATTTTAATTGATAACCTTCCGTTCTGGGTAGAGATTACCACAACTCCCAGCAAGAAGGTTTCTCTGATGGGAGAATGGGAAAGCAAGCTGAAAGCGATCACTTCCGAAGTTAAAAATGAAGACGTTGGAAGTATCCTTGGCGTACCAAGCTGGATGATGGTTCTTCTGCAAAGAGTATTGAAGGAAACCAATGTAGGAAGTATTTCCGAGCTATGGCCTAATCTGGAGGTGTTTTTTCACGGCGGAATCAGCTTCAAGCCCTACAGGGAGCAATACAGGCAGATCATCGGAAAAAACATCAATTACTACGAAATTTACAATGCTTCTGAAGGGTTCTTCGGGATCCAGGACAGATCAGACAGTGATGAGATGCTTCTGATGCTGGATTATGGTATATTTTATGAATTTATCCCGATGGATCAGTTCCATTTTTCAAATCCGAAGGTCGTAAGCCTGGAAGACGTGGAAGTAGGGAAAAATTATGCCATGGTCATTACCACCAACGGAGGGCTTTGGAGATACCTGATTGGTGACACCGTAGTCTTTACTTCAACCAACCCTTTCAGAATAAAAATAACAGGAAGAACAAAGCACTACATCAATGCTTTTGGAGAGGAACTCATGATTACCAATGTAGAATCTGCTCTTTCAAAGGCCTGTGAAGCTACAGGTGCACAAATCACCGATTTCACTGGAGCTCCTGTCTTTATGAAAGGAAATGAAGGCGGCGCCCATGAGTGGATTTTTGAATTCAGCCAGCATCCGGATAATCTGGACAACTTTATAGATGCCTTTGACAAGCATCTGAAAGCTATTAATTCAGATTATGAGGCAAAAAGGTACAATAACATGACTTTAAAAAGACCTATTGTACATATCGCCAAAGAAAACCTTTTCTATCAGTGGCTGGAGGCTAAAGGAAAGCTTGGCGGACAAAATAAGGTACCACGACTGAGCAATGACAGAGAATATATTGATCCGTTGCTGGAAATGAATAAATAAAGGAGAATGTTCATTTCATCCTTTCCATAATAAAAAAGCCGTCACTCACTGACGGCTTTCATTTTTTATTTGCTTAAGTCTTCTTTCACTTTCTTCGCTGCTTCCTCTACCTTTGAAGCTCCTTTTTTTGCTGCTTCTTTTGCATCTTTTCCTACTTTATCAGCTTCAGCCTTAATGTCCTGACCTGCTTTGTTAAGATCCTGTTTGGTCTTATCTGCAGTGGCATCAATTTTATCTTTCGCCTTTTGAGCAGCCTCGTCAATTTTATTCCCTGCTGCATCTACTTTAGTCTTTACATCTTCTTTAGCATTGTTGATCTTTGCTGTATCCACACCATTAGGGGTTTCTGTAACCGTAGTGGTTGTGGTTGTAACTGAACCGTCAGGATTTTCTACCTGTTCTGTTTTTGTTGTTGATTTTGTACATGCTACCGTGAATACTGAGATCACTACTGCAGCGAAAATTTGTTTTTTCATATTATTTATTTGTTTAATGTTTTTTGAATTTATTCTGATTTAGTCTCCTGGGCAGCCGGTTTTTCAGTTGCCTTCTGCTTCTTTTCTGCCTCTGCCTTTTTCTTTTCCTCCTCCAGCTTTGCTTTGTTTTCTTTTTCCAGTTCGGCTTTAATTTTATTTTCTTCGTCCTGAAGTTTTTTAGCCTGTTTTACTGAATCAATATACTGTGGGGAAGACATTCTTATTTTGCGTGCAATATCCACTGAAACTGCTCCCGTAGAAAAGGAGTCAACAGCAGTGGTATCATAACTTATTTTAACTTCCTGCTCAGCCCCGAATCCCGGTGATTCTTTCTTGGAGCAAGCGGTAAAAAAAAGAGTAGAAATAAAAATTGCAGCCAGTAAATTTTTCATGGAACTAATTTAACAGAAATTCTGCAATTACAGGATAATGATCCGATAATTTCACAGACTGATCTACTTTATAGCTTAGCGGAATAATTGATTTCGAACTGAAAATATAATCAATTCTCAAAGGCACCTTATAATCATGGAAACTGCTGGCACTACCCTTTCCGGCTACCAAGAATGCGTCCTGAAGGTCTTTCCCAAGGTTATAATATTCATATGAATTGGGAACTGAATTAAAATCTCCCGCCAGAATAACAGGATACGGCGACAAGTCAACCATTTTTCTGATTCTTTTCACCTGATCTTCATGAGCCTGAAACGTAGGAGTCATATGAGAAAGTAATGTTGAAACATTTCCAAGGCCTAATGCATCCAGTTTTGTAAACATCGATTTATTAAGTCTGAATGGCTCAAGGTACACATTAATAATTCTGACAACTTTCCCATTGATATCTATATCAGCATAAAATGAATTTCCGCGCGCTTTCTCATCAATTAATTCTGCCTGTCTTACAATTTTATGTTTCGTTTTAAGAATAACTGACGGATATTTTATAAGATCACGTTTTATAACACGGTTTGTATCTTTTTCCTGCACAAGAATAATATCGGCATCCTGCGCCTTGATATAGTCTTTTACTTTATCCCAGCCATATTCTCCGTATTTCACATTAAAAGTCAACACCTTGATATCCCGTATTGTTTTTAAATTCTCTGTTTTTGGAGAAAAGTTGATCCATCGTCTGATTGGGTTATAGAAAATAAGTGTCCCTAAAGCAAAAGCTATTGCAATTTTTTCTTTTTTAAAGATCCAGATCAGGGTAAGAATCACATGGGCGAGAATCAGATAGGGAAAACCAAGAGACAGAAGATTCAGGTTGCCCAGAATATTGGGTGGAATCCATGCATTCCCCAATGTGCATAAGAGCAAAACAGCAACAACGATATGTATAAATAGTAATATCTGATTCGACTTCATGAAAAAAACGGTCTTGGTACGGTTTTCTTTCAACAAAAATCCTACCAAGCATAAAAATTTTAACTATTTTTATGATTATTTATTTCCCGAAGAAAATTTTACAATGACAGGATAATGATCTGAAATACTTACAGAACGGTCAACTTTGTAAGATATTGCCTTTAAAGATTTTGAAGAAAAAACATAGTCGATCCTGATTGGAAATTTATAGTCATGAAAACTTGTTGCACTTCCTTTTCCAGCCGTTAAAAATGTATCTTCAAGCCCGTCTGATAAATGATAATATTCATAAGAATTAGGTACAGAATTGAAATCACCTGCAAGAATAACAGGGTAAGGTGAATTTTCAATAGCTTCATGAATCAAATCAACCTGTTCCTGATGCTTTTTAAAAGTGGGAATCAGCCTTTTAATAACATCTTTTATTTTTTGTTCGTTGGCATCGGTATTTCCATTAAGTTTCACCATCTCTTTGTCAAAGCGAAAAGGATTGAGATAGACATCAATAAACCTATACGTTCTGCCTTTAATTTGTATATCTGCGAGCAAACCGGGAATTCTTACCTCTTCATCCTGTGGATCTATAATCTGCTGTTTAATGATTTTATGTCTGGTCAGAATGGTTAACCCTCCTCCGGGATTTGCTTTCTGATAACCTTCAAACTGATATTCATTACCTACATCCTCCTGCAGAAGAAAAACATCTGCGTGCTGAGATTTCAGGTATGGTGCAATCTCTTTGTTTCCTCTGCCGCCTGCTCTTGTATTGAAAGAAACAACCTTTATCTCCGTGGTTCCTTTCTGATCAGAATAATTAACCCATCTTTTTACGGGATTTATAAACGCCAAACCAGCAAACATAAATACAAACGCTCTTTTTTTCCAGCTGAATATCCAGAATATGGTCAGAATGAGATACAAGATAATAAGTACCGGAAACCCTAAAGAAAGCAGATTAAACCAGGGAAAAATCTTTGGTGGCACATAGGCATTCAACAAGGTACCCAACAATAGAAATAAAATTCCCAGGTGGATAATCAATACTATGAGTCGGAAAATCTTCACAACATTATTTTAATTGAATCGGTACAGGTGTTTTTTCCAGTTGAGTGCCAAGAGCCATCCTACCAGAGCGCCACCTACGTGAGCCAGATGGGCAATTCCTCCGCCGTTTCCTGAAACCCCAAGATATATTGAAATCACAACAATAACAGGTAACAGGTACTTTACTTTCATAGGAACAGGGATAAACATAATCCCGATTTTTGCATCCGGATATAATGTGGCAAAAGCGGCGACCACTCCGAAAATAGCACCGGAAGCGCCTACCATTGGTGTAGCAACAATAGCTTTTAAGCTTTCCAGTAATTCTTTCTGTTTAAGAACAGAGCTCGTATTTCCTGCAAATTCAACACTTGCTCCGGACAAATAAGCATTTACATTGAACCCTAACTGCTCCAGTTCACGGGAAAGTTGTTGAACCTCAACAAAATTCCATGCATTAAAAAGGAAAAATGCACCTAAGCCACTTGCAAAATATAAAAGCAAATATTTTTTGTCTCCTAATGTCTGTTCCAGAATTGGCCCAAAACTAAAGAGTGTCATCATATTGAATAAAATATGCATAATACTTCCATGCATGAACATGTGGGTAATAATTTGCCATGAATGGAAAAATGGTGAGAAAGGATAAAAGCCCGCAAGGTAGCCAATCATCTGGTTTCCCATGAAGTAAGTCAAAATAAACACTACAACATTGATGATAATAATATTCCTTGTAATGGGCGGTATATTGTTAAACATAATTTTTAAAATTTGTTTTTAAAGTCATTAAACGGAACTTCATAAAAGCATCTTTTGCCATCCGGTAAAAATTCCGGGAAGCCTAATGCTGTAAAATCTTTAATAAGCTGTTCCGCATCTTTTTTATAGATAAAATCAAATCTTGACTTCGACTGCATTTTGTTCCACTGGTTGTGGTAATACTGCATGAACTCCTCTTCTGTCTTGTATTCCAGGATCTCAAAAAGGTTTTCCAGGAACTTCATCGCCTGGGTTTCCTTTAACCCTTCAGGAAGTGAATCTATACGAAGTACACTTTCATGAGCAATTTTCATGTCAAACCCTAATTCCGGAAGATATTTTTTTATCGCATTGTATTTTGTCTTCTCAATCTCATTCATATGATACTCCAGAGAGAAAAGAAGGGCGTGGCTGTTTGTGCTTGATTTTCTGACAGATTTATTGCTTTCAGATATCAATAGCCTGTGCATTCTTCCAAGATCAAGCATAAGTGTCACATCTCCTTTGTTAAAGAGCCAATAGCCGTTTGGCAGCCTCATAAGATCTTCATCAAAATCTTCATCTTCAAATAAATTGATTTTTGAAGGTTCTGCTGTAATATTCTGATGATACATTTCCGTAAGGTTCTGAATCTCTTCCGGATGTACTACATTTTTTTCTTCCAGGAACGGATTATAATCCTTATCTACAATAATTTCAGGCATTTTAATAACGCCTCTGCTTCCGCCGCTGTTGCTTTTGCTGGGAATCGGTTTATTCATCATTTCATCCAGTTCCGGATCTCTGTCGAAATCAAGACTTGGAGAAACATTGTAAATTCCCAGAGATCTTTTGATCGTTGAACGGAGCAAGGCAAAGATAAGATGCTCATCTTCAAACTTCACTTCTGTTTTCTGCGGATGGATATTGACATCAATTTTTTCCGGATCCAGTTCCAGGAAAAGGAAAAACGAAGGTACATATCCGGGCTGCAGAAGTCCTTCAAAAGCCTCCTGTACCGCTTTATTAAAGTACGGACTTCTGAAATATCTTCCATTGACAAAAAGGAATTGCTCACCCCTTGCTTTCTTGGCACCTTCAGGCTTGGCAACAAATCCATGAAGCTTACACCAGATAATATCTTCTTTAATAGGAATCAGTAGCGGCTGAAGCTTTCTGCCGAAAACATCCACAATACGCTGCATCTGGCTTCCTTTTCTGAGCCTGAAAACAGCTTCATCATCATGGAACAGGGAAAACTCCAGATTCTCATGAGCTAATGCAACCCGCTGAAATTCATCAATAACATGTCTGAATTCAATATTATTATTTTTCAAAAACTTCCTTCTTGCAGGAACGTTGTAGAAAAGGTTTTTCACTAAAAAATTTGATCCGTCTGCTGTCTGAACAGGATCCTGAAACTGGAAAACTCCTCCTTCAATATAAATATTGGTTCCAATGGAAGTATCTTTCTGTTTCGTTCTCAGCTCCACCTGTGAAACCGCTGCAATAGAGGCCAGCGCTTCACCACGGAATCCTTTTGTGGCAATCCTGAAGATATCTTCTGTCCCTTTGATTTTGGAGGTTGCATGTCTTTCAAAAGCCATACGGGCATCTGTCTCAGACATTCCTTTTCCATCATCTACCACCTGAATAAGGTTTTTCCCGGCATCTCTGATGATCAGTTCAATTTTCGTTGCATCTGCATCAATAGCGTTTTCCAAAAGTTCCTTCACGATGGATGCAGGCCTCTGCACCACCTCTCCTGCTGCAATCTGGTTGGCTACATGATCCGGTAAAAGCTGAATAATATCTGACATAAAAACGTAAATCAACTTACAAAAATAGTCAATGAAAACGGGAATTAAAATACCAAAAACGTGATTTAATATTTAATTATCAACATTTTTCCCTATTTATCCCCAACTGATTTTTTTAATGTTTGTAATGAAGGGCGTTAGCAAGTTCATTGATTTGATTCCATAATTTTTATTTGAACAACCATGAAAAACAAGACAAGAAACAATCAAATTATAGATATTGGAGTTAATTTTTAAGAAAAATGCCCCTATTCTATAATAAAATAAGGGCACTTACAGCTAGTTTATACAAAAAATTAATAGTGTGTTTTTATATTTCAATCCTCAAAGACAAGTTTTCTTTTCTTCTCTTTTTTAGGAGCTCCATGGATTTTTTCATACAGGTAAGCAAAAATATTGGGCTTTCTGTAGATTCTGTTGTATCTGTATTTTGTATTGAAGTGACGAATGTGAATTTTATAAGCATCATATCCGATGACAATCAGCAGACATATACTGATCACATAAAACACCCTGAATTCCAGATAGTAATAGGTAAGTCCAGAGAATACAGCTCCCATGACATAGGCAAGCATAATACTCATCAGAAGTTTAGCCCTGCCGATAAGCTCACCGTTTTTTCTGTATTTTTTCTGTGTAAACATTGATACCAGGATTCCCAGATCGGTGGTTGTTCCGGTAAGGTGGGTGGTTTTTACAGAGAAATTAGAGATACTTGCCGTCAAACCGTTTTGCAGTCCGGTTGCAAAAAGCATCAACGCTACCAGATACTCTGTTTCCTCTAAAGTTTTCTGATAATAAAACTGTCCGTAAACACCTACAAAAAGCAAACATATGATTTCCAGCACAATCGGCATGGCATGAGCAAAATATTTGCTTTTCTTATTAAAATTGATGACAATAAAGTTGGATACAAAGCTTCCAAAGAAGAACAGGAAGATCCATCCTCCCACTACAGCTACCTGTGTCCAGTTCCCTTTACTGATCTCTGCTGCCAAAATAGCATAATGTCCCGTTACATTCGATGTAAAAGAGAGAAATATCAACAGGGAAGCAATATTTATAGTACCTGCGGTGAAGGCAGTCAGCGTCCCCAACCTGATATTGTCTCCCAGTGTCCTGCTGTTACTATAATTTCTTAACATTTTTATTTTTTTTAAATTGTGTTTACTGTTACGTTTAGACTTCTACAAAGATCTCTGCCAGCCTGCCTCTTTCCGGAAGTCTTTCTCTTGCTTCAATGATAATTTCATGAGACTGAAGCTCTTTGCATTTTCTGATATAAGGAATCAGATCAAACTTTCCGTTCCCTTTGCTTCTGATAGATGGAGAATAATAAGCTTCTTCAATATTTTCCGCCTTTACATATTGGTTGAATGTTCTCTGGAAGCTCCCTGTAAAAATGTCACAAATGATTTTATTAACCAGATGGGGGTATTTATTACTAATGATTCCATAGGCATCGCAGAACTCTTTCGGCCTTATTTTATTGAAAACTGATGTTTTGGTGCTGAATAAGAGTTCCCTGATAGAATCTCCGGAATCATATCCTGAAGTCAGAAGAATATTATACTGGTTCTGATCTTCTGCTGCTTCTTTCTCTTTAAGTACTTTTTTCAATATATTCAATGACTCAAGAGAATAATCTGTTGCAATTAAAATTGTTTTAGCCATGTTCTTTATTATTTTGTATTGCGTTTATCTTTTTTGATGATACAAAACTAGAACGATGATATTAGAAGATCTTTGGAACGGAATTAAAATGTGATTAAAGAGATTAAAATGAGATTAGAAAATTGTTAAGAGGAGTTAATATGGGGAAAAAGTGAAATAGCAAAAAGGTAAAAGAGCCTTTCGCAAATTTGCCATTTTGCGATTTTACCTATTGTTTCCGGCTTACCCTTTGACTTCTTCGTCTTTCTGCATACTATAGAAATTCGGGAAACGCATCTGTACGGTTGTTCCCTGATTTTCGTGTGAACTGACGATCAGCTCGCCGTGATGCATTCTCACAATATTTCTGGCCAGCGGAAGCCCGATGCCGTAACCTTCGTAGTTGTTTGTATTGGACGCTCTGAAGAACGGATCGTAGATTTTATTCATTTCCTCCTCAGGAATTCCGATACCGTTGTCTTTTACAATGATATAAACATCGGTATTGGTGGCTCCCAAAGAAACTTTAACCTGCTGGAAATTAGAATATTTACAGCCATTGCTGATGATATTAGCTACTGCAAGATGTAATAGCTGCTCGTTTCCCTGGACCTTCAGTTTTTTCGGATTATCAGGAAGCATGCTGATGTCCAGATAGATATTATTTCTGGAATCAATTCTTCGCAGGGTTTCAATGACATCCCAAAGAAGCTGATCTATTCTCACCTTATCCATTTTCTGGATCTTTCCGTCGAATCCGGTTTGGGCAATCATTAGCAAAGCTTTGATCTTTTTATCAAGCTTTTCGGCTTCGTCCAGAATAATTCCGAGGGTTTCTTTGTATTCATCGGCTGTTCTGCTGATCGATAGCGCAACATCTGCTTCTCCCATAATAGAAGTAAGAGGTGTTCTCAGTTCGTGGGAAACATTTCCAATAAGATGATTCTGGGTTTCAAAGGAAGTTTCAATACGGTTGAGCATATCATTGAAGGTATCCACCAGTTCATTAAGCTCTTTATTATCAGGCTGTGATTCCAGTCTTAAATGAAGGTTTTCAGAACTTATTTCCTTTACCTTTCCTGTGATTTTTAAGATGGGTCTGAATAAGGTTTTAGACAGATAAAAGGAAAAGATCATACTGAAAAACAGGGAAAGTACGATACACGTAATCAGCGTTCTTTTTAAAAAGCCAAGATAATAGACAACATAATGGTTTTTTGCAGAAGCAATCGCTATATAGTCCTTATCATCATACTTGAAACTCTGGCCGATATAGTAAAATTCTTTATCATTATAGTTGGATTCTCCTTCTCTGATGATATTTTTGAAAAAATAATCGGGGATATGAACTTCCTGAGATATTTTTTTGAAATTGGAATCAGTGGGAACGGCAAAAACGTAGTCTTTTTCCATCGGAAGTTCCTCATCGTTCAGGCTGTTAAGGACATAATTTTCCGGAAGATCAAGATGATCTTTACTTTTTTCAATCTGGATAATGGTTGCCGTCCTGATCTTCAGCAGCTCATAAAATCTCTGATGGGAAAAATTAACGATAGAAAAGTACACCAAACCACTGAACAGCAAAATGATGGCTGTAAAAACCAACATTAAAAGCACCATTGTTTTGGTTTGATTTGTAATGACTTTATTAAACATTCATTATGTTTTTTTCAATACATAGCCCATTCCTATCACGGTATGAATCAGTTTATTATCATCCTGGTTATCCAGCTTTTTCCTTAAATAGTTAACGTACACATCTACCACATTGGTTCCCAGTTCATAGTTTACTCCCCATACTGCATCAAGAATTTCAGCTCTGGAAATTACTTTTTCAGGGTTATTCAAAAAATACAGCAGTAATTTATATTCTGTGGAAGTGAGTGAAATCTCTTCTCCTCCGCGTGTTACTTTCTTTGTATAATCATTCACTATCAGATCCGAAAACTGAAATACATGTTCATTATCCGGCTCTGGTTCAGCGATTTCCTGTGGTCCGTTGTTGTTGCTTCTCCTCAGCAAAGACTTCACGCGCGCTACCAGCTCAATAAATTTGAAAGGTTTTACCAGATAATCGTCTCCGCCACTTTCCAGCCCCAGAACTATATTTTCAGAAGTCCCCAAAGCGGTCAGAAACAGAATAGGAACACTCTGATTGGTTTTTCTTATCTCTTTACAAACATCCAGGCCGTTCATTTCCGGAAGCATGATGTCTAAAATGACCAGATCAAAATCGTTAGCCTGCACCAGCTGCACTCCTGTACGGCCGTCAAAAGCTACAGAAATTTCATATCCGTTTTCCTGAAGTCCTTTTTTAATGAAAGAGACTACACTGGTCTCGTCTTCGATAAGAATAATTTTTTTCATAAATAAAATAAGGAGTTTTACAAAAATAGGGAAATTTTCCTGGTGAGAAAAAGAAAGCGTAAAGCGCAGAAAGATGAAACGGTAAAGAGACTGCCGGCTATTTGCAATGATGTACTTCTACCTCCAATAATAATTTTCAATGAATTGATTCCCTTCTTTATCCAAACTCTATAGAATAATATTACCTTTGCTTTATTATAATGACGAAAAAATAATCCAGGTTAAATTGCACACAGTATGAATGACTTTTTAATAGGTATCGGCAAAAGATTAAAAGATATTAGAAAAAAGAATAATTTAACCATCAACGAACTGGCTTTTAAAGCGAATGTAAGCAACGGACTTGTTTCCAGAATTGAAAACGGAAGAACCATTCCTTCACTTCCTGTGCTATTGGATCTCATTCAGTCTCTTGAAATTGATGCCAGCTATTTTTTCGAAGGAGTAGAAAAAAAATCCAATGCCAAATTCATCTACGTTCCTAAAGAGAGCCAGCAAGTCATTGAAAAAGAAGTAGAAGCTGAAGGATTCAGGTATATGCACATCTTCAGCAAAAGTCTTCATTCTTTAGGATTTGAGGCCGTTCTGCTGACTCTTGAGCCCAATTCTAAAAGGGAAAAGGTCATTACGGATGCCTGGGAATTCAAATATATCCTGAAAGGAGAAGTGAAATATGTGATTGATAATGAAGAAGTCATTTTAAAAGAAGGAGATTCTTTGTATTTCAACGGAAAGTTTCCTCACGTTCCGGTAAGCATCAGTAATGAGAGCTGTGTGATGCTTGTTCTTTATTTTTATACTGCATAACAGCATATTTTTTTAACGCAAAGTTCTTTATTGCTAAACCTTATATTTTTAAGGGAGCAAAGATTGGAATCAATTTTATTGATTCTTTCTAAGCACACACATAATAATAAAGCTTCATCAGCGACAAAGCCGTAGCTTTTGCTTCCTTAAAAATATACTTTTCAATCATAAAACTTTGCGTTTAAATCATATTCCAATTTTTACAGCATTCTTCAATTTTGATTTCCGAAACATACAAAAGTTTACAAATATGCAACTTTTGTTTTTCTGCTTTCTTCCAAGATGAACGAAATATGAATCAAAATACGGCTGTTTTCATTAGGTTTCTATTCCTGATATTTTTGAAAAACATTTACTAAAAACCTTGAAACAGCAACTTTAAACCTCATTTTATTGAATTTTCAAACGATAACTTCAATTCGTTTTAAAGTAAAATAATCGTAACAAACAGCGTCTATTTGTTAACCAATACTTAATACAAAATATTTATATATATTAAAATCATTAGCGTGATTTGCATAAAAAATTTAATATATGTAAAAATGAAAACAACTTTAGAGAAATTACTTACCCTTGTTTTTGTCTGTATTATCATCTTTGTTACCGCGCAGAAACAGTTAATTATAGGAACTGTCCTTGATGACAGTCAGCCTCTCCCCGGGGCAACAGTCAAAATAAAAGGCTTATCTAAAAACACAACAACTGATACTGAAGGAAAATTTATCATCAATGATATTAAAGAAGGCCAATACACTTTACAGATCAGCTATATAGGATATGAATCTGCAGAGATCAACGTAGACCTGAAGCCTGAACAAACTGTTGATCTGGGAATGATCAAACTTTCACAGCCACGTAAAAATATTGATGAAATTGTAGTAACCGGAACGTTGAAAAATACGGAAGCAAGAGCTTTGAACCTTCAGAAGAATGCAATCAATATTACCAATGTCATTGCTTCGGACGGAATCGGAAAGCTGCCGGACAGAAATGCAGCTGAAACCGTACAGCGTGTACAGGGGGTTTCTATCGAAAGAGACCAGGGAGAAGGAAGGTTTGTTTCCCTGAGAGGGCTTCCGCCATTCTGGGCTTCTACAACCATCAACGGAAACAGGCTTCCCACTGCTGAAGAGGAAACAACATCCAGGGCCACAGCCTTCGACTTCTTTCCTACTGAACTGATCTCATATGTACATGTAAACAAGTCTTTTACCCCGGATATGGAAGCAGACGGAATAGGCGGTGGTGTCAACTTTATTACCAAAACTCCGCCCATGAAAACAGAATTCAAAGCAACGATTGGAAGCGGTTATAATGCAAAAGCTGATAAAGGGGTTTACAATCTTGGATTTTTGTATGGAGGAAGAACAAAGGATAAGAAATTCGGGTATTTATTAAACTTTGCCCATTTCATAAGAAACTGGTCTACCGATAATTTCGAGGCAAGAAGAAGTGGTGATGAAGGTGTTTTCAGGCTGGAACTCCGCGATTATAACGGGGTAAGAAAGACAACAGGAATTAATACGGCTTTTGAATATGTACTGTCTCCCAAAACCACTTTCTATTTAAAAGGAATGTACGGTACCTTATCAGACGATGAAACCCATTATAAACACAGAATCCGGTTTGATAAATTCAGCAGCACCAATAATACAGCGAGGGTTGAGCTTCAGAATATTCACAATTTACTGATTACACAGCTTACCTCTGTTTCTTTGGGAGCAGTTCATCAGTTAAACAAAGGAAAAATCGATTGGGACTTATCTTATTATGACAACAGATTCAAGTATGGAAATATCCCTGACAAGCAGAACAATTCCTACTATGTCATCAAGTATACTCAATCTGGTGTAGGGATCAATCCTGACTATATTTCAGATCATGGAAACGGTCCGAGAGCTTATTGGAAAGCAGATGGCGGGAAGTTAGACTATAAAAACCCGGATGCCTTGTTTGGTTTTTACAGTGATCCGGACTTTAAGATGGATGCATCCCGGATGAGATTCACAGATCTTGAATTCTATAAGGTTTTTGTGGAGGAAAAGGATAAAATCGTAGCAGCTTTCAACCATGAAATCAATGCTTCAGATAAACTGACATTAAAGTATGGTTTTAAGTACAGAGATAAAGAACGTAATGCAAGGTTCTCTGATATTTTTTACAACTGGAGCAACGGAACCGCTCCTCTTCTATCGGATTTTTCACAATATATCACAACGCAACCTAACGGCCCCCAATATTTAAGTGAAATGAATACCCATATCGGCAACACTTTTGGACCGGTACTTTCAACCAATGGAATGAATCAGTTCTGGTTCCAGAATCAGGGAAACCTGAAGATCAACACTGCCGATTCCGAAGCACTGGAGTACAATAAGGCATTAGGAAGAAACTTTGATGTCTTTGAAAAACATGCAGATGCTTACGGGATGGCAACCTATAAACTGAATGATAAGATTACGATTTTGGGAGGAATCAGATTATCAAACACCAATACTAAAGTAAGAGGATATAGTGTAAATGATAATGTTCTTACCCCTGTAGAAAACACTAAAAATTATCTGGCTGTTCTTCCGATGATTCACCTTAAATATACATTAAACGACAAAGCCAATCTTCGTTTTGCTGCTACCAGAACTTTCTCAAGACCTAATTTCGGAGATCTTACGCCTGGAGGAACTTATATTGAAGCTGACAACGAATTTAAGGGGGGAAATCCCAACCTTAATCCTACCTATTCTTTAAATTTTGATCTGATGGGAGAATATTATTTTTCCAATGTAGGAATTCTGAGTGGAGGCGTTTTCTATAAATCCATTACAGATCCTATTTTTCAGGACTCTTTTATCGGAAACTACAACGGGATCAACGGAGTACAGTTCACCGCTCCCAACAACGGAAATGCTGCATGGTTAGGAGGTGTTGAGCTGGGACTAAATAAAAGATTTGATTTTCTTCCAGGATTTTTACAGTACTTCGGTGTACAGCTGAATGCTACATTCATGACTTCTGAAATGGAAAAACCGGGCGGAAGAAAAGTAGCCCTTCCTTACCAGGCAAAGGAATTGTATAACGCACAGCTTTTCTTTGAGAAAAAAGGATTCAATGCAAGGCTGGCTTACAATTATAAAGGTAAATACGCCGTAGAATATGCTGAAGAAGATATCAATGATTCTTATTATGGTAAATACAGCAATCTGGACTTCGGAGGTTCTTATCAGTTTACCAGATACCTGACTTTATATGCGGACGTTAACAATATTCTGAACAAGCCATTAATCTATCACTTCGGAAAAAGCGAAGACCGCCCTGAGCAGGTAGAATATTATGGAGTACGATTCAACCTTGGAATAAAACTGAACTTCTAAACCATCATCATGGCCAGAACAATCAATAAAAAAACATTAGTAACACTGAAAGCCGCTTTTGCTGCTTTTGGTGTTTACTTCTGCATGTACGGTTTCAGAAAACCCTTTACCGTTGCATCTTTCGAGGGACTTTCCTATTTCGGAGTAGATTATAAGATTCTGATTATCATTGCACAGGCCGTAGGTTATTTCATTTCAAAATTCATCGGGATCAAATTTATTTCCGAGCTGAAACCTAAGAAAAGGCTAACTTATCTTTTTGCTTTCATTGCCATTGCAGAACTTGCTTTGTTGGGATTTGCAGCCGTTCCCGCTCCTTACAATATATTATTTATGTTTATTAATGGGATTCCGCTGGGAATGATCTGGGGAATTGTTTTTTCTTATATCGAAGGGCGAAAAGCCACAGAAATTATCGGATTGTTTTTATGTTCAAGCTTTGTGGTTTCTTCAGGATTTACAAAATCAACAGGAAAATTTTTAATGGATACGTTCCCAATTTCCGAATTCTGGATGCCTTTTTCAGCAGGACTTATTTTTATTATTCCCCTGATTTTTTTCGGGCTGTTACTTGAAAGGATTCCCAACCCTTCAGAAGAAGATATTTTACTTAAAAACAAAAGACAACCGTTAAACAGTGCAGAAAGAAAAGCATTGGTACAGCAGTTTTTTGTGCCGATCGTTTGTATCATATTTTTATATATCAGCTTAACAATTTTAAGGGATTTCAGAGATAATTTCAACCGGGAAATATGGGACGGGCTGAATTTCAGTTTCGACAGTTCTATTTTCACCTTAACGGAGATTCCTATTGCGGTGATGGTTCTCGTGATTTTAAGCTTTATAGTAAGAGTAAAAAACAACAAAAAGGCATTTGTCTATTACCATTACATTCTTTTTGCAGGAATCCTTATCGTGGGGCTTTCTACTTACCTCTTCCAGCAGGGGTCATTATCTCCGTTTTTATGGATGACGATTTCCGGCTTCGGAATGTATATCTGCTATATTCCTTTTAACGGAATTTATTTTGACCGGATGATAGCCGCTTTTGAGATCAAGGGAAATGTTGGTTTTTTGATCTATATTGTAGATTCATTCGGGTATCTGGGAAGTGTTCTGATTCTTTTGTATAAAAACTTTGGCTCGGCCCAGACTTCATGGTTACATTTTTATATCAACTTAAATTATATCATCACCGTTACGGTTTTCATTCTTTCGGTGATTGCTTTTCTGGCTTTCAGAAACAAATCAAAGCCGAAATCAAACTCAAACTCTAATCAATTCATCAATTTCGATACGTCGAAAATCTTATAAATATTTGTAAAATGACAACAAAATTTGATTTAATCGTTGTAGGAGGCGGAATTTTAGGAACATTCCATGCTTATCATGCGCTGAAGAAAAATCTTAAGGTGGCTCTACTGAAAAGAAACTCTGTTCCTCAAGGTGCTACCGTAAGGAATTTCGGACAGGTAGTACCCTCCGGAATGGATCTGAAATGGCAGAATTTCGGAAGAGAAAGTCTTGCAATCTATCAGGAACTTCATACCCATGCAGACCTTACCATCAGACAAAACGGATCTGTATATATTGCTTCCAATGACGAAGAGCTTCAGCTGATTGAAGAACTTTATGAAATCAACAGAAACAATGATTATGACTCTGTTTTATTATCAAAAAATGACTGCATCAAAAAATTTGATGGTCTCCGTTCGGATTACTGCAAAGGAGGCTTGTTTTTCCCGCAGGAACTTTCAGTAGATCCGGCAGATATGATTGTAAAGCTTCATAAGCTGCTTCAGGAAAAAATGGGACTGCAGATTTTCTATAATACTACAGTGCTGGAAACCCATGAAGATGATCAGAAATGTACAGCCATAGCTGCCGACGGAACAGCATTCAACGCATCTAAAATCATTATCTGCGGAGGACATGAGTTCAAAACTTTATATCCTAAAGTATTTAATGACAGTGATCTGGAAGTGAGCAAGCTACAGATGCTACAGACCAAACCTCAGGGGATTTATTCGCTTCAGGGAAATATTCTTACCGGGCTTTCTGTCAGAAGATATGAATCATTCGGTGAATGTCCTTCTTACCAGAAAATCAAGGCAGCAGAAGACCCAAATTCTTTCGAAAAGAAATACGGAATTCATATTTTATTCAAACAGGCTCTTGATGGTTCTGTAATCATAGGAGATTCTCATGAATATGCAGATGCTAAAAATGCAGATGATCTTGGGTATGACCTAAATATGGAGATTGATGAATTCATGATCCATGAGGCTAAAAAAATTATTGATCTTCCCACCTATGAAATTCAGAGAAGATGGTTTGGCATTTATTCCCAATGTAAAACCAAAGATATTTTCGAGCACAGCCCATCTGCAAACATTCATATTGTAACAGGTATCGGAGGAAAAGGAATGACGGGAAGCGGCGGATTCTCTAAGTTTAATATTGAAAAAATTTACGCATAAAACTGAAATGAAAAATATAGAATTATTAGTTCTGGATATGGCCGGAACAACAATTGATGAGGATAATGTAGTATATAAAACACTTACCAGCGCTGTGAATGATTACGGCTATTCCGTAAGCCTTGAAAAAGTATTATCCACCTGTGCCGGAATGGAAAAACTGGAAGCCATTACAAGTCTTTTAAAGGAAATTAATGGTAAAGAAGAAGATGCTCCTGCAATTTTTGAGAAATTTTCTGAACAGCTAAAGGAATCATATAAAAATCTTGATGTAAAACCTATCAACGGGACTGAAGATTTCCTCCTCAGCATGAAGTCTCAAAACAAAAAAATTGTTTTGAATACAGGTTATACCTCTGAAATTGCTCATCAGCTTTTGAATAAACTCAACTGGAAAGAAAGTATTCATTTTGATGCTTTGATTACCGCGGATGATGTTTCTGAAAGCCGTCCAAGCCCGGAGATGATCCATCTTGCGATGAAGAAATTCAATATCACTGAAGCTCATAAAGTTTTAAAGGCAGGTGACTCTGTTATTGATATCGAAGAAGGTAAAAACGCAGGCTGCGGATTAACAGTAGCCGTTCTTTCCGGAGCTCAAACACAATCAGAGCTGGAAAAGGCTGCCCCGGATTATATTCTGAATACCATTTCTGAAGCTAAAGATATTCTTTAACGGTTTCTTTTTCAACATATTTTTAAATACTTCTTGACACAAATGTTTTCATGGATATTTCTATTGAAAATGTTTGTGTTTTTTACCACCCCGTCAAAAATTCTTTGAATTTTCGACACCCCTCCGGAGGAGGGGAATATCGTACGTTTGATTGAAGATTTGTAAAAATTGAAGATGTTCGGATACTATTGTGAGCTTATATTCATTAAGACATTTAGCTTTAGATAAAGGCATTCGCTTTTGTGACTTTTGTGGTTCAACAATCCTTCTTTTTCGGAACTTTTTAATTATCAATTAATTAATTTTCAGTTCATACATGTTTACAAATAGTAAATTAATTTTACAATATTTAAAAATAAATCACTATTTGTAAACTTTTCTATTTCAAAAACTCTTTTCCCTATGAAAACAAAACTATTCTCAGTGGCTGTTGTGATGAGCTGCTTTCTTGGAGCTCAGACAAAAAAAGTACTTTTTATCGGAATTGACGGATGTCGTACAGATGTAATGATGTCTACTCCTACGCCGAACATCCAAAATCTTATCAGCCAGTCGATTTACTCTGTTGACGGGCTTTGCGCTGCCACTACCTGGAGCGGAAACGGCTGGAGTACCATGCTCACCGGTGTATGGCACACCAAACACAATGTTCAGGACAATAATTTCACCAATCCGAACTTTGCCGGTTATCCTGATTTTTTAACAAGAGCTGAAACCTTCAATCCGAACCTGAAAACCATTTCTCTGGCTCATTGGTCACCCATCAACGATAAAATTATCCAGAATGCTGATATTAAAAGCAATCTTGCAACAGATCTTGCTGTAAAGAATGCTGCAGTAACCGCTTTGCAAAGTGACAATCCTGATATCCTCTTTGTGGATTTTGATGATGTGGACCATGCAGGGCATTCTTACGCGTTTTCATCAGCTGTTCCTCAGTATGTATCTTCTATTAAGACAACAGACACTTATATCGGAGAGATTGTTGCAGCAATGAAAAACAGACCATCCTACAATAATGAAGACTGGCTGGTAGTACTGACTACTGATCACGGAGCAGTAGACAGCTCTCATGGAGGCGGAAATCTTTCTGAAAGAAATATTTTTACAGTGTATTCAAATCCCGGATTTACTCCACAACAGATCAGCAAAACCGTTCTGGAGTCCAATAAAACATTTAATCAGTTGAGTTTCCCTGCAGGAACATATGCAAAACCAGGTAACCAGGCTCCATTCAATTTCGGAGCCAATCAGGATTTCACCATTGAATTTTGGGTAAAGCCTAATGCTGCTTATTCCAGTGATCCGGTAATGATCAGTAATAAAAACTGGGCTAACGGAAAAAACAAAGGATTTGTTTTTTCAGGATATTCCGGGCAGACATTCAAAATGAATATTGGTGACGGAACCAACAGAATCGACCTTGTAGGAGGAAAAGCAGAAACAAATAAGTGGAAACATATTGCTGCGAGTTTTGACAGAGACGGGCTGGTGACCCTTTATGAGGATGGTGTTCCGGTAACTTTTGCTAAAATGAATATCATCGGAAATATTGACTCCGGACTTCCTTTAACTTTGAACCAGGATGGAACAAATGCATATGGAATCAATCTTTCGGCTTCCTATAAAGATATAAGGATATGGAAATCGGCCCTTCCAAATGATGTGATTGTTAATTGGGCCCATCAGGATATTACCCCATCACATCCTTATTATTCTCAGCTGGTGGCTAATTGGAAATGCAACGGAACTTCAGGAAATACCCTGACAGATTCAAGCTTGAATGCCAATAATATGACTATAACAGGATCTCCAGCTTATAATATTAATACAGTTAACAACTTTAAAGTGTATGATTATACTTCCACAACAAGAGAGACGGATCATTTTCCAACCGTTTTAAACTGGCTCTGTATTCCGGTACAGCCTTCATGGGGAATAGACGGAGTGAACAGAATCCCTGCATGTTCCAAAGAAATATTATCAGCCAGAGAAACGATACAGACGGCAGATGATTTTAAAGTGTATCCCAATCCTGCTTCTGCATATATTTCTATCCGGTATAATTCTGAAGATAAGGAGATTAAATCAGAAATCCTCGACAATAATGGAACTGTTGTCTCCACATCCTTACTACATTCTCTGGGAGGATATTATGATGAGAACATCAATATCGCAAATCTTCAGGCGGGAGTATATTTTATTAAAATTTCCGGGAGCAAAAAATCTGTGACAAAAACTTTTATCAAGAAATAAACAGTAAAGCAATTAGATTTAAATTTGATATTAGAACAAGGATATTCCTATCCTTGTTCTAATATTTTTTTGTTATATATTCAGATTCAGCTCCATCTGCACATCTACACGGTCATATCCGGCATTGTTAACAGGAGTATGGATAAAGCCCAGTTTTTCATAGAGCTTAATCGCCGGAACAAGTATAGAATTCGTTACTAAAAAGACTTTCTCTGCATGTAATTCTTTCGCTTTTTCCACCAAAGTTTTTCCCAGCAGATACCCTAACTTTTTCCCCTGGGCCTTTGGGCTTACCGCCATCTTTGACAGCTCAAAAGTAAGGGGATAATCCTGGGTTTTTACCAATGCGCAGGTTCCTACAGGCTCATCATTTAACAGAGCAAAAACAATATGTCCTCCTTTATTCAAAATATGCTCTTCAGGATTTTCCAGCAGTTTATAATCACCGGCTTCCATGACAAAGAATGTTTTAATCCATTCTTCATTTAAAGCTTTGAAAGCTTCTTTATACTCAGGTTTATACGCTACGATTTTTACTTCATTATTGTTATCATTCATCGCTATAATGTTTATTAAATTCTGTTTTTTATCATTTTACCCAGCTTATCAAGATCGCTTTCCACTCTGTCGGTCCATTCCAAAGCGTAATTCAACCGCATGCAGTTCTGATACTGGTTATACTGTGAAAACATTCTTCCCGGAGCAAAGTTAATTTTCTGCTCAAAAGCCACATCATAAAGATCTTCGGTACAAATTCTTTTGTCCAGTTCCAGCCACAGCATAAAACCTCCTTTGGGCTCTGAAATCTTAGTATTGTCAGGAAAGTATTCAGCTACCGATTTCTGGATCTGAAGATAATTGGCATATAGCTTTTTCCGGAACATTCTCAAATGATGATCATACCTTCCATGGGCCAGAAAATCCGCAATTACATCTGAGAACAGCGATGGGCTGGAAACCGTCTGAACCAGCTTCTGGCGGATAATTTTTTCTTTAAATTTTCCGGGAGCCACCCATCCTGTCCTGAAACCGGGAGCAAGGGTTTTGGAAACCGATCCCACCCACATCACAATTCCGGCTTCATCATAAAATTTGCAGGGTTTTGGCCTTCCTGCTCCGAAATAGATGTTTCCGTAGACATCATCTTCAATAAGGGGTACATTTTGTTCAGTAAGCATTTTCACCAGTTCCTTTTTATGTTCATCAGGCATCTGAAACCCTAGCGGATTGTTGTAATTCACCACAAAACAGCAGGCGGAAAGCTTTGGAAGCACTTTTTTCAGGGCATCCAGATCAACCCCTGTAATAGGATGGGTTGGAATTTCCACAGCCTTGAGCCCCAACAGATGGATAGCCTGCAGGATTCCAAAATATACGGGGCTTTCTACTGCCACACAATCTCCCGGTTTCGTAACCGCCATCAGACCGTGATAAACTCCATTCATAGCACCTGAAGTAATCACCAGATCATCTTCTGTAATTTTTCCTTCCATCACGATGGACCATTTGGCAATTTCACGCCGAAGCAGCTCGCTGCCCTGCACCGATTCATAATTGACACCGCTGTCATTTTTCCTCTTTACCACATCAATCATACATTTCTTCATTTTGGCTACCGGAAGAAGGCTCTTTCCGGGAATTCCCAAAGCAAACTGTGTCACATCCGTACCGGCAATAGTTCCGAATACCTTGTCAAAAAGATCCTGAGGCGTATTTTCCCCTTCTGAATGTTTCATCTGAGCTACAGAAGGCAGGGCCAGTTTCCGTTGGGAAGACTGGCTTACATAATACCCATATTTAGGTCGTGATTCTACCAGAGAACGGCTTTCAAGCTCCATATAGGCCTGTTTTATCGGATTGAGCCAAAAGGCTTTTGCCGATCTGTTCGATCTCAACAGGGGCGTGATAAGTTCTTATGAGGAAGGGCGTGCTGAGCCTAAAATTGAAACTATACTGAAGGTTGCCAATTATTTTAACCTTACCCTTGATCAACTACTGACCGAACCTGTCCAGGAAAACCAATTGAAAAGTGTTTCTGATACAGACCAACCTGTACTTTTTCCTGAATCAGTGATCCAAAGCAGCTCAGAAACAGAGAAAGATCCTTACAATCCTATATTGCAAAAAATATTAGCATCTGTTGATCTGATATATGAGTTTACGCCGGAAAAAGTATTGCTTCCACAATATCAACACGGCGATATATTATTCCTGAATAAAGCAGACCTGAAGACAGAGCCTGTAAGCAATTTATTGGTCTACACCAATAAAACCCTCCAATATATCACTGATAACCAATCAACAAGACTACATAATCAGGAGTATTACAAGATCATTGGCTATGTTTCTATTGCTGAGAAAAATATTTTTACCCGGATTTTTGAAAGACTGGAAAATCTGGAAAAGAAAACGGGTCGGATCATCTGCTAAGGAACATCAGTTAATAGAATCACTTGAATGAAAATCCTCCAAATGTCATAAAACAAAAAGCCCTCCGTACTATCATACAGAGGGCTTTGTACCCCAGACGGGACTTGAACCCGTACGTCCTTGCGGACACAGGATTTTAAGTCCTGCGTGTCTACCAGTTCCACCACCAGGGCATGGTGTGGAGCGAAAAACGGGATTCGAACCCGCGACCCCAACCTTGGCAAGGTTGTGCTCTACCAGCTGAGCTATTTTCGCATAGTGCGGATGAAGGGACTCGAACCCCCACGCCTCACGGCACCAGATCCTAAGTCTGGCGTGGCTACCAATTACACCACATCCGCTGGTTTACTGATCTGAATTTACAGATTCAGGTTATATTTCTTACAAATATAAAAATTTTATTTAAAGAACACTCTCTATTAAAACAAAAAACCCTCCGTAAGATATTACAGAGGGTCTTGTACCCCAGACGGGACTTGAACCCGTACGTCCTTGCGGACACAGGATTTTAAGTCCTGCGTGTCTACCAGTTCCACCACCAGGGCATGGTGTGGAGCGAAAAACGGGATTCGAACCCGCGACCCCAACCTTGGCAAGGTTGTGCTCTACCAGCTGAGCTATTTTCGCATAGTGCGGATGAAGGGACTCGAACCCCCACGCCTCACGGCACCAGATCCTAAGTCTGGCGTGGCTACCAATTACACCACATCCGCTGGTTTTTTTAATATTGTAAGTTTTAAAGAGCTTGCTTCGTTTTTGTGAGTGCAAATATAGGACAATTTCCTTTAGTACCAAACTTTTCAGGAAAAAAAATTAAAATTTCCACATTTTTTTTTCACGGCACCTTTTATTACATTTCATTTTCTTACTTTTACAACGTTAATATTTACGATATGGAATTACAAGGAACGGTAAAGAAACTTTTTGATGCTCAAACATTTGCGAGCGGGTTTCAAAAAAGAGAAATGGTTATTTTGACCCAGGAACAGTATCCACAGCCGATAAACATAGAATTTTTATCTGATAAAATCAGCTTATTAGATAACCTTAAGGAAGGAGAAAATGTAAAAGTAGGAATCAACATCAGAGGTAGAGAATGGGTTTCTCCTCAGGGTGAGACTAAATATTTCAACTCTATTACAGGATGGAGAGTAGAGAAAGTATTTGATAATGCTTCAGAACCTACTCAGGCAATGCCTCAGCAATCTGCTTCTCCAGTTTCAAATGAGAACCCATTTGCTGGTGATGACGATGATGATTTACCTTTTTAATTAAAGAATAAAGATCAATATAAATCCTGCTTTTTGAAGTGGGATTTTTTTTCTAAAAATGGTCCGATTAGACGAGAACGAGATTTCATTTCCAGACCCTGAACTGTATGACGGTCATGAGGGAGTGGTTGCCTTTGGAGGTGACCTCTCCGTAGAACGTATTTGGTTTGCCTATCAATTAGGAATTTTCCCCTGGTACAATCCCGGGGAGGAGATTCTTTGGTGGTGTCCGGATCCAAGATTCGTGCTGATTCCTGCAGAACTGAGGGTTTCAAAATCCATGAGAAAAATCCTGAACAGGAATGTTTTTACTTTTTCTGAGAATAAGAATTTCAGGGAGGTGATCAGAAACTGCCAGCAGGCAACCCGGAAGGGACAGTCAGGTACATGGCTTTCCGATGAGCTGATGGATTCTTTTATCCAGCTTCATGAGTATGGGCTGGCCAAAAGCGTGGAAGTATGGCAGGATGGCGAGCTTGTAGGGGGTTTTTACGGATTGCAGATCGGGAATGTGTTCTGTGGAGAAAGCATGTTTGCAAAGGTGAGCAATGCTTCCAAAGCCGGGTTTATCCATTTTGTAGAAAGTAATAAAAATACAATTGAATTAATTGATTGTCAATCTCATACAGAGCACCTTGAGAGCTTAGGGGCAAAAATGATTCCTAAAAAAGAATTTCTAAAAATCTTACACGAAAATAATGAACGCAGATAAAGAAAAGTGGGTTCTTCTGATTGTCCTGAGTATTATCTGGGGATCATCCTTTATTTTAATCAAAAAATCATTGGAACATTTCAATCCTTTTCAGGTAGGGTCCTTACGAGTGCTTATTGCCGGGATAATTTTACTTCCGGTTGCCATTTCCAATTACAAGCTTTTCCCTAAAAAGCATCTGAAGTGGTTAATTCTGGCAGCTTTTACCGGAAATTTCATTCCAATGTTCCTGTTTCCGATTGCTGAAACTGAAATTAGCAGCAGCATTGCAGGAATTATCAACTCCATGATGCCTATTTTCGTGATCATTGTCGGTGCACTGGTATGGAAGTTTGAAACAACCAAAAAACAGATCATCGGAACGTTAATAAGCTTCACAGGAGTCTGCATCCTGGCATTTGGAGGCGGTGACAGCGGAGAGTTTAAAATGATTCCGATTCTTCTGCTCTTATTGGCAACTTTATGCTACGCTCTGAGTACAACAACTGTAAAATCAAAACTTATGGAAGTCTCCTCTACTGTTTTGTCTGCTTTTGTTTTCTCGTTTGTTTTGATATTTCCTTCTGTTATTGCATTGACATGTACAGGATTTTTTTCTGAATTCAGTTTTTCGAAGGATAACCTGCTGGGGCTGATGTTCGTCAGTCTTTTATCTATTTTCGGAACAGGCCTGGCAATGATGATGAATTACCGTTTACTGAAAGTTTCCAGCCCTCTTTTTGCTTCAACTGTAACTTTGGTAATGCCTATTGTAGCTATTATCTGGGGAATTATTGATGGTGAAAAGCTGACTTATTTACAATTTATAGGAGCAGGAATCATCATAGGCGGACTGATATTTTTAAGAACAAATCCTAAAAAGTAACATTATGTTATAAATTAAATTATATTTGGGCTGATTTAACTTATAACTATGAAAAAACTTTTACTTTATGGCTCCATAGCCTTGTTCACTCTATCCTGTTCTGATTCAGACGATATTCCTTTTGACAACAGTGACCCTTCCGCTCAGAATGTAATACTTCCTACTAAAATGACAATAGATGGTATTGTTATGAAGGTCAATTATAACGGAACGAAGATCATCAGCATGATCAATAATATTAATCATGGACAGAGAGTAGAGTTTACCTATACTGATGATTACATTACAGGTATCAAAAATTACGAAAATAACATTCTAGAAAGTACTGTTGAGTATGGCTATTCCAGTGGACGTATGTCGTCTGCAGTCATTAAGGAATATTCTACTACCGGAACATTACAAAACACTGTTTCATTTACCTACACCTACACCAGTAATACAGAAATCAACGTAAAAAGACAGACGAATTCAGGAACTGCCGGTACTTCGACCATCAACAGTGTGTTTACCTACAGCAACGGAAATATGGTAAGCAATATAGGTTCAGGGACAGGAACCGTAAATGGAAATACGGTTAATTATACAGAAAAAGAAACCTATACTTACACAGATAAAAATTATCCTTTTAAAAATGTGAAAGGTTTTGACAAGATCATATTCAATGGAAATGAGAGCGATGGTGTCAACATGCTGTTTTCAAATATAAAAAACAGCTTAAGCAGTTACAAAGGCGAGTTTACCAGCACCACTGCCGGAGGAGGAACAGCAACCGGAACAACTCAGCATAAGTATACAACAACTTTTAATACTGCCGGTTATCCATCTGAAGAAAGCAGACAGTCTCTTGATGCGAACGGAAACCCGAACAGCAGTACTCCGGATAAGTTTTTTTACGAATATAATTATCAATAAAAAAACCTGCAGTTTTGCAGGTTTTTTCATTATTTTTCAGATAAATCTAGTTCTTTTTCTTCACTTTACCGGCCTTAACCTTTTTTACCTCATCTTTAATGAAAGGATATTTTTTCTGCATATCCTTAACCAAAGACGGATCAAGATCCAGTGCTTTCTGAAGTGATTCCATTCCTTTATCCTGCTCTTTCAGATTGAAATAACAGTTGCTTAACTGATAAAACAGTTCAGCTCTGTGATGCCTTTTAATAGCTTTATTCAAAACTGTCACTGCATCTTCATATTCTCCTACCAACATCAGAACTTCTGAATAAGCATACCAGTTGTAAAACCTTGAAGGTTCTGCATCTACCAGCTTTTTAAGACATGAAAGGCTTTCTTCAAACTTCCCGGAATCGATGAATAAAAACGCCAGTCTCTTCTGATAATCAAGGTTGTTTTCATTCAGCTGGGTAGCTTCTTTGGCAAAATGCAATGCTTCGGACATTCCGCCCATTTCTTCGTAAAGATAAGACTGTTCCATCATGGCAAGATAAAACTGAGGGTCTTCTCTCAATGATTTCTGGAATGCGTTCAAAGCCAGGATAGGCTGTTTTAAAGCCTTATTGCATAATCCGATCTTATAGAAGGTAAATGCCTTTGTATATTCCAGCTCCAGCATTTCTTCATACGTTTCGATTGCCTTCTGGTATTGTCCCAAAGCTTCATAACAGGCTGCTTTATTGGCATATACACCAACTGAATTGGAGTTGATTGCCAATAAATAATCATAACCTCTTATGGCTTCATCATAATTTTTTCTGTTGAAGTAGAATTGTCCGTATTCAAACCAGGCGGTTTCAGAATAAGGGAATTCATCTAAATATTCATTAAGAAAGGCAATTGCCTCCTCACTCTTATTCAGGTCACTGAAGCATACCATACAGTTTTCCAGCGCATATTCATCCGCCGGATCTTCTTTCAGTGCTTTCCTGTAATGCTTAAGAGCGTTAAAAGGATCTCCGAGATTCACATATTCATCCGCAATAAAGTTGTGGAGAAAGTTTTCTTCTTCCTCTAATGTCAAAGCTTTTTTGCAGATTTCAATGGATTTTCTGGGATTTCCTAAGTTCGAATAATACTTTGCGTAGCAAACCAAAAAGTCTGTATTCTCCATAGAAGCGCCTTTCAGTTCGTCAATAAGTTCTTTCGCCGTATTATACTCTTCCCACTCCAGAAGGATCTCAAGTCTTTTGATCTTAATATCCAACGAATTAGGGTGAAGCTTTAGCCCATAATTAACCGCCATATCTGCGTAATTAAAATCACCAAGCTCCAAATAATAAACAATAATGTCTTCCAGTTCTTCGGTATCGAAGTAGAATTCGTCATTGTTTTCCATCATTTCCTCGAACTTTTTTACAAGTTCATTTCCAAAATACTCTTCCAATAGTGTCCTCTTTGTCGGCCTGATGTCTGAATTTGCTTACAGACCTCGGCAAACGTTTAGTTAATAATACATCTGAAACTGATATTCAAATATTTATGCAAAGTTGCAACTTTTTTTTGAATTTTCCATTTCATAAATTTCTATTATAAAAATAGTAAAAAAAGAAAACCGATAAAAGGATTGTGGATAAAAAAACGGAAATTGGGGTTAAATTCTTATGACCAGGCGTTTTCCGCTTTGTATCTCAGTGTTCCATACGGTTTCGATATTTTTAATATCAATGTCCTGTGTTTCCATTTTTATTTTTCCGTCTACGGCGGCCTGAAACATTCCGGGAATAATTTCTGAGAACAAAAGTACTGTTTCTTCTTTCGTCCAGCTTCCCAATCCTGATCCGGAAATCTGAATATCAGTGCCCCGCAGAACCTGTGAAGACAGCTGAATGGTATCTCCGCTCATTCCTCCTACGTTTACCAGCCTTGTTTTATGGGAAAAGTTGCCGTCTCCTTTAAGGGCAGATAATATCATTTCTACGGAATGCCCCCAGATATAATCCAGAATAACATCTATAGGCTTTTCCCTGTGAATCTCTTTTATTTTTTGCTTAAAATCATGTTCCTCCAGTTTGAGAGAAACCACCTCATCGGCACCTAATTCACGTAAAGCCAAAAGCGATTCTTCATTTCTTCCGGTAACGATAATCTTACCTGCTCCGTATAGTCTGGCAACCTGAACTGCAATTTTACCTGTAATTCCTGTTGCCCCGTTGATCAGAACAGTATTACCCTGTTGTAATCCTGCCTTGAATTTTAATGCCATTGCAGAGCCCATCACCGCATTGGGCAACGCAGCTGCTATAGAGAAATCCAGTTTTTCAGGAATCGGAATGATCATTTTTTTATCTGCTGCTGCTTTTTCTGCTACGGTTCCTTTTTTACTGAAAAAATAGACTTTATTTCCGTTTTCCAGATATCCTGCCCCGTCTGTCCCGATAATCGTTGACTGGTGCTCCTGATTATCTGTTGAATAGTGACTTCCACCAGCTCTGGCCCTGTCAAGGTTTTTAATAGACGCGGCTTTCACTGTAACTATAATTTCATTTTCCTGTGCTTCAGGTTCAGGAAAATCTGTGTATTGAGGAATATTTCCTTTTTCAAATACTACTGCTGCTTTCATTCTTTTAATTTTTAAACAAAATTATGAGGAGTGAATGCTATGGAACGATAACATTTGTTATCAGTTTTAAGAAAGGAAGCCGGAAGCTTGAAGTTTATAAGCGGGCAATAGATTAAAACGCAGAGGACGCCAGGAAATAGAAGAGTAAGTATTAATTTGTTCGCAGGGGCACTTCGTTCAGCAAATAACAATGAACATTGCTGAGTGGAACGCCTTTGCGAACATTTTCAACAATATAAATTATTCTTTGTGAACATTGCTTTAAGATGAGTCAGAATTTATTCAGTTTCTTTTTAAACTTCCGGGTTCCGGGTTCCACCTTCCTGCTTATTCCAATCTTTCTTTCAATATTTTGCTTTTGATTCTGCTGAGATGTACGGTGGTAATACCGAGATAGGAGGCAATATAATGCTGCGGAACTCTTTTGATAATCTCCGGTTTTTCCTTAACCAGATTCAAATATCGTTGCTGCGGTGTGTCTTTAATGAATGAAAAGAAATGCTTCATATAATCAAATATTCTTTCAAAAAGAGCATCCATAAAGAGATTTCTGAGTTCGGGGTTTTCATAAACTTCTTCCAGGAAGGCTTCCACATCAGATCTGTTGATTTTATATAAAATACAGGGTTCTATCGTCTCAAAAGACACCATACTTGGCAAGCCTTTTTTAAAGCTTTCAAGGGAAGAAAACATCGTGTTTTCAAGAAAAAACTGGAATGTTACGTCTTTTCCGTCATTATTATACCAGGCCCTTGCCATTCCTTTTTCTATGTAATAGGCATTACAGGAAATCTCACCTTCCTGTAATAGCAAAGTTTTGGCAGGAACTTCCATACGTTCGAAGCCGCTTACAAATTTTCTCCATTTTTCTTTGGGGAAAGGAAACCTGTTTTTGATATGTTCAAACATTACTGATATAAAAAAGAACGGACGCATTGTCCGTTCTTCGTATATTTTAGATTAAACTCTTGATTTTAGCAATGATATCATCTCCCAACTGATCTGCTTCCTCCTGAGATTTAGCTTCAGTATAAATTCTGATGATCGGCTCTGTATTGGATTTTCTAAGGTGAACCCAGTTGTTTTCAAAGTCTATTTTAACACCATCCACGGTAGAAACTTCTTCATTCTGATATTCCTGTTCCATTTTGCTTAAGATAGCGTCTACATCTATCTCCGGCGTAAGTTCTATTTTCTTTTTACCCATGAAATAACTTGGATAGCCTGCTCTTAATTCAGAAACGGTTTTGTTTTCTTTGGCTAGATGAGTCAGGAATAGGGCAACTCCTACTAAAGAGTCTCTTCCGTAATGTAAATCAGGATAGATAATTCCTCCGTTTCCTTCTCCTCCGATCACAGCATTTTTCTCTTTCATCAGAGTAACTACATTTACTTCTCCTACTGCGCTTGCAAAATATTCTGAGTTGTGTGCATGTGCCACATCTCTCAAAGCTCGGCTTGAAGAAAGGTTGGAAACAGCCACTCCGTTTTTATGTTTCAATAAGTAATCAGCAACGGCTACCAACGTGTATTCTTCTCCGAACATTTCTCCTTTTTCATCAATAAGGGCTAATCTGTCCACATCAGGATCTACCACCACTCCTAAGTCTGCATTTTCTTTTTTTACCAGCTCGCAGATATCTCCCAAATGTTCTTTCAAAGGTTCAGGATTATGTGGAAAGTGTCCGGTTGGTTCACAGTACAATCTGATGGTTTCACAGCCTAATTTATCCAAAAGCATAGGAATCGCGATTCCTCCTGTAGAGTTTACAGCATCCAGAACCACCTTAAATTTCTTCGCTTTGATTGCTTCTACATCTACCATCGGTAAATCCAGAATCTGCTGGATATGAATATCAAAAGCATCATCTCTTGTTTCATATTTCCCAAGATCATCTACTTCTGCATAGTTGAAGTCTTCACTTTCTGCCAAAGCCAGTACTTCTGCTCCATTTTCCCCACTGATGAATTCTCCTTTTTCGTTTAATAATTTAAGGGCATTCCATTGTTTTGGATTATGGGAAGCGGTAAGGATGATTCCTCCGTCTGCATTCAGCTCAGGAACTATTACTTCAACAGTTGGCGTAGTAGAAAGGCCAAGATCTATTACATTAATTCCCAACCCCTGCAAAGTAGCAGTAACCAGGGAAGAAACCATCTGACCAGAAATTCTGGCATCTCTTCCAATGATAAGGGTAAGATCTTTCTTGTTTTTATTATTCTGAAGCCATGTTCCGAAGGCGGATGCAAATTTTACCACATCCAGCGGTGTCAGGTTATCATTTACTCTTCCTCCAATGGTTCCGCGAATTCCGGAAATAGATTTTATTAATGACATGATGTTTTTTTATTTTGTTTTTCTAAATTTTCCATCGCAAAGATACTTAAAAGACCTTTGAACTTATAGAACGGGAATCTTTTTTTGAATTTTATCGTAGGTATTTTTTACAACTTTCGGTGGTGCAAAGCGATAACCTATATATAACAGTCCATAAAGGTTATTATTTTCCACAGTCTGGTTATCTTTCTGGTCGTACGCATAGCTTTTAAAATTCATTTTACCTCCGAATAAAAACCGGTCAGTATTATAACCTATATGAAGGCCTCCCTGCATTCTTATGGTTGCATACTGCGCATTTTTCTTAGTATTTCCGTTCTCAATATCCGTGAAGCTGGAGAATTTTCCTCCGATCCCGACGGTCAGATAAGGTGAAATATTAACCTTATCTCCAATTACCCAATTATAGAAATACCCGATATTTCCTCCGATATTATATTGTATTTCCTTGCTTTTGACGCCATCAATTGTATTTCTGAAAATGGTAAGATCATAATCCACAAACGGAATCCAGCTGCCACTGCTTTTCTTCTGCCATTCTCCCTGGGTGTAGATACTTCTTGCTGAAAAATTTTTGTTAAGAATATAGGATGTAGATCCACCAAAGGTTTGCACCCGTAAATCCGGAAACTGAATGTAGGGATCTCTTCCTTCCTGCCATTCGGGGGAAAGGTCTTTCATATTTTCTACATAAAAGCCTTTTACATTTTTATAATAAACATTCTGGATGAATCTCCCGGGAAAAAACCTGAAGCTTAGATCGGTATAAGAACTTTTTCCTTTCATTTCATCATCATTATTTCCATCCAAAAATCTGGGGGCAAATGATACTGTAGCACTTATGATTCTATAATCGACTGAAAGGGATGTTTTTGTTTTATTGTTGATTGACAGGTCCATCTTGAAAGCATCCTTACCTTCTCCTGCTGAAAAAACATAGCTCTCAATATTGGTATCAAGATTGGCACGAATCATGACCTGATCCGCATAAGACTTGATGTTGACAGTATCTGACTGTCCCTTTACCTGAAGGGTAAATAAAGAAAATAATACCAGTAATCCTGTCTTTAAGAAATTCAAATTAATAATTTACATTAGAAAAATGAAATTACTACATTTTTTTCAATTATCCGATGAACCCAATATTAAGAACAGCCGCAATCTTTATCGCAGTTGGTTCTTTTGGAACTGAATTTCTTAGGAGCAAAATTCTTTTTAAGTACTTTAAACAGAGAGTAACAGGCGAATGCTACAATGAGTATAATAAGTACATACTGAATGATTAATGATGAATCCATTACTTTAAAATCTGATATACTATCATCGACACAAAATATGCCAAACCTGTCATCATGATCACCTGAAAGCCGGTCCATTTCCAGCTTTTGGTTTCTCTGTAGACTACTGCCAGTGTAGAAACACACTGCATTGCAAATGCGTAGAAAAGAAGAACCGAGATTCCCGTTGCAAAGCTGAAAACTTTTTCTCCGTTGGGCTTTACATCTCTTCTCATTTTATCAATTACTTTTACTTCAGGAGCATCATCTTCCAGACTGTATAATGTAGACATTGTCCCTACGAAAACTTCTCTTGCCACAAAGCTGGTAAGGATTCCTACCCCCATTTTCCAGTCGTAGCCGAGCGGAGCAATAACAGGCTCTATTCCTTTACCCATTTTCGCAAGGTAAGAATGATCAAGGTGAACATCGGTAGCTACGAACTGATCTGCTTTCTGGCTTGGCCCGAAATAACTCAGGAACCAGATGATGATACTGACAATGAAGATTATTTTTCCGGCTCCGGTAATGAAATCCCAAACTTTTCCTAAAACCATTTTAAAGTCATAGCCGAAAAGTGGTTTCTTATAGGCAGGAAGGTCCATTACCAAATAGGTTTTTCCTTTACTTTTGATAAATCTTTTAAGAATTGATGCTGAGAATAAAGCAACCAGGAAGCCAAGAAGGTACATTCCCATCAAGACCAGTGCTTTATATTTTATTCCCAAAAATGTTCCTTCTGAAATAATCAGTCCGATGATGATACTGTATACCGGAAGTCTTGCCGAGCACGTCATAAATGGCGTAACCAATATCGTCAGCAGTCTTTCTTTTACATTCTCAATGTTTCTGGTAGAAATCACTGCCGGGATAGCACAGGCAGTACCTGATACAAGCGGAACGATACTTTTACCGTTTAGCCCGAAAGGACGCAGCAGTCTGTCCATCAGAAATACAACCCTTGCCATATATCCGGAATCTTCCAGCAGGTAAAGGAAGTACAGCAGGATTCCGATCTGTGGTGCAAAAACTACGATTCCTCCTATTCCGGGAACGATTCCATTTGAAATCAATGAATTAATTGGTCCTTCGGGAAGGTGCTCGCTTGTAAATGCGGCCAGCCAGGAGAAAGTATCTTCAATCCAGCTCATCGGATATTCTGCGAGGAAGAAAACACTTTGGAAAATAATCAGAAGAATCGCTAAAAAGACTACGTATCCCCAGAATTTATGAACTAAAACTTTGTCCAGCTTTTCAGTAAGTAATTCTTTGAACTGAGCTTTTTTAGAAATAACATCAGCCAGAATTTTGTCTACATTCTGATATCTTCTGACGGTTTCCTGAACCTGTAATCTTTTAGGAACCAAACTTTTGGAATCAGGCTCATTGAGCAGTTCCATTACCGAGCCTATTCTTCCGAGATCTGTCCCCAATGAGAGGCTCATCCAGGCTTTATATTCATTGTCAAAACCTTTATGGGCTGCCAACTTCTGAATAAAATCCCTATGTTCGTTTGGTGTCTCAAAGGAAACTTTATCTGTTTTTACAAATTCATTGCTGTAAACGGCTTCTCTTACTGCATCAATCCCGATCTGCTCTTTGGCATTGGTCTGAATAATTTTAATGCCCAGTGCTTCTGAAAACTTTTGAATATCTATAGTAATGCCTCTTCTTTCTGCCTGATCAATCTGATTGACAATCAGAATCATCGGAATTCCAAGGTCCTGAATCTGCTGAAACAGAAGCAGACCCCTTTTTAAACTTAATGCTTCAAGAATATAAACAACTCCCGCATAGTTTTCCTGCTCATCAATAAGGTATTTGGAAAAAATAGCTTCATCTTCTGAGCTGGGGTATACGCTGTACGAACCCGGAAGGTCTATCACCTCCACTTCTTCGTTTTTATAAACATAGTTCCCCGAATGACTGGCAACGGTAACGCCGGCGTAGTTTCCGGTTTTCTGCTTTTTGTTGCAAAGTGTATTGAAAACCGTTGACTTTCCTACATTAGGATTCCCGACTAAAAGTATCTGTTTTTTCTTGTTTTCCTGCATTAATTCAATTCTTCAACAATGATGTAATCTCCTTCTTCCTCACGAAGAGCAATCCGGCTTTTTTCAGCTCCAAACTCTACATACATTGGCCCGCTGAACGGAGCCTGATACAAAATCCTGAAAGTGGTTTCCGGAAGAAGTCCCATTTCAATAATTTTATTGGGCATTTTAAGATGGTCGTTATCATATCCCAATATCTTCCCCATTTTGTTTTTAGGGAATCCACTTAATTTATGTAATCCGTTCTCTTTCAAAGCCTAATTTTTAGTCCTGCAAATATACGCTATTTAAATTTAATCTAAATAACGTTTTATCATAAAAGAAATCACCCCAAATACATTACTGTATCTGGGGTGATTCAAAATATAATTTAGTTGATATGAAGTCTATTTTTTCTTCTTGTCAGAAGGCTGTTCTTTTTCTATTGGATTATCATTGGATCCGAAGAAATCTTTCACCTGCTTTTCAAGTCTTTTCATAAAGTCTCCTACTGTTCCATCTGTTCCAGGCATTGGCCTGCTCATATTCTCTGCTGTCATATATGGACGAGATTCAGCGAAAGGATCTGCTTTGTATCCTTCATAAGATTTCAAGAACTTTTCTTTAGACGTAGGAGTTATTGTATTGCTCACCATTCCCATTTTAGCATTAATCTTGTCTGCGTATGACAATTCATCATAGTTTTCGATCTTCTTATTTCCGCTCAGTTGCCAAGAATAGTTTTTATCAGCATCTTCAATTTTTACAATCAGACCTGGAAGACCTTTAAATTTATACGGTCCATCCTGAAAAGGAATATCTGAGCTGAACCATGCTGTCCATTTTCTGCCACCAAATTCAGTAGTTGCTTTCTGAGCATTATATTCTCCTACTTTTTGTTTATCTGGCAAAATGTTCCATTGTAATTTCGGATCATCCTCGTATGAGAACAGGTTTCTGCTGATTCTGTCTACATACTGAACCTTCATGTCCGGATAACTTTTAATAATCTTATAAGAGAATTTCGGCCATTTTATCAGCTTAGTCATGTCTTTAAAAGACTTGGTCTTCTCCATTTCTTCTATCTGTACTTTAATGATAGAATCCTGAGCCGGCATAGTATAATCCTGATAAATTGATTTTTTGGGAGTGATATCAAGAATTGTAATAATCTTATCCAGTTTCGCTGAATCTTTCTTAGGCTTAAAAGTCAGTTCATAAAAGAAACGGTTGGCTGTTTCTTTAGATTCCTGAGCTCCTGCAAAAGCAAAAAGTGCAATAAGAAATATGGAGAATAGCTTTTTCATTGTAGCAAGTTTATATAATTAGTAATCATATATCTTCTTTTGTTACATTTTTTTTGAAATTTATTTTTTTAAAGATTAACCGGCGTCTTTCAATAGTAGACACAGACAAAAAATTATGATTCTCTTAAAACATTTTCATTTTTAAAACGCTTACCTTTAAGTTTCTAAAAAACAAAATATTATGGATACTTTATCTCAATTAAAATCCGAACTGGAGGGAGAATTCCAAACCACAAAAAAATTTATTGAACGATTCCCTGAGGGAAAAAATGATTATGCTCCCCATGAAAAAAGCATGAAAATGATGCCTCTTGCCACACACCTTGTAGAAGTTTTTGAATGGCCGAATACTATTTTAAAGACCTCCGAACTTGATTTTGCCAAAGGAGACTACAAACCAACAGTTCTTTCCACCAAAGATGATCTTATGAAAAAGCTGGAGGAAGACTATCAGTCGGCAAAAACAGCATTGGAAAACAGTACTGAAGAGGATCTGAAGCCAAGCTGGACCATTAAAAATGACGGCCATGAACTGGCAAGCTGGAGTAAATATGGGGCCATACGTCACGCTTTAAACCAGATTACCCATCACAGGGCTCAGCTGGGCGTATATTACAGACTGAACAATATTCCTTTGCCGGGAAGCTATGGGCCTTCAGCAGACCAGCAAAGTTTTTAATGACTATCTAAGTATATCTCAACAAAAAACCAATCCGCATGGATTGGTTTTTATTTTATTTAAAGTTGAATTTTACGGTTAGCATTACCTGGCTTGGGCGGAGTTGCATAGTTGTCTGGGCAATAGTTGCATCCCCAACACTTATTTTTTCAAATACTTTTCTATCTGCAATATTCATCCATTTTAATTCAAAATCAACTTTTTTCTTAGACCAGCTGAATTGGTATGAAACATCAAAAAAACCATTGTTTAATTTTGTTTGCCCTAATTTTGAATTGATTTGATCCCAGTAAAAACCAATAGTATGATTTTCCAAAGGATAGAAGAATACATTTAAATTATGGGTATATCCCTCCGTTTTACCAAGATCATTCTGGATGATTCCATTACTTTGTTTATTCCATGATTTAGTCATATTGAAATCAACACTCATCCAGGAGAAATAGGTATTATTGAATTTAAATCCTAATGTATTACCATTAGTTTTAGTATCAATAAGATCTGTGTTTCTTATAGATTGAGATTTTGAGATGCTATTATTATAGCTGAATGATGCATTCGTTTTAAACTTTGGAAAATATTTTCCAATTTCTGCATATAAACTATTGTTTGTTCTTTTGTTTTCTTTTTCTATATATTCAATTTCACTAAATCCTGATTCGTTAACTATGCTTGAAGCCAAAAGGTTATTTTTTGTATCACTTAGCCTATAGCCTACATTAAAAAATAGATTATTCAGCGGATTTCTGTACTCCAATCGTAATCCTCCATTTTTTGTATTGGTTTCAGGTATTGGATTTTTAGGATTCATTTTATTAAATCCACCCGGACTTATTAAGATATATCCGGCATAAGCAGTTTGAATATCTCCAAAATTGTTACTAATCCCTCCATTCACACTGGCTTTGAAGAATGAAGCAAATGAATATTGTGCAAAAATATTAGGAGTAAATGTTACTTTACTAAGAGATTTCGAAACATTTCTGAAAGCGTCTTCAGCTTTGATATTATTAAAATTAACAGGAAAGCTTGAAAATAAGCTCCATGATTCGGACTTATAATTAATTCCCACAGAAGCTGATGGATTAATTCTCGTAAACTTTAAATCATTTTCGTAGTTTAATGTTGCAAAGTCTGGTTTATCATTAACTGTGCTTCCATCGAAATTTGTTATCAGTTTATCTGTTGAAAAGTCGAGTCCTACTTGCGGTGTAAAAGTCCAACCTTTAGAAGAGAAACTGATATTTGCAGAATGCGAAGTATCTAAAGATTTAATTCTGAAATATTGCAAAGCTGTGCTTCCTGGCGTGAATTTAATAGTAGTTAAATCTGTAGTATTTGTTTCTTTGTAAGGAAACTGCAAATAATCGGCTGGAGAAATTTCTAAAATCTGCTTATCATTCTGATAGCTGATATAGGATTTAAAATTTACCATTTTTTCCTTCCAAGGAATAATCGTACTTAAAGAGTTCTGGAAAGATGTTGTGGGCGATTCTAAAGCTTCGTTTCCTATCCTGTAACCATTTTTATCATTTCTTTCGGCAAAAGCTCTATCTGCATTCCAGAATTGAGAGAATGTTGTAGTGTTTTTGAAGAATCCTTTTTTAGCATTTTTTGTAAAGATCAATTCTCCTTTTAGTTTATCCGTATAGAAATTATTCAGGAACCTTGTTGTGTATTGTGTTCCCTGCTGGATATCTCTGGTAACACTATTTGATTCTCTTTCTACTGCGTTATTAGTGTAGTTTGCATTGGCCTTAAGCTCCCATTCTTTCTTTTTATCAATATTGGTAAGGTAATTTGCAGAAAGGTAATGAACACTGTTCATTAAATATCTTTTTACTGGAAGGTTAGGAGTATCTGCATTCTCTACACTCAACCAGTTATTCTGAGAAATATTACTTCTTCTTCCTTCCCATGAGCTTCCGAATGCCAGAATATTCCCTTCATTTTCCACCTGCTCACCCATATTATTGGTTTTGTAGTTGACCACCCACTGGCTTTTCTGCCCGAAAAACATGGGAGTCAGTTTTACATTCCAAAGCCATGGATCTCCGAAACCGGATCCCACTTCTCCTCTACCTGTCATTGTTACAGAGTTTTTAAGCTTGATATTGATGGCTGCCTGATCTGAAGGCACCTTATCCTGCAGAATTTTTACCGGCTGGTGATTTTCCAGAACTTCTACTTTCTGTACCGCATCTTTTGGAAGAGAGTTGTTGATGGTTCCATAACCTCCTTCCATAAGGTCTTTTCCGTTGACATAGAATTTATTGATGGCATTCCCCTGGTACAGGATTGTTCCGTCATTGTTAACTTCAATCCCGGGAATCTTTTTCATTACATCTGCCAGGGTTCTGTCGTTTTTACTGTTGAACGCTTTAAGATCGTAAGAGATGGTGTCTCCTCTTGCGGTGATCATTTTCGTTTTCAGCTGTACTTCTTTAATTTCTGTTGCTTCAGACTGCATTTTGAAATTCAGGGTCTGGTCGCTGTTGCTGATCTGTTTAGTAAGGGGTTTCTGGTTAAAGGCCTTCACTTTAAGATCCACATTGGATTCTGCTGAAGTAAAGGTCACTTTATATTCCCCTTTGGAATTCGTAATTCCGTAAGCCAGAATAGCATCTTTTCCAGGCTCTTCTATCGTCACACTGGCACTTGGTATCGCCACTCCGTCATCATCAGTAATCTTTCCTGAAACCGTTTTCTGTGCGAAAGTAAGCACCGTAAAGAAAAGCATCAGAAATAAGGAAATATTTTTTTTCATACTTATTATTTGCTCAATTAGTTAATGGTTATTGGTTTTTGTTACACTTTTTATAAAGATGAATTTTATGGATAAAGGTTAAATCATTATCACTACAAATGTAGTTATATTTATTAAAGTTTTGATTTTTTCAATAAAATATGCATTTAAAAATCAATTCATCATGACTTACAGAAGTTTACACTACTGAATATTTTTCTTAAAAACTATATTTGGCATATCAATTTTATAAAAACGCAGGCTGATTATTTTTTTAAATCCTGTAACAAAATCTTTATGTATTTTGTCTTATTAAATCAATAAAGGAACATTCTTAACAATAATAGAAATTTTGATATTTTTATCTGTTCCAAATAGTAAAATCTGATTTGAATCATAGATTAAAAAAAAATTAAAAACTGGTACATCAATATATATTTAATAATTTTGTAACATAAAATTTATAAAATGGGAATTATTTTAAAGCCTATAGATGTTGTAGATGATATTTCGAAAGAAGATTTCTACGAAAAATATCTGAAGCCAAGAAGGCCCGTTGTCATCAAAAATATGGCAAAAAAATGGCCTGCTTATCAAAAATGGACGATGGAATACATGAAGGAGGTTGTAGGAGATGTGGAGGTCCCGCTATATGACAGCTCAAAGGCAGATCCCTCTGCTCCCATCAATGCATCTGCAGCAAAAATGAAATTTGGAGATTATATTGATCTTATACAAAGAGAGCCGACTGATCTCAGAATCTTCCTTTTTGACCCGATAAAATATGCCCCTAAACTTCTGGAAGATTATATTTCTCCCAAAGAATTAATGGGAGGTTTCCTGGATAAGTACCCTAATATGTTCTTTGGCGGTAAGGGATCAGTAACGTTCCTTCACTTTGATATTGATATGGCTCATATCTTCCATACTCACTTCAACGGCAGAAAACATATTCTTCTGTTTGATTATAAGTGGAAAGAAAGGCTTTACCAGATTCCGTATGCAACTTATGCGCTGGAAGATTATGATATTGAAAACCCGGATTTTACCAAATTCCCGGCGTTGGATGGTGTAGAAGGTATTGAGTGCTATCTTGAGCACGGTGATACTTTATTCATGCCTACAGGATGGTGGCACTGGATGAAATATCTGGACGGAAGCTTCTCTATTTCTTTAAGAGCATGGGACAAATCATGGGCAGTAAAGGCTCACTCTCTGTGGAACCTTACTGTACAGCGTAAATTTGACGACATTATGAAGTCTAATTTCAAAAAGAAATACATGGACTGGAAAGAGAAAATGGCCATTAAAAGAGCTGAGCTGGCCCTGAAAAGAGGTTTACCAAGATAATAAAAAGACGTTTCAATTGAAACGTCTTTTTTTAACTTATTTATTGATTAACAAATGTTTACAACACTCTGTAAACAGGATACTGCCTGAATGTTTTTTCTTCAAAATAAGGAGAATGTCTGTAAATCCAATCCAGCTGTGCTGTTCCATCCTCCGACAATTTTTTATCTGATGCCCTGGCTGTTTCGAAAGCCTCTTTCAGTTTTTTATCTTTTTTCAGAAGTTCTGCAGCTGTATCTTCAAAGATATAGGCAGAATAATATTCTTTCTGTGCTAATATTCCATCAAAGAAATTCCAGTTAAAGAAAGAGTCTAATGCCTCAGGTTCAAGCGTTTCTATAATATATTTTACACCTGGCTGATTGGTAGAAACCAGATAATCACCCGCAGAAAATGTTATGTTTTTAGTGGAAGCATCCACAGTAGTTTCAAAATGCAGATAATGCCCTTCATAAGGATTTTTAACGGTTTTGAAATCTTTGATTTTATAAGATTCAACTGACAAAGTACTGTCCTTCTGAATCGACTTCATCTGAATATGATTTCTTTTGAACTCTTCAAGAACCCGATACTGTGACTGAGGGATCACATAATATTTAGGAATAGTAATATATCCCGTTGGGACAGCAGTAGTAAAGAGCTTTATATTTTTTGTAAAAGGTTTATTCCGGTCATAATACAGTCTTGGCTTACCTGAAATTTCACTTGGCTTGTATTTTCCTTCATAGCCTTTAAAATCCATCGTAGAAAACTTCGTAGAATCTATTTTCCAACGGATTCCATATTGTTTCCCAGCCTGATACTGTTTTAAATTTTCAATGCGAAGCTGCTTTATTTTTTGGTAGTCCTTATCTAAATTCTGCAGATTCACCAGCATATATTTGTAAGTAGCATCAACCCTTTTGTCATAAGGCTTCAGCATATGGGTTTCAGGAACAGTTCCTAAAGAATTGAAAAGGGAAGTATATCCTGTGGAATATTTGGGAGAGTCTTCAAATGAGGCGAATCCAACTTCCGGAACATCTCCGTGAATGTTTACATAAGGAGTACTTTCATAGCCTAGTTTCTTCATATCCTCAAGATTTTTAGCCTGATACTCATTGTAAAAATAGTTTCCGAGGGTGGTTCCCAGACGTTCTTTAAAGGTGGAAATATAGGTAAATGTATACTGATAATCCGCTCCATTGCTGACATGATTATCAATAAAAACATCCGGTTTCAGCCATTGATAGATTTCCTGAAAGCTTCTGGCATTTTTGGAATCTGCTTTAATAAAATCCCTGTTCAGGTCATAGTTCCTTGCATTTCCTCTGAAACCATACTGTTCCGGTCCGTTCTGGTTGGCTCTGGAGTAAGAACCTCTGTTGAGCATTCCACTGACATTGTAAGCAGAAATAGCAGCAATAATAAAGTTCTGTGGGGTTTTGATTTTTTTGGCAGCAAGATCTCTCATCAGCATCATGGTAGCATCTATACCGTCTGGTTCTCCCGGATGAATTCCGTTGTTGACAAAGAGAATAGCTTTTTCTTTTCTTAATTTTTCAAGGTCTTTTTCAGGAAAGGGATTATAAACCACTACATATATTGGTTTTCCATTGTCATCTTCTCCTTTTTTAAGGTATTGAATGGTATTGAAATTTTTAGCCAGATTTTGATAGTAGCTGTTCATTTCATCGTAGGTAACCGTCTGATTGCCATTTCCTTTTTCAAAAGGAGTCTGAAATGGTTTCTGTGCAAAAAATAAGGAAGAACCCAGAGTGAATAAAAGATATTTCAGTTTCATTGAAGTCATATTTTCAGACTTTAAATGTAGTTATCTTTTGTGAGAAACAGGAATGTGTTGGCAGGCAAAATTGTGAAAGATTGAAAAGGCAAAATTATTTTAAAATAGAAACCTAACAGGTTTTGAAAACCTGTTAGGTTTGTTCTCAATAGTATTAATTTCTGCCCTTTTCTTTAGGATATAAGGAAGGAAGCGGATCACTTTGCCAGAATTCCTTGGAATCGACATCCATGATGGATAAAGCTCCGGTATAAGCTGCTGCGGTATCCATATTCCAGACATTGGCTTTGTTGGCAGGAACCGTAATTCCAATATCAAGAGTAGGCGTATGCCCAATGAATATTTCTTTGTACAATAGCAGCCTTTTGGGATATAATGCTGAGTTTCTCTGTAGCTTTTTATCCATTGCAACAGCGGTTTCCCAAAGGGTTCTGTCCCAACGATAATTACTGGAATAAACATCTCTTTCAGGACCATGCATGGATGCATAACCCGCATGAATAAACAACCGGTTCTGATCATCAATATAATAGTTTTTCATTCTTTGAAAGAACTCAAGATGAAGATCCAGATTTTCCGGGAGATAATCTTTGTAACTCTCAACGGTACTTCTTCCTCCGTTAAAAAGCCATACATGAGGACTTTGGCCTGATGCCAGCCAATCTTCGCACCAGGCATCATGATTTCCTTTGATGAAAATACATTCCTGTTTTTCTGACAGCTCAGTTAAAAACTCTATAACTTCGGAAGATTCACTCCAGCCATCTACATAATCTCCTAGAAAAATCACCTGATCATTTTCTGTGACTCCGGCTCTTTCGAGAACCTGTTGTAAGGCTTTAAATCCTCCGTGGATATCACCAATTACTAATGTTCTGCTCATCTTTACTTTGAAATATATTTTGCATCTACAAAATCTGTCAGCCAAACTCCGTTTGCAGACTGAAAGAAAGCTAATCCATCCTGATGCATTGTTCCGGTTCTGATGGTAAGAATAACAGGCTTGCCATGTCTCATCCCGACCTTTGCAGCCGTTTCTTTATCAGCACTTAAGTGTACATGCTGACGTGTTCGCTTTTCAATTCCTTTTTCCAGAATCGAAGCAATATTGGTTTCTGCAGTTCCGTGGTACAAAAAGTCAGGAGGCTGTAAAGCTTCCAAAGCCAGGTCAATATCAATAGAATGTCCCTGACTGGCTCTGATCATGGTTTTATCTTCATTAAAAGCAAAACGTTTTTTATTATTGGTTTCTACTACCTCATCCAGTTCTTCGGGAGTAAAATGTATTTTTCTTTTCGCAGATTTTTCTCTCAGCTCTTCTACATCTACCCAGCCGTTTTCATCCAGTGCAAGTCCTATGCTTTCCGGCTGATGCCGTAAGATCAGGCTTAAAAATCTACTTATTTTTTTCTTTTCTATTTCGTTCATGGTTGGTGCATTTTAATTCATTAATTTTTGGTGTAATTTCTCACACAGCTTCTCAATATCGTCCTTTCTCACCAGCTCTGCAATCCATTCCTCAGGAATATTTTCGTATCCATAATAAATTCCGGCAATTCCTCCGGTGATGGCTCCAGTAGTATCTGTATCTTCTCCCAGGTTGACTGCTTTTAAAACCGCTTCAGCATAGCTTTCTGAGTTTAAAAAACACCATAAAGAGGCTTCCAGACTTTGGAGAACATAGCCGCCACTTTTGATTTCATCTTCAGCATATCCTGAAATATCATGTTTCAAAATCCTATTGAAAAGTTCAATTTCTTTTGGGTTAAAACCTTGATTTTTAGCGTATTTTAAAGTGACATTCTGTGTTTGCTCATATGCTTCTTTTTTATTCTTTCCTTTCAACAGTTGAATAGCAAAAATCACATAGATGAAACAGGCAAAAACAGAACGGAAATGCCCGTGAGTTATTGCGGAAACCTCTTTTACCATCAGATAGAGTTTCTGAATATCATCTTCCTTTTTGAGATAAAAAGCTAAGGGAAGAATTCTCATCAAAGAACCGTTTCCATTATCTTCTTCAAAAATATTTCCTGAAAATCGGGCGCTCTCACCTTTGATTAATCTAGCCAAAGAATGTCTTGTCGTTCCTCCAATGTCAAAAAGTCTTCCATGAGCAGTCCAGTGACCGTATTTATTCCATTTTACAAAGCTCTGTCCGATTTTTTCCAGATCATAACCTTTAGTAAGTTCTTCCGAAAGACAAAGGGTTAGAGAGCTGTCATCACTCCAGGTTCCTTTGGGTTGGTTCCATGACATATACTCCAGCATTTTTGTTACCGGAAAACGTTTTAAATCTTCCCTTTTTTTAAATTCCACCGGAACCCCAAGAGCGTCTCCGATGCAAACACCCATAATTCCTGCTTTTACTATATTTTCCATCAGGCAAGGTTTACCAGTTTATCAAACAACAGTTTCATTCCCTGTGTTGCTATTTCTTTCATTACAACAGCTCTCTGTCCGTAACCAAAACCTGTTTCATTAGGATTGATCACAATTAGAAGACAATCGTCTTTGATATCATGAATCAGTCCGGCTGCCGGATATACCTGCAAAGAAGTTCCTATTACGAGTAAAATATCCGATTCTTTGACAATTTCCTGTGCAGTATGATACAAAGGAACATCTTCTCCGAACCAAACGATGAAAGGTCTTAACAGTGCCCCATCTTCGGCCTTATCTCCAATTTTAATATCATCTTTTTGTTCATAAATAAGGTTTTTATTGTTGCATGAGCATGATTTGAAAAGTTCTCCATGGAGATGAAGAATATTGGAAGATCCTGCTCTTTCATGAAGGTCGTCAATATTCTGGGTAATAATCTGAACCTCAAAATATTTTTCCAGTTCTGCCAGTAATTGATGTGCTTCGTTAGGCTTTACCTCATGAAGCTGGCGTCTTCTCTGGTTGTAAAATTCCAAAACCAACGCTCTGTCTTTTCTCCATCCTTCCGGACTTGCCACATCCGTTACATTATGATTTTCCCAAAGACCGTCTCCGTCTCTGAAGGTTTTTATTCCGCTTTCGGCACTGATTCCGGCACCGCTTAATATGGTTAGTTTTTTCATCTTCTATTTATAATTTCATTATAATGGAAGTCCTTATAAGGATTACTAATTCCAGCCTCTTCCCAGTCGTCACAAACAGTAATAATTGAATCAGCATATTTAATATATTGTTCATCATTTTTAGAATAAATATCTATTAAAGATTCTACCTCTTTATTATCAAAAATATAAAGACTATTATTTTCTTTAATTAAAAAAGCTTCCCTAAACGCTATAATAAAATCCTTTATATCAGATTCACTTTTACTACCCTTATAAAAAACATAATATGATTCATGTGATACATTAATTCGATGTTTCATTATTTCAAATTCGAACTCATTTACATTATGTTTTAACTTCCTTTTGGTCTCATTCACTAGTTTAAAATTCAATTCAAAATTTGACGGAAAAACCTCGTAAAACTTCACATCATCATTTTCAAAAAGTTTATAAAAATCTTTCTTTATCTTTTCTGGTGTTTTAACGCCAAAGTAAATTCCTGTGATAGCTGAACGATGAATTTTTTTCATTCCAAATTTATCAAAGATTAAGCGAATTTCTTTTTCATGTTGCCACGCAGACTTTTTAGTAGCAAACATTTTTCTTATAAAACCATCTTGCAAATTTATAATATCATCAATTCCCAAAGTTGGAATATTATCTTTATAATCAATTTGAAATTGATATTGAAAATCAAAATTTTGCCCTTTATCAACTAATTTATCTAAATCATATTCTATACAATATCCAGAATATGAACTAGCATAATAAGCCCATAATTGCTCATTCAAAAAATCTGTACTTAAACAATAAACTCCAACTTCTTCTTTAAAATTTAAAACTTCCTGAAATTGTTTTTCGAAGTTTTCTAATTCCTTATACGGGAATAATATTTTCAATTGTTTTATAACTTGAGATATCTCCTCGTTAAAATAGATATCAAACGGATCATTTAACATGCTATAATTTGATGAGTAAAATGAATTATTACTTATAGTTTCAAAATCTCTTTTAAAAACATCTTCTTCTATTGATCTATATTTATAAGCTTTCATGATAATTATGTTTTTCTATTACAAAATAATTTCTTCAAACGGTTTCAGCATTTCTTCTTTCTTTGTAAGCACTGCAAAAATCACTCTTTTAAATTTATTTTTATATTTACCCTGAAGGTGTTTTTTAAATAATCCTGCAATTTCTTTTGGATCATTTTTAAACACGCCACAGCCCCAGGCTCCTAAAATTAATACCTCATTTCCTTCATGCAAAGCGAGGGAAAGCATTTTATCCATCCTGAGATCCATTGCATCAAGTATTTCATGAGCTTTTTCCGGTTCCTGGCGCTTTACCACACCTGCATTGACTGCAGGAGAAGTAATAAAATTGCACAGAACTGGCTTATCCAGTAATTCTCCTTTGTCTTTTCGGAACACCGGAACTTTCGGGCTGTAAATCATGGTGTCAGTATAAAAACAGGATTCCATCGCACGGTGAATTTTGTAATAATCCCAGGCTTGAAGCAGACTTTCATGCAGTCCGGAAGTTCGTGCCAGGCTTTCTTCCTGCGCTTCTGCCCCGTTGATAAATCCTCCTCCAGGATTTTTTGCTGAAGCGAAGTTCAGACACATGAGTTTGTGCTGATCTTCTTCTTTTGCCAATTGTAAAATAGCTTTTAAAGAACTGTAGTTCCAGGTTTCAATTTTTGTTTCAAAATCAGTTTCCGGCATTGGAAGTTGTATCATCTCGGAAAGGTGTTCCGGAGTGAAAAGAACGGTTTTTTTTTTACTGATTTCCAGCTCGTTTTCTATATTTATTTTTTCGTTATATTCGTTGATATAATATTTTCTGGCAAGGATATCCAAGGTATCTTTTGCCATTCCTTTATTAGTCATAGTTAGTTTTTTAATGTTTAACATCAATTCTTCCAAACCAGTATTTCCTGTTTTTTCAAAATTATCACCTATAAATACTTTGGTTGCTTTAATGTCTCCTATAATTGCCTTATTAAAGCTATTTAATTCTTCAGAAGGGACCCATAACTCATTATGGTTTCTGGCCCCGACATTCTGTGTCGGATATTGATCTGCGACTTCTTCCAACACTTCAAACTGCGTTACAAAACCAAGATAGTTTCCGGCTTCGTCCCTGGTATTCCATTTTTCAGCAATTTCTGAAGCATATTCTTCGTTAAGAACAGGATAAAAAATAGGCTGCCATTCTAATCTTGGGGGGAAACTTTTAAATCCGCTTTCCATAATCAATATCATTTCCTTTTCTCCTACCGGTCTGTATAATGTTTTTGTTTTCATGACTTTTCGTTTATTTTATTACATTATAACTCCAAATTTCTCTTTTCTGAATTAATTCATTCAAAATCATATACATACACATCCACATCCTTGACAAGCAGTGTTCTTTCTATAATAGGTTCAATTTCTTCCCATTTTCCTCCTGCCAGTCCGCATCCGATTCTCGGCATATGTACTGAAGCTTTTTGTTGGACAGCTTCATTCGAGAGTTTTAATAAACATTCTTCTACAGCATCATATCTGATAGGTGGAACTTTTGAATGAGTGATAATTTTATGCAGAGCAATCATATTGCATACCCAGATATCATCCGCTGTCTGAACGATCTGGATTTCTCCAAGATTAAAATTTTTATTGATCTTAAACCACTCCCTATATGCTTTTTCCGGTTGTTTCCACCTTTTGGAAATGGCAGTGACAAATCCTTTTCCCCAGCCTCCTATATCATTGCAGATATGAGCAATAATAATATTTCCTCCGGCATTGGGACGGGTAGCATCACCTTTTATATATTGTATTGTTTTCATGATTATTATTTTTCAATCCTTGATCATTTTCTATTCTATCATTACATATAAAACTAATGCTTTTTATGTTATTCCTGATTCTCTCTTGAAATCAAAAAATCCGTCTAAAATCTTTTGAATACGGAGAGTACGATCCATACACAGCGTCAAACTGCACATCAAGATTCTCTAACTTAAACTGTTCATCAATCTGATCCAGGCAGGTAATAACAAGATTCTTTTTAGTCGGGAATATATAAGCTCCGTCCACTTTCAAGGCATAATTCAGTAGTTTATAATCTATTTCTCCTGTTCTCAGCTCCTTCTGATATTCATTAAATATACAGGTTTCCTCTTCATTATTTCTAAGTTTCATTTCTTTTTCATTGCTCATCCAGCCGTTTCCGTGGCGGGTTGCATAGCTTCTGCTGACATAATACATTTCAATATCTTCAATTTTCAAAAGCTTACAGATTTCGTATACATTTTTCGAAGTGGTATGAGCATAGGTCACATTGGGAAAAACGCCATGATCCATATCGAGTAAAATACCCTGGCTTCCTTCAAAAATAAGGTGATTGAACGAAGCCAACCAGGTATAATCATTTATTTTCCAATCAATTCTATCAATAGCTTCTAAAAAAGGCTCTAAAAGTTCTCTGATCTCGTTTTCATCTGTAAAACCATAGTAATAGGCAATTCCTTTCAGCTTTTCCATCAGCATTTCTTTGGGTGCAATCAGGTCTGCAGCAAACAGTTTATAGGGACTTTCATTTCTTTTCATGGTGGCTCCTACTCCTTTTCCGCAGGTTCCGTGTTCCAGGTTTCTTGCATTCGTTCTGTTCTGCCAGACATCAAAAGGGGTAGTAACCTTTGCCAATGGATGAATATGCAGCTCAATATTTCCATGCTTTGTCTTCAGTTCTTCTCTTTCATTAAGGAGAAAAACAGGATGAACAGTACAATGTTCTGTGAAGTAAGAAGGTAATCCGCGAAGAGATCCACTTCCAAAACTGGAATGCACATGCTTTCTATCATCAATCATGACAGTATGAGCAGCCTGCTGACCGCCTGAAAACCGGACTACAATAGCCTCAGGATTCTGAGAGGCCAGAAAATCTGTGGTAATTCCTTTCCCTTCATCACCAAAACCAAGTCCTATTACTATTTGTGCCTTTTTCATCTCTTTTTATTTTAAAAGCTTGCTATCATCATTTGTGTTTAATTTTCCTGATGGCAATTGCTCTGTTTTAAAGCATTTGAATCTGATCCAATCCTTCTGTTCCTGTTGTTCCAAAGGTTGAGTTTTTAAACTTATCACAGATAATTCCTTTAATAACGTTCGGAATTTCTCTGTGATCTTCTATGGAAATACAGTTTTGTCCTAATAATTCTCTCCATCCCCTGTCTGCTCTCAATGCCTGATCTGAATGCAAAACGCTGATATGGTATACTTCATATTTTTTCTTTGCTTCTTCCAACAGCTCAATATGAGTATAGGTTTGCTGTCCTTTCCCCATAATTTCTCTGATTGCGGAAGCAGGAAGTGTTTTTAAACAAGGCTCATCTCCAACAGTAAACAGCAATCCTTTTTGTTTTCTTTTCTCAAAGGCATCTGTTCTGGTATGGAAAGCTGCAAAATACCATGCTAACAGGTAGCTTTCTCCGGCATTTCCTCCGCCACCGGATTCAATATAAGTACGGGTAAGCCACATATCCAGCTCTGCATCCCCGGACTCAAACTGTCCTACCTGAAGCGGATAGCCATCACATTCATGATCTCCGATTCCAAGGAACAATAAGGCCGGATCGGGAACGCCTCCCTGGATAATTCCGCCCATCAGTTTATGTAATCCATCTCTGATCAGCTCGTAAGGAATATGTCCCATACTTCCGGTAACATCCAGCCCTAAAATAATCGGAACCGAATGAGGATGAACTTCCGAGTCTCTGGATTCCCTGAAAGAAATCCCGTGAGGATTCATGGATTCATGAGCCATTCTTTTGGCATTCTGGGTGAAAATTTCTCCCGCGGATTTTGTTCCGTAACCTGCTTTTCTTGCTCTGTCATAACGAGCGTCTAAATCATATCTTGTACTTCCCATGACTATACTATTTTTCCAAATAAATATTCAAATCTTCTCTGGGTTACTTCCAGCTGAATATTCAGATTTCTGATTGTTAATGATAATTCCATGTCTTTCTGAACAAATGCTTCCGGATTGAAATCCGCAAAAGTCAGACTGTTCCTGTCCAAAGGACTGATATCAATAAGTCCTTCCTGTTCACGCTCGAGTCTTTTGATTTTTAATTGGATGTCTTCGACTCTGCGTCTGTAGATCAGTTCGGAATCTGCTCCGATGATCCTTGCACGGTCTTCTCTGATCTGATCATTATTTCTTTGTAATGATTCGATAAATCTGGGTTTTAATTCATCTTCCATGACCAATATTTTATTTGTGTTTATATTACGCTAATTAAACCAGACATAGTAATGCAATTCAGTTTTTTCCATGATTACTATTTTGTGTTGGTTTTATGCTTTTACTTTCTTAGTTGATCTCTTACTTCCATCAAAGCAAACCCTAACAGGTTTTCCCCGCTCCACAGTAAAGGATTTTCTGCTCTGCTATCTGTTTCCAGCATTCCGATTCCCCAGATTTTGTCATAAGGACTTGCCTCTACGAGGATTTTATCTCCGGTTGATAAAAGAAAGTCTTTAAATTTCTGATTTTGAGAGAATTTCAAAAGATTTCCCTGGGTTACAATTTCAAATTTATGCTTGTCCCACTGTTTCGGATCAAAGTTTTTTACTTTTCTGCCCAGAGCTTTTGCCTGATTAGGGGTATTTGCTTTTAAGATTTCCTCTTCTGTTCCAGGATCATTAAATAATCTAGCCTTTCCTGCCATCATATAATGTTCTGCCGTTTTGTAAATGATCCCGTTTTCTTCAAAATTTCCGGGAAACCACTGGCTGAAACATGACTTGGTGACGGTATCTTTTGCCGTGTGTCCCCAGAAAAAGAGAAATTTTATCTTTTCTTTCTTCTGAAAACGTTCTTTTATATTCTGCAAGTTGTATTTCATGATTGCGTTATTTTTACACAAATTTAAACTAACATCATTTTTCTTTCCAAATTTATTTGTGTTAAATTTACGCTAATAATTATAATTAACTGATTTACAGATATAAAATTTTAATTTATAAAACACGAAAGACACAATTTATGATCACAAATGACACTATTGACTACATCGAATCTTCGATTTCTGATGAAGGAAGCATAACATCTAAACTCCGGATTCTTCATTTCACTGCGCTACATTCAGAATGACAAAATCATAATAGCAGGATTAATGAAAAATTATATATACCCTTTTTAGTATGTTTTGGCTAAAGCCGACGGGAGGAGCAATAAAAAAACGGGCTGAAGCCCGTTTCTACTGAATATGTTTTTGATTAATTATTAAATACATTTTCTTTACTAACATATATTCGTGAGTATTTGTGCAAAACATTCGTGAAATTTGAGTTTACAGATCTTATTTAATTTCGAAATAAAACCCCTGCTCTTCAAGCTCTTTATATTTTTCCTTATTGAAAGTAAAAAGTTTTCCGGGTCTTCCGCTGCCTTCTTTTTTAACGTTATTGGTTTCATTAAGCAGCCCGTAGCTCATAATTTTTTTACGAAAGTTTCTTCTGTCGATTTCCTGTCCTATAATGGTTTTATAAAGGTTTTCAAGATCAGAGAAAGGGAATTCTTCATTGAGAAGATTGAAACCGATCGGCTGATACTGAATTTTTGTACGTAGTCTTTTTAAGGCAGTATCAATGATCGTTTTGTGGTCGAAAGCCAATGAAGGAAGCCTATTAATACTGAACCATTGTGCATCTTCAGCATCAGAGTCTGCAAAAAGTTCATGATAAGATGGGTTCACAAGCCCCAAATAAGCCACAGAAACCACTCTGTTTCTCGGATCCCGGCCCAGATCACCAAATGTATACAGTTGTTCCAGAAAATCGGGCCTTATGCCTTCCTCTTCGTACAGTTCTCTTTTTACCGCATCATCCACACTTTCATCATCAAGAACAAGTCCTCCGGGCAGTGCCCACCCTCCTTTAAAAGGTTCAATATTTCTTTTAATCAGAAGGATCTGAAGGTCTTTTTTATCAAAATATCCGAAGATGACAGCATCTACAGCCACTTTTATATCCTGTAATTTTTTTGGAGACTCCATAAATTGATTTGCGTTACGAATACACAAAGTTACGATTTATGCTCATAGTAAAAAATAATTAGAGGTATAATAAAAGTTCTTATCTTTAAGTTATCATTCTAACCATCTTAAAACTAAACCATTATGAAAAATTTATTATCAATTCTTGTCGCAGCTTTTTTATTAACGGCTTGTGAGAAAGGAAAAACAACAGCAGCCAATAGTACTGATAAAGCCGATTCTGCAGCTGCAAAATCTGAATGGAAACCTGTAGATTCTGCGACAGCTATGAAAGCGTGGATGGAGTACTCTACTCCGGGAGAAATGCATAAAATGCTGGCAAAATCTGACGGAATATGGACAGGAGAAACACCATGTGGATGGAAAACGGAGGAAAGCCTATGATAAGTAAATCTGAGACTACCAATAAAATGATGTATGACGGACGCTATCAGATCAGTAATCACAAAGGAAATTTTATGGGAATGCCTTTCGAAGGAATGAGCATTGTGGGATATGACAATTCCAAAAAGAAATTTATAAGTACATGGATCGACAATATGGGAACCGGAATCATGCATAGTGAAGGAGATTGGAATCCTTCTACAAAATCCGTTGAATTTAAAGGAAAAATGACGGATCCTTCAAGACCCGGAAAAGATTGTGATTTCAGGGAAGTTTTCACTTTCATAGATGACAATACCCAAAAGTTGGAAATGTATGGCCCGGACTCCAAGACAGGAAAAGAGTACAAAACCATGGAAATAAAATACACCCGTAAGAAATAAATCAACAAAAAACCGCTTCATCAGAAGCGGTTTTTATTTTATAATGAATTAATCATTCAGCTTTAATACAGCCATGAACGCTGATTGCGGTACTTCTACCCTACCAATCTGCTTCATTTTCTTCTTACCTTCTTTCTGCTTTTCCAATAGCTTACGCTTTCTGGAAATATCTCCACCATAACATTTTGCGGTAACGTCTTTTCTTAAGGCTTTAATGGTTTCTCTTGCAATTACTTTCGTACCTAAAGCTGCCTGAACAGCAATATCAAACTGTTGTCTCGGGATCAGCTCACGAAGCTTTTCACACATTTTTTTACCAATGTGATATGCATTACTGTCGTGAATCAAAGATGAAAGTGCATCTACCATATCACCATTGATCAGGATATCCATTTTTACAAGCTTGGAAGCTCTGAATCCAATTGGATGGTAATCGAATGAAGCATATCCTTTAGAGATCGATTTTAACCTGTCATAGAAATCAAATACTACCTCAGCAAGCGGCATATTGAACACCAATTCCACTCTTTCAGAAGTTAAATAACTTTGGTTAACAATTTCTCCTCTTTTTTCAATACATAAAGTCATTACCGGTCCTACGAAATCAGATTTGGTAATGATAGAAGCCTTGATAAACGGTTCTTCCACTCTATCCATAATAGACGGATCCATCATTTCAGAAGGGTTGTTGATCAGAATCGGAACCTCAGGTTCTTTTTTGGAATATCCAAAATAAGATACGTTCGGCACCGTAGTGATCACGTTCATATTAAACTCTCTGTCAAGACGTTCCTGTACGATTTCCATGTGAAGCATTCCCAGGAATCCGCAACGGAAACCGAAACCAAGAGCGGCAGAACTTTCCGGTTCGAAAACCAGGGAAGCATCATTCAGTCTTAATTTCTCAAGGGAGAATCTCAGCTCTTCAAAATCCTCGGAATCAATTGGGTAAATACCGGCAAATACCATTGGCTTTACTTCCTCAAATCCATCAATAGGAGCAGCTGCAGGTCTGTCAAAAGAAGTGATGGTATCTCCTACTTTTACTTCACGGGCATCTTTGATCCCCGACACCAGGTAACCTACATCTCCACAATGGATTGTTTTCTTAGGAACCTGCTTAAGTTTTAACGTTCCAACTTCATCAGCTCCATATTCTTTTCCTGTAGCGAAGAATTTGATCTTTTCATTTTTAGTAATACTTCCGTTCACTACTTTAAAATACGCTTCAATACCTCTGAAAGGGTTATAAACAGAGTCGAAGATCAAAGCCTGAAGCGGACCGTCAGGATCTCCTTCCGGTGCAGGAATTCTTTCAACAATCTGCTCTAAAAGGTTATGAACCCCTTCTCCCGTTTTTCCGGAAACTCTCAGTACATCTTCATAGTCGCACCCGATCAGATTCATGATCTCATCAGTTACTTCTTCAGGATTGGCAGACGGAAGGTCAATTTTATTCAGAATCGGAATGATTGTCAAATCATTTTCCAGTGCCAGATACAGGTTACTGATGGTTTGCGCCTGAATACTCTGTGCAGCATCCACAATCAGAAGCGCTCCTTCACAGGCAGCGATAGAACGGGAAACTTCATAGGAAAAGTCAACGTGTCCTGGTGTATCAATAAGGTTTAAAATATATTTTTCTCCTTTATATTCATAATCCATCTGGATAGCATGCGACTTAATCGTAATCCCACGTTCTTTCTCCAGGTCCATATCATCAAGCGTCTGAGACTGTAATTCTCTTTGGGTAACTGTATTTGTATACTCCAACAGACGGTCTGCCAGGGTACTTTTACCGTGGTCGATATGGGCGATTATGCAAAAATTTCGTATGTTTTTCATTTAAGAATCTTGTAGTTTGCAAAGATAAGAAAATGCAGGAGAATTTTTCATTCTTAATTCTTTCTTTTAGCTGAAACACAGATAACAATAAGAAGAGAGGCAAACTTTCCCCCTTTTCAAATATTATTTTGTTTTGCCAAAGTCTTCCGGTAACACATAATTTCCGGTAAAAGGATCAAGATAAACTTTAGGTCCTACAGTATTCTTTCTTTTGCCTGATAAACTGACATCTATCACTGCACCAATAACGCCACCAATCAGACCTCCTGCAGCAGCACCAATTGTAACCCCCGTTGTTGCCGTTTCAGGAAATAATTCTGCTTTTGTTACCTCAATAAAAACACCCTTATCATCTTTGAAAATCTCAGTGTAACCCACGGGGATATTTTTGTATGCAATGCCTTTATACACAAAACCATAAAAATGCCTTATTGCCGTTTTTTCTTCTCCTTTTACGGCCTTTGTAACGATTCCTTTATCATTAGTCTGCAAAGTAAATCCGGGTTCAGGATTGTGAGTAAAAAAGCTGTAATAGTCTTTATAAACTCCTTCTTTTAATTCATCTGCTTTTAGAATACTAAGTTTTTCTTTTAATATAGGAACATAGTCTGAAAGCTCGTTTTCTGAAATACTAAGTTCCCAAGGTGTTGCTTTATAGGATTCTTTAAAAAGATCAGTAAGAATTAAAGTTACTTTTCTTGCCAGACTTTGTGCCAGATAAGGAGTTGTTCGTGATGAGACTGTTGCTACAGTATCTTTTCTGTCAATAAAATGATATCCGTCTTCTTTCTTAATAAATGTACTTGCCTTTAATTCAAGCTTTCCAATAGAGTACTTTTCCTTTTTGTCTTCTGAAATATTTAACTTCTCCAACAGAATGACCATATCATTATTTCCTCTTACTGGATTGTATTTATAAAACCAATCCTGTATGTCTTTGCTGGCACCGTTTTCGAAAATAATTTTCGCCTCATCCTTATGGTGCATAACCATTCCAATTTCCTGATTTTCCCTTTGATCTATTACCGTAAGACTCTTGATAGAATTTTTGCCATCCTTAATAGATTTTGAAAGATCAATGGTTTCTATTTTCTGCGCTGATGCAAAAACTGATATAAGTAAAAGGAAAAAAAAGCTTCTCATAATTTATGTTTTAACTACAGCAAAAATAGGAATTTGAAGCAAATTAAACGGCTCTCACAAAAATATCTGTGAGAGCCGTCCAACATTAAAAAAATAAACTATTATGGGTTTTGTTTTGGTCCTGAAGCATTATTGGTGTTTCCATGAGGTCTCCTTTCTTCCATTTTATCCTTCATCATTTTTTCTGATTGAAACAGCTTCAAAACTTTCTGGCAGGGTATCACCTGCTGCATTTTGTCTGCATATTTTTTTCTGTTATCCAGCAGCTTTTGTCCCACTTCAAAGCTTTGCTGTAGTTTGGCCTTAGCTTCCTCATCCGTTAAGGTTTCCGGATCAAAATTTGAATTGAACTGACTTTTTATCTGCTTCTGGCTATCCAGATATTCGTTATACAATTGTGTAAATTCGGCCTTATCTTCCGGATCGACATTCAGATTATCCATGATCATATTGTTTCTGAATTTCTTCAGAAGTTCCTTTCTCTCTTCAGGAGAAAGGTTATTGATGACTTCCTTTCTTTGTTTAGGATCCATCTTTTTCCAATCATAATCTGTTCTTTGGGCATTTAATCCAAAGCCGTAAATAATCAAAAACGTCAATAATATCTTTTTCATCTTCTATTAATTATAAATATCCAAATAAACGTCCTGAGTCGAATTACTTGCTAACTCTGCAATTTCAGAATTAGAAAACGAATCCAGATAGTCATTCATTCGTGTTTCTTCTTTTTTATTTACTGTTTTCACCGGTTTTGGTGTCTCTGTTGTTCTTTCAGTTTCATGAACGCTTTTTGAAACGTACACATTGTTATTTTTTTGATTTTCAACTGTTTGATTATTATTTTCAACAGAAGTTAAATCAGATTTTAAAGTTTCATAAGCCAGCTCACTTTCTGTTTTTGGTTCTCCGTTATTGGCAACATACGTTGTTTTAGAGTTCAGTATTTGTTCCGTGGAATCGTTATCTGAATTGAAAACATAGGTTGCTCCAAAGATCAAAGCCAGTGATGCCGCTGCTGCATACACCCAGTTCAGCTTAAAGACAGGTGCTTTTTTACTTGTCTTTATATCATTCATAACGCTCTCCTGAATATTTTCAAACAAATTTTCAGGGACTGTGTAAATGTTTTTACGTTCTAATTTTTCTATATCGAACTCTTTCATCTTTGTTGGATCAAAAATTATTTTTCGTAATTTTCTTTAATATAATCTTCTATTTTTTGTTTGGCATAATGATAATTGGTTTTCAAAGTTCCTACGGACATATCTACAATTTTAGATATTTCTTCGTAAGGTAAATCATCATAATACCGCATCATAAATACCAGTTTCTGCTTCTCTGGCAGGCTCTGTATAGCGTTCTGCAGTAAAATCTGTATTTCTTCAGCATCATCCTCTGCATTATAAGCTACGAGATTCTGCATATGATACTCCGGGTCTTCATCAGTTTTCTGCATCTTTTTCATTTTGTTGACCTGCTGTAGTGCCTCGTTGGTAGCAATTCTGTACAACCAGGTATACAGCTGGCTATCATTTTTGAACTGATGAAAATTCTGATAAGCTTTAATAAAAGTTTCCTGCAAAGTATCCTGTGCAAGATCTCCGTCCACAATAATTCTTCTTATGTGCCAGTACAATCTGCTTTGATAGGCATCCATCAAGGCACGGACACCTTTATCCTGGGTCCGTGGATTCTGCATCAACGAAATAATTTCCGCGTCCTTAATCTTCATAAGATGCCTTCATTGTTTTGGATTACAAAAATAACTGAAAGTTAAATTAATTCTTCAATTTTCAATTTAAATATTAAAAATATTATGAGACACTTACGCAATAAACGTGCCTATATTGAAGTACATGATTTCCAAAGTTATCTTCCTTTCCCGGCTCGGCTTAAAATCCTATATTTGTTATATGCAAATTGTAATTATCGGTTCCGGAAACGTTGCCTACCATCTGGCAAAAGCTTTCACTTTGAAAAGCATCCCTGTGGCCCAGTTATTTGGGAGGAACGAAAAAGAATTAAGTAAAATTTCCGAAGAATTAAACATTCCCTATTCCACAGACCATCTAGAAAAGGCAGATCTTTATATCATCTGTGTAAGTGATCATTCTGTAGAAGAAGTTTCGAAGATCATACCCGGAAAAGACTGCCTGGTCGCCCATACTTCAGGGTCTCTTCCCAAAGAAGTTCTTACCGGTGAGTATCGGAAATCCAGTTTCTATCCTTTACAGACCTTTTCAAAATCCAAAGAACTGGAATATGAAAAAATTCCGTTTTTTGTAGAGGCTGAAAATGATGAAGATCAGAAAATATTGTTGGATCTTGCTTCAAAAATTTCGGAAAGGGTAATGGAAAGCACTCATGAAAAAAGAAAGTATATTCACCTGACGGCTGTTTTTGCCTGCAATTTTGTGAATCACCTTTTTTCAAGGGCCAAGGAAATTTCAGACGCTCAGGAAATTCCGTTTGATTATTTCTTACCATTAATTGATGAAACAGTTCAGAAAATTCATACGATTGAACCTAAAGAAGCACAGACCGGGCCTGCCGTAAGAAATGATGTCAGAATTTTACAGCTGCATGAACAGTTATTAAAGGACGAGAGTCTTGACATTTATAAAACAATGAATCATTCTATTCAGAAAATGTATGAGCTATAAAGAGAAATTAAAAGATATTAAGGCATTTGTATTTGATGTTGACGGAGTTTTCACAGACGGAAGTGTATATCTGCTTCCCGGAGGAAATATGTGCAGGGTAATGAATGTTCTGGACGGTTATGCCGTAGTAAAGGCATTAAAAAACAATTATCTGATTGGTGTTATTACGGGAGGGAATGATGAAATGGTAAAACACAGAATCAATTACCTTGGAATTCAGGATTACTATCCGAAATCTCATAATAAAATAGATGATTTTGAAGACTTTAAGAAAAAATACAATCTTAAAAATGAGGAAATTCTGACGATGGGTGATGATCTTCCGGATATCCATATTATGGAAAGTTCGGCTATTGCTGCGTGCCCTGAAAATGCAGTTCCCGAGGTAAAAGGAATCTCTGATTATATTTCACCTAAAAAAGGAGGAACCGGAGCGGTTCGTGACGTGATAGAACAGGTGATGAAAGTTCAGGGTAACTGGCATGATGATAATACCCAATCTGTATAATTAACGGCATGAAATTACTTTTAGCATCACAATCCCCAAGAAGAAAGGAACTTCTTTCCAGCCTTGGTTTTGAATTCGAGGTTGTCAAAATAGATTGTGAAGAAATACTTCCTCAGCACATTAAAATAGAAAAAGCCGCAGCTTATCTTTCCGATTTAAAAGCGGATGCGTTCAGAAGTCTGGAAGCGGATGAAGTGCTTCTGACTGCCGACACAGTGGTAGCTGTTGATCATCAGATTCTGGGTAAGCCTAAAGATGAAGCGGATGCCTTTAAAATGCTCCAGAGCCTTTCAGGAAGAACGCATCAGGTGTATACAGGAATTACCATCAAAACTGCCAATCAGTCTTTTACCGAAACAGATGTAGCCGATGTAGCTCTGGATGTGCTTACGGATGAGGAAATTAACTATTATATTCAAAATTATAAGCCTTTCGATAAGGCAGGAAGCTATGGCATCCAGGAATGGCTGGGAATGGCAAAGATTACAAGCCTTACAGGAAGTTTTTATACGATTATGGGGCTTCCTACCCACCTCGTTTACAAAATTTTGAAAGAAACCGCTTTGATTTAAAAGATTTTTAGGATTCCGGATATCTGTTAAAGAAGAAATAAAATATTTCCTGCAGAAATATAAATATTATTCATTATAAAATTTTATTATTTTTACAAAATCATCAAACTGCTGATAATAAAAAGCAGATTAGCGAGTTATATTGAATAATGAAAAAGAATATATTATTCCTTTTAGTCATATGCCTTGTTGCTTCCTGTGCTACCAAAACAAAAAAGCCGGAGCAGCGTTCAAGGGTATTGAAAGGATTTTCCACATATTACAATACTCTTTTTAATGCGAAAGACGTATTAAACAGTGAATTTACGGCCAGAGACAAAGGGCATAAGGACAATTTCTATGCTCCTTATATTCCTATTCTGACATACGAAGAACAGCCTTTGGGAAGTGACCTTGGCCAGACTGAAGCTTTTGCAGAAAATTCTATGAAGATGGCCGAAGTAGTCAACAGACCCTCCGGAAGAGGTAATTCGGGAGTTCCGAATATTCCTGGCGGGCCTCCGGGAGGCGGACCATCAAGACCTGACGGAGAGGAGAGCAAGGGCGCTACCACTCTTGAAATTGCAGAAGCCAAAGCTTTAAAAGCTATTAATAAATATTCTGTAACCAGAAACGGGGAAGAGAAAAACAAGCAGATTTTTGATGCCTATATGATCCTTGCCCAGGCAAGAATTTACCGTGGTAAATCCCTGGAAGCACTGGATGCGCTCAATTATGTCTTCACACATATGAAAGATGATAAAAGGATTGCGCTGGCAAGAATTTATCAGGGGCTTGCTTATGATAAAATCAAAGATTATCACAGAGCGCATGAGACTTTTGCAAAACTGAAAGGAGAAGACATTAATAAAAGCTACGCAAAGCTGCTGAGTATTTACTATTCTGAATCTCTGCTTGATGCAGGGAAAAAAGAAGAGGCAGCCAAAGAACTTGACAATGCTTTTGAACTGAATAACAATAGAAAACTGAAAAGCAGAATCGCTTATCTGAGAGGCCAGGTTTATGAAAATCTGAACCAGAATGATAAGGCAAGAGAAAGCTATGCTGCAGCATACAAATATGCCAGTGATTTCGAATTCGAAGTAAAATCACAGATTGCAATTGCCAAAACCTTTAACGGTAAAGGAGATTATGCCGGGGCAAAAAATTACCTGGAAGGAATCAGTAAGAAAGGAACTTATGGTTCCAGAAAAAATGAATTTTACTATGCCTTAGGTCTGATGGCTAATAAGGCCGGAAAAAAAGATGAAGCACAGCAATTCTTCAGAAAATCACTGTTTGAGAAGGTTTCTGACCCCCAGATCCGTGGGCTGACTTATTATGAAATAGGAAAAAGCTACCTGGATAAGAATGATTATTTAGGGGCAGGAAGCTATTACGATTCTGCACTTGCCGTAATGACTTATGAACCGTCAAAAATCTTGTTGAAAGACCAATCCGAATACATTAAAAAGATTTCCAAAAACTACTATCTGATCAAAAAGAATGACAGTATTCTTTCTCTGGCAAGGATGGATGATGCCCAGAAGACTGATTATTTCACAAAATATATTGCAAAATTAAAGATTAAAGAAGAAAAAGCAGAACAGGAAAGAAGACGTGCTGAAAGAAGTAAAGGTTTTGATACAGGAGATTACAGCGCCAATTCTGTTTTTGCCAACAGTGGTAATTCTTTTGAGGACTTTGGAGTAACTACAAAAGGTTTTTACTTCAGCAATACAGGAACTGTAAGCAAAGGAACCTCTTCATTTAAGCAGATCTGGGGAGACCGTGCTCTTGCCGACAACTGGCGTTCTTCCAAGAAGATGGCCTCTATTGAAGATATGAAGAATGAAGCTCTGGGAGTTACTTCAGCACCTAATCCAAGACGTTTTGAACCTGCTTATTATATTGAACAGATTCCTACCGATCAGGGCAAATTGTCCCAGCTAAAAAAGGATAGGGATACTGCTTCACTGGGACTTGGTATTATGTATCAGAACTATTTTACCAATACTCCCCTGGCGACTAAAACGCTTTATGACCTTGTAGATGTGAAGCCGAAAGAAAAGGTAATGTTACAGGCATTGTATGAGATTTTTGCCATGAATTATGAAAAGAATCCCCAGGCTTCTGAAAGGGCAAAACAAATTCTGTTAGCTGATTATCCTTATACTTCATATGCTGAGTTTGCAAGAAATCCTAAAAACAAATCATTTGTAAAATCAACTGAGGAAGTTGAAAACGAATATAAAAAGGCATATGCCTTGTTTGAATCGGAAAAGTTTACGGAAAGTAAAGATGTGATTGATCAGACCATCCAGAAGTTCCCGAAGGATGCTTTGGTTCCTAAGCTATATCTTTTGAATGCATTCAATGCCGGGAAATCCAGTGGTAAGGAGGTAATGATTCTGCAGCTTGAACAGATTGCCCTGAATTATTCCAAAACTCCGGAAGGAGTAAGAGCGAAAGAAATGCTGAATTACCTGAAAAGTGATCTAAGCTTCCAGGCAACAGATAATAAAGGAAATACCATCCCTCAGCAGCCGTCAGGAGCTCCTGTGCAGCCCAATGCCCAGAATACGGGTATTCCACAAATGAACAACGGGAAAACCCAGAAGCTGGACAGCGCTCAGAATCCCAATATGAATAATGCGGCTCCACAACAATCAAGTTCCGGGCAGCAAAATCCTAAGAAAGCAAACGAAACAAAATCAGGGTCAAAAATACCACCAAGACCTCAATAAAATAAAAAAGCGAAGATTTATTCTTCGCTTTTCTTTTTCTTTACTCCATGGAAATCTTTGAGATAAAATGGCTCAAAATACGCCATGTCTTCAAATTCTTTATACTTTATCTTTTCCAGTGTCTTCGTGATCAGATATTGTGCAGAGGGATAAACATCGTCTTTAAAAGTTGCATCCGGAAGATTCAGGATGTCTTTTGCTTTTTTAGTCCCATCCCCTACAAACAGAACTTTTTTATCTTTGAATTCTTCAAAAGAAGCTTCATCTAAAATCTTAGCTTCTGTCTCCGACAACTCCTTCCCTGTTTTACCGTCATAAACGGCCGTATAAACCTCCATTCTCCTCGCGTCGACCAAAGGCACTATAAGACCGTAGTTATCGCCTAAAAACGGCTCTATCATGCTTTCAAGAGAATTTACAGCAACCAGAGGAACTCTCAGTCCGTAACAAAATCCTTTTGCCGAAGCAGCACCGATTCTTAAACCGGTGTAGGATCCCGGGCCTTTTCCTAAAGAAACCGCTTCAATCTCTTTCAGAGAAATACCTGCTCCTTCCAATGCCCATTCAACATAGGTGTGTAAACTTTCAGACTGTTTATAGTTTTCGGAAACTTCTTCACAAAGGCATAGCAGCTTCTCATTATCTGAGACTGCTACTGAACAATTTTTGGATGATGTTTCCAGATATAGAATTTTCATTTTTTTCTTTTAAGCTAAACTGCAACATTACAAAGACAAACCGCTTTTAATGTTCTGCAAATTTACTCCATTATTTTGAACTACTTTCTATAAATTGTTCTTGGTTCTGCCTGGGCACTTGGATAGATGGTCAAATCTGAAATGGTAACATGCTTCGGAGCATTCACACAGTAAGCAATTGCGTCTGCAATATCTTCCGCTTTCAGAGCCTCATAGCCGGCATACACCGTTGAAGCTTTCTCGCTGTCTCCTTTGAATCTTACCAGAGAAAAATCCGTTTCTACAGCGCCCGGCTGAATGTTGGTTAGTTTGATTCCAAATTCAGTAAGCTCCAACCTCATCCCTTCGGAAATAACATCTACTGCTTTCTTCGTCGCACAGTACACTACTCCATTTATGTATGTTTGTCTTGCAGCGACAGAGCTGATGTTTACAATATGACCTAATTTTTTAGTTTTCATTGTTGGGATGATCATTTTGGAAACATAGAGTAATCCCTTTATATTTCCGTCTATCATGGAATCCCAGTCATCCGTTTTACCGCCCGACAGCGGATCTAATCCATGGGCATTGCCTGCATTATTGATCAGAACATCAATATCTCTCCAGTTATCAGGAAGAGAATTGATGGCTGTTTCCACTTCTTCAAGATTTCTTACATCAAACTTTAAACTAAATATTTCGGTAAATCGTGAAAGTTCAGCTTTTACAGATTCCAGTACTTCACTTCTTCTTCCACAAATAATTATTCTGTTTCCTTGTTTTGCAAGAAGTTCTGCAGTAGCTTTTCCTATACCGGAAGTAGCTCCGGTGATCAATATTGTCTTCATATTTTTTCTTCTTAAATGATATGCTTTGCCCCCTGTATTCCACCGTTTCCAAACGACCAGTCTTCCTGCCCGTTGTTCTCAGTTAATACAATAATGATATTATTTTTTGTAATTGTAGTTGATGCTTCTATTTTTTCAGCAATAGAAGCATATAACCTTTTTTTCTTTTCAAAATCCCTCCCTTTTCCTGCAGTTATCTGTATAAAGATTATTTCTTTTGTATGAGGGATGTCCAGATAGCTTTGAGGAAATTTAACCTGGTGTGATTCTAATTCTTCTATAACATGAAAATAATCATCAGCCGGGATGTTAAATTCATTCATAAGAGCCTGATGTACAGAAATGGAAATCTGATCTTTCTCTTCTTGTTTCAGCGTTTTAGGCAGGCTAATTCTTACAAAGGGCATATGGTAAATTTTAATTATTTATACTCAAAGATAAGACATATCTAATTGGCATCAAACGCCTCAAAAGCGTCTTCAATATGCTCAATTATTAAATTTTTGTTTTCGTCAGGAAGAACGGAAATAATATCAAACCTTACTTCGTTATCTTTATTAAGTTGTTCCAGATAATGATTGGCAGCAGAAACAATAGATCTTATCTTTGTTTTGGTTACAGCTTCCTGCGGGAGCATAAATGCATCAGTAGATCTTGCTTTTACTTCCACGATGATAATCAGATTATCCTTTTCAGCAATAATATCAATCTCAGCTTTCTGAAAACGGAAGTTTCTGACCAGGATTTTATAGCCACACTTTTTGAGATGTTCAACAGCGAGATCCTCTGCCATTTTTCCAAAATCGTTATGGTTTGCCATATTCAGTATTTAAGAGTCTGGAGATAGGAGAGAGGTACTATTTAAAATTCTATTTTTACTTTATTATCAACTTTCATCTTAACCTCGCTTCCGATAATTAATGGCCGGTTGTCTTTAATATGTCCATTCGGAAAGGCAAATACCACAGGAAATTTATATTTTGAAATTCTGTCAGAAATCAGCTTGTAAGCAAACTCATCAAAGCTTTCTTCATAGCTTTTGTTTTCTTTTTCATCTCCCATATTGGTCATACCACCAACAATAAGCCCTTTAATTTTGTTAAAGACTCCTGCCAGCTCCAGGCTCATGATCATACGGTCCAGGGCATAGAAATTTTCACCAATATCTTCGATAAAAAGGATTTTATCCTTAAAATCAAAAGAATATTTGGTCCCCAGAAGGGCATAGATAAGGGCTAAATTGCCTCCAACCAGCTCACCCTTGATATTCCCTTCTTTATTAAACTGATGAGATTCCAGGCTGTACTTGGGCGTTTTTCCTTTCAGGATATCGAAAATAAGATCATAACTTTCATCCGTAACTCCAAAACTGGATGTTTTAATGGTTTGTCCATGGATGGAAGCGAAGCCTTTTTTCAACAGGTAGCTTTGAATTACAGTATTATCGGAATAACCGATATACCATTTCGGGTTTTCTGTAAAGTTTTTCAGTTTCAGGTGCTGAATCAGGTGCTGGCAACCATAACCTCCTCTGGAAGCCCATATAGCTTTTATTTCTTTATCATTTAAAGCCCAGTTGATATCTTTAATTCTTTCCTTTTCTGTTCCGGCATAATTGTATCCGTTTGAAAATTTACTGTAAAGATGTTCCCCCGGAACGGGTTCAAAACCTCTGCTTTTAATCATTTCAATCCCCTTTTCCAATTGTGAGGCATCTACGGAACCTGCAGGGGAAATAACAGCTATTTTGTCTCCTTTTTTAAGAGACTTCGGAAAGATCATTTTTTTCATTTTGTTTTTTGATATTTTACTTCTTTCTTTTCTGCTTCCTCCAGCTGTCTGTCAAACTGGTTGAACTTTTTGAAACTCTGCAGGAAGATAAAGAAGCTGAAGATGATAAGAATACAGCCAACCACTCTTCTGATCTGGTTGGCCAGTTTTTGTGTTAATTTATCGTGAAACTGCTTGGCAAGAAATATCTTGGCAAGGTCTATAGAAAGGTAAGTGGCCAGTACAATGCTGATGTATAAAATAAAACTGCTGGTGTCCGGATATTGATTCCTTACGGAAATTACCGTTACCAGCCAGAAAAGGATAACTCCAACGTTGAGAAGATTAAAGAAAAAGCCATTGAAAAATGTCTTGATATAATTCTGACCGATGATCTTTTCTTCTCCAGGCATATGCATTTTGGTCTTGGTAACCAGCATCACAATTCCGTAGATGAAAATAAGAATGGAAGTAATCCTGTAAAATCCGGGATGCTTATCTATTAAAGTTACAATATCTGTACTGGCATAATACGCTGCAACAATGCATAATAAATCTGCCGTAATAACGCCAAGATCCAGAGATAGGGCATGTCTGGGCCCTCTGGAAAAGCTGGTTTCAATTAACAGGAAAAAAATAGGTCCTATGAAAACCAGGCTCAGCATAAATCCTAATATGATGGCAGATAGTACAAGTTCTAGCATTAAGTGGTGTTTTAAAATGAAAAAAATTCATTTCGTTTAATACAAAGTTAGACTTTATGATTTAATTATTCAATAAAGTTGTGATATATCAAGTGGATTTTAATCTGAGTTTAATATAAAAATTTTAAGAAGTAGGAGAGGGAAGCATATTAAAAAGCTCTTAATCTGAAAAACAAAAGGCTGGGTGTTATTGAGCACCCAACCTTTTTTATTTATAGTCTTTGAAGACATTATTTATTTCACAATCTGGAAATCCAGCTGTTTCTGAATCAGATTGGCTTTCACCACTTTGATCTGAACTTCGTCTCCCAACTGGTATTTATTGCCATGTCTTACTCCATATACAGCATGTGTTTTGGCGTCAAACATATACGAATCATCAACAAGATCTCTCAGTTTGATCAGGCCTTCCGCTCCGTTTTCCGGGATTTCAACCCAGAATCCGAATTCTGCCACTCCGGAAATCACACCTTTGAAAGTTTCTCCCAGATGTTTTTCCATGAATTTCACCTGCATGTATTTGATAGAATCCCTCTCCGCATCTGCTGCCAGTCTTTCCATAGCACTGCAGTGTTTCGCCTTTTCTTCAAGCTCACCTCTGTTTGGAGATTTTCCTCCATCCAGATAATGTTGAAGAAGACGATGAGCCAATAAATCCGGATAACGACGGATAGGAGAGGTAAAGTGGCTGTAATACTCAAATCCTAAACCGTAGTGCCCGATGGGTTCTGTAGAATATACCGCCTTACTCATACTTCTCATGGCCAGCGTTTCGATCATATTTTCTTCACCTTTACCTTTTACATCATGAAGTAGCTTATTCAGAGATTCAGCAACTTTTTTGGTATTGGCTAGATTCATTTTATATCCGAAAGTAGCTACAAAGTCTCTCAGTGATTCCAGTTTTGCAGGGTCCGGATCATCGTGAACCCTGTAAATAAATGTATTATTGGTGATTTCACCTTTCCTTGTCAGAGATACAAATTCAGATACTTTTTTGTTGGCTAAAAGCATGAATTCTTCGATCAGGTGATTGGAATCTTTACTTATTTTAAAATAAACCCCAACCGGCTCATTATTTTCATCCAGGTTGAATCTTACTTCACTTCTGTCGAAAGTAATAGCCCCTTTTCTGATACGTTCATTACGCATAATTTTTGCCAGCCTGTCAAGAGTATTGATCTCTTCCGCCAGATCTCCCTGTCCGGTTTCTATACGTTCCTGGGCCTCTTCATAGGTAAATCTTCTGTCTGAGTGGATGACTGTTCTTCCAAACCACTGTTTCTGGATTTCCGCCTGATCATTCAGTTCAAAGACTGCTGAAAAAGTATATTTATCTTCGTTCGGACGCAGGGAACAGACATCATTGCTCAATACTTCCGGAAGCATCGGTACAACCCTGTCAACAAGATATACCGAAGTAGCTCTCTGATAGGCTTCATCATCAAGAATAGTTCCGGGAACCACATAATGAGATACATCTGCGATATGAACCCCGATTTCCCAATTTCCGTTTTCCAGTTTTCTTATGGATAAGGCATCATCAAAATCCTTGGCATCTTTAGGGTCAATTGTAAAAGTGCATATTTTACGCATATCCCAGCGTTTTGCAACTTCTTCGTCAGTAATACTTCTGTCAATTTTATCTGCATCAGCTTCTACTTCCTGTGGAAATTCATACGGTAAACCATATTCTGCAAGGATAGAGTGGATCTCTGTTTCATGTTCACCCGGAGCACCCAGTACCTGGATAATCTCACCTTCAGGATTTTTATCCCCTGGTTTCCACTCTGTCATTTTTACAATCACCTTATCTCCGTCTTCCGCATTATTGAACTTGGTCTTCGGAATAAAGATATCCGTATTGATTGTTTTTTTATCACAAACTACAAACCCGAAATCTTTGTAAGCTACCTTCTGAAATGTCCCTACAAATTCAGTTCTGTTACGTTCCAAAACTTCCAGAACTGAGCCTTCAAGTTTCTTTCCTTTATAATGATAAGTTATAATAAGAACCTTATCTCCCTGCAGTGCATCCTTCACATTTTTGGCATGAATGAAGATATCGTCTTCCATTCCTTCCACACTTACGTAGGCATTTCCGCTTTGGTTGAAGTCAATAATTCCGGTTAGTGTTCCTGCTATTTTCAGGTTAACAATATATTTCCCGCGCTCCACTTCTTTGATCTTTTCAGATGCCTGAAGTTTATGCAGTGCCTGGATAACAAGTTCCCTCTGTCTCGGATTTTTGTAATCTATACCGTCAGCGATTTGTTTGTAATTATAAATTTTGGATGAATTTGCATTCATAAAACGGAGGATCAGTCTTCCGATCTCCATCAGCTTTAAATCATTTTTATGACTTATATATTTTCTTTTTTTTGGCATGTTAATTTCTTTTTTTAAATGTTTGGTTTTATCTCAATTCAAATAAAACCTTTTCCTAAATCTTCCTTATTCCTTATATAAGGTTATTCAATTTCATCATAGATTCTTTCCGTATATCATCAGAAATTATCTTTCAGTTTGCTAACAACGGGAGCTTTAGTTTTGTATAAATTTAATACAATTCTGGAGAAGAAAAGAGAAAAACCTTCTGTTAAATATATTTCCAATATAAAAAAGGCTTTAGAGAATAATAGAGTATTATTTCTACTGGACACTGCAAATGTACGAATAAAAAATAAATAAGGCTTGTAAAACGTTTTACAAGCCTTATTATATGTTAGCAAAATGCAATTTTGTCAACTCTGTTCTGGTGTCTTCCACCTTCAAAGTCTGTTGAAAGAAATTTATCTACAATCTCAATGGCCAGTTCCTTTGATATAAATCTCGCCGGTATCGAAATCATGTTGGCATCATTATGCTGTCTTGCCAGTGTTGCAATCTCCGGCATCCAGCAAAGGGCACACCTTATTTTCTGATGTTTGTTGGCCGTGATCTGAACTCCGTTTCCGCTTCCGCAGAACAAAATTCCCAGCTCATTTTCTCCGTTTTCCACAGAAGTAGCGGCAGGGTGCACAAAGTCCGGATAATCCACACTGTTTGTGGAAAACGTTCCAAAATCCTGAACTTCAAAATGTTCTGAAAGGTAGTTTTTAACAATCTCCTTATATTCATAGCCTGCATGGTCCGCTGCAACAGCAATTTTTCTTTTCATAATACTCTTATTAAGCTTTTTTAGATTCTATTTCCTTACAAAGGTAAGAATAATAACAATTCGTGTTAGTAAACCGGGAGTTAATTGTGAAAAGGTCTGTGAATAACTGTGGAAAACTTTTATCAACTTTCTATTTTTAAAGATCAATTTATTTCGTAATAGAAAACGTTTCCGCAAAATTTAACCACAACTTTCCAGATGTTTTCTTCAGCTATCCCCAGTCTTTTCCATAATAAAATAACTAAGAATGACATCATTTCAAAGTTATCAACATTTGTTAATAAGTACGTGAAACAGCGGGTTTACAAGGATTTATATTGTGAATTAAATATGAATTGAATAAAAGTTGAGTGTTACCAACTTTTAGCCTGAAACTTATCCCCGAAACTAACAACACTCAACAACAACTACATTATTCTTTTTTTTAAAAGAGAAAAAATTGTTGATTAATGGATGATTGGGTTCGGGGAAAGTTTTTGAAAACTTTTATTTTAATCAAAGTGTTGAAAAAGTTTAAAACCTTACATTTGTGAAACAAAAATTCAGTGAAATTTATGAAATGGTTCTTGCGAGATTTTACCGGAAGCTAAAACGGACTTTGAGCACGGCGGTTTCATAAGGCTTAGAAAAAAATAAATCTATTTATGAAAACAATCAATGATCTTAATTTTAAAGATAAGAAGGCTCTGGTAAGAGTGGACTTCAATGTTCCGCAGGATGATCAACTGAAAGTGACAGACAACACAAGAATTGTTGCTGTAAAACCCACAGTGGATAAGATCCTTAATGATGGTGGTTCTGTCATCTTAATTACACACCTGGGAAGACCAAAGGGAGAGGTTAAAGATGAATTTTCTCTTAAACATATAGTAGGCGAAGTTTCCAATGTCTTAGGACGTGAAGTAAAGTTTGTTGATGAATGTATCGGTGAAAAAGCAGAGCAGGCTGCAGCTGAACTTAAACCGGGAGAGATCTTGTTATTGGAAAATGTACGTTTTCATAATGAAGAAGAGAAAGGAGATGCTGCCTTTGCAGAAAAGCTTTCTAAACTTGGAGATGCTTATGTAAATGATGCATTTGGTACTGCACACAGAGCTCATGCTTCCACAGCCGTAATTGCACAGTATTTTCCATCAACTAAATATTTCGGTTTACTGATGGCTAAAGAGCTTCAGGCAATCGATAAAGTATTTAAAAGCGGAGAAAGACCTGTTACAGCTATTCTAGGAGGTTCTAAAGTTTCAACTAAAATTACCATTATAGAAAATATTCTTCCTGCAGTAGACAATCTGATCATTGGAGGTGGTATGGCATTTACCTTTATTAAGGCTCTGGGAGGAAAAATCGGAAATTCTCTTGTTGAAGAGGACAAGCTTCCTTTAGCTCTTGAAATTTTAGGTAAAGCTAAAGAACATAAGGTGAAAGTTTATCTTCCTTCTGATACGATCATTGCAGAAAGTTTTAGTAATGATGCAGAAAGAAAAGAAGCTGATATCTATGCAATCCCTGAAGGATGGATGGGACTTGATGCAGGCCACAAATCAAGAGATCAGTTCAATGATGTACTGTTAAATTCAAGAACTATTCTTTGGAACGGACCGATTGGAGTTTTCGAAATGTCAAACTTTGCGGGTGGAACTGTAGCATTAGGTGATAGTATTGCTGAAGCAACCAGACTTGGTGCCTTCTCTTTAGTTGGAGGTGGAGACAGCGTTGCATTCGTTAAACAATTCGGGTATGCAGATAAAGTAAGTTATGTTTCTACCGGAGGTGGAGCAATGCTTGAAAGTCTTGAAGGCCTTGAGTTACCAGGTGTAGCTGCAATCAACAACTAATAGGAAATTAAAAATATTTTAAAGCCTGCTAATATAATTAGCAGGCTTTTTTTATCTCAGTAATGTAAAGAGAATCCTTTATTCATCAGTAATTCCAATGTATTTTAGATATAACTTATGGTTATATAGAGTCATGTTTAGCTCTTTATCAATTACTTGTTTTTTATTGAAATTTCTTTGTATATATTTTTCTCTATAATTCTGGAATTTCAAAAATTTCTTCCTATTCTTTCTTTGTCTTTTTTTGAAAATAAATGGCTCGATCTTCAGCCGAATATTGTCATTGAAAGATCCAATTAGAAACATTTTTTATGGTTTTCATTTGATAGTTATTTCTGGTATATGCTCCTGATGATATTAATCTAATCAGTTCTTTTTAAAGGGTCATTTTTGATTCCAGATTTTATAATCCTTATCCTGACAGAATTATCTTTTTATATTTCTTTGTAGGAATAATTTGAATTTATTTTTAATAAAGTAATTTTTATATTTATTTTAATTCATATAATTGTGATAACGGTGTATCATTTTGAATACCAATTAGTAAACTAATTTTTTAACATATTTATTAGAACCGTTTTTACCTTTGATACTTTGTTAAGTAATGTAGAATGAATAAGTTAACAATATTTCTTATCAAATTTATCTTAAGGTTGAATTTTAATTCAAATTTTGAAATATTGGTGACTTTTTATTTTTTTGAAAACACATTCAAATTACATCTACTTCTTTTTAGGTTTTGATTTATAATTTAGTTTTGAAAGAATTTTCAACATTATCATTTTATTTTAAGTTAGAAGAATCTGAAGTAAGATGTTAAAACTTTGTTTATAATTTCAGATAAGAAGAGTAGGGGAAATTTTATATTTTTCATTGTATATATTCTCTGTTTATTTCTAATAGCCTCCGGTTTACAGAATAAAAAATATTTTTGCCTGTCTTGTACTTTTCATTAAGAATACTGAAATATCGACCTCCATAAATCGCTTAAAATCGATTTTCTATATTTATCCGAGTATTTATATGTTAATTTATTTTTTAGAGTAAATTATCTTTGTTTTTGTGGAAATTTAAATTGTAAAATTTATTTTTTTTGTTAATTTTAGACACCAGGCTAAATTTAGAGATAGTAAAGTGAAAATTAGGCTTGTTAAAAAAATTTATAAAATGGAGTAGGGGAGATCCTTATTAAATTTTAATGAGGCTTCCACTAGTCAAATTATTTTTACTTAAAACTTGAAGAATAAATAAAAATGAGTTTATATAAAAAATAAAAAACTCAGGAGAAAAATTCCTGAGTTTTGTTTTTTAGTTAAAAATGTTGAAGATTGACCTTCATAAACAGGTCAAAAATCGATTTTCTATCTTTTTTCGATAATATATATCAAACTTGAAAATTCGTTCGAAAATAATGCCTTTACGTTAGAAATCGTTCCGTAGATCACTCCTTTTAGCCAAAATAAGGGTGATTTTTTATATTTTTCGCTCAACATGGAGATGTAGTAAGAGTCAAGAACCAATGGTTTTATTTTTCTTAATTTCCAGTTACGGTTTTTAGAAATTAAATTTTCCATCCCATTTTTTGAAAAGTGATAGATGTGTCTCGGTACATCATAAGCAGCCCAATATTCTTTATAATGTTTTGCATCATATGATGTAGGATTAGGAACAGCAATAACAAGAAGACCTTTTTCTTTTAATTTTGTATGGAATACATTCAGCATCTCATCCTGGTTCTCGATGTGCTCGAAAACGTGCCAGAGTGTAATAGCATCCAGACTGTTTTCTTCAATCTTATCAATGTCATCCACAATGGAAGCTTTAGCTATTTTTCCCTGTGCAGCTTTTCTTGCGTCGGCATCCGGTTCAAAACCGAAAGTCTCAAAATCATTTTCAATATATCTTACAAATTCTCCGGCTCCGCATCCATAATCCAGAACTTTTGATCCTTTTTTGATTCTGTCTACCAGTATATTTTTTTTATACTGAAGATTGAATGACTGAAGAAACTTGTAGAGTTTTTCTTTTAAACTACCGGAGTCCTGGTGATGAGAAATGTAATCTTCGCTTTCATAATATCTTGAAATGTCAGATGGAATAGGGGAGGTTTTGAAAACACCTTTTGTTTCTGTTTCTTTAATTTCAAATATTTCCTGTGAAAGAAAATGATCTTTTATTTTCATTGATATGTTATCTTTTTATAGGGTAAAAAAATTAAGATATTCAAAGTTTATCACTACAAATATCTTAATTTTTTGTTTTTATTTTTTAATGTTCCACGTGAAACATTTTTTTTAACGTCCCAGATATATTAATAAAACATTGATATCGGCTGGAGAAACTCCACTTATTCTTCCTGCCTGTGCTATAGTTTTCGGGCGTACATTAGACATTTTCTGCTTCGCTTCTGCAGAAAGGCTGGAAAGCTTGGTATAATCAAAATCTTCAGGAATTTTAATGTTTTCCAAACGGTTCAGTTTAGCAACATTTTCTTTTTCTTTCTCTATGTATCCTTTGTACTTGATATTAATCTCTGCCTGCTCCCTTACTTCATCGTTATATTGAGTAGAAACTTCTTTAATGAAATCAATTTCATCCAGTTTTTCCAATGTCATGTTTGGTCTGGTAAGAATCTGTGCTGCTCTGTAGGCCTGATCTACAGGGCTGCTTTCGATAGATTCTAAGATCGGATTGATAATACCTGGCTTTAAAGAAGTTTCTCGAAGAAACTCTTCAAGTAGTTGACTTTCAGATATTTTTGTTTCTACTCGTCTTAATCTGTCTTCTTTTGCCAATCCAAGGTTGAAAGCTTTTTCAGTTAAACGGATATCAGCGTTATCCTGTCTGAGAAGAAGTCTGTATTCTGCACGTGAAGTAAACATTCTGTAAGGCTCTTCGGTACCTTTAGTAATCAAATCATCAATAAGTACTCCGATGTATGCTTCATCTCTGTTCAGGATAAATTCACCTTTTTCGTGTACTTTATTATGTGCATTGATCCCCACTATTAAACCTTGACCTGCCGCTTCTTCATAACCTGTTGTTCCGTTAATCTGTCCGGCGAAATATAAATTATCAATAATTTTCGTTTCCAGGGTGTGTTTTAACTGGGTAGGGGGGAAGTAATCATATTCAATAGCATAACCAGGGCGGAAAACTTTTACGTTTTCAAATCCCGGAATATGTTTCATTGCTTTAATCTGTACATCCTCCGGAAGAGAAGAGCTGAATCCGTTTACGTAGATCTCAACAGTTTTCCATCCTTCCGGTTCTACGAAAAGCTGGTGTCTGTTTCTTTCTGCAAAACGGTTAATTTTATCTTCAATACTTGGGCAGTATCTTGGGCCTAAACTTTGGATTGTACCATTGAACATTGGACTTCTGTCGAAACCTTCTCTCAAAATGTCGTGTACAGTTTCGTTTGTATATACAATATGACAGCTTAATTGTTTCGTCAGTTTCGGCGTATCAAGATAGCTGAACTTTTGAGGATTTTCATCTCCTTTCTGTTCTTCCATTTTTGAATAATCCAGACTTCTTCCGTCTACTCTCGGTGGAGTACCGGTTTTCATTCTACCTGCTTCGAAACCTAAAGTAACCAATTGCTCTGTAATTCCAAAGGCTCTTGGTTCGCCCATTCTTCCTCCGCCTAATTGTTTATCTCCAACGTGAATCAATCCGTTAAGAAAAGTTCCGTTGGTAAGAACTACAGATCTTCCTTTGATCTCAATTCCTAAAGAGGTAACAACTCCGGTTACTTTATTATTTTCAACAATCAGTTGTTTCACCATATCCTGAAAGAAATCAAGATTGGGAGTATTCTCTAATGCCAGTCTCCATTCTTCGGCGAAAAGCATTCTGTCATTTTGGGTTCTCGGAGACCACATCGCAGGACCTTTTGAAAGATTCAGCATCTTGAATTGTATGGCAGATTTGTCTGCTACAATTCCGGAATATCCTCCCATTGCATCAATCTCTCTTACGATCTGTCCTTTTGCGATTCCGCCCATTGCCGGGTTGCAGCTCATCTGTCCGATGGTCTGCATATTCATTGTAATAAGTAAAGTTTTTGAACCGAGGTTGGCTGCTGCTGCTGCTGCTTCACAACCTGCGTGTCCGGCACCCACTACTATTACATCATATATTTCTGAAATCATTTTTATCTCGCTTGTTTTAAGCTTTAAACCTTATCTTTATAACCAATGTTTCACGTGAAACATTTTTGGAGAATGCACTCTAGGTAAATGTATATTGTTGCTAGAATAGAGTACTTTAGATATAGGACTTTAAGTGATTGTTCAATTTTAAAACTTTAAATCCCTGTATTTATCCAGGTACAGATCTTCCATTCTCCGCATCTCTTTTTCTTCCTCTTCCGTCTTGTCTTTATAGCCTGCCAGATGTAAAATTCCGTGGGCTAAAACCCTTCTTAATTCTTCTTCATAATCTCGGGAAAGGGTAGAGGCGTTATCAGAAATGCGCTGCAAAGATACGAAAATCTCTGCGCTTATTGTCTTCCCTTTTACATAATCAAAAGTGATGATGTCTGTATAATAATCATGCTGCAAATAATCCTGATTGATCTTAAGAAGATATTCATCATCACAGAAAATGTAATTGATTTCTCCTAGTTTTTTTCCTTCTGAAAGAATAAGGTCTTCCAGCCATTTTTTGTAATCTGTACTTACTGACTCCGGTAAGTTTTCGTAAAAGAACTGTATCATTTTTTTAAAACCAGTGCCCTAAAATAACACTGAATATACCTTTTTGGTTGTTTTTAAGTGAGTGGCTGAAGTTTACTTTTATCTGCCCGAAAGGAGATTTGTAACCAGCCGTTATTCCCAGTGAGCTATAATTTACTTTAACTGCATCTTCAAACTTGATATCGTTTGATAAGTTAGCAAAGCTGAAGTTTCCACTGATAAAATAGTTTTTGTTGAATTTAAACTGGAGATCATTAGACGCCAGTATAACATTATTTGTATGAAGCTGGGCGAAATAAAATCCTCCGAAGCTTTTGAAATTAATCAGGTTCTGTTCAAAAATTCCGCCTAATCTGTATTGATAATAAACAGGAAGATTTTCACCAATGGTAACTCCTCCAAATAAATTCAGGCGATAACTAAACTGCTTGCCAAGCGGGATATTAAGTCTGAGATCTGCTTTAATCTGAATGATTCTTTTGTCAACCTCGGACTTTAAAAGGTCTACGACCTTTCCTTCTGCAGAGAAATATACTCCTTTAGTCGGAAATTCTTTATCATCCTGCGTGTCGGTTTTGATGAAAATATACGGGTTTAAAAAACGGCTGTAACGTTGGTTTTCACCATTGGGGTTTTCTGCCTTAAAATAATCATGGCTGATACCGCCACCAATAGCGAATTTATCTTTCCATACAGACTGTATATAAGCTTCATTTCTGAGCCATTCCCAGCGGTCTACCACATAATTGTCTATATTTTTGATATCAAAGCTCATTCCGGAAGAATAAATACCGAATCCGGGAATATAGCCATTATCGATAAAATAGTTCAGGTAATACCTCAGTCGGTCTCCAACAACTACATCGAGCGAAAGATTTGAGTTTTTGAATAAAAGTCTTTTTGCAGAGTAATTCAAAAGAAGTCCCGTTTTGAAAACTTCATCATAATGTAGACCGAATTTTAAAAAATGACGGGCTTCATCTTCGGTAACATACAGCTTCAGATAATTGGCATCATTTTCCTGAACAATATCATAGTTGATAAAACGGTAGTTGTTTGTAGCAACAAGCTTATCTATCATTTTATTGATGCTTCCATAGGTCTGCAGAGAGGGGAGGCGCAGTCCCATTTTACCAAGTGTATAGTTTTTTCCGTAGATTTTACTTCCTTCAATAGAAATGCTGTCTATCTTATATACATTGGAATAGATTGGATTTATACGCTGTCTGAGACGGTCAAACGGTCTCTTTGGAAGCTGATCCAGTATCTGGGTATATTTGAGCCCTTCCACATAGCCGCTGTCCAGAATTTTCTTTTTATCATCATAGCTTGTGGCAGACATCCCTTTCAGATTGGGTTTAATATTGATGTCTGTATATTTATACTGTCTTCTTGTATCTTTTTTTATTCCGAAATCAATAACCTGGTTCAGAATGGCTATAATATTGTTTAAATCCTCTCTTTTTGAGAGATCTTGGTTAAGGTCCACACCAATGACGATATCGATTCCTTTGTCCTTTAAAGGCTTTGACGGATAGTTTACCGTCATAGCTCCGTCAATATAAATACTATCACCAATTTTAACAGGATCCATTAAAGAAGGAAATGCGGAACTTGCCATGATAGACTGTACAAGATCTCCTTTTTCAAATATCTGCATATTTCCGCTTTCAAGATTGGTGGCAACACATAAAAAAGGAATAGGCATTTTAGAGAAATCTTCGATATTGGAAACATTTTTAAAAAGTTCTTTAAGAAGATAAACATTTCTCTGGCCGGTGCTGATGGAAGAAGGAAGGGTGATTTTTCCGTTTTTAAGCGGAATGGATAAAAGATATTTATCTACTGATTTGTTGAAAAAGCTGGTTTCCTGCCGTGATTTCGGATCCATAATCAGAGAATAGAAATCCGTATCCATGACAATTTTTTCTATTTCTTTTCCGGAGTAGCCGGCCGCATACAATCCTCCTACAATAGCCCCCATACTTGTCCCTGAAATATAATCCACTTTCACTCCCAACGAATCTAATACTTTGAGAACCCCTACATGTGAAAAGCCTTTGGCCCCGCCACCGGCAAGTGACAGCCCGATCTTTGCATTCCTGGGAATCACCAGATCTTTTTTTACCTGAGAATGGATCAATAACAGCGGGAATATGAAAAGCAGAATCAGGAGTTTTCTCATAAGTTAGTCTTTTATATAGATCCGTTTCACCCGGGGTGAAACGGAGGTTAATACTTCATAGGTTATCGTTTTGCAGTATCCTGCGAATTCTTTTAAACTTGGGTGTGCATTAAAAACAGTTACAGTGTCACCTTCTTTTACATTCGGAATGTGATCTACATTAATCATCATCATATCCATACAGATATTTCCAACGATAGGTGCCAGTGTTTTGTTAACTCCAACATTTCCTACCTGGTTTCCTATAAGCCTTGGAATTCCGTCTGCATATCCTACAGGAATGGTTGCTATTCTGGTAGGATGATCTGTCTTATATCTTCTGCTGTAGCCTACAGATTCTCCGTTTTCCACAGTTGATATCTGTGAAATTACGGTTTTAAAGCTTACGACGGACCGCAATTGCTTCTGAATTTCAGGATCTGCTGATTCTCCCAGCATTCCGATACCGATTCTTACCATATCATACTGGTGGTCTGTATAATTTGTTATTCCGGGAGAGTTCAGGATATGGCGGATAGGAGTGTAGCCCAGTTTTTCAATAAGGTAACTGGAATTTTTTTCGAAAACTTCCAGCTGTTTCAAGGTGAATTCTTTTTCTTCAGGTACATCAGAAGAAGAAAGATGGCTGAACAAACTTTGTACTTTTAAGTTTTTCTGGTTTAAAGTTTCAATTAACTGATCCAGTTCAAAATCTTTAAAGCCAAGGCGGTGCATTCCTGTTTCCAGTTTGATATGAATAGGGTATTTTTTATCATATCCTGATTTCTGAACGGCTTCATAAAATAATTCCAATACTCTGAAGCTGTAAATTTCAGGTTCCAGGTTGTATTCTATAATAGTCTGATAACTGTGCTGCTCAGGATTCATTACAATAATAGGAGTGGTAATTCCTTTCTTCCTCAGCTCCACACCCTCATCTACATAAGCAACTCCAAGATAGTCTATATGATGATGCTGAAGGAATTCTGATACTTCAAAACTTCCCAACCCATAGGCGTTGGCTTTTACCATAGCCATCATTTTCGTTCCCGGTTTCAGCAGTGATTTATGATAGTTGATATTATGAAGAATGGCATTAAGGTTTATTTCCAATACTGTATCATGCTTTCTGAGTTCCAGGATATCTTTAAGTTTTTCGATCTCAAATTTTCTGGCACCTTTCAGCAGGATGATCTGATTTTCTATTTCAGTAAGATATTTACTTTCAATAAGCTCTTTAGTGTCAATAAAAGTATAGGTTTTAGCTTTAAATAATTCACTGAATATTGAAATTTCTTTACCGATCAGGAATACCGAATCAAAATTCTGGTCATTCACCAATTCTGCAACTTCTTCATATAATTCTTTGGCATTGGTGCTCACTCCTACGATGTCTGTAAGGACCAGAGATTTTTTTGCTTTATTGTATTCATTCAAAAACTGCAGGGCGGTCTTCAAAGAATCGAGATCAAGGTTGAAAGAGTCGTTGATGATAATATTGCCTCTATTTCCTTCAATGGCTTCAAGCCTCATTTCGACGGCCTTTAAAAGGTTGATTTTTTCGACGATCTTTTTATTTCCGATATTCAATTCCTTGAGGACTGTGATAAGCGCCATAGCATTGGTTAACGTCGCTTCGTCTCTCTGATGGGCCGGAAAACTGATTTCTTCTCCAAAATATTCAACAATTATATTTTCATCTCTGGAAATATTGCTTTTGATGAAAACCTGGTTCTCTTTTTTAAAACCGTAAGCAATTAATTTTTTATCAGAATAGGAATTTTTAATTTTTTGATCAACCAAAGGATTGTCGCCATTGTAAATGATCACCTCAGAACTTTTAAAAAGTCTGATTTTTTCATCAATCAATTCTTCCTCGGAAGAAAAGTTGGCAGCATGGGCAGTTCCTATATGGGTAAGCAATCCGATCTGAGGATGGAAAATATTTTCAAGCTTTTCCATTTCATGTGGTTTTGAGATTCCCACTTCAAAAATTCCCAGCTGATGAGAATCATTGATCTGAAGAAGAGATAATGGCAACCCGATCTGGGAATTGAAACTCTTTGGACTTTTTACCGTAGGAAATTCATTCCACAGACATTGATACAACCATTCTTTTAAAATGGTTTTTCCGTTACTTCCTGTAATTCCGATAGATTGTAAATGAGAATTTTCGAAATGATATTTTGCTAATTTCTGAAGAAATGCTACGGAATTTTCAACAATGATCCAGGTTATATTTTCAAACTCCGGATAATGATGCTCAGAAATAACGACCTTAATACCCCTGTCCATTGCAGATTCAATAAATTTTTCCCCGGAATTTTTATGAGTATTGATCGCGATAAAAGCTGTATTCTTGATAGAATAAATAATCCTGCTGTCATACGCTATATTTTTGATCAATAAATTCCCGTCTCCAATGATCTGTGCATTGGTGATCTCTGCAATGTGTTGTACTGTATAGTTCATTGGTACCCTTTCTGCTTTATTTTAGGCGAAATCGTAAAAAGGTAAAATAGTAAAAGGGCTAAGATTTATAACATCATCCGGTTTTTTCCTTTTTAATATTTTACGGTAGCTTTTTCGCTTTTCATTTTGTATTAAGTTAAATATATTCTTAATGGTTTTGGCAACAGCTGATTTATAATATAGCAGCTTCGCCTTTCCGGTTATTTTCTTTTTGAAAGTACTTCGTCAATAAAAACACGGCGGCTTACTGCTTCATAGCTTTCAGTTTCTCCCAATTCTACCAGATTATCTCCCTGGGAAATTCTCATGGAATAGTTGGCAAGATTACCCGTTCTCTTACAAATAGCATGCACTTTTGTAACATATTCGGCAGTAGCCATCAGATTCGGCATCGGCCCGAACGGACGGCCCAGAAAATCCATATCCAAACCTGCGATAACTACTCTGATACTGCTATTGGCAAGCTGATTGGCTATATCAACAATGCTTTCATCGAAAAACTGAGCTTCATCAATTCCTACAACATCACAATTGGACGCCAGCAGAAGAATTTCATTCGGATTCTCTACTGCTGTGCTGCGGATCTTATTCTGATTGTGGGAAACTACATCCTCTTCAGAATACCGTACATCCAGCTTAGGTTTAAAAATTTCCACATTCTGTCCTGCCATTTCTGCTCTTCGCAACCTGCGGATAAGTTCCTCGGTTTTACCGGAAAACATAGAGCCGCAAATCACTTCCATCCAACCGCTTTGTTTGGAATGATTAATTGTATTTTCTAAAAACA
>NZ_JAYSDT010000011.1:0-97202 GCF_041914225.1 Chryseobacterium sp.
AGGACTCAAGATTTTCATTCTTGCAACAGGGGTTCGATTCCCCTATAGGCTACCGAAAGCTATACATAGCTTTACGCAAGATTAGCTAAAGACCCCTTTTAAACAATGTTTATCAGGGGTTTTATTTTTAGCAATATAAAGTAGTGTAAAGTCCCGTAAAGTGTTTTTTGTCCCTAAGATGTCCCCATTCTTTTTAAATTAATATTCTATCTCAAAATTATTTTTAACTTTAAATAAATATTTGATATGAACGTTAATTTCTATTTGAAAGAACCAAAATCTAAGGATGAAACATTAATCCACTTTAGTATAATAATTAATGGTTCAAGAGTAAAACGCTCAACAGGTGTAAAGGTCAAGCCAAATCAATGGAGCGGAACTAAAGTAAAACCATTAGCACCCAATTCCGAAAACAAAAATCTGAAACTAGAAAACATTCAACATATTATTAATGAAATTGAGAGGGACTATTTAAGGGACAGGAAAGATTTAACAATAGATTTATTCAGAAATGAATTTGATAAAAAAATCAATCCTGAACACACAAATACAGATAATCGTTCTTTTTCAAACGTAATTGACGAGTTTATTAAATTAAAAACTCCTATTTCCTCCGAAAATACCATAAAGGCATATAACACTCTAAAAAAGACAATTTTAGAATTTGAAAAAGAAAAAAAATATAGTGTTGATATGCAATCATTTAATTTGGTTTTTAATGACTACTTTCAAAATTATCTGATTGAAAAAGAGTTTTTGAACTCTACAATTAACAAATACTGTAAAAATCTGAAAGCTTTTCTAAATTGGACGTATAAAAGAGGTTATCATAACACTACTGATTACAAACAATTTGATTTACCCAGCTATGAGACTGATAAAGTTGTATTAACGGCAGAAGTTATCGAAAAACTTAGAACACAAGATTTTAAAAATGAGTTAAAGAATTGCATACGAGACATTTTTATTCTAAGTTGTTATACAGGTCTCCGTTATATTGATATTTCATTAATCACTAAAAACGATTATGATGACAAATTTTTGAATTTACACATCAAGAAAACGAGGGAAAATTTAACTATCCCCTTACTTCCACAAGCAAAGGCAATTTTAGATGCTCAATTCGAGCATTTTGGTAAAATGAATGTTCCACCAAATCAAACATGTAACCGAATATTGAAAGATTTGTTTGAAGAGATAGAATTTACTCACACTGTAAAGTTTACAAAGCACTCAGGCGGTAATAACATTATTTTAGAGCAACCTGCAAATAAATTTATTACTGTTCATTATGGTAGATCATTTTTTATAACCAATTCTTTAACATTAGGAATGAATGAAGAACTCATTAGAAAAATTACAGGACATAAAGACTATAAATCCTTTAAGAAATATGTTAATTTTTCAAAAGAAATGGTAGCTGAAAACTTACATTCTCACTGGACTGTAAAGAAAGAACCTGAAATTGTGAAATAATAAAACGGTATATAAAAATTTTATGAACCTGATATTTGCTATCGCAGAAATCTGGTTTTTTCTATTGCGTTCATCATATCATTAAAAATTGCACTACCTTATTATTTTGAAACATCAACAGGAAAGCATTTTTAGTACCATATTACACATATAGAATATATAAGGAGCTAGAATTTTTAACAATGAATTTTAGCTCTTTTTTAATGCTTTTATTTATAGTAAAAATAAACAATTCCATTTTTAGGAGTGCATCACACCTTTGTTTTGATATATCAATCCCCTTGATTCCTTTTTCAATACATACATCATTGAATAATCAATCATCTACACAATAACAGCTACATGGTTTATGAAGTTGTAGACGTTCTCTGAAAAAGTATCTGAAAAAATGCTGAGATTGCTAAATGGTTAGTGAAAATAATTTATTGGATGTAAAAGGCAGGGGGTGTAGGCAAAAACGCCTTTTCAGGGTATCCCTTAGACTGATATGGGTACAATATCGACACATATTTAATAAAAATTGGAAAAGAGCAATTATCTTTTGAATAATTTCCTCAAATTTGCAATAATCAACATTTTAAAATGGTTTAATTATTGATATAGAAAACAATCTAAATGGCTAATATGTTCATTTAGAAGACATCAACGGAAATAAATAAGTGTTAGACTTATTTGCTTGTTAAATAAAATTTGGCGATTTTAAAATAACAAACCGAGCAAATAAAGTTGAACTCTCACGCTTTGGCGTGGGCTGTTCTGCTTTGGTTTGTTAGGTTACGCCAAATACCTTTTTAACGAAGCATAGAATTAGTTCACGCTTTTTTGTTGCCTAACAACAAATTAAAAGGTATGAAAAATTATTTATCGCTGACTTTACTAACTTTTGCTTTTTACGCAAAATTACCAGCTCAAACACAAGACAACCTCCCTGCTTCTTTTCCTATCGAATCAAGTATGTATAATAGAACAGGTAGCGGAATAAACAGCAATGAAGCGCCCCCAAATAGTCCACTCCCACCACCACTTAAATTAAAAAAATTAGAAGAATACTCATCCAGCTTGGACTCTATTAAATATAAAAGTGAAGAATTAGAGGTTTCACCCGAAACAGCAGAATTTAGAAGAGGAGCAATGGGAAATAATCCCGATGTGTTTAGTCAATTAACAACTCCTAAAAATCCTGTTGAAAGCTCAAGCAATACAAGTGTTAATACAAGCGATTACAACCCAAATATCACTTTAAATAGTGAATCACCTAATCAAAATAAATCTTGGCAATGGCTAATGTTATTAGGGATAATCTGCTTTGCTATTTATCTCCTTAGAAATAGAAAAACATTTACTCAAAAGCACAAATAAAATGATAATACAGTCTCTAACCTCTACAATTGGATTTGGATGTTATAGTCCACCTTTTAAGCCATATAGCATTTGGGACGACATTAATTTATTCCTGATGTTAATCTCATTTGCTGTTTTGTATATTGGGTGTGCTTATTATTTGCTGTCTGGTTTAAAGTTTATTACTGATAGACTACGAAAGCATTTTAACAGAGGAAAGGTAAAATAATTAAATCCGTTTATAACACGTCACGTTTTGACGCTATGCCAAAATACATTTGTGAAAAACTTATATAGATTGTTATTTTCACCAGTCATAGAAAAATTGTAAATTGCAGGAAACACAAAACAAACTAAAATATTAATATCCATGATGAAAAAACTACACGTTTTTCCCTTATTGTGTTTAAGTATTGTAAGTTTCGGACAAATCCCAAACTTTCCTACTCCACAAGCAAGTAGTTTAGGTAATTATTCTAATAATAATTTTGGAAGTCCTACAAATAGCAGGACTTCCAAAAGGAACTATGAGCCATCTTTACCAAGTTCTTATCAAAAATCCTCAAATACAGTTCAACAACATAAGGCTTACGAATCACAGGCAAGATCACAAAATGATGCTATAATGCGAGGTATAGAACAAGATATGGTAGAAGTTCAACAAATGCAGTTCCATAAATGGGTAGAGGGCGGCAGAAGCATATCATACAAAATGCCTTCCTTATCAGGAAAAGCAGGAACACAGGCATATTATGATGCATTTAGCAAACTTTCTGGAATGGATACAGAAAACTATTCATTAGCAGAAGCTAATTTCACTGTGGAGAATGCTTTTTATGACAATAAACAGAATTTGCAACAATTTAAATCGGGAATACAGAGAACTGCAAAACAACTGTTGCAGAAAATGAAAGAACAGAAACAGGATACTGAAAGCCATGTTTCTAAAAATCTGATGATTTTTGAGTATTTTTCTAAGGATATGAAATTGGGAGGAACTACCCACAAAGCCTTTGAATACGATTTTAAGGATTATTTGGGCGAAAAGGATTATTCCAAAATGTTTGTATCAAAACTTCTTAAAACAGGATCGGGGCAATGCCACTCAATGCCGTTGTATTATCTTATTCTTGCGGAAGCTATGGGAACAGAAGCCTATTTGTCATTAGCCCCAAACCATTCTTATATCCGTTTTGTGGATGATGAGGGAGAAATGAGAAATATAGAACTCACTAACGGAGTTTTTTCTACTAATACCTTTTTATTAGAATCAGGATATATTAAATCAGAAGCATTACAGAATAAAATCTACATGGAAAACCTAACCAAAAAGGAACTTTTGGCAATGGCATATTTTGATTTAGCGAGGGGATATGTGCATAAATTCGGATATGATGAATTTGTAGGCAAAGTAATTGAAAAAGCATTAGAATTATACCCTAATGGAATAGCGCAGAATATGGAAAAGGCAAATGTTGATCGGGCAAGAATATTATCCGTATTAAAACAATTAGGCATTAATCCTGATGATAAAAGAGACATGCAGAATGTCGGTTATTTCCCAAAAGCAGTTGAGCAATTTAAACAACTTCAAGAACAGTTTAAGCATATTGATAATTTGGGATATGCAGAAATGCCTGCATCTGAGTATGAAGCATGGCTTGGAAGCCTGAAAACAGAAAAGGGCAAACAGGAAAGTGAAGCACTGGCGCAAAGAATACGTTTGTACCAACTTCAAAAACAAAAGGAAAAGCAAGAACAGGAAGCCATTAAAAAGAAAAAACAAGAACAAAAGCCTAAGTATTTCCCAATTGATCCAAATAAACTATGATGAAAAATTTACAAAAAACATTCTTTTTAATTGTGTTATTATTTTTGAATACAGGAATAACTAAAGCACAAAATAACCAATTTTACAATGATGCTTACCAAACTATTGACAATATGCTTAATGATAGACAACAATACAGCTTCAAAGAAGCCGTTTTTAGCGTGGAAAATGCGTATTATCAGGGTAAGTTAGATATTGATAAATTAAACGGAGAAATAGCCTTTTTAAAGAACTTTGCTAACTCCATTTTACAGAGCCGAGATTTAACCTACAAAGAAGCAGATAAAGACAAAGTAAGCAAATATGCTACTGTATATTCAATTATGTGCCAGTCTTTGCCTGTTGCCACAAAAGATACAGTAATACAGTATAAACCATTTTCTTATGATTTTACAGATGTATTCGGGCATAATGACATTACGAATTTGTTTGTATCAAAATTATTAGCAACAAAAAAAGGGAATTGCAATTCAATGCCATACCTGTACAAGATTTTAGCCGAAGAAATCGGAGCAGATGCAAATCTGGCGTTAGCACCGAATCATGTTTACATCAAGCACAACATTAAAGCAGGAGGTTGGTTTAATACAGAGCTTACAAGTGGTATTTTTCCAATTGATGCATGGTTGACAGCTTCGGGGTATATTCATTTGGATGCTATTAAAAATGGTGTATTTATGAAAGCCTTGAACAATAAGGAAAGTTTAGCATTATGTCTGTTTGATTTAGCACAGGCTTATAACAGAAGTTTTCCAGGAAATGACGGAGAATTTGTATTGAAAACAGTCAATAGAGCATTAGAGATTTACCCTAATTTTGCCAAAGCATTAATATTAAGAGCTGAAACCCACAAAGAGCAATTTATAAGGCTAATGGATAAACATAACCTTAAAATAGATAATCCTGAAAGTATGAAACTTGTACAACAGCAAGACCCGAAAGCTAAGGAGTTAATGGATGTAATGAATAAGGAATACGGACATATTTATGAGATTGGATATAGACAAATGCCCGAAGAAATGTATTTGGATTGGTTGGTATCATTAAAAACTGAAAGAGGTAAATACGAGAATAAGAAATTAATAAATAACTTTACAAAATAACCAAATGACTATGAAAAGAATATTATTGATTGCTTTTGCAGGGTTAACAGGCTTGACACAGGCACAGGTCAAGAAAAAGAACTCAACAGTACAGAAACAGAAAACCGAAAAGAAGTGGGTAAACCCTGTGAAACTAACAAAGGAAGAGCGTAATCGTCCATATATGGATGAGGTATTGAAAACAAAGGACACAATAACACCAGAAGAAGCCGAAAGACGAAGAAAAAATATCGCTGTCGGAAATCCCTTTGCTAAATATGGGGTTTATCCAAAGATTGCAACACTTAGTAAAGGAAAATATCTAGAGTTTCACGATTTGGAAAAAGTTGTGAATATCGGCTCGGTAAAATTTGACAGAAGAACAAAAGAAATTACAGAGTTCAGGAAAATAGATTTGAGTGATCCTGATGCACAACCATATTTAGATACCGCAGGGCGCTGGATCAGTCCTGATCCACTTAGTGAAGAATTTTCTAGCTGGTCGCCATATAACTATGCATTTAACAACCCTGTTAAAAATGTTGATCCTGACGGTAGAGCCCCTTTTTCTGTTGTGCCCCCTGATGACCATTTTAACCAATTTGGACAATTTTTATACACAGACAATAAACCAACAAATAATATTGTTATAGATTTTCAAAACCCTATCACGGGAAAATTAAATACAGCCCCTTGGCTATCAACCGAATTAAAAGATTATAGTTTTAATAAGGGCAATATGCAAACGTTAATAAATATTGGAAATTATTATGCCGATCAAGCTGGAGTTGATGTCGGAAATTTAAGAAATGAATCCGTTTCTGTTGCTATGTGGAATGATAAAGTTTATTCAGGAGGTAGCCCAGATAGAGACAAAGGAGAATATAAAACATTTAATGGTGGGCAATATTGTTACGATTGTTTGATGCAGAGCAATAAGGAAGAAAAGACAATTAGCATTCAAGTCAACGAACATAAAGTTGATTCTAAATTAAATAATAAGTATAACTTTATGAGCACTATGGAGCACGAAGGAAGCGCAAAAACTCCAAGCCATTTTTCAGTCAATGTAAAACCTAGAGATATTTCGACTAAAGGGCAACGTAACGAGCATCTTAAAATTTATGAATACCAAACAACTAAATCATCATTCTTTAAAAAAACAACACCTGAATTTCAAAAATTGATAAATAACAATTATAGAGATGTAAAAAATGGTGCTACTGGAAATTAAGACTATATTACATTATGAAAGATAAAGTATACATATTAATTATTTCATTAATTACAATCTGTTGTAGTAATAGCAGACATGAAAACAATTACTCTATAAATACTCATTATCAATATGTAGTTTTTAAAGGAAATGATTTGAAAACATATAATATCTATGTTGAGAATTTTTTAAATATTAAAAATAATACTAAAGATACATTGATTATTCCACATAAAGATATTAAAAATCATTTGAAAATGGTTTATAAAGGAGATTCTTTATCATTGAGCTTTATGTCAGATAGTGATATTAAAATAGCTCCATTAGATTCAATTGATTTGAATTGTGCTGTAAATTTGAATGATTTCGTGAAGGAAATTCCTACTAAATTAGATAAAGAAAATTATAAAATTTATAACAACTATTCAAAGAAATATTTATCTAATACTGATGATTACGACATAATCAGAACTACAAAATTTGGAGTTTTTAAAGAAAAGTATTTGAATTAAAAAGAAAAAAGTAGGAAGGCAAGAAAACTCTCCTACTTTTTCATTTTGATTTGTTTTTCATTATATACATTGTTGAATAATCAATCATTTATACTATTCTATATCTTGTATATAATCATCCACAACCCCATAAAATAGCTGTTCATATTTCCTATCCAAAAGGTCTTTGAAATACTCTTTTGTTTGCAACATATCATTTTCTGCCAGTAACTTTTGAAACTTTTGTTTAACCCTGTTGAGATTAGGTTTACCCTTTAAATCACGCCAAAATGAGGGCTCTAAATAATTTCCAATCGTCTGTTTTACATTTTCTGCAAGTCCTTCTTTTTGGTTTCGGTTATCTGTCAAAATAAAATTATTCATTTTCTCACAAAAGTATGCGTACAATTTCTCTATACTACTATCCGCAAATAAATCACCGAATTGATTTATACCCAGTTCCCTTAAATGGTTAGACTTTAAAACAATCTCGACCCTCATAATATTAGTATGTAAATGTTTTTGTTTCTTTTTACTGTACACCTTAAAGCCGAATTTACTATGTAAGAATTTTACAAAGCCTGTATTAGCGTCATTATAATTACTTGTTGGGGCTTTATAATCATACAGCAGAAAATTATAGTTAATATAATAATCTGGATCATGTTCCACTTTTAAATTGAAACCGAACTCTAGCTCCGTTATGGTCGCATCATTTAAATCCAGTCCCTCAAAAAATTCCTGTAATGTTTCCAATGCCTGTAGAATCTGCGTATGGTAGAAATCATTATAATTATTATCCTCTAAATGACTGTAATCATCATTACCCCTACTACTTAAATCTTTATGTACTAAATGATTAAAATACTTATGTATAGAACCCTCTAAAACAGCCATCTTTTCGCTTATTCTTAATTTTAGATTCTCTACATCAGCTATTATAGGATAAGTCGTAAATGAGGCTTTATTTTCCGTTGTTTTCTTTTTCTGCAAAGCAGGAATATTATTCCTAAGAACATCTAAACATTTCTCTACTAAAGTTTTTTGTTTGGATTCCGCAACATTTGTAGTGATGTGTTTTCTCTGTACAGTAGGAAATTTATCTCCATTAGCATTTAACCACTTTTCTACAACGGTTTTATCTTTAAATTGTAGTTTTATATTATCTAACATTATAAGCGGTTTTAAGGTTGTACAAAAAATTCACATCACTATTTTTAATGAAAACAGGAGCATTAGCTCCCGTTATTCTTATTTTGTTATATATCTGTCTGAACATAATTATTTAATTTTTAGGCAATAGAAACCCTATACAAAGGGATTTTCCAATGCAGATTATAGATTAACTTTAAAATTTTAGTTTTAAAGCCTGAAAGGGTCTAGAATGTTCAGACTTTTATAGATTATAGTTCTAAAACCTCAGATTATAAGAAGTTTAGAATGATTTGTTACGATTTTATTCATAATTTTTTATTTGATTTGGTTATTAAAGATTACAGCTCAGGCATTACAAACCTTTCCTGAATTACTAATAAAATTCAATACATCGCTTTTCCTGTAAAGATAATTTCTCCCTGATTTACCAAAAGGTTTTAAAATACCTTTTTTACGCCAATCAATAATAGTAGGTCTCGTTTTTCTAGTAAGTTTACATACCTCATTAGTTAATAAATATTCTTCATCTACATTTGAAGAAACTTTTTCAATACTTTCTATTTTAGAAAGAATTACATTCATTTTTTCATCAGAATTATTTACTGAGGAAAAAGCTGTTAAAAACTGTGTAAGTGCAGTAATAACATTTGAGTTTTCAATATTTTTACTCATTTTTTATTTTATTTTTATATTAATTACTATTTCACGCATAATAATTTTTTGGGTATAAAAAAAAGGCCTCCTCATTCAAAAGGTCTTTAATCTATCTCAAATTATTATATGTTTATTATTCTTTTTCTACTATTCTATTTAATACATTTTTAATTAAATGACATAATCCTGTTAAACAGCAAAATTTTACTTATTGCCTTTAAAGCAAAAAACCTATCAATGCTAATGTAACATTTATAGGTTTTCTATAATATTTCAACTTTTATTTGTCAAAATATTTAATGAAAGTTGATTTATGCTATTTATTTAACAAAAGCATTGTTTAACCTTCTAATTAACCTCCTATCAATAATCGTGCCAAATTTTTATTATTTTTTAAATACTTACATTTTTTTATAATTTCTTTTGGAAGCATTACATTATACAATACACTTAAATCATACTATAATTGTAATGTTAGAAAAATTGCTTAATTTTGCAACCACATTATTCTTTAAAGAATTGAGGTCAAATTAAGACACAAGTCCCCAAAATGTCCCCAATTTACAAGAGAGAAATGTAAGTTATTGAATATTAATTAAATGGGTCACAGGGTGATATTCCCCTATAGGCTACAACAATAAACAATCCCTGATCAGTAAGATTCAGGGATTGTTTATTCCAAAATTCAACGGCATACACAAATTTTAAAAGAACTCTTGTATACGCTTTATGCAAAGCAATTGCATCTTTCTGAAGTCCTATTTGAGGAACAAAAAATTTTCTTATTGATTGATGGGATTCTCTGACATTTAGAATTGAAAACTTCGATTTTATCAACCGAAACTTTTGCTTTGTATTTTTTGCATTCAATCGCAATTTTAATTTCAAAATATTAATTGCTGATTCAATCAAAACATCAATTTCGCTTTTATTCCCACTTTCGTTGGAATTTTATAATTACTATGGACTTTTGTGTTCGGATTGGTTTTGTAGACCTCTTCAACAATTCTTGCCATTTTTCGCCATGTTTAATGATTTTTGCCTTTTTGTTGTCTGTTGATTTATTTTTTCAATTGTCTCATTTTTTCTTCACATTTATTGCTTGTTGTAAGGAAAAGAAGGGCTTATAAATTTTTTGTTCTTTGCTTCTCCTTTATCATTGTAAATAATTTCCCACACCCCATGATCAACTTGGATCCCTTTTACTTTCATTGTTTCTGCATCTATGTAACAAGTACATAATTTTGCTTCTCCAAATACTTCATTATATTCTGTATAAAAAGAAACATTATAGTAATCCCATTCTTTTTCATCAAACATTTTTTCTCTTTTATTATAATACGCAGTCATAGATTCAAGCTCTTCTTCACTTTTATCATAACTAAATTTCAATTGATCTAAGGTTTTTAAAGCAACCTCTATAAGTTGTTTTTCTTTAGCTTTATCTTCCATATTTATAAATTTTTAACATTAATACCAAGTTCCTCAAGTCTTTTAATAGCTATATTTAAAACTCTGTCGGCATCTTTTAATTCTAACTCATTAAACAAATGCTTCTTTTCCATTATTCTGTCATACACATATTTTTCTCTTTTGTAGGTTCTAATTACTTTTTCTACTCTTGTTCCGTTGGCTCCAGCCAAATACGCTTCTTTTCCTAAAAGTTTAAATTCCAAAGCGTGTTGTATTTCGTGAAAAGCCTCATAAAAAGTAAATCTTCTTCTAAAGAATAACTCTCTGCTCACTGGAGAGAAACCCGCTTGAGCTCCACTGGCATCTAAAAACTTATCTTCTCCCTTTCGCATAACTATTCCAACATCTCCTAAAACTTCCGCAATGTATTTTTCGAGAGCCTTCATTTGCCTGTTATTCATATATTCTCTGCCCAAGAATTTTCCACGTTTACTCGCTTCTTTTCCTTCCCAGCCTAATTCATCCAACAATTCATCAAAAACCTCTTCTTCTCTGCCTAATAATTGATTAAATTTGGTCTTTAAGTAATTTGCTAATCTTCCATTCTTTATCGCTTCTACCAATTCCAAAAACTCCTTTTCCAACCATTTATAAAGGTCTTTTGCAGAATTAGCAACTTTCTTTCCTAAACCTTTTCCAAAATTAAGAGCTTTTGCTCCTGCTTGCTCTGCCTTAGCTGTTATTCTGCTGATCTTCGCAGAAACTTGTGCTGCTAAGGAACTACCTCCTGTAAAATAAGCAATAACAGCATCTAAAATAAATTCAAAAGCAACAGCACCAATGAAGTATGCCCAGAAATACTCATTCAGGTCTTTTATTTGGATGAATTTCTTTTTCAGCATATCAAAGAACTGAGAAATTTCTCTCCCTATCTTTCCCTCACTGAAGAGATTCTTAATACCCTCAAAAAATTCTTTGGAGTTTTTTGCAAATAAATCTACAAAATCTTCTATAAATTCCAATTTTTCCTGATGCTTTGCCAATTCCAAAGGACTGCTTTTTTCTATCTCAAAAAGTGGAAAATTTTCCACTACCATAGACAAAAGCATAATAATGGTTTGTACCAATGAGATAAGTCCATTGAGTAAACCACACAAGAAAGCATTAATTTTAGCTATCTCGCTATTGAGTTCCGCTTTAATGAAGTTTTCAATTCCTGAAACAGTATTCAGCAGCTCATTAAAAACAATTTTTAGCTTGTTGAATACAATTTTAATGCTTTCAGGCATATTGTCTTCTATAACATTTTTCACTAAAAAAGTGACAGCAAAAAGAATCTCATCCGCAATAGTAGGTGTAGCCCGTACAATATTGAAAACGGCAGCAGTAGAAATTTCATCAAATGAAGCAATGAAATCTTTAAGATTTTTCAAACCGTTTGCCACAATATGTGGAGATTCGGACATATTCTTGTATTGATTGTTAGGAAAAGGAATAGGAATTACAGGTTTGTATTTCATTTCCTGTTGCGGAAAGCCAATTGTTCCTATTTTATTTTGATAGTTGCTGTACATAGGCAACACATAATATTTTATGTAGTCGTAATTTTCCTCTGTGAACTTCCATTTTTCAGTAGCTTCTATACCACCACTCAACCAATCTGCCAATTGATTGTTCAATGAAGATACTTTTTTAAGAGCATCATTTATCTTGCTTTTATCCAATATTTCCAAATAAATAGCACCTTTCAAAAGGGTTGCATTAATTCCATAATCTTCTGCAATAACTTTCATAAGACTATTGAAATCCGATACACTTCTGTCTAAAGTATTTCCGTCATAATTGATTGTTTTTCCTTTAATATTATAGTGTTTTATCAATTGCTCCCTTGCATAATCTCCCATTTTTACCCGACATGCTGTTCCAAAAAAATTACTGGTATTTTTGGAGGTCATTTCGTAATAAATTGTAAAGTAATCAGGCTCAATAGGATCTTTTTCATACCTATCAAAAACCTCTGTTCCACTTTCACAAAAAACAGCCTGATGATGAACCACACTGTATTTTTCTGATTGAGGATAACTGTCTTTTAACTCTGGAGGTACAACAAATGTTTCAAAAAACACACTGTTTTCTCCTAAAGGGCTGTCAATGTCTCTGCTCAAGACATAATCTAATCTTTGTATCATATCATTTGAATTTATTGTGAGCCAAATGTAGATACAGGTAGCGACAGAAGTTGACGTTTTATTTGAGTTTAATTTCTAAATCATTCTTCTAAATTCTATCAATCTTTGTGATGTATTGAATTATTTAAAAGGCATTCTATATATGTTATATGTAACAAAAGCATTATATTTGCAAAAATTTTAGCCATAGTTGGTCACACAATATGGTCACACTGATGAAAAATAATATTGATAAATCATTGTTTGTAGTTTGCTACAGGCTATCAAATTTTATATCATGCCGGATTTAAAAATACAAGAAGCGAAATTGCTTTTTAAGAAAATCCACTCTAACCCAAAAAGTTATGATTTACAAATCAATGAAGACGGGATTACAGGCAAAGATGATAAAATCAGTTTCAGACTTTACAGGACTGGAGAAAGGGTTGCTTTTGAAGTAACAATTGACGGACTTACTTTCACCAATACTACTGGAGAATGGAACAATGCACTGATCATGCTGGGAAATACGATCAAAAAATTAGAAAAAGAACAAGAAAATTTAAAAATAGAACAGGCAATAAATAAACTCAGAAAGTACCTATCAGAAGAAAATTAATTTTTTTAAAAATAAATTTGGTAGTTTAAAAAAAAGTTTATAGTTTTGCACTCACATTTAAACGATATGGCAAATCATAAATCAGCACTAAAGAGAATCAGACAAAACGAAACTAGAAGACTTCGTAACAGATATTACCACAAGACTGCTAGAACAGCTTTAAAAGCTTTAAGAAATGAAGAGAACAAAGCTGCTGCTACAGAACAATTGCCAAAAGTTATCGCTTTATTGGATAAATTAGCTAAGAAAAATATTATCCACAAAAACAAAGCGGCTAACTTAAAAAGCAAATTAACAAAGCACGTTAATAAATTAGCGTAATAATATAGCCGGCCCGTTCGTCTATCGGTTAGGACCTCAGATTTTCATTCTGGTAAGAGGGGTTCGATTCCCCTACGGGCTACTTACATCTTAAAAAACCATTGTATAACATCAGTGGTTTTTTAAAGACAAAGTAGTAAAGCTATATAAAACATAACTAACCGGCCCGTTCGTCTATCGGTTAGGACCTCAGATTTTCATTCTGGTAAGAGGGGTTCGATTCCCCTACGGGCTACAAAAGGACTTTTTCGGAAGTCCTTTTTTCGTTTCTATGCAAGACTTCAGCTATTATTCCAAAGCATCCGCAGATTCCTGCTTCTGCCATCATTATTCAGTCTAATATCAAATTAAGTGACAGCCTCTGGTAAATTTATCATTAACCAGGCAGGTCATGCTACTTCCATTATTACGATGAAGTATATTAAATTTTATTAAAAATATCACTAATAATGGAAATATTATTTCCTGTTTCTTCCTTTTATTCTTACATTTGAATAAAAACTATTCACTCTAAAATATATAACATGAAATTCAATTTACTTTTGGGAAACCGAACTTCTTTTAAGGCTGGTTTGATGGCTTTATTTTTATTTTCTGCCAGCACAATGTCCTTTGCTCAGAACAGAATTTATGCGCATGCACAAAGCTCAGGCGTATTTGGTGTTGCGTGCCTGGGATGTCATATAGATAATCCGCTCAATGCCGTAGGAGATAATGAAAATGATTATTCAACAATGGTATTGGGAACGGCTCTACTGGGAGGAATTCAGCAAACGCTGATTTTTCCTGACCTGAGATCAGACACAAGGCTGGTTGTAGGAATCGGGACGGATAACATTCCATTATCCGTACAATTATTAAGTGGTGTAACTCTTGAAACAATGAATGGAGGTACATCCAATGAGGACAGAAGAACGATTGATGTCAGCCTTCTTAAACTGGGAGCAATTCCCAACAGAGGTACAGTAGAATTCAAGCCAACAAAACCTTATGACGGAATAAGAATTGGTTTAACCGGAGGAGTGTTGAGTCTGGGTGGTGGCTTCAGGATTTATTATGCCTATCAGGATCCTCTGGTAAACATTATGGCACACAGCCAAAACGGACAGATTACTCTTGGAGGAAATGTTCCGGTGGAAGGTTCTGAAGTAACACTGTTCAATACTTCGGGAAAAGAGGTATTCCGTTCAACACTGAAATCAAACACATTTGAACCCAGACAACCAGACGGTCTTTATATAATGAACGTAGAAACTAAAGACGGGAAAACATATTCCAAAAAAGTTTTAATTAAATAATTCAATACCGACAACAAAAGTACGGTAGGTTCTAGCCTGCCGTATTTTTCATTTACTTTCAAAGCGGTTTTAAAAATCACATTAAATAAAACAAATTCATAATCACAAATATCAACAAATTATTAACAAATCACATAAATATGAAATAAAATAAACAACATAATCATTTTATTTATAAATTTACAAAAAGCTAAAACCCAAAATTTTCTACATATGAAAACTTATTTATTACTTAGCCAACGCACAATGAAAGCTGCAATTTTGGCATCATTCCTATTTTTAACGAGCGCAATGTCTTTTGCACAGATTGTAAAAACTTATGCAAGCAGCCAAACCAATCAGGTACTTGGTATATGCTTAGGTTGTGGTGTTTTGAATCCTCAAAATGCAGTAGGAAGTAACGAAAATGACTACTCTACCCTTCAGGTTTCAGTAGGTCTTCTGGCGAGAACGGAACAGACATTGATCTTCCCTACTACCAATATCGCGAACAATACCAACAAGCTTGTTCTAGCCATTGGTTCAAACGGAACTCCTCTGTCTGCCCAGGTATTGGGAGGTGTTTCTATTGAAACATTTAATGGAGATGTTTCCAACAACGATTACACAAGTCTTGCCACAAAACTGATCAACCTTGGCGCCGGAGATCCAAGCAAAGGTGAAATCGAGCTTACAATGAATATTCCTTTTGACCGTATCAAAATCAATGTAAATTCAGGATTATTGAATATTGGCGGTGAGCTTAGAGTATATTACGCTTATCAGTATAAAGATCCGTTCATCAACTTTATGGCTCATAACCAAAACGGACAGTTTACTCTTGATAAAAATATTTCTGCGGCCGGTTCAGAAGTAACCCTGACCAATACTTCAGGAAAAGAAGTATTCCGTTCCAAGCTGACATCCAATACATTTGAAACCAAGCAGCCGCAAGGAGTGTACATCATGAATATCACTACAAAAGAAGGAAAAACATATTCTAAAAAAGTGACCATCAAGTAAGGAAAAGATACATAACAGATCGGGCCCGGCAAGCTTTTAAGCTTGCCGGGTTTTTATTTACAATTCAATATTTACTAAAAAACCCTGACCAATTTGGCCAGGGTTAGATTAACAAGATTGACTATCTAAAATAGTATTAGTTTTTGATAACTTTTTGCTGATATACCGCTTTATCTGTTACCGCTTTTACAATATAAACACCCTTTGGAAGAGCACTTACATTGATTTGTCCATTATTCAGCTGTGCATTGATAACTCTGCCAGAAGCATCATAGATAGAAACATTCTGAATTTTCTCCTGTGTTTTAATGGTAAGAATATCAGTAACCGGATTAGGATAAATGCTGAATTCAAGTTTCTTCACCTCAGCAGTAGCCAGAGTTGATGTTGTACTGTTCACCGTAAGTGTTTTCTCCACTAATTTACCATTGGAATTAAAGCTGATCACAATATCAGATGTACCTGAAGCAAGTGGTGTCAAAACAAGCTCATCATTATTATTAATCACTGCGGCAACAGCTGTAGGATTGCTGTTTGATTTTATAGACTTTACAACGGATACCGTCATGTTGTCCGCATCAGAAATTACTGATTTCAGATCAATCGAAGTCGTATTAGTTGCTGTAAGCTGTGAAGGTAAAGTATTGCTTACAACAGGAACTGAATTATTGGTAAATACCGTCAATGCAGGGAACCAATAATAATCATTCAGTGTTTTGGTATTGACAAGAGTTCCGCTCATATTGTAGATATGAATCCAGTTTTTCTGGAAGTGTGCACCATACCCGCTTTCTGTGGTATTCAGAACAATTTCACCGGTAACGGGGTTTACACGAAGAGCTGCACCGTAAGGAATTTGCTTAAACTGCCCTGTCTGTCCCGGAATTGCTGCAAAGTTTTCGTTAAATGTTTTTGTTGTAACATCAAATCTTACAATCTGTGTTCCTGAACTAAAGCTGCTGATAGAATTGATCCAGTATAAGGCATTTTCTTTATTACTTGCCGTAAATCTTCCCGCATTCCATGCTCCCCAGTCCCCAATGTATTTAGTGGTAGGAATATTATAAACCTGTGTTGCAAAGGTGGTAGGGTTGATGCCGATCAGCTTCTGATCCTGAATTCCCCATACACTTCCGTCTTTAGCCTGAACTACTGAATAGAATCCCCCGGCAACAGTGCTCACGATAGTATCAGTATTGGGATCGATTACTAAAATTCCGACCCCCTGCTTCACTGCAAATACATATTGTGAAGTACGGATCATATTTCCAATCTGACCGGTTCCGCCGGTTCCGGTAATCAAAGAACCTACCTGCAGATTATCAATATTGAAAAGGACAATTCCGGTAGAAGTACCGATATAACCTTTATGTACATTCACTCCTACAAAAGATCTTCCATCACCACCTCCGATGTTATTAAATCCTGCAATTTTCTGCATGGTCTGCGCATTGGCTACAACCAGTCTTCCACCCGGCGTATACTGGGTATCTCCTCCATCGGCAGCCTGCTTTGATACGAAGTAAAATTTATCCCCGTAGATTGTTCCGTATTGTGTAGTGGCACCGAAAGCCTGGTTATTGTTTGCATTACTGTAGACACGATAATTGATCTGACCATTATTATCAATAAAATTTACAGAACCGTTGGTATGGCCAAACCATTCTTCGTTTACCATAAAATATCCGTTGGTATAGTTTGTAGAGGCTACATATGGAGAAACCGGAGTAATAGTAGAAGAAACAGGTGTTTCATTAAATCCTACATTGAAATTCCATACATCCCATGAACCATTTTGCAATGTACGTGAGGAAGCTCCAACACTGGAATATCCGAAATCTGCATCAGTCGGATTTTTCACCCAATACGCCCAGTATCCGTTAACGGTCCATCCTGACTGCCAGTGATCATTGGCCGCGTCTACAATTGTATAGCTGTCGAAATCATAAGCCGTTGTGTTTACAAAACCGTTTACAGGATATAACGGATATGTGGTATTTCCGTTTTTAATGAGAGCATTGGTACCTTGACCGTTAAGATCAAAACCTATTCCCCCGACTGCTGATCCGAACTGTGTTCCCTGATACAGCAATGTGTACAGCCTGTGATCTGCTTTAGCAATAGCTTTCAGCATGTCTTCTCCTGTGGCATTTCCGTCCCATTTGAATCCCCAGACCATAGCATCAGGATTTTTAGCGTCATTCCACTGTACTACAAAAGCAACCTGGTTGGCTCCTGACCCTACCCAATACTGAATATCAGAAAAACTGATGGTAGTGGTATTAAGTTGACTGATCCCCGAAATATCATTTCTAGGTACTCCCTGAACTTTTATCTGTGCATTGGATAAACATGCAAACAGAAAAAGCATCATAAAAAGATAAAACTTTTTCATTTTTATTAATTTAAATAGATTGTATTATTGACTTGTTATTTGAAATGTAAGTCGTAAGCTCCTGCCACTTCTGTAGAAACCTCTCCCAGCCAGCCGGCTTCCTGATTAACTCCTGTATATATTTTCATAAAATCAATTCCGGGAAGTTTTACATATTTTCCGCTTCTGTCTACTGCCCAGGAAATATCGATGTTGGAAGCTTCATCATTATTCGGAGCATTATCAGCATATCCAAACGCATACGATTTTCCTACCCAATAGGAACCGTCTCCGTTCTGATCGAAGAAATTATTTGCAAGCCTTGTCCCCGAAAAGCCGTAAGAACTATCGGTAAACCACAAAGGATAATAGCTTTGTGCGTGAAAGGTATTTTTTGTTTTGAATCCCTGATTACCCAGATTGTCACTCCACTTGATATATTCCACATCGGTCTGCCAGAATTCAGTTCCGGCTACAGGTGTTTTATTTTCGTTAGGTTTATAATAGGTTATGCTGTAATCTTTTACGGTTGTGTTTTTAAAATATTCACTGCCAGCAATTTCGTACCATTCATCATTATCCGGCTTTCCGTTTTTGTTTCTGTCATAAGCGACCATAATAACTCCCGGTTCACAGGATCCTGAACGTTGATCCGCGGCATCATTTCCAAAGAATGCATTTCCGAGTATTTTAAAATCACGTCCATTTAAATTCGGAATGGTATGATCAAAACCGAACACTACATATCCTCCATATCCTCCCAGGCTGATCATGGTAGAATTTCCTCCCACCAAAGATTCATTGGCCTTCTGAAGCATATTCGCAACAGTATTTCCTGGTAAATATTCCGGGATTTCATTCATGAACTGCCCTACCGCAGGACGAAACTCCAATACTTTTGAAATGTATTTACTGTAAGGTGTTTTTTCTTTGTTAACAATGATTTTAGAATGAAAAATCTGTTCGTTTCCTTTACTGTTAATCTTTAAAGTCAGAGGATAAGCATCTGCATTCAGACTTATAAATTCAAGCTCAGGGCTTTGAGAAATAATAGAATCGTTAATACTCCACGTAACCGATCCTGATGCATTCGTAGGAATACTTAATACTTTCAAGCGCTCAATAGTGTAAGAATCATCAAGCCCTTTAAATGTAAATTCATCTTCGTCATCGTGTTTACATGCTATTACTCCTATAAGGAAGCATGATAGAATTCCGGCTTTTAAATAAGTAAAGCTATTTCTGTTCATTTCTTTAATGTTTGGTTATTTGTATAAAAAAGCGAAATGGGCAGGGATATTTCCGCCTTCCGTTTTCCATTTAAAGTGTCCGTTTTTATCAAAGCAGTACACAAATCCCATGGAAACGTAATTTCTGGCATCTGTGATGTAGATATCTTCTGTAATGGGGTTTACGGCTATTCCGTAAGGGGTTTTAATAGCGGTTTCATATTCTTTATCAAAAATACTGTTGGCGATAATCTCTTCTGTTTTCACATCAATGATCCCGAATGATTTTTTATAGCTGTGGGTATTGTAATTGAATTCATTGCCATAGAAATAGAGTTTATCATTAACAATTGTCATTTCACTGACTGAGAGGTGAAAATTTTTCTTGACAGCTCCTGTTGATGCATCTATTACATAAAGGTTGGAAGGAACATTATAATAGTCTCCTCTGGAGCTCACATACAGATCACCGTAATTGTCTTTTTTAATGTGATGAAGATTAATGGCAACTTCTATTTTTTTAATTTCTGTAAAAGTATTCAGATCGACTACGGAAACTGTATTGTCATAATCAGGCGCTTTGTATCCTCCGGAATTGGCTACAAATAATGTATTTCCCACAATTTCCATTTCTTCAGGCTGGTATCCTACTACAACTTCACGCTTGATAGTGAGAGATGTTGTGTCAATTTCCACTACTTTCCCTTTCGGGGCTTTCGGGTTAATCGCTACCGGGCCGGCATAACTGCTGGCATAAGCTTTTCCATCTTTGAACACAAGATATCTGCAGTTTTGCAAAGGAATTGAAGTAATACGTTTCGCGGTTCTGGCATCCAGCACTTCAATTTTGTTGGAAACGTTAACAACAATATAGAGTTTGCTACCATAGATTTTAATATCATTTCCCACATCTCCCAGTTCTTTTACCACATTGGGATTGATTTCCGCATAAATATTTCTGAAATAAGTTCCCTTCGTATAATCAAAAAAATCAAGGGTACATTTGTTACTTCCCATATTGCCCTCATTCAGCATATAAAAACCTTTTATGGCTGTATTTTCTGAAGGCAGCCCTTCCACCACTTCCTGGCGTACAATAATATCATCTGTACGGCATGACGCAAGAAAAGCTAAGACAAGAAATAAAAAATAAAAGTTTAGTTTTCTCATAGGGTGAAGTTTAGAATAAGTTTAAAGTTTCTTCCTGGCATCGGATAATTGATGACCACATCATAGTATTGATTGAAAATATTATTCATCTCAAGGCTTACTTTAAATTGATGATTCGCCCAGTTGAATTTTTTCTGAACAGAGAGATCATGCGTATACCAGGGCTGCACATAATTGTACTGAATATTGTCCTGGTTCACATCATATCTTTTTCCTACGTACATTGCACTGTAATTGAAACTCCAGTCTTTATAATCTGCCATCAGACTGAAAGATCCGCTATGCCATGGCGTATAGGGAATCTGATTTTTGTAGAAAGTATCTTCAGGATCACTCACATCTCTTGCACTTTGATAAGTATAGGAAAGCAAAGGTCTAAGAGTTACTTTTCCCAGCTGAAGTTCTGTCTGTATATTCACATCAGCACCAATGATTTCAACCATTCCAAGGTTCATCATCAGCCAGCGGAACATGCTTCCGTTGGGAGCGGCTACAATTTTGTCCTGTACTTTATTGTAATAACCATCTACTTTAGCATAAAAGGTTTTAAAGAAACGATTGGTATAATTCTTCTGATAGGTAAATCCAAGGTCATACTGATTGGTAAATTCAGGCTTTAAATACGTGTTCCCGATATTGGTATAATACAGATCATTAAAGGTTGGAAGTCTGAAGATTCTTTTATAGAATTAAGGGTAAGCTCCGGAATGATCTCCGGCTGATAACTCATAAATACGGCTGGCGTCCATTCTCTGGCATCTCCCGGCCTTTTGTTTTTCCTTACTTCTTCAAATGTAAAGGTTCCCAACAGGCTCCCCAGAATTTTGAATCTGTTCCACTGATAGGTTGTTGCCAGGGCAACCAATGTGGTATACCGTGTAGGATAAGAAAAGTTATCCAGATTAGCATCCAGATTATTGTACTGAAAATCCCCACTCAGGCTGACATCCCAATTGGGAGTAATTGAATAAATATTAGATGAAGAAAGATAAAGCTCCCTTTGAATATAGGTGTTATCAGTATGAATAATAGACTGCGAACGAACCGTATCCATAAAATGGGTATAATCATAAGCGAATTTAGCTTTTAGCTGAGTTTCGAATTTCGGAAACAGCTTTTTCCTAAGATTGGCCTGTACAAAATAATTCTCATCGGAAAGTCTCGCTCCTCTTCCTCCAAAACGGCCATTCACAATGGGAGCCGGCATTCCACGGTCTGAAATATAACCATACCCTCTGATATTCCAGCTTCCGTTATTTAAAGTTCCGTTGAGAGCAGTTTCAAAACGTTTTGCTTTGATATCTGAGTCCTGTCTCTTTGCGATGGTATCATAAGCCTGCTGTCCGTCCGGGTATTTCTTGGCATACCGGAACCTGTAAATTCCGTCACTCTGCATAAATTCTCCGCTGAAGCTGGCAGAAACTCTGTCTGAAATCTTCTGTTCCAGCCTGAATGAAGGATTAAAGAGATCTATGGAAGCACTTTTGGCTCTTATCACAAGATTGGTTTTTCTTGTTCCTTTAAACAGAGGAGTTTTAGGCTGTAAATAAATAGATCCTGAAGAACCGAAATCTTTTGCAGGTTGAAAAATCTCACTTTTCTGTCCGTTGTATAATGATATTTCTTCAAGATCATCCAGAGAATATCTTCCGAGATCAACAAGTCCGTTCTGGGCATTCCCCAACTGAATTCCATCATAGAAAACCCCTACATGCTGGCTTCCCATACTCCGGATATTAATGGTTTTTAAACCACCTAATCCGCCGTAGTCTTTAATCTGGACACCTGAAAAATACCGTAAAGCGTCAGCAACAGAGTGGCTATTCAGCCTTTCCAGCTGCTCGCCTTGTAATGTTTGTGCAGGAAGGATTTCTTTAAAATTCTTTTTATAAAGATTGATTCCTTTAATGGTCTCCTCCTGAAGACTGTCTTTTTTCTTAGTTTGGGAAAACAAAAGCTGAGATGTTAACACCAGTATGGTGAAAACAGCTTTATGAATTGCAGAAGTAGTTAGTTTTGCCACCATTAGCTCATTTAGGATAATGATGACGCTAATGGATATAAGAATACAACGATAAAGCACAGCTGTCACTGCACAGAATCATTGATGTCCTAAGCTTTATTCCACGAAAGCGTCAAACGATTATTATCTGGCAGGTCTTCTGACTTACTCCATTTTTGAAATCCTTCCCATTCCTAAAAACAGTGGATATATTCTTCAAAAACTTTGGTGCGGAGCTTACAGCAGCGGGTCTGTCCCGGATTTGCACCGGATTCCCTTTTAAGAGCTTTTACGGCTCACCAAATTCCGGCAAAGATAAATAATTATTCCTAATACCCAACTAAAATCATGATTTATAAACAATTAAAGCTCCCGAAGGAGCTTTAACATGATTTCAACAAGGGTTTCTTTTTAAATTCCAATATTCAGAAAAATACTGAATCTTGATCTGGCTTCAATATCTCCTCCTGCCAGATGAGTGTACATGGGAAGCATGACTTCACTTCCCAGGCTCAGCTTTTTATAGGAAGCTTCAAAGCCTAATTTTCCGTACAAGGCACTTCCTGCAGTATTCGGTAGCGCTTCATCAAACTGTTTATTCTGAGCATATACTTCTCCCTGAACTCCGGTTTTTACAGAGAATATAGATTTTTCGTTTCCGGCAACCTGATAAAAACCTGTCGCAGCATAGTTCCATTGGTTTCCGAAACGGTAATTTTTCTTGTTCTCTGTTTTGATCGTATAGTCTGTATTAACCAATACTGCTAACTTATTTTTCTGAAATTTGTAATTCAAAGCTGCCTGATAATCCCAGCTTCCGGTCCCCAATTGAAAACTTGGATTGACACCGGATGCTCCTTTCTCATCAAATTTTCCCAGAGGAATTTTCACACCCAAGCCTCCGCTCACATGATGGAAATTATCTTTAGAACTCATCAACTGGTAAATTCCCATCAGGTTCAGGTCTCCTATCCCATTGATTTTAATATCTCCCTGCATCGTTTTCTTTTCATGGAAATGGAAGGGCAGACTTGCGTAAACGCTCAGTTTTTTCGTCAATGGAATTTTCCCCCAAAGCTGCAGGGTATTAAAATACTGATCTTGGGTAAGGTCTTTTACAAATAAATTCTCTTTGGCTTTGTAATGCTGGGCGAAGTATTTGATTCCAATAAACTGTGGATTCAGCAAAGATTCAAAACCGGAAGATCCGTTTCCTGCTGCACAACCACAAGCATCACAATCATCATCAAAATCGAATCTGCTAAAGGTCTCCGGAGCGCTATAAGCACTGTCTCTTATGGTTTTTGCCTGATACTGATTCAACAGGATCAAACTTAGTATCATTATAATCTTCTTCATATTTCTATAAATTATTCTGCAAATTTTGGATTGGATATAAAGCTTTTATCCGATAATGTTTTCAGGAATGCAATGATCGATTGCTTTTCCTGACTGTTCATGGCAATTCCTACATGATCGTTCTGTTTCAGCCGAGGATCAAGATTGGGATTATCTTCCACCTGATCTGAATAGAAATTGAGCACAGCCTCTAAGGTGTAAAACCTTCCGTCATGCATATAAGGCGCTGTGTATTCTACGTTTCGCAAGCTTGGGACACGAAATTTCATCCAGTCAACCTGATTGAGAGAAACTCTGTACCGTCCGGCGTCTTTGAACTCCGTATTGTAATACATTCCTGTGTTCCGGAAACTTTCGTCAGTAAATAATTCTCCGCTATGGCAAGAAGCACATTTCTGATTAAATAATGCCATTCCCTGAGATTCCGCCAAAGTCAATTGTTCTTTTCCCTGCCTGAATCTGTCATATTTTGAATCTGCAGAGATTAAAGAAGCCATAAACTGTGATAATGCCTTTAGAATTCTTTCACCGGTAATGGTTTCGTCTCCATATGCTTCTCGGAACAGTTTTTTATATTTCTGATCGTCTTTTATTTTCGAAATCGCTTCCGGTATAGAGCTGTCCATTTCATTCACATCTGTAATGGGACTTATTGGCTGTTCATTCAGATTATGAATCACACCGTCCCACATATATCGTTTCAAAAAAGCCATATTCTGAATAGGTGGCGCATTCCGGATTCCTATTCTGTCATCCACGCCATGGCTTACAGTATGGCCGTGATGAGTAAAAGCATTTTCCTGGATATGACAGAAACCGCATGAAATGGTATTATTCCTGGAAAGTCTGCCTTCATAGAATAATTTTCGTCCCAGCTCCACTCCGTTTTTTGTCACAGGATTGGCTGACTGATCGAAAGTCATTTCCGGGAAATACGAAGGAAACTTCAGGTTGTAAGCTTCGTCCTTTTCCAGTGGCTGGATAATCTCATCAGAACATGAAATAAAGCTTAATACGAATACAAGCAGAACCAGGATTGTTTTGATAAAAAAATTAATCATTGTGAACGTGGTCTACTTTGAACATTTTTGTAAGATTATTGGTAACATCTACCAGGTGCTGATTTGAGCCCATCAGCATGTCATTGGCTGTGGTAAGTGTAAGGGGTTTATCTCCGCTCAGGAACTGGTTCAGATCTGCCAGAATATGAAGAGATGGACGAATCTGTCCTGTTACTCTTGCTGTTGTCGGAAGATTTAATGTGATTTCACGGTATAGGTCAGCCTGTTCGTTAGCAACAACATTTCCCATGTTTCCGGTATGGTTCATAAATTCCTTGGAAGGAGCATCTGCACCATATTTTCCTTCCAGTTTTACAAAAACATATCCTGCAGCCCATGACCAGGACATTCCTTTCTGCTTGGCTTTCGTCCAGAATTCAGCCTGTCCGTCCTGTCCCAGCAGATACGCTTTCTGACTGATTCCCAATCCGAATCTTATTTTTTTATAATTGTTTTTCGGAATGCCATCCAGATTAAGGTAGATAATTCCGGCTACGGCATCTGCCTGATCGACAATAAATGCACCTTTATCAGGGTTGTTTTTATTGTATTTAAACTCGTTCCCGTTCTCGTCTATCAGTGCGATATTACTGATGACGTATTTCAAAGCAGAAAAATTATGTTTCTGTCCGTTGGAAGAAGTCTGAACGGTCTGATTCAGGACAATGTCTCCTACGTTATTAAATCCGTTTTCAAACTTGATCTGAAGTTTCCCGGGTGTAATATCCTGTGGATTATCATCATCTCTGCTGCTTTCGCAGGCTGTAAAAGAGAATAAAATAAAGGCAATACAGAATAGTGATAAAAATTGAGAAATTTTCATTGTTGATTTTTTTAAGTTGAATGTTATTTTGGATGTGTTATTTTGAATGTGAAAACATTCTTTTTTACCACAAAAGACACAAAAGCTCTTACACTCAAGCTATATAAGTGATAAGTGTATCTATAATAAAAACACTTAAGCTTTTAAAAATCAAAGACTTTTAATTTAAATAAGCTTTTGTGACTTTTGTGGTTGAATAGTGAGAGTTTTAACTTAAAAAACCGGTGGTTTGAAAATGTGGGTAAGAAACAGAAAAGAATAGGCTGTTTCGTAAGTGAAGTTGAAATTGAAAAACGGTCGTCTTTCCGTAGCATTAATAGCCGTAGTTTCAGGAAGGATATAAATATCAAGAATTTTCTGTCCTGAGTTTTTAAGTTTCTGGAAAGGTGAAGATTCTGAATCATTAGCTTTGGCCAATTCTTTACTCAGATAACATTTTCCATTACAGTGAATCTCTGGTCTGTTTTTATTAATGCAGAGAACCTTAACGATATAATCATAATTTACAGCATACTCTACCACGGGTACTAAAGGTCTTAGCACCATATAAAAAGTAAAAAGTATGCTGTAAAATAATTTCATCAGATTATTTCTTGCTTATCGCATCGTCATATCTTCTGCTGATTTCTTTCCAGTTGGTAACATTCCAGATTGCGGTAAGATAATCTGCTCTTTTGTTCTGATATTTTAAATAATAAGCATGTTCCCAGACATCAATTCCGAAGATAGGAGTTCCTTTTTCTTCTACGACATCCATCAGAGGATTGTCCTGATTTGGAGTTGATGAAACGAATAGCTTCCCGTTTTTATCTACAGAAAGCCACGCCCAACCGGAACCGAAACGGTCTGCTCCTGCTTTGCTCATTTTCTCCTTGAAGGCATCCAGACTTCCGAAAGTTTCATTGATGGCTTTTGCTAATTTTGCAGAAGGCTGTGTATTTTTCTGAGGTGTAAGAACCGTCCAGAACAATTCATGGTTGTAATGTCCTCCGGCATTATTTCTTACTGCAGCAGGCAGTTTTGATACATTGGAAAGAATCTGAAACAACGTTTCTTTTTCCTGTGGGGTTCCTGCAATGGCTTTATTCAAATTGGCTGCATAAGCTGCACCGTGTTTTGAATAATGAATTTCCATCGTTTGGGCATCAATATTTCCTTCCAGAGCATTATACGCATAAGGCAGAGGAGTCTGCTTAAACTGAGCCAGTACGAACTGAGCCGCGAAAACTGCACTTAAGGCAGCTATTTTCATAATCTTCATAACGTTTTTGTTTATGGTTGAACAATGTTTATTCTTAAGATGGAAGATGGGAGATGGAGGCTGGAAGTAATGAATGTAGTAACATATTTCTTCAACTTCTATTTACCTTTACGGCCATCTCAAAAATCGCCAGAGCTGCATCGTCTGGAATAACTTCCAGCTTCAGGCACCTAGCTTCCATCTTCCCTATTTCAATAATTTCTTAATATCCTCAATCAGAATTTCTCTGTCCGGGTGGTATTTTCCTGTGAGCATTGGAGTTTTACCTTCCGGATCTTCATAGTTTAATCCTGAATAATAAAGGATCGGCATATTTTCTTTATTATATCTGCAGCGGATATTTCCGTCCTGATCTACCAGAGCAATCATTCCGCTGTGGTTCAGGCTTTCTCCTTCATCTTCTTTATCGCCAACGTAGATATTAAATTTATCCGCAAGATCACCAATATAGGTTCGGTCTCCAATCAGGAAATGCCAGTTCGGGGATTTTGCTCCTATTCTTTCAGCATGTTCTTTCAATGCTGCAGGGGTATCATTTTCCGGATCAATACTGATGGAGATAATACCGAAATCTGGGTCATTAATCTGATTCTGAATCGCCTTCATATTGGTATTCATCACCGGGCATATGGTAGGGCATTTGCTGTAGAAAAACTCAACAAGATATACTTTTCCCAGCATGTCTTTATTGGTGATTTTTTTACTGTTCTGATCGGTGAGTTCAAAATCCGGAACTTTCATCACAGTGTAAAGATTCTTTTTAAAATAACCCATTCCTACGCCAATTCCCAGGAAAAGCAATGCAAATAACGCGATAGGAATGATTACTTTACTTTTATTATTGGGCTTCTTATTTTTGGGCATATTTTTCAGGATTTTTTTTGAATTCACCTTTGCAGTACACACTGCAAAAACCGTACGTTTTATTTTTATATACCACGGTATCTTTAATAGATCCGGCTGTTTTCATATGACAGACAGGATCTTCTTCGTTCACTACCTGAACATTTTCTATTTTCTTTCCGGAGGAGTCCATGTGGCTTGCATGCTTTACCTTAGGCGTTTCTTTGGTACATGACAGCAATGATACCGACAGCACAGCAGCCGAAATAATAAGATATTTCATTGTAATGTTAAATTGAAATTAATAATGTTAAATAAATTAATAACACAAAAACACAGGTTTAAACTTACGGAATCATAAGTCGTTTATTGTATTGTGCAGTGTGTTTTCAATGAATATAAGTAAAAGCTTTTAAGAACCTCAACTTATAAACTAAAAACATAGTTTAAAAATAAAAATTAAGCTAACGGAGGATGGAATATCCTTGAAAAGTATTCTGAAGAATGAGAATTAAAGTAGCCCGAATCCGGAACATCAGTAAGTAACTCCGAGTTCAGCTGTGAGGAAAATGAAAGAATATCATGAGATATAAAGACATCTAACCCGGCAATCTTTATCGTTTGAGAGCTATTGGACTGTTTTTCTGTTTTGGCTAGTTCTTTTTCCACATAGCATTTTCCGTTACAAGTTGATTGCGGTACATTTCTGTTCTCACAAAGGTTTTTAACAATATAATCATAGTTCACAGCATAGTTTACCAGTGGCAAAACGGGACGTAATGCAATGGTAAAAATGATGAATATAGAAAGTATTAACCTCAATGATTTATTCTCTGTTACAAATATACTACTTCAAAATTGTTTTACCACAGATTTATGATGAATGTCATTATGGCTATCTACTGTTACCTATAAAAATCGCAAAACTGTGCCTGTCGCCGGTGTAATATTATTCCGAACTTTGAGTAAGACTTTAAACCTGAATAAAAATTTAGTTCTTTATATACAATTTAATCTTGTTGATAAAAGCTTTGCTGATGTTTTTGGCAGAGCTTTTTTATATTCTTTGTTTTGTTGGAAATCGCAAAGGCGCAAGTTTTTTTTAAATGCTTACTGTTTTAAGGCGCTAGGATTTTATCTTCGATAAAATTGCAATGTTAGTGTGATTTCTCTTTTTAGAGATTCCTACGGAATGACAAACTGTGTGTGTTATTTTATACTCGTTATAATTGTCAGACAGATAGTTTATACGGAAAATAAAGGCAATCCCGTTGTCGCTCTGTAGGAGTCTCTTCTACATTATATGCATTTAAACGGAATGACCGGCATTATATTAATATGTTATTTAAAACAAAAAGCCCCACTGTAGACCAGCAGAGCTTTTATTAAATATAATTGAGTTGTGTTTATTATTTGCTTCTTAAAATTTCATCCTCTGGATTCTCACTGCATTTAAAATAGCGAGCAGCGCTACTCCTACATCGGCAAAAACTGCTTCCCACATGGTTGCCAGTCCTCCGGCACCAAGGATTAAAACAACAGCTTTTACTGCAAAGGCAAGAACTATATTCTGCCAGACTATCTTTTTCGTTTGTTTCCCGATGTTGATGGCCATTGGAATTTTACTCGGTTTATCATCCTGAATCACGACGTCTGCTGTTTCAATGGTAGCATCACTTCCTAAACCTCCCATTGCGATACCCACGTCACTTAAAGCTACTACAGGTGCATCATTCACTCCATCACCTACGAAAGCTACGGTTTGGTTTTTAGCTTTGATTTCCTTAACCTTATTGACTTTATCTTCAGGCAACAGATCCCCGAATGCATTGTCAATACTCAGTTGATCCGCTACATATTTCACGACTGTACTTTTATCACCACTCAGCATCGTGGCCTTTACATTCATTTTGTGCAAATTGTCTACAGTTTCTTTGGCATCTTCTTTTATACTGTCTGCAATCGTGATATATCCTGCAAATTTTTTATCGTACGCTACCGCAATTACCGTGTACACAATATTGGCATGATTGAGATCATAAGTAATGTTGAACTTATCCATCAGTTTAAAGTTACCAACCAGAAGTTCTTTTCCGTTAACGGTTGCTTTCAGTCCGTGACCTGCAATTTCTTCAACATTTTCCAGAGGAATGGAATGGTTGATCTCTCCTACATAATTATGGATGGCCGTTGCGACCGGGTGTGTACTTTTACTTTCAAGGACATTCACCATCTGAAGGATTTCTTCTTTATTAAATTCAGGCCTCATACTTACTTCCTGAACTTTGAATACACCTTCTGTCATCGTTCCCGTTTTATCCATCACTACATTCTGGATTTCTGCAATGCTGTCCAGGAAATTGCTTCCTTTGAATAAGATACCGTTCCGGCTTGCCGCCCCAATTCCTCCGAAATATCCTAACGGAATAGAGATTACCAAGGCACAAGGACATGAAATTACCAGGAAGATCAATGCTCTGTACAGCCAGTCTCTGAATTGATAGTCACTTACAAAGAAATAAGGCAGTAAACAGATTCCTATGGCAAGAAATACTACGATAGGAGTATATACCTTGGCAAATTTTCTGATGAATAATTCTGTAGGAGCTTTCTGAGCGGTGGCATTCTGAACCAGCTCAAGAATTTTACTAAGCTTGCTGTCTTCGTAAGCTGTATTTACTTTAACCAATGCAATACTGTTCATATTGATCATGCCGGCAAGAACAGCTTCGCCTTTATTTTTGGTATCAGGTTTACTTTCTCCCGTTAAAGCTGCTGTGTTAAATGATGTAGAATCTGAAAGCAGTTCGCCATCCAAAGCCAGTTTTTCACCGGGTTTCAACTGTATGATGTCTCCAATTTTAGCTTCTTTAGCTTTTATTGTTTTAGGCTGATTATTTTCCATCACCGTTACCTCATCGGGGCGCTGATCCAATAAAGCTTTTATGTTTCCTTTGGCTCTGGTAACCGCCATAGACTGAAATACTTCTCCTACGGCATAAAACAGCATTACTGCTACGCCTTCCGGATATTCTCCGATAGCAAAGGCACCAATGGTTGCAATGCTCATCAAAAAGAATTCTGAAAATACATCTCCTTTAATGATACTTTTATAAGCATCTTTCAATACCGGGAAGCCTACAGGAATATAGGCTGCCAGGAACCATACCAGACGTACCCAGCCTGTAAACCATGCAGGTTTTATATAGTTATCAAGGGCAATTCCTGATAATAAGATGATAAAGGATATAATCGCAGGAAGAAACATCTGGAAGACTGTTTGGTCTCCTGAATCATGAGAGTGATCGTGGTCATGTCCGTCTCCTTCTGCGTGGTTATGTCTGTGTCCTTTTGTATCTGGTTTTTCCGGGGTTGTACTACAGCATTTTTCCATAACTGATATTTTTATACAAATGTAAAGATGTGACTGATGCAATGCTATTGCAAACTTTCAAGACAGTTTTCGCAGATTCCTTTGGCAAACAATCTTATTTCGTCAATCCTGAAATTGGTCTGTATGTTTTCAGGAAAGGAAATATCTTCTTTACAGGTGGTTTGTTTGCATATTTTACAGTAGAAATGCAGGTGCCAGTCTTTGTGTGTTTTTTCGTCACAATCATCTTCACAGAGCTTGTATTTCGTGGTTGTATTCTCCTGAATGCTGTGAACAATTCCTTTTTCTTCAAAGGTTTTCAATGTTCTGTAGATGGTGATTCTATCAGCATTGTCGAAATGATTTTCTATTTCAGAAAGGGATAAAGCCGCTTCCTGAGAGCTTAAGAAATCATATACCAGAATCCTCATGCTGGTAGGTTTGGTATTTTTATCAATGAGCTTATGTTCTATGTCTTTTTTCATTGTACGTTTTTAAAATTTTACAGATGTACTTCATTTTCTTCATAGCCTTCCTCTTCTATCTGAAAAGTTGTATGACTGATCTTAAAGTTATTCACAGTGATATCTGTCAATGTTTTTAATAATTGATTCTGGGAATACCCGTTCTCTTTTACAACATGTGCACTCATCGCATTCACACTGGATGTCAGCGACCATACATGCAGATCATGGACATCTTTCACTCCGGGAGTTTGTTCTAATGATTGGCGAAGTGCATGGATATCCACATCTTTAGGAGTTCCTTCCAGTAAAACATTAATGGCTTCTTTCAACAGTCTCCATGTTCTTGGGAAGATCAGCAGTCCGATGGCAGCTGAAATTAAAGGATCAGCATAGTACCAGCCGGTTGTCAGCATAATTATTCCGGCAATCATTACTCCTACTGAAGTAAGCATATCTGAAAGCACTTCAAAATAAGCTCCTTTCATATTGAGGCTGCCTTCCGAGTCTTTTCTCAGGATCATCATTCCGGCAATATTAACGATCAACCCGATTCCTGCAACGATCAGCATTGATTTGCTTTGTACTTCAGGCGGATTCTGAAATCTCTGGTATGCTTCAAACAAAACATATATTGAAATTCCAAGTAAAACAACAGCGTTGATTACTGCTGCCAGTATTTCTGTACGGTAATATCCGTATGTTCTGGAAGGATCTGCTTTTTTCTCTCCTATTTTGATGGCTATAAATGCCAGCAATAATCCTACCACATCAGTCAGCATATGTGCTGCATCTGCCAGTAATGCGAGACTATTGGTAAGAATCCCTCCAATCACCTCGGCAATGAGATAGGTACCACTAAGGCATAATACGATCAGCAGGCTTTTTTTATGTCTGCTTCCTGCAGAAACGGTTTGTGTTGGTGTGTTTTCCATATTGTATGTATGGTTTAATTACATTTCGTAATAAGATGTATTTTCTTTTTTGGGTGGAACATTTTGTTCACCGATCATTTGTCTGATATTGATTTCTATGGTCTGCGCCAGAGAAGTCATCGGAGTATCTACAGGGCCATTTTCAAAAGGATCCTGCATAATGATGGATGTCTTCTCAATAGCAATGAATGTCACCGGAACCAGGAAAGTGATTGCAATTTCTACCAGCAGCTGTGAATCATCAAGCCCAAACGGAAGTATGGCAGCAAAAACGTAGATCAAAATATGGACTAAAACACTGTAAGAACGCGGAAAAACCGTATTCTTCAGTCTTTCGCATTTTCCCATACTGTCACAGAGCCTTGTGATGATATCATTCAGTTGCATCTGCTGGAAATCCGTCAATCCTTTGGATGCTGCAATTTCTTTCAGCTGTCTGGAGTGTTCATCCAGGATTGCATTGGGAATATTAACCGCTTTGATCTGATGTTTATCCACATATTGCTGAACTTTTTCAGAAAATGGAAGCTTTCTCAGCGATTCTCCAAGGGCATAGGTCCAGATGATCTGTCTTTCGGCAAAATCTTTTATGGTTTTATCATCTCCGGCAGGCATAAACTGGATAACCAGTCTTACAAAAGTTCTGGAATCATTTACTATGGCTCCCCAAACGGTTCTGGCTTCCCACCATCTTTCGTAGGACTGGGAAGTACGGAATGCCAGCAGCAATGATACTGCTGTTCCCAGCAATGCAGGGATATTCAAAGGCAGCGAGATCTTACGAAACCATGGCAGCTCGTCCAGAAGACCAATCGCTATGGCAAATATCCCGATGAACAGAATTTGGGTTTGTATTTCACGAATGAAATACCAGACTGATATTTTTTTGTTCAGTAACATAATCAGATCATTTATTAAAAATTCGGTGAGATACTCTTTACTTTTTTCCTGCCGTTTTTATTCAATAAAAAATTCCGTAAACAGCTCTAATATAAGGATAAAAATCGACATTTTACGGGTTCCGGCTGCTTTCATTAATGTTCGTGCTCCCCTGAATTCACCAGTTTTGCGTTCACGAAAAAGGCTCCTTTCACCACAATTTTTGCATTGTCCGGAATATTCCCAACTGGGGTAATCGCAGTATATCCCATGTCAGTTGTTCCTTTTACGACTTCTATTTTTTCAAAGTTCAGGGTCTTTGGATGTGGCTTCCCTTTTTCTTCGTGCTCTTCTTCCACTTTTTTATCGGTCTGAATAAACACGTAATATTTTCCGTCTGCTTCTACAATAGCCTCTGTAGGAACGGCTGGTGTTGTACTTTTATCAAGGCTTACAATTCCGGTGATATTCATTCCGTCGATCAGCCCGGATTTGTTTCCGATCACTTCGCAATGCATAGAGATGGTTTTACTTTCGTTCTCAAAAGAAGATCCTATGCTGTAAATTTTTGCATCATATTCGGTTTCCGGATTGTTGGTCAGTTTAAAATGAACAATCTGCCCTACTCTCATTTTGGGAAGATCCTTTTCAAACACCTGAAGATCGAGATGGATAGAGCCGTTATCAATTACTGTCGCCACCGGAGAAGAAATATCAACATAGCTTCCTATCTGTGCTGTAATACTACTGATCGTCCCGCTGATAGGTGCCGTAATCACCAGACCGGATTTCATATTTCCATTGCTGACTTTTCCCGGGCTTATTCCCATCATCTGAAGCTGTTTCAAAAGGGAAGCCCTTTTTGTCCTTAATGTTTTAAGCTCTGCATCGGCACTCTGAAGGTTTTTCTTCGCTCCTGCATCATTATCAAAAAGTTCTCTCTGTCTTCTGTATTCCTGTTCTGCATAGGTAATTCTGCTGTTGGTGGTCAGATAATCTTCCTGAAGCTGGATGTATTCCGGATTGGCAATAGTGGCAATCACCTGTCCTTTTTTTACAATACTTCCCACCTGAATATTGATGGTTTTAATGATCCCTCCATAAAGAGATGTGATAGTAGCCTTATTGCTGTTGGGTACACTCAGCAAACCATTTGCTTTTATCGTAGACGTAAGCTCTTTCATTTCTACAGTTCCCAAAGCAACTCCTACAGATTTCATTTGTTCTTCTGTAAGAGAAGCTATGTTTTGGGGCTCTTCGTCATGGCCTTTTTCGGACTGCTCAGTTTTTACATCAGCATTTTCCGTTTCCTTTTTCTGTTTTCCGCAGCTTATGATCGAAAAGGCTGTGACTGCAAGATATATGATATTGTGTTTTAGTTTCATGTTATTTATTGATGATTGAATTAATAGTAACGACAGATTGGTTCACCTGCTGGATAGATTCCAGGTATTTTAACTGAATATTGGTTGCAGTCTGCAGGGCAAAAAGATATTCCACATAGGAGATTTCCCCTGTTTTATATCCTAATTGCGCTGCTTTCACGATTTTCTCAGCGTTAGGAAGCGCCTGACCTGTGTAATATTCATATTGCTGGATATCCTGCTGATATTGACTAAAAGCATTTTCCAATTGTGCAGAAAGCTGTTTTTGCTGCATTTTCGCATTGGTTTCAGCAACCTGCCTGTCATATTCCAATGCCTGAATTCTTGCTTTTGTAGCTCCAAATGTCAATGGAATTGCTACTCCTACTGTTGCTGACTGAAAACGCTTTCCTGAGTTATAAAAATTCTCCTGTCCGTTAACAGTATGGAAACCTATCAAAGACTGATTGGTATATCCTAAGCTGAAATCAGGAAGCCCGAGGGATTTTTCAACTTTCTTGTTTTTCTCGGCAATCTCCATTTGCTGATAAAAAGCTTTTACAGCAGGATTGTTGGCAACAACTGTACTGTCGAGTACATTTTCTGCTTTCAGAGGAATATAGTCTTTATTAAACGGTACTTCAATATCTTCTGAAGTGTTCATAAGGGTTTTTAAATTCTTATACGCATTGTTCAGAAAGACTTCATTTTGTCTGAGCAGCAGATCAATTTCTCCTTTCTGGGTTTCCGCAGTACTTATTTCTATCTTCTTAATATCACCTGCTTTGAATCTTACGGTTGCAATTCTAATGAATTCCTCATAATATTGATCCAGACTGGTCAGCTGGGCCTTGTTATACTGAAGGTATTCAATCTGATAATAGTAGGTGCGCACCTGTTTTATCAACTCATTGGCTGTAATCTCCTTATCAATCTGTTTGCTTTTAATATTCTCATTGATTAAATCTTTTCTCGCTTTAAAAAGTGTCGGAAAAGGGATGCTCTGCGAAATCGCAAACGACTGGTCAAACTTCGGACTGTTGTATTGTCCAAGCTGTGCTTCAAAATTTAACTTAGGAAGTTCTTTTGCCGTGGGCCTTAATGCTTCGGCGGATTTAATACTCAAGTCTTTTGACTGTAAAGTCAGATTATTATTCAACGCCTGCTCTACTGCCTGTTCTACAGAAACCGGTCTGGACTGTGCTTTGAAGGTCTGTCCCAGCATTATGAACCCTACAACAAGGATCGCAGTATACATTCCTGTATTAGTCTTTTTTCTTTTCAAAATCTTTGTGTTAAAAATGATGTACAGCATCGGTAAAACAAATAGCGTAAGGAAAGTTGCCGTTACCAAACCTCCGATCACTACTGTAGCAAGAGGTTTCTGTACTTCTGCTCCTGCTCCGGTGGAAATAGCCATCGGCAAGAACCCTAATGAAGCTACTGTAGCCGTCATTAATACAGGTCTCAATCTGGTTTTTGTTCCTTCAAATACCCTTTTCAGAATATCTGTTTCACCCTCTTTTTCTAATTGGTTGAATGTCCCAATCAAAACAATTCCGTTCAGTACCGCTACTCCGAAAAGTGCAATAAACCCGATTCCGGCACTGATACTGAATGGCATATCTCTTACTAAAAGCGCAAATACACCACCAATAGCACTCATAGGAATCGCAGTAAAGATCAGGGTTGCCTGCTTGAACGAACGAAATGTGAAATACAGCAGCATAAAAATAAGAAGCAACGATACGGGAACAGCAATCATCAGACGCTTGCTCGCTTCCTGCAGATTTTCAAACTGTCCTCCATAGGTAAAGTAATAGCCGGAAGGAAGTTTCATTTTATCCAGTTTTGCCTGAATATCTTTCACCACGCTTTCCACATCCCTGTCTTTCACATTGAACCCGATCACAATTCTACGTTTTCCCTGTTCACGGCTGATCTGTGCCGGTCCAAGTTTATAACTGATATTTGCCACCTGTGACAATGGAATCTGAGCTCCGCTGGCGGAAGTAATCATCAGATTATTCACATCCGAAATGTCTGTTCTGTGAAGACTGTCGAGACGGACTACCAGATCAAAACGTCTCTCATTTTCAAAAACCTGGCCGGCAGCTTTTCCGGCAAAGGCTGTGCTTACTGCATTATTGACATCTTCGATATTCAATCCGTAATTGGCAATTCTAGTTCGGTCATATTGTACATTGATCTGCGGAAGACCGCTCACCCTTTCAATCTGAGGTGCTGTAGCCCCATCAACAGTCTGAATGACCTTCCCAACTTTATCTGCATATATGGCAAGAGAATCAAGGTTTTCCCCAAAGATCTTTACGGCAACATCCTGTCTGATCCCGGTCATAAGCTCATTGAAACGCATCTGGATAGGCTGGTTTTTTTCAAAGAATACTCCAGGAATCGTTTCCAGCTTTTCACTGATCTCATCAGCCAGTTCGTTGTAGGATTTCTTGGTCTTCCATTCGCTTTGCGGTTTTAATACTACAATCATATCTGTAGCTTCGGGGGGCATCGGATCTGTAGGTACCTCAGCGGAACCGGTTTTCCCTACTACCATTTTCACCTCATCAAACTGCTTGATAATCCTTGATGCCTGCATGGAGGTTTCTATACTCTGGCTCAATGAACTTCCCTGCGGTAAAATACAGTGGAAAGCAAAATCTCCTTCCTGCAGCTGTGGGATAAATTCCCCACCCATATTTTTAAAGATAAAAGCAGAGATAAGAAAGACTACAGCCGTTGCAGAAACAATGATATATTTTACTTTAATCGCTTTCTGCAATAGCGGCTGGTATATTTTCTGTAAACGGTTCATCATTTTATCCGAGAATGTTTCTTTATGGGATATTTTCTTGGATAAAAACAGGGCACTCATCATCGGAATGTAGGTTAGTGACAGAATCAATGCACCCAGAATGGCAAATCCTACTGTTTTAGCCATTGGAGTAAACATTTTTCCTTCTACGCCGGCCAACGTAAGAATCGGAATGTATACAATAAGGATGATGATTTCTCCGAAAGCAGCACTACTTCTGATTTTTGATGCAGAAAGGAAAACTTCTTCGTCCATTTCAGACTGTGTCAATGCCCGGACTGATTTTCTTACGCCTAAATGATGTAAAGTAGCTTCTACAATAATTACCGCACCATCTACAATCAGCCCGAAATCTATGGCTCCAAGGCTCATCAGATTGGCACTTACTCCGAAAACATTCATCATTCCCAGAGCAAACAACAAGGAAAGCGGAATGGCTGAAGCCACGATAAGTCCCGCTCTCAGGTTTCCAAGAAAAATCACAAGAACGAAAATAACGATCAAAGCTCCTTCGATCAGGTTTTTCTCCACGGTATTGATTGCCCTGTCTACAAGGTCTGTTCTGTCAAGGAATGGCTCTATCACCACATCATCCGGAAGAGATTTCTGAATAGTGGGAATTTTTGCCTTAATATTGCTTACTACTTCATTACTGTTGGCTCCTTTTAACATCATCACCACACCGCCTACAGCATCTACTTTTCCGTCATAGGTTAATGCACCATAACGGACAGCACTTCCTAAACGGACATCGGCAACATCCTTTATAAAAATCGGAACGCTTCCTGTTTCGTTTTTAACAGCAATGTTTTTGATATCCTCAAGTGAAGTTACCAAGCCAATTCCACGGATAAAATAAGCATTCGGCTTTTTATCAATGTAGGCTCCTCCTGTATTCTGATTGTTTTTTTCAACAGCTGTAAATATTTCGGTGATGCTGGTTCCCATTGCTTTTAAACGATTAGGATCAATAGCCACTTCATATTGCTTTAACTCACCCCCGAAACTGTTAATCTCTGCTACTCCCGGTGTTCCATTCAGCTGTCTGCGGACGATCCAGTCCTGCATGGTACGGAGTTCCTTGGCATTGTATTTCTTCTCACTTCCTTTTTTAGGGTGAAGAATATACTGATACACTTCTCCAAGGCCTGTACTTACGGGAGCCAGCTCAGGAGTTCCTACTCCTTTGGGAATTTCTTCCACTGCATTTTTCAGCTGTTCATTAATGAGCTGTCTCGCAAAATAGACGTCTACATTTTCTTTGAACACTACTGTAATTACAGAAAGCCCGAATCTTGAAATACTTCTTGTTTCCTGAATATCGGGAACATTGGCAATACTCTGCTCAATGGGAAAAGTAACCAACTGTTCCACTTCCTGCCCTGCCAATGTAGGACATACAGTAATAATCTGTACCTGGTTATTGGTAATATCCGGCACAGCATCTATGGGTAATCTGGTAGCACTCCAGGTACCCCAGATGATCAGCACCAAGGTCATCAAACCAATGATCACCTTGTTTTTAATACTGAATTTTATGATTTTATCTAACACGATTTGTATTTAATTTTTATTGAAAAGTGAATGCACGCAGTATAAAATACTGCAGCAAAAATATCCTGAAAACCTCTGCAATGGTATTGCAAAGTTTCAAGTACAGATAACTATCAGAAAGTAAAACTTTCTGAAAATCAATAAAAATTAAATTTTAGGAGGCTGCCAGATAGGATCATAAATCTGGTAAGCAAAATCGTTTTTGTGAAATAAGATCTTTTTTGAAAAGTAAGCTGGAATTTGCTCAGGAACTTCAAATAATGGATCCATCTTAAATGCTGAAACCGTCATCTGGCAACAACTGCAGGCACACAGCGGAGAACAGATATCTCCTTTTTCTTTTGAATGATTTTCCTGAACACTCAGGGAAACTATTTTCCCTGAATTCTGCGGATGAGACACATCAGCACATGGCATCAATGATAACGCCATAAAGTAAATTGCCAGTATCCATCTTAAGAGATTCATGGGTACAAAGGTAGAGATTTTTTGTAAAGTCGAGATCTTTTTATATAACCGGCTCATAAAAAGCCTAAGTTTTTAGCTACAGTTCATTTGATAGAACAGATTTTGGCTAAAAAAATTCACTACATAGGCACTTGTCACAATAAAAAACAACAACAAAATAAAATATTCATTAAATAAATTTAAAATTAAACAATTTATATTAAAATATATTAATATATAAATTCAAAACCAAAAATACCCTATAAATTTTATAAATTTGCAAATAAAACAATAACTCATTAAAAGGTATTTATCAATTGCTTATAAAATTATTTAAACACGACACCAATTGTCGCCTTACAGTCATAGTTTTACAAAAATAAATTTTAATTAATAATTATGAAAACACAATTATTTTCGATGGCACTTTTAGTGTCATCATTTACTTTCGCACAAAGTTGGAATATCACAGGAAATTCAGGAATTAATCCATCCAACAATTTTATTGGGACTACAGACAATCAGCCCCTGGTTCTTAAAGCCAATAATAATCCTTCACTTCGTATACTTCCCACAGGAGCGCTAAGAGTGGGATTAAACGATACGGACACCAATCCTTATACTACCTTGAGGGTATACAGTAATGAAAACACACTTCTTGAAGTTGCTAACACCTTGGGAAGATTCCAAATTGGAAAATCTTCATGTAATGGCTGTTATGGTGGTGGTGTAGGAGATACTGTCTTAAGAAACCTTGATGTTTCTCATAATATTATTGTTGCTCAGCCTAACGATGGTAATGATGGTTCTACTTATTTCGGTATTCAGGATGCTTATAACGGAACCTGGGTCAAGTTCTTTAATAATGCCATTGCCAGATTTGACGGTAAAATTAAGGCTAAAGAAGTTGAGGTAAAAGCCAATGTATGGGCAGATTATGTCTTTAAAAAAGATTATCAATTAAAATCTTTAGAGGATGTTGAGAAACATATTACTGAAAAAGGACATTTGCCTAATATTCCGGCTGCCCAGGAAGTACTCAAAAACGGAATTAACGTTGCTGAAATGGATTCCAAGCTTCTTGAGAAAATTGAAGAATTAACACTTTATTCAATTGACCAGAATAAACAAATAAAGCATCAGGCAGCACAACTAAAGCAACTTCAAGATGAAAATAAAGTATTAAAAAACCAGTCTGTAAAAATTGAAAAACTGGAACAACAGATTCAACAACTTTTATCAACACAAAAATAACCACAAATGAAAAGAAAAATACTCTCACTATCATCACTGATGATAGGATTCTTCGGCTTTTCCCAAACCGAAGTTTATTTTAAATATGATGAAGCCGGAAATCAGAGATACAGAGGAATCGATGCTGCTGGCAAACAGGCCGGAGAAATGGTTTCAAAAGAGTCAAAGGTAGCAGCCGTTACCAGACAAGCTGCCGCTATTGATGAAAAAACATTCCTGAAACAAATACGCCTCTACCCTGTTCCTGTTAATGACTATCTTACCATAGACTGGACAGAAGAAGTAGATGGATTAATAGAATCCGTTTCATTGTATCAGCACAGTACAGTTCATTGGAAATTCCAGCAACAGAATATCTCGGACTTAAACCGTCAGGTTAAAATCAATATGACAGGTTATGACTGGGGAGTGTATGTTGTACGCTTTACGCTAAAAGATGGAAGAATTTTCAGTAAAAACATTACCAAACGATAAAATCATGAAACGTTACGATAAGAAAATACAACTATTTTCATCATTTATACTGTCATTATGGTCAGTATTGGGCTTTTCACAGACCATACTATATCAGGCAGAAAGTACCTCAAGAACGGTTCAGGATCCACAAACAGTGGTGCTGGTACCAGGATTTCGTGCGTCTTCAAGCTCATCTAATCCCTTTGTTGCTAAAATTGGTCCAGCTACTGATAATCCGGGAGGTGGTCCCACAGATTCAAATGCGGGAGCAACTAATCCATCGGGAACGACAGCTCCAGATGGACAGAGTTTTCATGATACCAAAGGTAATATTGAGGTTAACGGAGCCGGGCAATTACAAATTACTTTACCTATTGCTTTGCCTCCAGGGATAAAAAGTGTAGCTCCACAAATTAATTTGATGTATACCAGCGGTTCTTCTAATGGAATAGCAGGTTACGGCTGGAATATTTCAGGTATTACCTCTATCTCCAGAGTTGGAAAAAATATTGATAAGGATGGAGAAGTAAAAGGAATACAATTGGATTATTCCGATTATTATAGTTTCAATGGCCAGAGATTGATTTTGAAATCTGGAGAATATGGTAAGGATGGTGCAGAATATGTAACAGAAAAATATTCCAATATCAAAATAAAATCTATTGGATCTATAACCGGACAAGCATGGCAAGGTCCCGAATATTGGGAGGTTACTTTTGAAGATGGATCTCAGTCATGGTACGGAGCAATCGATTACGGAAATAGTACAGCCAGAACACCATTGGAATATAATATTGTAAAATGGAAAGATGCACAGGGGAATTATATTATTTATAACTACACCCAGAACAATTCTAATAATATAGCCATACTTTCGAGTATTAGCTGGGGAGGAAATGAAACCTTAGGTAAAGCTAATTTTAATACCATTGAATTTGCTTATTTAGCCAGAAAAAATATTGAAACTTCTTATCTGAAAGGAATATTATTCAAACAGGATAAAATATTGGATCAAATAAAAGTTAAAGCTAACGGTTCACAATTTAAAAGCTATTTAATTCAATATTCCGAAACACAAAATATTGTTAATAATGATTCTAATAATAAAATTAATTATGATTTTGTTGAAAAGATTATTGAAATCAACTCTGAAGGAAAGGAAGCAAATCCTATAACACTATCAACAAATCCATTGCTTACAGGTTCAAATGAATTTGATTTTGGGGATTACGATAATATTATTACAACAGGAGATTATAATGGTGACGGACTTATTGATTTTATTGTTAGACAACCAGCTCAGAATTCTCGTCCGGAAGGTTATTACTTATACTTTAATGCTCTAAACAACAGTAATCCTTCTTTTGTTTATTTAGGTGCTACAAGTGTTTTCTGGCCAAGCAGCAGCTTAACCACTGTTAATATAAAATCAGCTGATAATTTTATTAAACCCAGACAAGGGTTAGTAATAACAAAGTCAAATGTAGGATACAATCCTCCATCTACAGGAAATATAGAGCTAGCATATTATTCAATCAAAAGTGATGCATCTGTTATTAATACTTATAATAATCCTCTGATATTTGAATACTCAAAAACGATACAAAGTAATAATTATTTATTTGACAGTTCTCTATATCCACCGGAAACTGATCCTGAATACCTGGGAGGGCTTAATCAATCTGGATTATCAGTATTAAAAGAAGTCGATATTGATTCAGATGGAATATCTGAGCTGGTGTTGCCAATAGAAGACAAAAAATGTAAATATGTTGTTATTGTACCTGATCCTCCTAAAGGAAGATGGCAATGTAAGACATTAGGATATAGATATATCGCTGTAGATAATGATAATATACAAAATAATACAATTAGTATCATTCCAGGAACTACTTCTAAAAACATTTTAAGTAAAGGAGGTATTATGGACTTTGACAATGATGGAAAACAGGATATTATGTTTCTTGAGCCAACGGACTCGAAAGTTAATGTAACATTTTATACCCAAGTCATTAATTCAGGAAGTAATAATTCTTCACCTGTATCTCTTACTACTGAGGCTTCTTTAAATAATTTAAAACAATATGAATTAAAAAAGGTAGGGAATAATTACACAATTAATTTAAAAAACACAATTTCTGTTAAAGGACTTGCAGATGGGCTACAATTTGGTGATTTAAATGGTGATAGAAATATAGAAGTTCTACTACCTGTTGGCAACCCTTACATAAACCGTCTTCAAGGGTGGTCCATTTATTTAAATACGGGTAATGGGTTACAAGAAGATATCCAAGGTCTTATGCCTTATTTCCCTTATACATCTAGCAATACTGATAATTATTCATATACTATTCCAAAATTAATGGATTTGGATAATGATGGGAAAAGTGAGATTATCAATTCTAATGTGTCATTTGGGCCCGATGTTACCCCAAGTAATGGTTCCTATCATTCTTCCTGGTACATTGATAGTTATGGTGAAGCTTCATACGACCCAAATAATTCACAATTTAAATGGTCATTTGCAAAAAAAAGAATCTTTAGTTCAGTAAGGAATGAAGTAGTGTAAGCCCTATATTTGGTGACTTCAGAGTCAATAATTCTTCTTCCAAAATATTATTTCTGATAAAAGGCATTAATGGTAATAATGAAAGAAAAATCATAAGCTACAAACATTATAGTCTGAATCCTGATAAAAACATTTCATTAATCTCACAAGGATCACAAAATTATTATATAGATTATAAAGAACTTGATCCTTCTTTTAATTCTAATATTTATGCTCCTGTAAAAAAAGAACAATATCCATTTGTTGAAATGGACAGGCTATCTCAAACTTTTGGTGTTTCTCAAATTCGTCAAACTGATGGTCAGACTGTTCGAAAACAGGATTTCCGATATAGGGGATACATTGTTAATTTACATGGTAATGGCGTAACTGGTTTTCGTCAAGCCGCTCGTTCTTCCTGGTATGCTGATGGGTTTGAGAATACCAAAATTTGGTCAGGAACTGAAATGGATCCCTTAAATGAAGGCGTGCCAGTAAAAGAGTGGTCTATTAGAACCAATAATGAAAACCAGATATTTCCCGCAGATATTTCAGAGAATAATACCCAGTTGTTAAGTTTTAAATCTACTAACTATCAAATAGATAAATTACTAAATGGTCAGGTTGTGAGCACAGTTGCTGATTCAGATAAGCCTAAAGTGGTAACTGTTGTTGCTCCTAAGATAAGTAGAGTTAAAGACTTTTTAACAGGTACAATTACCGAAAGTACTATAACTTATGGAAATTATTATCTTCCATCACAAAGTGTATCGAACGTCAATAATGGATATACTATTACAACTTCAACATCTGAATATATCCACAACCCTTCAGGAATTGGGTCAGATTATTATATTGGGCGACCAAAATCGAAGATTAATGTAGTACAGGCATATGGCGATACCAAATCATCGAAGGAAGAATATATTTATGAAAATAGCTTTGTAAAAACTCTAAAAACCTGGAATCGAGACAATACCGGGTATTTACAGGAAACCTATAATTATGATGGATTCGGAAATATTACCGGAAAAGTAATAAGCAACAGTATTGATTCTCAAACTCAGACTACCACGAGTAGTTATGATCCTAAAGGAAGATTTGTAGTGAAAAAAACTGATAACTTAGGGTTAGAGACCAATATTACTTATAATGATTGGGGGCAGATTTTAACTCAAACTGATCCATTAGGAAATGTTCTTACCAATACATATGATGGGTGGGGCAAAATATTAACTTCTAAAACTAATTTAGCAGGAACAATTACTTATCAGTACGAAAAAGATAATAATTTCAATATTATTGTTACTCAAAATGACCCTGATGGAGATATTTCGAAAAAGTTTACCAATAAATTGGGACAAGAATATAAAACATCAACTAAAGCTTTTGGACAAGGGCAATATATTACCAAAACTATTTTATATGATGCTTTGGGAAGAAAAACCTCTGAATCCGAATTTACCTTTAGTCCTGATGGCTTAGGTGGTCCGTGGAATCTCATTGCTTATGACGACACAGTATCCCTACAAAAGTGACTGCCACATCATTCAATGGAAAGAAAATGGAAACTTCTATGTCGGGTTTAACTACAACTGTAAAAGAGCTTAATGGTAACCAAAGAATAACCTCAAAAACTACTGATCCATTAGGCAATGTAATTTCTTCCACCGACAAAGGCGGAACAATTCAGTTTACTTATAATGCGGCGGGCGAACAGATAAAAGCACAATATGCTGAGAATATCGTGACTACCAAATATGACTCCTGGGGTAGGAAATCAGAGTTTAATGACCCTTCCAATGGAATCTACAAATATGAATACGATGGATTCGGGCAACCCAAAAAAACAATCAGTCCAAAAGGAACGAAAGAATTTACCTATAATAGCTTAAGTCAGCTCATCTCCCAAAAAGAGATTTCAACAACAGACGGAGGGCAGGTGACCAATAAACTGATTTCGTATTCATACGATAATAAAGGAAGGCTTATTTCCAAATCGGGAACATCTAAAGGACAATCGTATAGTTTCAGTGTTTCTTATGATCCACAAGGAAGACTCTTATCATCATCCGAAAGCAGTAATGGAAAATATTTTATCCAGAAAGGAATTACTTATGACGATAAAGCAAGAGTAACCTCTTATGAAAAGCAACTCTATTCTTCTGGTGTCCTTACTAAAGTTCAGATTGAGAATGTGTACAGCGCCTGGAGTGGCGAGTTGTACCAGGTTAAAGATAAGGCAGCAGGAAAGATATTGTGGGAACTTAAAGAAGCCAATGCCAAAGGGCAGTCACTTAAATCTAAATTAGGGGCAGCAGATATTAACAATATCTATGATGCCAATGGTTTCCTGACAAGTGTTAATCATTCCTCGCAGGTAAAAGCAGGTATTCTGCAAATCTCCTATTCATTCGACGCTATAAAAAATGAGCTGAAAAGCAGAATTACAGGTGGAGATTTTAATATTAATGAGTCATTTGATTATGATGACAATAACCGTTTGGTAAACTGGACTAATCCGGTTACCGGAATCAAACCAACAACCAACAGAAATGTTTATGACATTAAAGGAAGAATTACCCAAAACGACCAGGTAGGAACCATCAAATTTGAAAACTCTTCTAAAATCTATCAACCTTCCGGAATGACCCTTAATGCAGTAGGAGAACAAAATTATAATAACGATTTAATACAAAGCATCACCTATAACGAAAATAACGACCCGGTTTTCATTGATGGAATGAAAGGAGATGTTGCCTTCCAGTATGGATTAACTTCAATGAGGCAGAAAGTCACGTATGGTGGAAATTTCAGTAATGATACAGAAGGTAAATTCACGAAATTTTATAGTGAGGATGGGAGCTTTGAAGTGGTAAAAGATAATACAACCGGAAAAGAAAAACACATTCTTTATATTGGAGGGAATCCTTATGAATCAAATATTGTATATTTAAAAAACTTTACGGAGAGTAACGGTTCTTACAAATTCTTACATAAAGATTATATCGGAAGTATCCTGGCGATCAGTGATGAAGCCGGAAACAAATTAGAACAAAGGCATTTCGATGCATGGGGTAATTTCACACATTTACAAATAGGAAATGGGGCTATTATCACTGATAAAAATATAATTGACAATACTTCGTTGTTATTGGAAAGAGGCTATACCAGCCATGAGCATTTTGCAGAGGTAGGAATCATCCATATGAATGGAAGGCTGTATGATCCTTTACTGAGAAGATTCTTAAATGCAGATGAAAATATTCAGGATCCTTACAACACTCAGAATTACAACAAATATGGATATGTAATGAATAATCCGTTGATGTTTAATGATCCTAGTGGGGAGTTTATTTGGTTCTTAGGGGCAGCATGGGCAGCATCTCATGTATTTTTAGCAGGGCTTATTACAGCTGCTGTTGTAGGAACCGCTGTTGGTTTGGCAGCATATTCTTTAGGTGTAGCAATTAGTGGAAGTAAATGGCAGTTAGGAGGAGCTCTTAAATCCATGTTTTGGGGAGGTGTAAGTGGAGCCGTCACCTTTAGGATAGGAAGTGCATTTACTCCTGCCGCAGGGACAGTATTAACTTTGACAGATAAGGTGGCAAGTGCCAACAACATACAGATGAAGAATTATACAACCCATACAAGGATCCCATAGAATTGACAATGGGGAGCTTAGTTGAGGATTGGGAATTTTTGCAAAATGTTTTAGATGGAAAGCGAGAGATGATAGACTATGATCTAACTAAACTCGCATCTCTTTTAAGATTTCTAAGGAAAAGTATGATTATTACAAAAGCTCAGAATATAAATAATCCTTAAATAGTAAAAATAATTTTAAAAACAAAACCGTTGCTAAAGCAACGGTTTTTTAATAAAAAAAACCACAGCAAATGCAGTGGCTTAAAAAATCAAATCTAATTATGGGCTACCTCATAAATTCGGGTTATTCTCAAATTCTCTTTGTGGAATACTAAATAAATAATAGTTACTATTCGATACAAAAGCAGATTTATCCGGGAAATCAAGAACAGAATGCCCTTTACCGTCTACTGTTTTCACGGTTCCGTCCGGTGTAGTGATCTGAACTTTTATCGGTTTGCCGTCAGCATCTACAAACGGTTTTCTTACTACTGTCCCTTGCGTTCTGATAATATCTGAAAGGGAAAATCCTTCTCCGAATAATTCTTTTCTTCTCTCGATCAGAACTGCATCTACTACTGCATTCTGTGCTAATGAACCATTATAAATATTGGCATTTCTGGCAGATTTCAACTGATTCAGGACGACTACTGCCTGAGATACATTTCCGTTTCTTGCTTCAGCTTCCGCTTCGATCAGATACATTTCAGCAGTTCTCATGTACACAATATCCGCAATAAGGGTGGGTTTAAATTTAAACTTGGCATACCTCAGCAATCCTTCTCTTCCTTTCTGCCCATCCCATGAAAATAACTGGTATCTGATGTCATTGGAATCAAAAAGATCTTTGAAATAAGGATCCGCCATAAAGCTGTAATAATAACTTCCTGAAGAAGAAACATCCAGATAATGGAAGGCATAACTTTCATCAGACTGTTCCTGGGTCTGTGCGTGTCCCCAGATCCACTCGGCATTGTTGATATCATTAAAGCCTTCTTTATACTTTTCAGGAGCCATCAGAGGGAAACCTTCCCTTGCAATTTTCGCTGATGCTGAAGCTTTGCTCCATTCACCCGTATTCAGGTAAGTTCTTGCTAAAAGCCCGTTTACTACAGAACGGTTGATTTTATCTTTATTATTTCTTGTATAATTTTTCAACAGGTTATCTGCATCGGTAAGATCACTTTTAATCAATGTATAGATTTCTTCAAGACTTGCTCTTTTCCTCCCTACCGTGCTTGTTGTGGAAGGTTCTGTATAAATAGGCGCAGTCAACGCTGATTTGTCTTTAAGGTAGCTGAACTGATAAAAGCTCGCCAGATTCAGATAACAGAAAGCACGTAATGCTTTTGCCTGTCCCTTCACCTGGTCTTTTTTCTCCTGGCTGCCTTCCGTACCGTCAATTCTTGTAATCACATTATTCATATTATTGATGGTGGAATACAACAGAGACCAGATAAACAACGGCCGGCTTGCCGTGCTGTTCACCATTTCGGTGAAAGCATAGGTGGAAGCAAAACCGTACTTATTCGTTAATACGGCAACATCACTTCCCATCGCATCACTGGCTCTTAACACAGTGGAATACCCGATGTTGGCATAGGTTGTCCCGTCATTATTAAATTTTGCCCAGGTACCGTTAACTACTGTTTCAGCACTTTCAGCGGTTTTGAAAACTTCTACACTGTTAGCCTGATCAGTCGGAGCAGTGTCCAGATCGCTTTCACAGCTTGCCAGTGACAAAAATCCAATGATTGCAAACGATATATATTTTAATTTTTCCATTGTTTCAATTTTAAAAGGTTAAAGAGTTGCCTGAAGACCAAAAGTGATCGTTCTCATTGCAGGATATCTGTAATACGTTGTTCCGTCTAAAGCCTGTTCAGGATCCATTCCCTTATGTTTATAGAAGGTCAGAAGGTTTTCCGCCTGAATATAAATTCTGAATTTTTTAAGTCCTATTTTCTCAAAATAATCTTCTGGAAGTGTATATCCTAAACTCACATTCTTAAGTCTTGCATACGTCCCGGAATACAGGAATCTTGAAGACGTGGATGTCCAGTTATTCGTTGTTGTACTTAATGCAGGAACATCTGTGTAAAGATTATCAGGCGTCCATCTGTTCAGGATTTCAGAACTCCATGCGCGTCCTCCGGCACTTCCGTTATGCATGATGGAAGTATAATCTGTATCTAAAATTTTACCTCCGATTTTGAATGTCAGTAATCCTGAAAAATCAAAATTCTTATAAGTAATATTGGTACTGATTCCTCCTGTCAGCTTAGGTAATGCAGAACCTTGCAGCAGTTTTGTTGCTTTAGAATATTCTGAAGTAGTTCCTTCTACTGAGTTTCCGCTGGCATCGGTAGTCACCGTTTTCCACAAAGGCTTTCCATTACTCGGATCCACTCCTGCCCATTCCGGAATAAAGAAATCATATACTGAACCTCCTACTGTCAGCAACTTCGTCCCTACCACTAAGGAACCTCCGGGTAGCTTGGTCACTTTATTATTTAAAGTACTCAGATTCACATCCACATTCCACTGGAAATCATCATTTTTAATCGGGGTTGTGAATAATGAAAATTCAAACCCTGTATTTTGAATCGTTCCGATATTGGCAGGATAATCACTGATTCCCAGCGATGGAGCCACCGGCATATTAAAGAGAAGATCCTGGCTTTTTCTTTTGAAGTATTCGATATTTCCTTTAACTCTGTTATTCAGAATCGCAAATTCCAATCCTACATTTAAATTAAGGTTGGTTTCCCACTTCACATTATTGGTATATGTTTTTTCAAGGGTTGTTCCCGGTTCTCCGCCAAGACTGATAAACCTGTACAGCTCCTGATAAGCGTAATAAAGTGGCTGACCATTTGGACGAAGTAATTTATCATTCCCCTGCCCTCCATAGCTGGCTCGTAATGTCAACTGATTGAAAACATTTAAGCTTTTGATGAATTCTTCATTGGATATTTTCCATGAACCTCCCACTGACCAGAATCTTCCCCATCTGTTATCTTTCGCAAATCTTGAAGAGCTGTCTGCCCTTCCTGATGCTGAAATGAAGTAAGTATTATTGTAGTCATACTCTACTTTTCCTAGGAAACTCAACAAACTTAATTTATTGCTGTTGCCGCTGAAACTTCCCAGCAGAGAAGCCGCATCTGGCTCATAGTAATAAGGCAATGAAAACTGGCTTCTTGTTCCGGAAATCGTCTGATAATCGTACTTATAAAATTCCTGTCCCGCTAACGCATTAATGTGATGCTTTCCAAACTTTTTATCATAGGTCAGAATATTGCTGGTTGTATACGAAAGTGTTCTGGTATTCGTTTTCGTCACCGAACCTCCAATTTCCGCTCCCTGACCAAGCAATGGATTTGAATAATAATGTCCGTTATAATTCACAAGATCAACAGAAAAGCTTGTCTTGAATTTCAACTCCGGTAAAAAAGTGAATTCCATGAATCCTTTTCCTGAAAAGTTATCTTCTTTATTTTCGTTTTTGTCTAACGGAAGGGTTGCAGCAGCATTTTGATTCTGTAAAGCATTCGTAGGCCTGTATTTCCCAAAATCATAAACCGGATTTCCATCAGCACCCAAAACGTAAGTTCCATCCGCATTCCTTTCATAATAAGGATAGAATGAAGGAATAAATCTTGCTGCATTGATGATATTACTGGCCTTGGAATCCGAAGAAGTAGGTGCCTGCTGAATACTGTTGGTATAGCTTAAGTTTACTCCAACATTCAACCATTTCTTAACTTCAGAATTAATTTTCAGCCTGGTATTATATCTTTTAAAGCCAGATTCAATAGCCATACCTTTGTCATCCAGATAACCAAGGGAAAAGAAGTAATTGCTTTTCTCACTTCCTCCGCTGATATCAAGATCCACCTGGTTTCTTGATGCTACTCTCTGTAAAATATCTCTCCAGTCATCATTCCAGAGTGGTGATGCACCAGCTAATAATTTTCCATCTGTTCCTACAGGTTTCGGATAAGCTGTCCCGTATGGATTGATTCCAAGGTTAGAAACGAGGTTATCTGTAGCCATCTGAGCTGCCTGCTGGGAAGAAACTTTGCCGGACTGATATCCATTTCTCAATGCCTCCCAATACAATTGAAAATACTGATCGGTACTGACCTGCTCGTAATCTTTTACTGCTCTTCCGGAAAAACCCTGGCTGATATTAAAATTAACTTTGGCTTCTCCTTTTTTTCCTGATTTTGTGGTAATAATGATAATCCCATTTGCTCCTCTTGAACCATACAGTGCACTTGCTGTTGCATCTTTCAGAACACTGATAGATTCGATATCGCTCGGACTGATAGAATTCAGGTTACCGTCAAAAGGAATTCCATCCACTACATACAATGGATCACTGGAGGCACTTATTGAACCAATTCCTCTGATTCTGATGGTTGAAACAGCACCTGGCTGACCTGACGCACTTGTTGTCTGAATCCCCGCTACCTGCCCTTCCAATGCTTTGGTAATGTTGGTAACAGGCCTGTTATTGATCTTATCACTGGAAATTGTCGCCACAGAACCTGTATAGCTGTTTCTTTTTGCTTTTCCATAAGCTACCACTACCACTTCATCAATCTCCTTTTCATGAAGGCTGTCTTTTTTGGGGTTTGAATTCTGCGCATTTACATTAGCTACTCCCAAAAAAAATGCAGCTACCGGAGGTATCCATATTTTAGAATTGAATAAATTTTTGCTAATCATAATCAATTTTATTTATCATATATTAAAATTTTGCCCTTTGCAGAAAAGTCAGCAAAGGGCATCGATAAATACGATAAACCAAATGCTTATTTTTCCTTAAAAGGCTGAATGTAACACCTTGCCCCCATGGGTAGGTTGTTAAGATTTCACAGGGTCAGTTCCCTCCATCTTTCTTTATAAGCCGATCGAAATATGGTTGCAAAGCTAAAAACTTTTAGTCTGCAAAACAAGTAGACTTATTATTTTTTCATGATAAATTTTCATTAATTAACATAATTTTTTATTAAAATCCGTTACAATAAGAAGTTACAGACGTTACATTATTTTCAAACATGACAAATATCATTATCAATAATTCAATAATGGAAAAATTCAGCACAGTTTAATTTCTATGTGATTTTATTGGAAAAACTTTTTAATTTTATGGTATGAAAGTTTTAATTATAAACGGACCAAATCTTAACCTTTTAGGTACTAGGGAACCGGAAATCTATGGAAGTGTTTCTATGGAGAGTTATTTGGAAATTTTAAAAACCGAGTTTCATTCTCACGAATTAAAATATTATCAGTCGAATATTGAAGGGGAACTCATCAACAGGCTTCAGGAAGATGATTTTGATGCAGTAGTAATTAATCCGGGAGCTTATACCCATTACTCTTACGCCATTGCTGATTGTTTAAAAAATATTCGCAAACCCAAAGTAGAAGTTCACATCAGTAATATCTATAAAAGAGAAGAGTTCAGACAGAAATCTGTAACAGCAGCTAATACGGATGCGGTTTTATCAGGCTTTGGAATGGATGGATATAGATTGGCTTTATTGAGTTTGAAGTGATTTACACTTTTTATTTAACCACGGACTGCACGGATTTTCACAGATGATTATGGTTATATAATATGAGGATCAAATTTATTTCAATAATATAATCTAATCCACATTACGAAGAAAAATAAAAAAACCTCATCAGTGATGAGGCTTTTTTATGCTTATTGATAACTATTAAATAGTCTGTTCCTGCAATTGAGGTCCTGAAGCAACTAACTTCTTCCCTTCTTCTGTACCACAGTACTGTTCAAAGTTCTTGATATATCTTGAAGCAAGATCTTTTGCTTTTTCTTCCCATTCTGAAGCATTTTCATAAGTATCTCTAGGATCCAGGATACCTGTAGAAACATTTGGCAATTCAGTAGGAATTTCAAGGTTCATGATCGGAACCTGAGTTTTAGGAGCATTGTCAATAGAACCGTCAATAATTGCATCGATAATTGCTCTCGTATCTTTCAGAGAAATTCTCTTTCCAGTACCATTCCAGCCAGTGTTCACCAAATAGGCTTTAGCACCATGTTCCTTCATTTTACCGATCAATGTTTTAGAATACATTGTTGGGTGTAATGTAAGGAATGCTTCACCAAATGCAGGAGAGAAAGATGGTTCTGGTTCTGTGATTCCTCTTTCTGTTCCGGCTAATTTAGAAGTATATCCGCAAAGGAAGTGGTATTGAGCCTGATCTTCATTCAGGATAGAAACCGGAGGAAGTACTCCGAATGCATCTGCTGAAAGGTATACAATCTTCTTAGCATGACCTGCTTTAGAAGGTAATACAATTTTATTGATATGATAGATTGGATAAGAAACTCTCGTGTTCTCAGTGATTGATCCGTCTGTATAATCTGCTACTCCATTGTTCACTACAACATTTTCAAGAAGTGCATCTCTCTTGATGGCAGCGAAGATATCCGGTTCTTTTTCTGCAGATAAGTCAATAACTTTAGCGTAGCATCCGCCTTCATAGTTGAATACTCCGTTGTTATCCCATCCGTGCTCGTCGTCACCGATAAGGTATCTCTTAGGATCTGCTGATAGAGTAGTTTTTCCTGTCCCTGAAAGACCAAAGAATAAAGCAACATCACCTTTTTCTCCTACGTTGGCAGAACAGTGCATTGAAGCCATACCTTTTAATGGAAGATAGTAGTTCATCATTGCGAACATACCTTTCTTCATCTCACCTCCGTACCATGTTCCTCCGATGATCTGTAGTTTTTCAGTAAGGTTGAACATGATGAAGTTTTCAGAGTTAAGCCCCTGAGTTTCCCAGTTAGGGTTTGTTGTTTTTGATCCGTTGATTACTGTGAAATCCGGCTCACCGAAGTTTTCAAGCTCATAGTGAGAAGGACGAATGAACATATTGGTCACAAAATGTGCCTGCCATGCTACTTCAACGATAAATCTTACCTTAAGTCTTGTGTCTGCATTCGTACCACAGAAAGCATCTACAACATAAATTTTCTTAGCTTCGGAAAGCTGATTCATCACTAGTTCTTTACAAGACCCGAAAATTTCCGCAGTTGTAGGTAAATTTACTTTACCATCCCAGAAAATGGTATCTCTTGTAACATCATCCTGAACAATATATCTGTCTTTAGGTGAACGACCTGTGAAAATTCCTGTTTTTACTGATACCGCGCCAGATTCTGTAAGCTCAGCTTTCTCAAATCCCTGATTTTCAAGAGAAACCTCAGCCTGGTATAATTCTTCATAAGAAGGATTATACACTACTTCATAGTTTCCTTTAATCCCTAATTTCTCTAAATCCTGGATGATTTTAGTGTTTTTCATTTTACTTATATTTTCTATTTCTTTATTGCTTTCAACAAAAATAATATTAATTATTTGTTAAAGGTGGTTTAAATATACTGATATAAGTCAGAATGGCAAACAAAAAAACGGTTTTGTAAATTACTGATTATGAATTAATTATTTCAAACCATTCAAAAACGGCTGGAAAACCTTTGTCCCAAAAATAGTTCTTATAGTCCCCAAATTTGGCACTCATTACAAAATCTCCGCCCCATGCGCCCAAACTTTTAACAAATGAAGGGCAATCCGAGAACAATCTCTCTTTAACTGTGAGAATTTCAAGAAAATTGGCTATTTTTCGCTCATGAATCATCATTAATTCGGAAAAATTTTCCAATTCATCGCATAACATTATTTTCTTTGTGATTTCCGAAAATTCACTGATCAGTTTCGGAGACTTCTTTTTGGATTTGTAAAAACTGATTCCTTCCCTGCTGTCCTGTTTCTGATTTAAGTGGATAAAAATCAGCTCATTTTTAAAAGAAGGATTAAAAGTGACCTTTTCATATTTAATCTCAGGCTTACTTTGGAAAAGGACTGCAGATTTTTCTTTTGCTACCGCAATATCATATCCGCTTCCTCCCAGACTTATCATATTAAGGTGAAAAGGATCAATCTCTGCCCATTCTGCCAGGTTGGTCATCAGGGTAGAACTGCTTCCCAAGCCATAGTCTGCCGGAAACTGAAGATTGGTTTTTAAATGGTAGGTAAGGTTAGTCTTGAATTTAGTGTGAGAAAGCTGTTGAACATTCTTTAATGTTTTGGTAATAAATTCAGCGCTTGAAGGGATATTGGTCTCCAGAATCTGCCATGTTTGATAATCAATGACAGCTTTTAACCATAATACATTCTGATGATAGGCCTCCCAGATAATGAGAGATTTTTTATCATCTGCTTCTTCAAAGAAAAACTCTTGTCCCAGCCTGGTAGGTACCGCTAAGACAAGAGCTCCATCGATTGCGAAATATTCTGAAGTAAGCATAAGCTTGCCCGGTGAAAATATCGCGTTCATATATTTGTTTTTAGATGGCAGAAGTAGCTTCTACTGATCCGTCAATTTTCTTGATTAATCCCTGAAGGGTTTTCCCTGGTCCTACTTCTACGAAATTAGATGCACCGTCTTTAATCATATTCTGAACAGATTGTGTCCATTTTACAGGACCGGTAAGCTGATCAATCAGATTCTGCTTGATCTCATCGGGATTTGTTACCGCTGTAGTAGTGATATTCTGATATACAGGAATCGTTGCTTTTCTGAATTTGGTTTTTTCGATTGCTGCCGCCAGTCTTTCCTGTGCAGGCTGCATCAATGGTGAATGGAAAGCTCCGTTTACCGGTAACAGCAAAGCTCTTTTTGCTCCTGCTTCTTTCAACTTTACACAAGCTTCTTCTACCGCTGGTGTTTCACCTGAAATTACCAATTGTCCCGGACAGTTATAATTTGCAGGAACAACAATTCCGCTGATCTGCGCGCAGATTTCTTCAACCTTTGCATCGTCTAAACCTAAGATTGCCGCCATAGAACTTGGATTTGAATCGCAAGCCTCCTGCATAGCTTTTGCTCTTTCGGAAACTAATTTCAAACCATCATCAAAGGATAAAACTCCGTTGGCAACCAAAGCCGAAAACTCTCCTAAAGAGTGTCCTGCTACCATTTCAGCACCAAGCCCATTTACTGCTTTTAATGCTGCTACTGAATGTATAAATATTGAAGGCTGGGTAACCTCTGTTTTCTTAAGATCCGCATCCGTTCCGTTAAACATGATGGAAAGAATATCGAAACCTAAAATTTCATTGGCAGATTCCATCAGATCTTTAATATCTTTTCTAGAATCATACAATTCTTTTCCCATTCCTACGAACTGAGAACCCTGCCCTGGAAATACAAGTGCTTTCATGTATTGAATTAAATATTATGCAAATATAACTATAATGTTAACAATATTATTTTAAAGAGCTATAAATCATGTTACGGTACTAACCTGATTACTCTGTAACCGGTATTTACATAAGCACCGTTAGCTTTGGATTTTACAAACTCAAATTTGGTAGCAAGCTGAGTCTGAACTTTATTCATCTGTTTAAAGATTTCTCCTTTTTTATTTTCTCTGGTTAACATGTCATTTACCACATCAAAACCTACGATAGCATATTTTGGCGGAGTTTTGCAGTATTTGCTCTTATAGGCAGCCAGAATTTCTTTTTCAAAGCTACCATCTGTATTGATTTTTCTATCCATCAGATAAACCAGATTGGCCTGGCTTAATTCATCCACTTTCTTCTCAAAAACCGGAGCGTAGAACATACTGAATGCTTTCACTCCCTGAACTTCTTTAGAAATAGCAATGATTCTGTTGGCAAAAGCATCTCCAACTGCATTATCATCATTTGCCAGAATAGCAATAACCGGAGCAGACTGTCCTGTCATCATATTCTGGTCAAGCTGAATATCTGCCGGAGAATTAACAATAATGATATTTGGATTTTTTACAGCCTTTTCAAGTCCTGCCTTGATGTAATTGGCATTTTCTTTCCTGGCATCTGCCACCACATATATTTTCTGGTCTGAATAGATTCCTTTTACCTCTTCTACAATTTTATCAGCATAGGTCTGATTATTGGTTTCAACGATAATAAGGTTATTGTAATTATATAATTCCGGAGTGTTGGCAAATGGTGCTACTACCGGAATCTTCTGATTTTTTGTGAAATCAAGGACGTCAATTACATTGGATTTGAAGAAAGGTCCTATGATAAGATCGGTATTATCAGGGTTGATCTGCGTCAGAGAATTTTTAAATGACGCCTCATTTCCTGAGTCTACTACTTTAACATCCAGTTTCTGTCCTCCTCTTGCATTTCTTTCAATAGCAAGTTTAGCTCCTGTTAAAAAGTCTAGTGCCATTCCCCTGTATTGGGTTTCGTTGGTACTGTACCCGAAAGGAAGCATTAAGATGACACTTAAAGCATCACCGTTTTTCTTTACATATGCTGCATCCTGTTTTTTGATTTTTAAAACCATTCCGGTTTTCAAACCATGTGAAAGATCCGGGTTCAGAGCAATAAGCTCATCTATAGAAACACCAAATTTGTTAACGATAGAGAAAACAGTATCACCTTGCTGTACAGTATAGGTAACGTAATCATCTCCTGCGACAACATTGGAAGAGGTTGTTGATTTTTCGTTCCCGGAATCCATTTTTGCTTTTGGATTGGCAGGTTCAGCAGCTGTGTCAGTATTAGTACTGCTAGTATTGGTTGTTTTTACTTTAATCGTATCACCAGGTTTAAGTCCTTTTTCTTCCAATCCCGGATTTAAGGCAAAAAGATCCTGCTGGCTGATGCCAAACTGTTTTGTGATTCTGTAATAATTATCTTTTGACTGGATGACATAAGATTCTCCTTCCACAGCAGTGGTAACCGTTGTAGGCGTAATCGTAGTGATATTTTTTTCTACAGCAGGTTCAGCATGCTTTCCTACTGCTACTGCCTGTTGTTCACCACCATATTTCTTAATACTGGCAAGAGGTAAGGTAATTTCATCTCCGATTTTCATGTGAGAATCCAGTTCAGGATTCAGTTTTCTAAGATCAGTTTCAGAAATTCTGTATTGTTTTGTGATACCATAGATGGTTTGCTTTGGCAGTAAAACAATTTTACCTAGAGCAGAAGCATTTGTGGCTGAAGTTACTTTTTCTGCCGGAGCTGATTTTGTCACAACCGGAGTGGCTGCTTTATCTGATTTTATGGTTAAAACATCTCCGAAAGCCAGTTTGCCGTCTTTATGTTTTGGGTTTAGCTTCAGCAATTCATCTACAGTCATTCCATACTTTTTTGCAATGTTGTAAGGATTATCACCTTGCACAACCGTATGTGATTTCTGGGCTGAAACTCCCAAAACCATACATAAACTGGATAGAATAAAAAACCTCTTTATCATATTCGATAATTATAATTTACAAAAATACTTCTTTAAAATTAAATGGCAACAATTATTAATTTGGAATCTTGAACCACCATTTCTTCCAAACAATTTTCAAGCCATGAATAGCCATAATCTGAAAAGAATACACTAAAGTTATACACTCTTTCCTGCCATGTTTTGGCCGGATGAACATCTAAAAACAGATTTTCAAGTCTTTCAAGCAATTCATTCTGTTTTATTTTCTCGGCACGAAGCAGGCGTTTTTTCATTCTTTTAAACGATTTCAGCTGTCGCACTTCTTCTGCTTTCACCATGTTTCCGAAAGATTTTTCAGTAGTTTCTGCTGAAGCCTTCAATGTTGAAAAATTACTTATCAGCAATTCTTCTTTTTCTTCCAGCAACCGTAAAATTGGATTATCTTTTAAAATCTTCTGGTTGGTAAGTACTGTAAAGTTTTGGAAGAAATCTTCTATTTTAAGATCCAGTTTCTCAATTTTCCCCAGAGTTTTTTCTTTCAGGAAAAGCATAGAGTTTCTTGGAATCAGGATAGGAAAAGGGATATTGATTTTAGAAAAGTAATCTTTCAGTTCCAGCCAATACATAATTTCGGCATTTCCTCCGATATAAGCCAGATTGGGAAGTACATTTTCCTGGTATACCGGGCGCATCAAAGCATTCGGACTGAATTTTTCAGGATGATTTTCCAGTTCAGCCAGAATTTCTTCTTCTGTAAAGTGAATTCCTTTATCTACAATGATGTATTTCTGTCCGTCAAATTCAATTCTGTCTCTGGTTTCAGAAAGATAAAAAAGATTTATTTCACGTGGGTTTACCTGCACTTTCCCATATTTCTCTGTGAGAAAATCTACTTTAGCTTTAGAAGCCTTTTGCAAACTGCAGTTAAGAAGTTCATCCTTAAAAATCGTTTTCATCTGATTTTTAAGTTCCACGGAATCACCATCAAGAATCAAAAGCCCGAATTCTGAAAAAAGACGATTGACAAGAATTTTAATAGCTTCTGTCAACGTATTTCCGTTTTTGTAAGCTTCCTTCATCATCAGAATAAGCTCTGTACCGAAAATAGAATCTTTGAATTCTTTTTCAAATTCAGAAATAAAATAGGTATCACTGATTGCAATTCGTCCTACCGGGCCACCCGATTTTTCATTGGTTTCGTAATAGTTATTTTCGGTTTTAAAATGGTTGATCTCTGCAAAATCATGGTCTTCCGAAGCCATCCAATATACCGGAACAAAATTAAAATCAGGGAAATTTTCTTTCAGATAGGTACATGTCTTAATGGTCTGAAGAATTTTATACACAAAGAAAACAGGTCCTGAAAACAGGTTCAGCTGATGTCCCGTCGTAATGGTAAACGTGTTGGGTAATTCAAGATTTTCCAGATTTTCTTTCTGTTTTGAAGAAAGAGAAAGACTTGTTAACTGGCTTTCGAATACTTCAGCTAAAATATTTCTTTTCTCTGCTGTAAAAGACTCTTTTTTAAGATGAATCTGTTGCCTGAAATGTTCTAAGGAAAATATATTATTTTCAAAACCCTCTATTTTCTGATTTAAAAAATCTTTTACTAATTGAGGAATGCTTTCTATATCGTTAAATGATATTTTATTAATTGTTTTCAACCTGTACAGTTTTTAGTTGAACAAATACCACACGATCCCGATGTTCAATCTGAAATCATATACCGGATAATGTGGAAATGCGTATGCTTTGTTATTGGAAATAACAGTTCCTATCTGCTGCCCTTCTATGAAAAAGAACATTTTTTTCACTTTCATATTAATATAAACATCGGCAATAGGCTGTCCTCCAATTGAAAATGAATCTGCTCTTGGAAGAATATATTCGTTAAGAATAGGGAAATATTCTCTTGAAGCGAATTTAGAGAAGTAATATACCTTAATACCAGCCTGAATTTCTGCTGCTTTTTTAAACGCCTGTGTCTGGTAGAAGAAATTAGCTCTACCAACAAAGCCTGGCAGTGGAAGTAGTTCTTTGTTAGTTAAAGTATTCTGGAAATGTAATCTTGTATTCAAATGGAATTTATTGAAACTAAATGTTGCATCTCCTCCAATCTGAGAGATATTTACAGAATTATCACTTTGCTTCGGACTTCCGTTGCTGTCAAGGTATGTATAGTTATCGATCCTGAAGTAGTTGGCAAAAATCTCTGTTTTAAACCATTTCAAATTGATACTTCCTCCCACTTCCATTACAGATTGGTTCTTCGCATTTTCAAGATAATAGTTGAAATTGTTATAAACGGAAGTATTCAGCAAGTAATTGAACGAAGGATATGCACTTTGGAAATTCACTTTTACATTAACGAAATAATCTTTAACAGGTTCAAATTTCAGATTATTGGTTGTTTTCAGATAGCTTTTAAACTGGCTCCCGTTTGAAAATTCCAAGAATGAATTCAATTGAATTTTATCCCAAAGTTTTACCTGCAGATTTCCTACAGCACCAATTCTGTTTTCTTTAAGTTCATTCGGAAAAGGAAATCCATTATCAATAGACGCAATATCTGTTACCCCAAACTTAATGATCTGATAACGCACACCTGCATCCAGTTTGAATTTTTCATTATTAAAAATCAGGCTTACCGTATTGCTGAAATTTTCAGAATATTTTTTTGTTGTCAGCGGAAAACCATTCACTAAATCTGTAGGGGCATCATACCAATATGTTTCAGGTGTTGTCTGGTTATAATAATATTTATTTCCCTGATGAAAAATAGTATGTCTGATACTGAAAGGAAATTTTTCAGCATTGAATGGAGTCAACTGATGACTCAGGTAGTATCTTCTGTAAGAAAACTGAGAGCTGGAAGAGGCTAAACTTACCTGAGCGTTTTGTCTGTTGCTATAATTGCTGTCGCCACTCTGAAACAGATTATCCTCAGTAATACCACCACTTTCCTGATTGTTTACATTCTGGTGAAGATAGTGGGCAAAAATCTCATAGTTTCCACTTTTTGAAACATAGTGTCCGGAGAATAAAGTATTATTATTCGCCGCTAATGAATTTCTGTAAAGTCCCTGAGAACGAAGCCCCATATATTCAAGGGCAAAATTGAATCTCTTTCCGATATTCTGGGTATAAGTAGATTTCAGAGCTGCACCGTTACGCATTGCATTATGATAAATAAATGATGCAGTAGGTGTTTTTACGTCATAATACTTCACATCATTGGCTCCAATGATCATGTAAGATTTATTGGAAGGCAGTAGGGAAAGGTTTTGTTCATCATTCACTTCAAAAACAAGAGGATTGAACCCCGAACCAATATTGGCCGGCTGTATTCTTCCAAAGTTATCTTTATTATTTTGCTGTGAAAAGATGTATGTTTTATCAAAAGTCATTACGGTATCAAAAACTTTCTTTTCAGAAAACTGAGTCTGATACTGGTAATCATTAATAGTAGGTTTGAAAATTTTCAGGGAATCTTTTTTCCCGGAGTCTATCACCAGTGTGTCTTCTTTTTTAGGTTGAGGCTTCACATCGGCCTTATTTACTACCTGTGCCCTGACAACAAAACTTAAAGAGAAGAGTATGAAAAGGATGTACTTCATTATTCATTATTGTACAGCAAAAATAAGAAATAAAAGGACATAAAAAACCCCACAGAAAATGTGGGGTTTATTTGTAAGTATGTAATTACTTATTGACCTGTAAATGTTTCGTCGTAATCTCCATAACTTCCCAGTGAAGCACCAGTAGTAGGATTTTTAACAAAATAATTAACACGAAGTTTCAATATTCTTGTGCATGCATTGAAGCTTGATTTACTTCCATCAACGGCATCTTTCATATAGTTGATACCGCCATTAGCAGCAGAACCTAAACTCTGTTCAGGAGTAGTCACAACATATGTATCAGGATTATATTTCAAAGTAAGATCACTACCATCATCCATAAATCCGATCACTTTAAATGTACCTACACCATTTACAACACCTAAATCCTGGATAGTATAGTTTACACCAGCAGTCCCCCAAGAAGCTAAAGTATTCTTGAATACTCCATTTCCAACGAATGATGATGATGGACAGGCTTTAGTATATGTAAGAGTATAAACCTGATCAAATGAAGCATTAGCAATGGATGAAGATTGCAACTTAAATACAATTACCTTAGGGTCTACAGTAGCCCCTGCTTCCAAAAGTTTCACTTGGAATTGCCCATCTATTTTACCTGCATTCACAGTCTGATTCTGGTTAACAATCTGAAAATCAGTACCCTCAACTACTGTTGAAAGACTTGTATCAACAACAAGCTTTACTTGCGCTGATCCAGAAAGTGCGTGAGCTGTACCAAAGCTAATTCCTACAGTAGTAGGTCCTGATCCCATCTTTACAACAGCTTCACTTCTTGTTCCTTTATTAAAGTGTAAATAAGATTCGCCATCATAAACCTGAGCTTCATCTTTACAACTGTTGATAAAGAACACAACAAATGCTAATATTAAAAATGCAATTTTTTTCATAAATTTTTAGAATTATTTTATTAGTACCCAGGGTTTTGTTGAATATTTGGGTTAGCATTAATTTCATCCAATGGAATCGGCAATGTAAACCTATAATCACTAGCAGGTAATGTAAGCGGCAATGTCTTGTTATCATCATCATAAACATCTCTGTCAACCCCTACTCCAGCAGCTACACCCATTCTTTTTAAATCTAAGTAACGATGTCCTTCTAAGCACAATTCTCTTCTTCTTTCTAAAAGAATATCTGCATATACTTGTTGAGCCCCTGTGTATACAGGTAAAGGAGATGTTCCATTTTTAGATCTAGCTTTTCTAACCTTATTGATATTATCTGCTGCAGTAATCAGGTCACCTTGATTTGCTGCTACCTCAGCTAAAATAAAATACATCTCAGAAAGTCTGAACATCTTAATGTCATTTCGAATCTGCATTAAAGAACTTGCAAGACTTCCTGATTTCCCTGGATATTTGTTAATAACGATTACATCATCTTCTCTTGCATTAGCTCCGTTAGGATAAAACGCATCAAATATACTTGTAGCATCTACATAAACATCACGTCGGATATCTCCTGCTCCAGAATTAGATAGTTGATTATTGATAACGGAAAACAATTTTCTTCCCATATCATAATTTACTGATCCATTAAGATCTGTAGAATTAGTAGTCCATAACCCTGCGATATTAGACCAAGAACCAGTAGAACTGTTTGGCCTGTATAAGGACCAAAGGATTTCACCTCTTGCAGTATCTGCCCACATAGTAGAATATGATGAACTAGGTGTTAAAACTAACCCACTTGTATTGATTGCTGCTTCAGCATTAAGTTTTGCATTAACATTATCTCCTTTATAATTATAATATCTTGCAGCAATTGCGTTAATTGAGGCTTTTTTATCAAAGTAATGCTGTGCAGAAACTCCTGTTGAAACAACACTTGAGTTAAAATTTGTAAGTGCATATTGTAAATCGGACTCAATCAATGCAAAAACTTCAGAGTTCTTAACTCTTGGTAATTTAGTATTAAAAATGTCCGCTGGTTTAGTACTTAGCATTACTCCAAGCGCATTCGGATCTTTCATATTCGTAGAGAAATAAGACTCTAAAGTAATATAAGCATATGCTCTTACTGCTCTTGCGTTTACCAAAATACCCGTATATAAAGCTTTATTGGCCGGTGATAGTGAATTATAATCAATCAGAGCACTTCCTTCAAGAAGAATATTTACTTTGTTGATAATATTATAATTGCTCACCCAGATTCCAGAAACCTGACTTGTTGTAGAATTAAGAACAAACCTATGCGTTAGAATATCTGAAGTGCTCACACTACTCGGTCCAAATCCAACCTCATCTGTAAAAAGAGATGTAAAAAAGATCTCATTTGTTGGGTTTACAGCAGGATAGACACTTCCATTAAGAAACTTCTGCATGTCATCTACTGACTGAAAAGCAACATTTGCATCATTAATCTCTCCACCCTGGACAATTTCAAGTGCGTCATTACAAGAAGTCAGCACTAAGAAAAACGATAATATATATAATACTTTTTTCATTTTAATAATTTTTTTAGAAATCAATTTTCACCCCTACTGTATACATTCTTGGGTTAGGATATACACTTAAATTAGATCCTGTAATTGGTTCAGGGTCGAAACCTCTCCATTTTGTCCACGTATAAAGGTTTTCCCCTTGTACATATATTCTAAGCCCAGTAATTGGCAGGTTCTGTAACTGCTCTTTTCTTAGCTGGTATCCTATGGTTACGGATCTTATTTTTAAGAAAGAAGCATCTTTGATAAAATAATCAGAATCTGCAGTATACCCCCAGTTGGTAGCTCTTAAGCTTGGAGTGTCAGAATTTGAATTTTGAGGAGTCCATGCGTTAAGTAAGTCTGTTGACATATTTGACGATCCAACCGCACTAGATCCTAATCCTTCAGGATTGGCCAACCAGTAAAGTGCATTATCAAATTTCTTAACCCCTTGTTGGAATGTAAATAATCCATCAAAGAAGAACCCTTTATAATTTGTTTCGAAACCAAAACTTCCTGCATATTTAGGAATAGGACTCACATCAAGGAATTGTGCATCTTCGACTTTCGGAGCTTCAGTAACTCCTCCGTCTTTGGTATAGAATAATAAGTTACCATTACTTTTATTAACTCCAGCATATTTATAAACATACCACTCACTTAGAGTATGACCAGCCATATTAACTGTTGAGCCCGGTTCAGGATCTCCGAAAATTGTATAGTCATTAACTTTATTATTGTTATAAGAACCGTTAGCAAATATACTTAAAGTAAGATCACTCGTTTTTATAACATTATAACGTAACCCAAGTTCAATACCTTTATTTGTCATAGCCCCGTTGTTACCTGCAATAGTATAAGAACCAGACACACCTGAAACTGGTATTGTACTGAATAGATTGGTTGTTTTCTTCTGGTACACATCAAGAGTACCTTCTAATTTATTATTAAGTAGTGTGAAATCTAGACCAATGTTTGCCTGAGCCACATCCTCCCATTGTACTAATGGATTTCCATAAGCAAACCCAAAACCAATAGCATTACCATATCCGATAGGAGAAGTATACAAATCTCTAACAACTTGGCTAGCCGTTAATAGTGGGTTTGAACCAGGAGTAGCTGCAACAATATTTTGATTACCATTTGTACCATAAGATGCTCTTAACTTAAGAGTATTGAATGTAGATCCTTCCATGAAGCTCTCCTTATCAATATTCCATCTACCTGCTACTGACCAATAAGTCGCCCATCTGTTTTCTCCAACAAATCGGTAGGATGCATCTCTTCTCAATGTACCACTTAAACCAAATCTTCCAGCATAATCGTAGTTAACAGTTCCAAAAACAGCTACAGTTCCTGCTGTAACTCTTGAAGCACTTACTGAAGGAATGTAAGGTGATGTTGCTGAGTTGTCAAACGGAATATATCCTGTACCCGACCCAGGCACATAAGTTCTTGGATCTAATCCATTCTGCCTTCTTGTAGTAGATCTGTAATACACTTTATTATATTCCATATTTACGGAAGCATCTACAGAGTGTTCATCTAATTTCCCACTATATAATGCAGAAATTACGTTGTTAATAGTCAAATCTCTTGTTGTTGACTGATCTTCAAAACCTGTATATTTATTTGCGCCTTGTGTTGCTAAAGCCAAATATGCCCAAGGAGCTCTACCAGAGATTCGATCACTTTGTCTATAATCAATACCTAGTTTATTACTAAGGGTAAAATTCTTATTAATATTATAAGACGCTCCTAAGTTTGCACCGATGGATACCTGATCTACAAAGTTTGGAAGATTTCCTCTTGTTAATAGATTTTGTAGTACATAGATGTTGTTACCATTATTGAAATTAGTTCCAATACTATTAAACAATTGCTGTCCGTTAGCATATTTAGTAGGGGACAAATATGGTAGCCCCTGAAGAACTCCTAAAAGTGGGTTTTGTACGGAGTTATTTCTGATACCAGTGTTTGTTTCTTCTAACAATTCGTTTCTTCTAGAGAAAGCAAGAGCAATCTGCGAGTTAACATTTAACTTACTATCTTTAGATTTAGCCTGAATGTTTGATCTAACTGTGAATCTTTTGAAATCTGTAGTTGGCACAGCACCCCCTTGCTCCATGTAGCCAAATGAATTATAGGAAGATACATTCGCCCCACCTGTAGAAAGTGCGACATCGTGAGACTGGAACATCTCCGGCTTAAAGAAGTAGTTTTTCCAATCCGTATTAATTCCTTGTGCTAAAGCATCTTTAGCTTTAATATATTCTGAGTTAGTATCAGAAAAACCATATAGTTTCATAATCCCCATATACTGTTCAGTATTAGCAAGATTATATTTATCAAGTGGTCTTAGAGACATCCCCGTCATCCCTGTATAGGAAAGCTTAAATCCACTGTTATATTTACCCCTTTTTGTTCTGATAACTACAACTCCGTTAGCACCACGGTTACCGTATACAGCAGTTGCTGCTGCATCCTTCAAAATGGTTGTTGACTCGATATCATTAGGGTTCAGGTTTCTGTATTCCGAAGCGTTAGATGGAATATCATCAATAACGATTAAGGCATCTGTGTTACCATTAATAGAACTCGTCCCACGAATCAATAAGCTAAACTTAGCAGAACCCGGGCTACCAGAACCTCCGTTCATAATCACCCCTGGAGCAGATCCCTGTAAAGAAGTTAACATATTGACATTTGGCCTGTTCTCGAAGAATACTTCCCCAACAGTATTAGAAGCTACAGTTGACTTCGGTTTCGTAATACTTTTTGAGTATCCTAGCAAAACCACTTCATCAATTGATGTTTCTTTTTTTACCGTGTCTTTTTTCTTAGTTGTTGTCTGCTGCTGCGCAATAACCATTCCTCCAAAGAAAAATAGCGCCCCAGCACTCAATACACGTAATTTAACATTCATATTAACAAATTTTAATATATTTAATGGGCAAATATGTTAATAAATATTAACATTCACAAATTAAACCACTGTTTAAACAGTGGTTTTTTTTAATATTTTATTTATAAATCACGTAAATAGAATGAGATTCAATAATAATAGCTGGCTTTTATTTAATAAAAAATAATTTTTAAGCTAACCATTTTAAATTTAACAAATTATTGATAATTCAAAAATAATTATTTAGAATAGTTATAAATTACAAGAGGCTGGAAAATAAAAAAACCACTTTATAAAAAAGTGGTTTTCACATATTTAGGATATATTTATTTCAGTTTTTTCTTAACCGCTACTTCCTCGTATACTTCAAGAATATCTCCGATTTCGATATCATTATAACCTTTCAGGTTCAGACCACATTCGTAGCCTTTTGTGACTTCTTTAACATCATCCTTGAAACGCTTCAAGCTTTCAAGTTCTCCGTCAAATTTCACAATACCGTCTCTTAGCAAACGTACTTTAGACTGTCTTGTTACTTTTCCGGTAAGAACCATACAACCTGCAATTGTTCCTACTTTAGAAATCTTGAATACCTCACGGATTTCAACGTTACCGATCACCTGCTCCTGAATTTCCGGAGAAAGCATTCCTTCCATTGCTTCTTTTACCTCATCAATTGCTTTATAGATGACAGAATACGTTCTGATTTCAATTTCCTCACGATCCGCGAGCTCTTTTGCATTAGCACCTGCTCTTACATTAAATCCAATAATAATTGCATCTGATGCTGCTGCCAAGTTGATATCAGATTCAGTGATCTGACCTACACCTGAGTGAAGAATTTTAACACTGATTTCTTCTGTTGATAATCTTTGTAACTGATCAGAAAGCGCTTCTACAGAACCATCCACGTCTCCTTTCAGGATAATATTCAATTCTTTGAATTCTCCTAAAGCAATACGTCTACCCAATTCTTCAAGCGTCGTATGCTTCTTGGTTCTGATTGATAGTTCTCTTTGTAACTGTTCTCTCTTATTGGCAATAGCTTTACCTTCACTTTCATCAGCATATACACGGAATTTATCACCTGCAGTAGGCGCTCCGTCCAAACCTAAGATTGTTGCAGGAATTGACGGTCCCGCTTCTTTAAGATTTTTCCCTCTTTCATCAAGCAAAGCTTTTACTTTACCATGGTTTTTACCTGCTACCACATAGTCTCCAACTCTTAAAGTTCCGGACTGTACCAACATTGTTGCCACATAACCTCTCCCTTTATCTAAAGATGCTTCAATAACAACTCCATTTGCAGAACGGTCAGGATTAGCTTTTAACTCAAGCATTTCAGCCTGTAATAAAACCTTCTCCAATAACACATCTACATTATTACCGAATTTAGCTGAAATCTCTTGCGCCTGAACGTTTCCACCCCATTCTTCTACAAGAACCGGAGGATTCAAACCAGAAAGCTGCTGACGGATGTTATCAGGGTTTGCATTAGGCTTATCAACCTTATTGATCGCAATAATCATTGGAACCTGTGCAGCCTGTGCGTGAGCAATAGCTTCTTTCGTCTGCGGCATCACATCATCATCGGCAGCAATTACGATAATTGCAATATCCGTAATCTGCGCTCCTCTCGCTCTCATCGCTGTAAAGGCTTCGTGACCAGGAGTATCTAAGAAAGTAATTCTCTGACCATTCTCCAATTTCACGTTATAGGCACCAATGTGCTGAGTAATTCCACCGGACTCACCAGCAATTACGTTTGTTTTTCTAATGTAATCCAGTAATGAAGTCTTACCGTGGTCAACGTGTCCCATTACAGTAACTACAGGAGCTCTTGACACAAGGCTTTCCTCCGTATCCACTTCATCTTCCGAATCTGTATCTTCAAGATCAGCATCTGAGAATTCGATTTTATATCCAAACTCATCTGCTACCAATAATAAGGTATCAGCTTCAAGTCTTTGGTTCATAGTAACCATTACCCCTAATGAGAAACAAGCAGAGATTACTTCAGTTGGAGAAACGTTCATCAAACTTGCCAATTCACCTACTGTGATGAATTCTGTTACTTTAAGAGTTCTGTCTTGTGCTTCAAGCTCCTGCTGACGCTCATCCTGCTCTCTACGGAAAGTTCTTTTGTCTTTTCTGTGTTTTGCAGATTTAGATTTCCCTCCTTTATTGGTAAGTTTTTCTAATGTTTCCTTGATCTGATTCTTAACTTGCTCATCAGTCAGTTCAACCGGCATAACTCTTTGTCCGGGTCTGTTGTTCTGGCCTCCTTTTTTGAAGCCACCACCTTGACCTTGACGGTTTCCACCACCCTGGTTATTTCCAAAACGGTTTCCACCCTGGCCTCCCTGACCTTGAGGGCGATTTCCTTGTCCGCCCTGACCCTGACGGTTTCCACCTTGTCCACCGTTACTATGCTGACGGTTTCCCTGGCCCTGGCCACCCTGGTTGTTATTTCCTGAGTTTTGATTATTCCCCTGACCTTGTTGGTTATTCTGGCCACCAGGTTTTTCAATCCTCTTTCTTTTCTTTTTTGCTCCCGCACCCGGTTTTGGTGCAAACTGAGTTAAGTCTATCTTTTCCCCAACGATCTTAGGACCATCAAGCTTCTGATAAACTGTTTCAATTTTCTGTGGTTCCTGAGATTCAGACTCAGTCTCTACTTTTGGAGTTTCCACTTTTTTCTCCTCTGCAATCACTGGTTTTGGAGTTTCTTTTACCGGTTCTGCCGGCTTAACTTCTTCTTTTTTCTCCTCCATTTTTGGTTTGTCTTTTTTCACAGGTCTGTTTCTAGATTCTATTTGAGACAAATCAATTTTATCCAAAACCTTAAATTCCTGCTTTTCAGGCGCTGCTTTAACTTCCGGCTGTTCTTCTTTCACGATTTCTTCTTTCTTTTCTTCAACCGGTGTCGCAACAGGAGCCACAGGAGCTTCTTCAACTTCAGGCTTTTTAGTTTCTAAGTCTATTTTACCTAAAATTCTAGTTTCTGGTTTATTTGCTTTAGCTCTTATCACTTCAGGGGTTTTCTTTTCTTCAATTTCCAGCTTTTCTTCCGGAACTTTAGTGATCACCACCTCATGGGAAGCCTTTCTTTGTTCGCCGTCTTTAGCAAACTCAGCTTCCAATGCAGAATATGCCGCTTCTTCCAATTGAGCGTTAGGATTGCTTTCAACCTCGAAACCCTTTGACTGTAAAAATTCTACTAATCTGGACATCGAAATGTTGAATTCCTTAACCGCTTTATTTAATCTAATTTTTGGCATTTATATTATTTACTGTTTTTTAATTTTTAAAATTAAAGTATTTCCTTTTTACTGTTTATTAAAATTTATTTAAATCTTAATCTTCAAATTCTTCTCTCAGAATACGTTTAACCTCTTCGATCGTTTCTTCTTCAAGGTCTACCATATTTAAAAGACTCTCAGTTTCTTTATCCAATACTGATTTTGCAGTTGTAAGTCCTACTTTCTTAAACTCATCCAAAATCCACTGCTCGATATCATCGTTAAATTCTTTCAATTCAACATCATCATCCTCGCTGGACTCTCTGTATACATCAATCTCATATCCTGTCAACCAAGAAGCCAGTCTGATATTCTGACCTTGTTTTCCGATAACTTTAGAAATTTCCTCAACCGGAGTATACACCAACGCATAGTTGGTCTCCTCATTGATTTCAATTTTGTTAATGGTAACGTTTCCTAATGCTCTCTTCACCAAGATCTCAGGGTTTTTAGACCACTGAATAACATCGATGTTTTCATTTCTCAACTCTCTTACAACGCCATGAATTCTGGATCCTTTTACTCCAACACAAGCTCCTACCGGATCAATTCTATCGTCATAAGCATCTACTGCAATCTTCGCCTTTTCACCAGGAATTCTTACTACCTTTTTCAGGATAATTGTACCGTCCTGGATCTCAGGAATTTCCAGCTCTAATAACTTCTCAAGGAATTTAGGTGCAGTTCTGGAAATAATAATCTGCGGTTTAGAACCTTTAAAATCTACTGTCTCAACAATAGCTCTGATATTCTCACCCTTTTTAAAGAAATCGGATGGGATCTGGTTTTCTTTCGGTAAAATAAATTCATTTCCTTCATCATCCAGCAAAATCACGTGCTTATGACGGATATGGTGGATTTCTCCTACAACTATTTCACCAATTTTATCTCTGAACTGTTCGTACAGCATTGCATTATTATGCTCCTGAAGTTTTGTAGCCAGAATCTGCTTCAGGGTAAGAATATTTCTTCTTCCCAACTGCGCAACAGGAATTTCCATTGTAAAGTCTTCGCCTACTTCGAAGGTAGGGTCTATCTTTTTCGCTTCAGAAATTTCAATTTCCAGATCATCATCTTCAGACATTTCGTCCTCTACAATTGTTTTATTTAAAAATATCTGAAAATCTCCTTTATCCGGGTTTACAATCACATCAAAATGGTCATCTGAATCAAATCTCTTTCTTAAAAGAGTTTTCAGTGAATCTTCAATAATTGCCATAAGATCAATCTTACTGATCCCTTTTTCGTCTTTAAAATCACCAAAGGATTCAATCAACGCTATATTATCCATCTATTCTTTTTTCTTTTTAAAATTTAATTACTACTAATGCTTTTTTGATTTCAGAGTAAGGAATCTCTTTTTCCTCCTCTACATCTACTTTTCCTTTTCCGATATCTTTCGGCTTACGGTAACGCAAAACAAGTGTGATTTTCTCATCATCTACTTTTGACAATTCCCCTTCAATTTTAGAAGAATCCTCCAGCATCACCTCAATCTCTCTTCCAATGTTTTTACTGAACTGTCTCGGTGTGGATAATGGCTCACTCAGTCCGGCAGACATCACCTGAAGGCTGAAGTCATGTTCTGCACGATCCATATTGAATTCTATCGCACGGCTTGCATCAAGGCAATCCTGCAAAGAAACTCCGTTATCACCATCTAAAATCACTGTAATATCATCCCCTGCAGAAATTTTAAGATCAATAAGAAACAGATCTTTTCTGGTCTCAAGGAATTCATTTAATAATTCTTCAATTCTTTTTCTAAACTCCATATATTTTTATTTTGATTTACAGTACGAAAAAAGGCTTTCTTCCGAAGCCTTCCCATTTTTTCCGTAAATCCATTGCAAATATAAGCTTTTTTTCTAAAAATGCAAAATTATCTTAAGTATCAAGCAAATAGCGCCCGATTCATTTACCATAAATTAAAAGAATATGTCACAGGATTTTATTACTTTTGTCTTTAGAATTTTAAAACAAACATTTTGAATATAACGATTGTAGGAACAGGTTATGTAGGATTAGTTACAGGAACTACTCTGGCAGAACTTGGCAATTCAGTATACTGTGTTGATATTGATGAAAAAAAAGTAGAAGGTATGAAAAACGGCATTGTTCCCATCTATGAGCCGAACCTTGAAGAAATGTTTCTGAGAAACATCCAGTCTGAAAGATTATTTTTCACTACCGATCTTAAAGAAGCTTTAGACAAAAGCGAAGTTATTTATCTGGCATTGCCTACTCCTCCGGGAGAAGACGGATCTGCAGATCTGTCTTATGTACTTAAGGTAGCCCAGGATATTGGCGAACTGATGACTGAATATAAAGTCATTGTCAATAAAAGTACCGTTCCTGTAGGAACTGCGGAAAGAGTAAGAGAGACGATCTCCTCCAGAACAGATATCCCTTTCGATGTGGTATCAAATCCTGAATTTTTAAGAGAAGGCTTTGCTGTTGAAGACTCTATGAATCCCTCGAGAGTGGTTGTAGGTGCCAGCTCAGAAAGGGCCAAAGATATCATGTCTAAAATCTACCAACCTTTTACCAATACAGGGATTCCCATTATCTTTATGGATGAAAAATCCTCGGAGCTTACCAAATATGCAGCGAATTCATTTCTGGCAGTAAAAATTACCTTTATGAACGAAATTGCGAACTATTGTGAAAAAGTAGGTGCAGACGTAGATAAGGTAAGACTGGGAATAGGTAGCGACGACAGGATCGGGCACAGATTCTTATTCCCGGGTATCGGATATGGCGGAAGCTGTTTTCCTAAAGATGTAAAAGCCCTTATAAAATCAGGAAAGCAGGAAGATTTTAATTTCCAGATCCTGGAAGCTACAGAAAAGGTAAATACAACCCAGAAGGTAATCTTGGTTTCTGAAATTGAAAAATATTTCGGAGGAAATATTGAAGGAAAGAAAATTGCCATGTGGGGACTTGCCTTCAAAGCCAATACAGATGACATCAGAGAGGCTTCCTCTTTAGACAATATCGCTCTTTTGTTAGAGAAAGGTGCAGAAATTATAGCTTATGATGCTGTTGCTGAAAATAATGTTCAGAAGCTTTTAGGCAGCAAAATCAGATATGCCAAAGGAATGTATGACGCACTGGAGGATGTAGATGCCTTGTTTATTGCTACTGAATGGCCGGAATTCAAAAATCCTAATTTTGAACTTATGGCTAAAAAAATGAAAAACAAAGTCATTTTTGACGGCAGAAATATGTATCCACTGGAAATCCCTGAGCAAAACGGATTTCATTATAAAAGTATAGGAAGAAAGACCATCACAAAATAAATCAATGAAAAATATTATCATTACAGGAGGTGCCGGATTCATCGGCTCCCACGTTGTAAGAGAATTTGTAAAAAACAATCCGGACACTACGATCATCAATCTTGATGCTCTCACCTACGCCGGAAATCTGGAAAACTTAAAGGATATTGAAAATGAACCTAATTATGTTTTCGAAAAAGCAGACATCACAAAACCGGAAGAACTCAGAAAGGTTTTTGAAAAATATAACCCGGATGCTGTTGTACATTTAGCTGCAGAAAGCCATGTAGACAGAAGTATTACAGATCCGATGGCATTTATCAATACCAATGTGAACGGAACCACCAATCTTCTGAACCTGTGTAAAGAATTCTGGACATTAAATCCTGATCATACCCATGGCAGATTCCCGGATGAAAAAAGAACAAACCTTTTTTACCATATTTCAACGGATGAAGTATATGGAAGCTTAGGCGAAACAGGATTCTTTCTGGAAACAACACCATACGACCCTCAATCTCCATATTCAGCCTCAAAAGCAGCTTCCGACCATTTGGTAAGAGCTTATGGAAATACATATGGAATGCCATTTATCGTATCCAACTGCTCCAATAACTACGGACCTAATCATTTTCCGGAAAAACTGATTCCGCTTTGCATTTCGAATATCATCAATGAAAAAACGCTTCCAATTTATGGCGACGGAAAGTATACCAGAGACTGGTTATTTGTCATTGACCATGCCAGAGCGATTCATCAGATCTTTAAAGAAGCAAGAACCGGAGAAACATATAATATCGGAGGCTTTAATGAGTGGCAGAATATTGACCTTGTAAGAGAGCTGATCAGGCAAATGGACGCTAAACTGGAAAGACCGGAAGGCTATTCTGAAAAACTGATTACTTTTGTTAAGGACAGACCAGGTCATGATAAACGTTACGCCATTGATGCCACAAAACTGAATAAAGATCTGGGCTGGAAACCATCCGTGACTTTTGAAGAAGGATTAGGAAAAACGATTGACTGGTATCTGGAAAATAAGGAATGGCTGGAGCATGTAACGAGTGGAGATTATCAGAAATATTACGAGACTCAATATAATTAATCATGAAGCTGGTTTTTCTATTGCTATTTGTCATATCTTCTCTTTTTAATGCTCAGGCACTCCCTCCGCCTCCGGCAATGGCAAACTCTTCACAGCAAAAGCTTATTGATGAGTTTATAGAAGTTTCCCATTATAAGGAAGCATTGATTAATTATGCAAAAGATTATCTGGAACTGAAAATGTTTGATTACAGTGTGGATCCGCCCAAAGAACTGATCACAAAGGAACAGGCAAGATCTATTATCAACCGTTTTAATTTTGATGAGTTTAAAATTTCATTATACAGCTCATTCTCTTTTATTCCGGAAAAAAACTTAAAAGAACTTATACAATTTCATAAAGGCATAGGAGGAAAATTATCCAAAGATAATTCGGTATTCCTCATAACTCCCACCATAGATTTAAATATTAAAAATCAAATGGATTATGCCATAGAAAACATACAAAAATAAAAGATGAAAGGAATAATATTAGCCGGAGGATCCGGAACAAGACTCTACCCTCTAACGATCGCAGTAAGTAAACAGCTGATGCCGGTTTACGACAAACCCATGATCTATTATCCGCTTTCCACATTGCTTTTGGCAGGAATAAAGGATATTCTGATCATCACTACCCCGCATGACCAGGAAGGCTTCATCAAACTTCTGGGCGACGGTTCCCAAATCGGCTGTAATATAGAATACGTTGTACAGCCGAGCCCGGATGGTTTAGCACAGGCATTTATCTTAGGCGACAGATTTATCGGCAGTGATTCTGCTGCACTGGTACTGGGTGATAATATTTTTTACGGTTCGGAAATGGGAACTTTACTGAAAAACAAAACCAACCCGGACGGTGGTGTTGTTTTTGCCTATCATGTAGCTGATCCTGAAAGATATGGTGTCGTGGAATTCGACAAAGATCTGAAAGCTGTTTCTATTGAAGAAAAGCCTTTAAGCCCTAAGTCAAATTACGCAGTACCCGGACTTTATTTTTATGACAACAATGTGGTCGAAATCGCTAAAAACATCAAGCCTTCTGCAAGAGGTGAACTGGAAATTACCGATATCAACAATGTTTATTTAAAGAATGGAAAACTTGAGGTGGCTGTTCTTGACAGGGGGACCGCATGGCTGGATACAGGAACTTTTGACTCTCTTCACGATGCTTCAGAGTTTGTAAGCGTTATTGAAAAAAGACAAGGATTTAAAATAGGCTGTATCGAAGAAATTGCGTTCAGAAATAGATTCATTAATGAAGAAAAACTGCTTGAAACGGCTACCAAATATGGTAAAAGCGGATACGGTGAATACCTGAAACAACTTATCGGAAAATAATCAATATAATTTATAAAAATCACAGACTATTGGCGTTATGGCCAATAGTTTTTGTTCATACCGCCAAATATCAATATATTAGTTGTTGATTTTTAGTTTTATTGACTATGAAAATTCATAAACTAAGCGAGACGGTAAGAATTAATTATTATAAATTTGCAAAAACTTACACAGATGAATGAACCACAACAGAAGTGGACAGAAACGATTGATGCAGATCATTCGTTATTTGACTTGAAGCTAAAAGAAGTCTGGCGATACAAAGATCTTGTTTACATGTTTGTAAAAAGAGATTTTGTATCCAGCTTTAAGCAGACTATTTTAGGGCCAATCTGGTTTTTTATCAATCCCATCTTAACAACCATAGTATATCTGGTTATTTTTGGAAGAATTGCCAAATTACCTACAGACGGTGCACCGCCACTTCTTTTTTATCTGGCTGGTGTTACTCTTTGGAATTACTTTTCAGCCTCATTACTGGCTACCTCCTCTACATTTACCGGAAATGCCGGAATCTTCGGAAAGGTGTATTTCCCGAGGCTGGTGACTCCGTTATCCATTGTCATTTCCAATCTGATGAGGTTTGGGGTTCAGTTTCTTTTATTTATCCTTGCATGGGCATATTATCTGAGTGAAGGAAAAGTTCATCCTAACATATGGATCCTTGCAACACCCTTTCTGATAATCCTTATGGCCCTATTTGCCTTAGGATTGGGTATGATTTTTTCTGCTCTTACAACAAAATATAAAGATCTGGCAATGCTGCTGGGGTTTGGAGTAAGCTTATATATGTATGCAACACCGGTGATATATCCTATTTCCTCATTACCGGGATTCTTTAAGAAACTTGCTCTATATAATCCTTTAACAGGTATTTTTGAATGTTTTAAATATGCATGGTTAGGTGTTGGTGATTTCTCTCCTCTCATGCTAGGTATGAGCTCTGTTATCATACTCATCATCATGGCAATAGGAGTTGTTATTTTCAACAAAGTTGAAAAAACGTTTATGGATACAGTGTAATTATTTGCTGTTTAAAATTTAAATTAAAAAAAATGCTGGCTTTAAAAGCAGAAAACATATCTAAACAATACCGCCTGGGACAAGTCGGGACAGGTACTCTTTCCCATGACCTCAACAGGTTCTGGCATAAAGTAAGAGGGAAAGAAGATCCTTATCTTAAAATTGGAGAAACGAACGACAGAACTACAAAAGGAGATTCTGAGTATGTATGGTCTCTCCGTGATGTTAATTTTGAAATAGAAAAAGGTGATGCAGTAGGAATCATCGGAAGAAATGGTGCCGGGAAATCTACCTTATTAAAATTATTGAGTAAGGTAACAAAACCTACTACAGGAAAAATATATACGAATGGTAGAATTGCTTCACTGTTAGAAGTAGGTACAGGTTTTCATCCGGAAATGACAGGCAGAGAAAATGTATTTTTAAATGGGGCTATTTTGGGAATGACCCGTAAGGAAATCAAACGTAAATTTGATGAAATTGTGGCATTTTCAGGTGTTGAAAGATACATAGATACTCCTGTGAAAAGATATTCTTCAGGAATGTATGTTCGTCTGGCCTTTGCAGTTGCGGCTCATTTGGAATCTGAGATTCTGATTGTAGACGAAGTTTTAGCTGTAGGTGATGCTGAATTTCAGAAAAAGTGCCTTGGAAAAATGAATGATGTAACCAAAGGAGAAGGAAGAACAATCCTTTTTGTAAGTCATAATATGGCAGCTGTTAAGCAACTTTGTACATCAGGCATATTAATGAAAAACGGGCAGGTCGCTCATCGCGGAGATATCAATAGTGTTTTGGAAAATTATATCATCAATGAATTATCTCCTAATGTTGACTTCAGGTATATAGAAGATTTAAGCAAAAAAGCTCAGATTCAAAAAGTAAAAGTATATAATAATAAAGCTGTAGAAACTACTGAGTTTGGCCATAATGAAGATATCAACCTTGATATAAGTTTTGTCAACAGAAATGTAAATGCAGGTATCAGAGTCAACATTGCTGTTTTGGATAAGTTTGAAAATGTAATCTTCATTACGAGAAAAGTATTTGAAGGGAAAAATGAAAATAATTTCAAACTCAAGATTGAAGGAGGTAAATTAATACCCAACACTTATGTACTTTCAGTTGCTATAGATACTCCCTCGGTAGAATTGTACGATATGATAAAAGGAGGCATACAACTTAATATCATTGAAACGGGACATGAGAATTTCCTTGCCGGAGATACGGATAACGGAATTATCACTCCACCTGTAATATGGATGTAAACAATGAGCAAAAAAATATTAATTCTCTCTACAGGCGATGTAAATGGTGCATACGAAGCCATGTATAAAGTCGCTCATATTATGAAAAATATGAGTCATGAGGTTGTCATGTGCGTGAAACATAAAACAAAAAATGAAGATTTTATTAAAACGTACAGACATCAACACTCTTCACCACATCCAGGTTTACTGACAAGAGTTATCAGCAAAATAAAAAATAAAATAAATCCTGTACAGCCCCCAAAAGCACTTAGCACAGACAGAAAATACTCATTTTTCAGCAAAGATGAATTATCAGAAAATATTCATGTTGAGAGTATGCTGAACATTGTAGGCTTCATACCTGATTTTATCTTCACGGGGATGACTATTGATTTTCTCAACAGTACAGATCTTCTCAATATATATAATGCTACCAAAGCAAAAATATATAATGTTACGGTAGATATGAATCATTTCACCGGAGGATGCCATTTTTCATGGGGATGTGACGGCTATATCAAAGGATGCGATGAAAATTGTCCCGCAATTACAAAGAATGATGAAAAGATAACAGCTAAAAATAATTTTGAAAGGAAATATGAAAATGCAAAAAAAGCTAACTTTCAGATTATTGCCGGTTCAGGACTGACATTGAAACAAGCACAGGAATCAAAGATATATAAGGATCAGGAAACCATTTATAATGTCAACAGCCTTATTGACACTAAATTACTTAATGATAAAAACAAATCAATCGCAAAAAAAATATTTTCATTAGCTGATGATCACTTTTATATTTTAACGGGTGCCCAAAATATGGAAGATCCAAGGAAAGGGTTTTCCTATCTTCTAGAAGCTCTTGAAATATTAGATAAAGAATTGCCTATTGAGCAAAAAGAAAGAATAGTGCTTCTGGTTGTTTCCAATAGTGTAAATGAAGAGTTCAACAGAGTGACCTTCAAAAAACAAAAAATAGATTATATAAAAGATTACAGATTATTATCATTACTATATCAGGCTGCTGATATCTTTATCAATTCATCCATTGAAGATTCCGGACCTATGATGGTTTCCGAAGCCCTTGCCTGTGGTACGCCTGTGGTAGGCTTTGATACCGGAGTGCTCACCAATATGGTAGTAAACGATTACAATGGATATAAAGCTCCATTGAAGGACAGTGAAAAATTAGCTGAAGGAATAAGAAAGATCTTTGAATTAAATAAAGATTCTTACAAAACCTTTTCTAAAAATGCAGTCAAGCAGGTCGAAGAATTTTCGTCTTATGAGTATGCTGAAGAAATCTTTAAAAACATCCTTGAAGCATGAAAAAAGTTGCCATTTTAGGGGTAAGCTATCTCCAGCTGCCATTAGTAAAAAAAGCGAAAGAAAACAATCATGAAGTACATTGTTTTGCCTGGGATGACGGGAGAGCAGTTTGTAAAGAATATGCAGATTATTTTTATGATGTTTCTGTTCTGGAAAAAGAAACCATTCTTGCAGAATGCAGACAAATTGGTATAGATGGTATTCTGACTATCGCAACTGATATCTGCATTCCTACAATTGCCTATGTAGCCCATGAATTAAACCTTCCCGGAAACAGCATTGAATGCTCATTACTAACGACAAACAAGGCACTGATGAGAAAGTGCTTTGAAGAAAATAATATTGTATCTCCCCGATCCATTTCAGTTTCTGAATTCAATCCTGATGATTTTAAGTCATTCAATTATCCTTTGATCATAAAACCTTCTGACAGATCAGGAAGTTTGGGAGTAATAAAGGCAGATTCTCTTGAGGAATGTAAAGAAGCAGTAGAAAATGCAATACGCTATTCTTTCTCTAAAACCTGTGTAGTTGAAGAGTACATCAAAGGCAAAGAAGTAAGTGTTGAAACAATAAGTTTAAACGGCGAGCATAAGATTATAACAATCACAGATAAAATTATTACAGAAGAACCTTATTTTGTAGAACTGGCACATCATCAGCCCAGTTCATTCCCTCAGGATATTCAAAATAAAATACATGATATTACATATGCCATGCTTAAAGCTACCAAGGTTGAAAGCGGAGCTTCGCATGCAGAACTTATGATCACGGAAGATGGTAATGTCTTCCCTATAGAAATAGGAAGCCGTATGGGAGGAGATTTTATAGGTTCGGATCTTGTTCAGCTATCAACAGGATTTGATTATGTACAAGCCGTTTTGGATATTGCTTTGGGAGAATTTAAATTCCCTTCTGAAATATCACAAAAAAAATATTCGGGAGTCTATTTTTTATCAGAAAATACAAAATACCTGCTTCCTCTCTTTGCTGAAAATGCATTGGAAACATTTATCGTAAAAAAAGAAATAACAAACCCTTCATTACAGCAGGCACACTCAAGTAATGACCGTTCAGGATATTTGATATATCAGTCTGACAAAAAAATTGATTTGGCATGAAACGCATAGCTATTATTGGATCAGGTCATCTGGGACAACAAATTCTGCATCATATTCATACTGATACAGAAGATAAGGTTATTGGTTTTTTTGATGATTTTCAGGAAAAAGGAAATACCATTAAGAACCTTCCTGTTTTAGGTGGCATGAACAATATTATGACTTCTTTTGAACAAAACCTTTTTGATGAACTTATAATTGCTATCGGATATAAACATCTGACGTTTAAAAAGCAAATATTCAAACAATTTAAAAACACAATTCCATTTTATACCTTTATCCATTCCACAACCATTGTTGATTCTTCAGCAAAAATAGGAGCCGGAACCATTGTGTATCCCAATTGCATGATTGATCAGCATGTGGAAATCGGTGAAAATATACTCATCAATATTTCATGCTCCATTGCGCATGATTCGGTTATTGGCAACCATAGTTTTCTCTCTCCCTCAGTTTCAATAGCTGGTTTTGTTACTATTTCAGAATTATGCATTCTTGGAATAAACAGCACAATTATTGATAACATCAGTATTTCAGAAAATGTACAATTGGGAGGAGGAACCGTAGTAATTAAAAATTTAGATACATCAGGATTGTATGTTGGTAATCCTGCAAGATTTATAAGATAAATATGATCCCATTCAACAAACCTTTTATTATAGGAAACGAGCTAACGTACATTGAAGAAGCTGTAAAAAGTGGCAAAATTTCAGGTGACGGAATGTTCACAAAGAAGTGTCAGCATTTCTTTGAACAGAAATACAATTTTCCTAAAGTTCTGATGACAACTTCATGTACTGATGCTCTGGAGATGGCAGCCATTTTATGCAATGTAGGACCTGGTGATGAAGTAATTGTTCCCAGTTATACTTTTGTTTCTTCTGCCAACGCTTTTGCCCTTCGTGGTGCCAAAATAATTTTTGTGGATTCTTATGCCAATAATCCCAATATTGATCCGGCAGAAATAGAAAAGCATATTACAGAAAAAACTAAAGTTATTGTTCCTGTACACTATGCAGGAGTAGCTTGTGATATGGAGAAAATCATGAATCTTGCCCATAAACACAATCTATTTGTAGTAGAAGATGCTGCACAGGCTATTGATAGCTATTACACCTTCTCAGATGGCACAAGAAAAGCATTGGGATCTATAGGGCACTTTGCTGCTTTTTCTTTTCATGAAACCAAAAATATCATTGCCGGAGAAGGCGGAATGCTTGCTATTAATGATCCCCAATATTTTGACCGTGCTGAAGTAATTCGTGAAAAAGGAACCAACAGAAGTGCTTTCTTCCGTGGAGAAGTAAATAAATACGGCTGGGTAGATCTGGGTTCGTCTTTTTTGCCTTCTGAGATCATATCAGCATTTTTATATGCTCAACTGGAAAACCTGGAAATCATACAGAAAAAAAGATTAGAGATCTGGCATAATTATCGGAACGGGCTTTCTTCGTTACAGGAAAAAGGATTCATTACACTGCCGGATATCCCTGCTTCTGCAACCAATAATGCCCACATGTTTTACATCGTCTGTAAAAGCTATGAAGACAGGAGTAATCTAATTCAGCACCTGAAAGCACAGGATATCCACCCCGTTTTTCATTATCTTAGCTTGAATAAAAGTGATTTTTTCTTAGCAAATAATCCTAAAATAGATATTCCTAACTCAGACCATTTCACCGATTGTCTGCTGAGACTTCCCTTTTATTATGAACTATCTGAATCTGAACAAAATAAGATTATAGAATTGATCAACAGTTTTTATAAAAAATAATATAACTGCCCCGCCACTTCTCAATAATAAAATATGAATTTTTTAAAAAAATATATTGTTAATTTTTTGTTCGATGTTCTGAATTCGAATGCTTATAAAGCTCACCGGCAAAATAAACTGAATGCATGGGCAAAGAAAAGCTTTAAACAGTTTGGAACGAATTCTGTATTGCCAGAGGACCATTGGATAAAAAACCCTCAATATATATCAATAGGTAAAAACTTCAGTTCCCTATTTCACCTCAGGCTGGAAGCATGGGATCGTTTTCAGGGAGAACATTTTACTCCTGAAATCATAATCGGGGATGATGTCATCTGTAATTCCGACGTCCATATTGGTGCTATCAATAAGATTATTATTGGAAATAACGTACTTATGGCCAGCAGAATATACATTTCTGATCATTCCCATGGAAATATAAGCATTGAAGATCTGGAACATGTTCCTGGAATGAGGCCTCTATATTCCAAAGGCCCTGTAATTATTAAGGATAACGTATGGATTGGCGAAGGCGTATGCATCCTCCCGGGAGTTACCATTGGCGAAAATTGCATCATAGGAGCCAACTCTGTGGTGAATAAGAGTTTTCCTAAAAATTCAGTTATTGCAGGAAATCCCGCCAGATTAATAAAAACATTAGAAAACTGAAATGAAAAAAATAAAACCTCTAGCATTTTATCTCCCTCAATATCACCCCGTTCCTGAAAATGATGAATGGTGGGGAAAAGGATTTACGGAATGGACCAATGTAAGTAAGGCCAAACCATTATTTGAAGGGCATGAGCAGCCCATATATCCTGCAGATCTGGGCTATTATGATCTTCGGGTTCCCGAGGTCAGGGAGCAGCAGGCTCAGATGGCAAAAGACTATGGAGTGCATGGATTTATTTACTATCATTACTGGTTTGGCAGCGGCAAACAATTGCTGGAGCGTGTTGCCAATGATGTATTGCAGTCAGGTAAGCCTGATTTCCCTTTTTGCTTCTGCTGGGCCAATGAGACATGGTCAGGAATATGGCATGGATTGTCAGAAAAAATACTGGCCAAACAGACTTATCCGGATGAACAGGATTTAATTGCTCATTTCGAATATCTGCTGCCTTTCTTCAAAGATGAAAGATATATTAAAGTAGACAACAAGCCTCTTTTCATTATCTATGATCCGAATCATTTAAATGAAGGTGATCCTCACTATATTTCAAAATTCAGAACGCTTGCGAAGAAAAACGGATTTGACGACCTGTATGTTATGGCATCCAATAAACTCCGTGATGATTTTGATTTTAAATCCATGGGATATGACAGTAAAATCTCCAATGCCTTTCAGAAAGCATGGGTCCCTCATATTGATAAAAAAGAATATATCTCCCACTCCCAATATTATAAAAACAGGATAAAAGGACTGATCGGGATTAAGAAAAAAGAGCAGCCTAAAGTCAGAATTCAGGATGCCCGGGCCGTTGTAAATGACTTAAAGTTCGAAGAAAGTAACGTTCCTACCTATCCATGTATCCTGCCTAACTGGGACAATACTCCGAGAAGTGGCTACAGGGGAATTATATTAGCCAATAATTCCCCGGAACTGTTCGAAAAGCAGGTAGAAAAAGCCGTACAATATCTCGAAAGTAAAAAAGAGTATCCGGAACAGTTTTTAATTGTTAAATCCTGGAACGAGTGGGCTGAAGGAAACATTCTGGAACCAGACAGAAAACACGGCTTCGGATATTTGAATGCACTAAAAAAAATATTGAATAAACACAGCGGAAATGAGTAAATTCAGTGTACTTATCGCTAATTATAATAATGGTCATTATTTTGAAAAATGTTACCAGAGTTTGATTGCGCAGACTGAAACAGACTGGGAAGCGGTAATTTTAGATGACGGTTCTACTGACAATTCTCTTGAAATCATCAAAAAGATCATTGGTGGTGATCCCCGGTTTAAAATCAATCAGAATGACGAAAACAGAGGAATAGGATATACAAAAAGAAAATTAATTGCCCTTGCTGAATCCGAAGTATGCGGTTTTTTAGACCCTGATGATGCGCTGGCACCACAAGCCCTGGAAATTGTCTTAAAAACTCATTCCGAAAATCCGGAAGCGGGTTTGGTATATTCAAACTTTGTCCGTTGTGATGAGCACCTCAACCCCATATCCGTTCATAAGGCCAAACAAATTACAGAGCTGGATCAGTCTTATTTTAACTTCAATGCTGAAATCTCGCATTTTGTCACCTTCAAGAAAAAGATTTACGAAAAGACATCAGGTATTGATCCTTTTCTCAAAATTGCCGAAGATAAAGACTGGTACATGAAAATGTGCGAAATAGCCCCTGTTAAATACATTGATGAGGATTTATATTTATACAGAATCCATGACAGCGGCATTTCTACTACAAAAAATGCGGAAAAGGCATTGTTTTGGCACTGGGTAGCACTGATAAAAATGGCGGAAAGAAGAAACATCAGTGTGGAAGACCTTTTCCTCCAGAGCTATGTTCCGAAAAATAAATATGATCAGGCACTCAATAAGCTGAATCACGTGAAAAATTCAAGATGGGCAAAACTGGGAAATAGGCTTGGACTTTTTAAAATATTTAAAAAACTTTAACCCTGTTGAAATAAATTAACGTCTTAACGAGATAAGAAACACATATGATAATTGGTAATGGAATTCTGGCAAACGCCGTAAGATTGTACGATAAAGAAGATGTTATTTTTTTTGCATCAGGGGTTTCCAATTCACTGGAAAAAAATCCTGTTGAATTTGAAAGAGAAGTATCACTCCTGAAATCAGTTATTCAAGACCATCCTGATAAAAAACTGATTTATTTTTCCACCTGCAGTATTTACGATCCCAGTAAAACCGGAAGTCCTTATGTGATGCATAAACTTACCATTGAAAAGATAATCGCTGAGCATTGTTCAGACTTTATTATTTTCAGGGTAGGAAATGCTGTAGGCCGCGGAGGAAATCCCAATACGCTGATCAATTTCTTTAAAAATTCGATTCTGTCTGAAAATAAGCTGACAATCCATAGCAATGCAAGAAGAATCCTTATCGGGACAGATGATATTGCTGCATTTGTAGGAAAATATATGAAAGACTTCAATAATGAGATTGTCAATCTCGCCTACCCTTACCAATATTCGCTGCCGGAGATATTATCCCAGCTGGAATATCATCTTGCAAAAAATGCAGATTATGAAAGCATAGAGGAAGGTTCCCTATATAATATAGAGTTCAACAGCATTACTGAAGATTTTTTCAGGGGCATATCACCTGATGAATATTTAAAAAAGCTTTATACATCTTATTTATAAACCAGAATGATGATGATGCATACAATTAAACCGGCAGCTTCATCTATAACCTGAAAAAATAATTTTTGTACCTTCGAACAGAAAAATTCAGAAACCATGAGACCAGGCGGAAACAATTTATAAAGCCTGAACTTGTAATTAACTGAAGATTAAAAACACAACTAACCCATTGAATAAAAATGAAAATGAACCCCAAAATATCCGTAATTGTTCCCTGCTACAAGCAGGCCCAGTTTTTAGATGAATGCCTGCAGTCTATACTGGATCAGACTTATGAAAACTGGGAATGTATTATTGTCAATGACGGATCACCCGATAATACTGATGAAGTAGCTGATAAATGGGTAAAAAAAGACAGCCGTTTCAGATACCTTTATAAAGAGAACGGAGGTTTATCTTCAGCAAGAAATGCTGCTCTGGAAATCGTTACCGGAGATTATATACAGTTTTTGGATTCTGATGACCTCATACACAAGGAAAAGTTTGCCAAAAGTCTTTCCGGAGATAAAGAATATCCCTTAATCGTAAGCCAATATACAATTTACAGAAACCGGGAGCATCTTCCTGGCTATAAAGATATTCAGCAAAGCTTCCTTACATTTGATGGAATTGTATACGGCTGGGACCTGAGTTTTTCTATTCCTATCCATTGTGCTTTGATCAATAAAAAGCTTTTGGAAGGTTTTCTTTTTGATACGACTCTTACCAGCTGTGAAGACTGGGTTATGTGGATTTATATCACCAAAGATAACCCTGATGCCCTTTTGATCAATGAAGCTCTTGCCCATTACCGAAAAGATGTCAACGACAATATGTCTGCTGATCCGCTCAAAATCATGAAGCAGCGCCTTAAAATTTTACCCACATTAAAGAAGCTTTACGGTGAAGAGGTACATGACAAGCTTGCCTATCATATCATAGAAGTTCGTACAACCCAACTGATACAACAGAGACGCGAATTTCAAAAAATGATTCCTCTGGCCGTTGTGGCAAGATATCTCTCCTTTAAAAAGCTTTATTATAAACTTTTCAGGAAGAAAGTAGACGGCTAGCTTCCACAGCTGTATTTCCATAAAACCACACAAATGAATCTGGTAATGCCAGGCAGATATTGAGCAGAAACCCAAATAACATGCTATAACTTTTAATAAATTTATTTAGATGAGTCAGTTTATACACGTAATCATGACAAGATTCAATGTTCCGACAAAAGGATGGAACGAAACGCGTTCAGGATTTAAACCCCTTACAGAAGAATGGCTGGATGATCGGTTTAAGCTATTCAGCACATACGTGCTTCCTTCCTATAAAAATCAGACCAACCAAAACTATGTCTGGCTTACTTTTTTTGATACCAATACATCTGATAAGTTTAGAAAAATCATCAAAGAAATTGAAGCAGAATATCCTGTCTTCAGAGCCGTATTCGTAGAGGATTTTGATGAAATGAAAACCAAAGCGGTGGAAGTAATTCCCCAATACTTCACTTCTGACACTAAATTTGTCATTACCAGTGAGCTGGATAATGATGATATGCTTCATCAGGACTATATAAAAACCGTACAGGAACTCTTCAAGCCGGTTCATGACCTTGTCATAGATCTGAGAAGAGGATACCAGCTTACTATGCTGCCTGATCGAAAAGCAGTGGTGAATGTTTATAATGATGTGGTAAATCCTTTTGTAAGTTTAGCCGAAAGTGTGGATAACTTCAAAACGATGTTAAAAGAAAGAGCACACAACAGTTACCGTCATTACCCGAATTTTTCTGTTGAAAACAGCAGGGAGATGTATATTCAGATCATCCATCAATATAATCTGATGAATGTTACCTTTAAGCATAAAGCAGTTTATGACGTTGATTTCTCTGAATATGGGATGACAGAAAATACCAGGTTTACCATTGACCGCTTCAGAACCCTTCAGCATAATATTGCCAGGGTACCTTTCGTAATGGGACTTATTCTGAAGAAAATTTTTAAAAGATAAGGCTCTCCATCTGTCATGAAGCTTAATAACCTCCAGATATTAAGAAGAATTTCGGCATTGCTGGTGTGTTGTTTTCATTTTCGTGAAACAATCAACCTGCCAGGCCTGAATCTTGGCGATATACTTTTTAAAAAAGGGAGTATCGGTGTACCTGTTTTCTTTATTATCAGTGGATTTATTATGGCTTTTACCACTCAGAAGCTCAGTTTCAGTAAAGATTCATTTCAGCAGATCACTCTCTTTTATAAAAGAAGAATCATCAGAATTGTTCCGTTGTATTATCTTCTCACATTGGCTGCGATGATACCCGGAGGTGGTTTCCTGCTATATTTTTACGGGCCGGGCCTTCATGAGCTTATCCATTCTTTATTATTTCTTCCGACACGGAAAGAATTCCCTGTACTTTTTCTGGGCTGGTCATTAAATTTTGAAATGTTCTTTTATCTTATATTCGGGATCTCATTACTGTTTAAAGAAAAAAGATATTACTTCATCACAGCCTTTTTTATCCTGACAACTATTTTAGGATATTTTATCCATTTTGAAAATCCTTATCTCAGGATGGTAACCCATTCCCTGAATCTCTATTTTGTAACAGGGATTCTTTTTTCACTTTTACTGAACAGATTTACCGTTTCAAGAACCTGGGCAGGAATTATTGCTGTGGCAGGAATCACATCATTCATACTTGTTTTGCTTAGTATCATCCCGATAGACAATGACTGGGTAAAGCTGACCATTATATCCCTGTTCGTCTTTTCTTTTTTAACTTTTGATTACACATTCCGTTGGAAAGGAAACAGATTTTTAGTCTTTCTGGGTGATATTTCCTATTCATTATATTTGTCTCATCCTTTTGTGGAAATAGTATTCAAGAGGTTTAAAGTTGAAGGTTATCTCAATATTCCTTTTTTCCTTTTAAAAATTATTATGGCTGTTACAGCAGCTTCGTTCCTGTATTATTTTGTAGAAAAAAAGGTAACCCATTATTTAAAAATAAAATTAAAAGCATAATTGATCAAAATGAAAATTTCAGTAATCATCCCCGTCTACAACGCTGAGAAATATGTTGCCCAGGCTGTAAAGTCTGCTCTTCAGTTTGAAGATGTATATGAAGTAGTACTGGTAGAGGACAAGTCTCCGGACAACGCTTTGCAGGTATGCCAGGAGCTTGCTGCACAATATGACAGGGTAAAGCTTTACCAGCATCCTGATAAAGGAAACCATGGGGCAGGCGCAACCAGAAATTTAGGAATTGAAAAATCAGAAGGAGATTTTATTGCATTCCTTGATGCCGATGATTACTATCTTCCGAACCGTTTTGATGCAGAAAAAGAATTGTTTACCAACAAAGATGTGGATGGAGTGTATGGTGCCATAGGCGTCCATTATTATTCTGAAAAGGCAAAAGAACAGTATTATAAAGTTTTCGGAGACCGCCTTACTACGGTTTATAAAAAATATCCTCCCAAAGATGTATTTCCGGGACAGCTTAATATGATAGGAACTTTTGGACTTTTCAGTATTGATGCCCTCACGATCCGTAAAAGTTCTCTACAAAATATGGAGTATTTCTTCAAAACCCATTTAAAGCTTCATCAGGACACAGAATTTTTATTCAGGCTTTCTTACTATCTGGATTTATATCCGGGAATCCTGGACAAAGCAGTAGCTGTAAGAGGGGTTCATGAGAATAACAGAATTACCAAAGTAGATTCCGGACAAATAAAGCCGGCTTCTACAAGGGTTGTATTATGGAAAGAAGTCAATACCTGGGCAGAGAATGAAAATACAATTCCCGAAGATATTAAGCTCCACATCAAACGGGTATACAGAAGTTTTCAGATTGCCAATGCTCCCCTTCTGAAAAAATGGGGAATGATCACAAAGTATCTGCTAACGGATTATAAAAGCATCCGATCCGGTCTTTACAATATTAATTTCAGAAATGATCTGTTTTAAACTAAGAAATTAGTTTAATAATTTAATGTTTTGCAAAATGGATCTTTCTTAAAAGATTCCGCATCGGCTTTTCAATACACTGGTAGAAAACTGCAGAACTCAACAGCATCACAACAATGTAAATCACAAATACCATATCGATACCGAATGTATATTGCTGAGACTTTAGAAACTCCCTTACAAGATAAAGAACAGGAATATGCGTAATGTATATGCCATAGCTTATTTCTCCCAGATACTCCAGTGGCTTCAATGAAAACAATCTGCTAACCCGGCCGTTATTGGCAGAAATCAGGATGATGGCAGGAACAAAAAGTAAGGCCATCAGACCATTATGGTAGAAAAGCGGCACAAACATCAGAGATATGAGGATCAGTAAAAAAACTGCAATAACCTGACGGTCGTAATTTTTTTGTCTGTAATTTTTTACGAAAAATATCCCCGCAAGGTTTCCGATCAGAAATTCATTAAGATGCCAGAAAGGGAAATAGTAAAGGAACTCATGGCTTTTTGTATGAGGCCCTTCATACGCCCCATACACGGGGTAAAGATTAGAAAACACCTGGGTAACCAGCCAGAGAACAATGGCAAACACCCAGATCATTTTATTCTTCCTGGCATAAAAATAATTATATAAAAGCGGAAAAAGCAGATAGAAGAAAAACTCTACGGAGATAGACCATCCCGGGAAATTCAGGATCATGGCTTCTCCGGGTATCCAGCTCTGAATGCCCAATCCATATAAAACCAGTTTATACCAGTCGAACATCTCATACCGCGTCATAAAATACAGCAAAAGCCCAAGCATATAAAGCGGATAAATCCGGGCAAACCTGTTTTTATAAAATTCCAGATAATCAATTTTGTCTTTCTTATGGTATGCTATAATCATAATAAAACCTGAAAGGATAAAAAAATAGCTGACCCCTACATTAGCCCTCAGAAAAAGATTGGAAATGTAGTCTATCTTATATAAAAACAGATCTTTATTAAAATGGGAAACAACGATTGCCATGGCGGCAACAAACCGGGTAAATGTAATCTGACTTATCTTCACAGAAAAACAAAATGCTTTACTTTATCAAAAGATACTCCTTTCAAAGCGGCAGGCTGTTTATCTGATATAAAGTATTAATTTTAAGGCACAAAAATAAGATTTATTCTTATAATTATGTAAAACAAATTATATTTGTAGGCTACAAATGTGAAAATAAATTCAGGTATGCTATATGAAATTTTAGCAAAAATTCAACGGAAAAGTCAGATTTCTCGTCTCAGAAAACACCCTAATGTTTCTTTTAAGGGGATAAAGCTTGGGACCAGCAATCATTTTGTTCTGCACGGAAATTTAAAGAAAATGACCATCGGGGATTCCGTGAGTTTCAGAAATTATGTACACGTTCTGGTACAGCAAAATGCGACTTTAGAAATCGGGAATCATTTTTTCATGAATAATTTCTGTTCCATCAATTGTCTTGACAGCATTTCAATAGGTGACAACACGCTGTTTGGGGAAAATGTTAAGCTTTACGACCACAATCATGCTTATCAGACACATCCGGAATTTAAGCTGTTTTCTTCTGAGTTCACCACCGCTCCCATCAAAATTGGAAGTAACTGCTGGCTCGGAAGTAACGTAACCGTTTTAAAAGGGGTTACCATAGGAGATAACTGTATTATCGGAGCAGGATGTACCATTTACAAAGACATTCCGCCTAACACTACTGTAATCAATCGTCAGGATTTAATATTTAAGGAACAATAATGAAGTTTTCGATCCTTATCGCACACTATAACAATGCTCTTTTTTTCAAAGACTGTTTTGAAAGCATTCTTCAGCAAACCTATACAGACTGGGAAGCCATAATTTTAGATGATGCTTCTGTTGAAAATGAAAAGAAAATAATACAGGAAATGATTTCAAATGACAAAAGATTTAAATTTTTTGAAAATGAAAAGAATTCCGGTGTAGGAGTCACAAAAAGTAAGCTGATTGAACTGGCAGAAGGAGACATCTGTGGATTTCTGGATCCTGATGATGCCATTACCCCTACAGCCATTCAAAAGTGTATGGAGGTATTCCAGGCTAAAAAAGATATAGTTCTTACCTACTCAAGATTTATGACCTGTGATCAGAACCTGAAACCGATTGCACCATTCAGATCTGCCATGCAGGTGCCGAATGGTGATCCTTATTTTTTCAATTTCCCGATTCAGATTGCCCATTTTGTGACTTTCAGAAAAGCAGTTTATGAACAGACTGAAAAAATGAATCCCAATTTAAAAATAGGGGAAGATCAGGATTTATACCTTAAAATGTATGAAAAAGGGAAAGTTCAGTTTATTGATGAAACCAACTATTTTTATAGAACACATCAGGGCGGAATCTCTCAGAATGACAATAAAAAGAAATCCCACGACTATTTTGCCCAGGTGATTTTCAATACCATGAAGCGCAGAGGACTTATCACCATTAATGGAGAAAAAGTTCCGGAACAATATACAAATGCAGATGAAATATTCGGACTGCTGCAATACCAGCACCAGCTCCCTTTCCGTATCAAGAAAAAAATAAAAATTACTTTACAATCAATCTTCAGATAATGTTAGAAAAAAAAATAAAAATTCTGTTCAGGCATCGTTCCATGGAAATGGGAGGCGTAGAAAAAGTATTACTGGCTCTTCTCAATAACCTTGATCCTGACAAATTTGAAATGACGGTATGCCTGACCCTTAATCAGGGGAAATTGCGTGATGAACTTCCGAAACATATCAGAAAATTATATCTTACCGATGGGAAAGAAGATTTTTCCGACAACTCTATTTTACAGAAGCTCCAGCTTGTTAAAAGAAGACTGAAGCTGAGAAAGCTGAAAAATAACCCAGCCATTGCCGACCGCCTCATCAATGATACTTTTGATATAGAAATCGGTATGGATTACAGGGATTACGATGCCATTCTTAATTCTACCAATAAAAAATCAAAAAAAATAGGATGGTTTCATTCTGAAATTAATGTTCCAAAATTCCAGCCGCTGGTCCCCGATATTTTAAAGAGCTTTCCTCAGTTTGATCATATGGTATATTGTTCTCACAAGATAAAAGATATGATGCACCAGCACTATCCGGATCTCAATTATCCGGCAGAAAGTGTAATTATCAATCCTATTCCTATTGAAGAGATCAAGCGGAAAGCGGAAGAAAAACTGGAAAATTTTCCTGAAGGGCCTGTCTTTGCATCTATCGGAAGGCTTCATTCAAGAAAAGGCTACCATAAACTTATTGAAGCTCATACAAGGCTTATTAACGAAGGTTTCCATCACAGTATTATTGTCATTGGTGATGGTGACGAAATGAAGAATCTCAGAGCTCAGACAGCAAAAAACAATGTTGAAAAAACATTTATTTTAGCAGGGAATCAGATGAACCCATACCCTTACATCAAAAAGGCGGACTATTTTATCCTTCCTTCAGAATCTGAAGCCTGGCCATTGGTAATTGCCGAAGCATTAATCCTTCAAAAACCGATTATTGCGACAGAAGTAGGAGATGTAGGTCTTATGATCAAAGACCGGGAAACGGGATACCTCATCAATTATGAGATCGATGAAATGTATTCGGCAATGAAAAAATTCCTTACGGATCCCGGCCTTGTTCTTCAAATCAGGGAGAATCTGAAAACTATTGAAAGCCAGTTTGACAATAAGAAAATATTTGATAGCGTAGAAAATATGATAGAAACGCTGTACAGAAAATAGACTACTCTACTGTGCGGAATATCCTCCGTCTATCACGAGATTGGTTCCTGTGACCCATCTTGAGGCATCAGACAGCAGAAAAATACAGGCATTCGCTATATCTTTAGGTTCACCTATTCCCAGCGGATGCTTTTTTATGATCTCTGATGAAGCTTCTTCACCAATATCTTCAAACATTTTTTCTAAAATCGGAGTGTTTACCATTGCAGGGCTTATGCTGTTTACACGGATATTACTTCTTGAAAGCTCCATGGCCAATGAACGGGCCCCGGCAATTACAGCTCCTTTACTCGCAGAATATGCAGCTTTCCCTGCCTCTCCTACCATTCCTGCAACCGAAGAGATAAATACAAAACTGGAGGTTTCATCTTTATATTTTTTTAAAGATAAAATTTTAGCAATTTCGAGTCCTGCAATGACATTTACAGCAAATATGTCCTGATACAGTTGAGAATGGTGTTTTTTTAGCGGTAATGTTTTTTCGATACCGGCACAGTGTATAAATCCTGATATCTTACCCAAAGCCGAAACTTTATCAGCAATGATTGTTTCAAGGTTTTCAGACCGGGTAATATCTTCGGTAATCGTTTCCACTTTTGTTTCAGGATCCAGCATGGAGACGGTTTTCATCAGTTCTTCATAGTTTCTTCCTACAAGAATCAGATCAGCACCACTTTTGCTGCATTCTACAGAACAGCTTCTCCCGATTCCGGAAGAAGCGCCTGTAATGAGAATAATTTTATTTTTTAATGAGAAAGCATCCATTAATCTTCAAAATTTTCTTTCCCTATAACATTCATTAAATCTGATACGGTTTCGATATCTTTAAAGTGCTTGGTATCAATTTTCTTGCTGAAATTTTCGTCTACAAACGCAATAACAGAAAGCAAGCTGATAGAATCATAGCTTTCCAGAGATTTCAGATTCGTTTCAGTAGTTAATGTTTCATCTTCTTCTAATTCCTCTTGTAGTTTTTCTAAAAAAACGGATGTTTTCATATTTTATAATTTTAAATGTTTGTTTTTAAATTTCCATAATGGTAGCCCCCCATGAGTACCCTACTCCGAACCCTGCCATTAAAACCTTATCTCCTTCTTTCAGCATTCCTTTTTCCATCATATTTTTAAGAGCAATAGGAATGGTTGCAGAAACTGTATTCCCAGTTTTTTCCATATCAATATAGAACTTTTCCGCGGGAATTTTCGTTTTCTTTCTTAAATAATTCAGCATAAAAGAATTAGCCTGATGAAAAACAAAATGGTCAATATCATCCATGGTCATTCCGTTCACCTCCAGCGTTTCTTTTACCAGTCCGGGAATATTCTCAATCGTGAAATTAAAAATTTCCGGACCGTTCATATAAATATTTTCCGGACTGAATTCATGTTCAGGATTCAGTTCAAAATCTTTTTTGAAAGCCCCTTTCTTCACAATAAGATTTTCTGCACCGCTTCCGTCTGTTCCCAGACAGAATTGATAATCATTACCTTCAGCCTTTTCGATAATGGCAGATGCAGAGGCATCCCCGAATATGCTTCGGTTTCCTTTATCATCGGGATGAATATGTTTGGTATACGTTTCTGAAGTAACCAAAAGAATACTCTTTGCAATTCCTGCAGAGATCAATCCTTTTGCAAAAGCCAGTCCGTACACAAATCCCGAGCATCCCAGGTTAAAATCTATGGCTCCGATATTTTTTCTAAGCCCTAGTCTGTCCTGCAAAATACAGGCCGTTGTAGGCAGGAAATATTCAGGACTCTGGGTACAGAACAAAATAAAATCTACTTTGTTCCTGTCATAGCTTTCGAAAATTTTTTCTGAAGATTGTACGGCCATATCCAGTACGGTTTCATTATCAGAAGAGATGTGGCGCTGGGAAATGCCTACTTTCTCCTGGATACGTTCTGAGCTCCATTCGGGGAACTGTTTTTCAAGATCATCGTTAGTTAACACCTGCTGAGGCAGATAATATTCTATTTTTGAAATTTTCATCATATTAATAAATTCTCTTTCTTTGCAAAAGTAACGAAAACAAATTTACACTTGTGATGATTTTTATATTCAGAATCTTGTTAAAAATAGACGCTCTCTATCATACTTTTTTGAACAGAGCCAGTCTTGAAGTGGCAAAATACAGAGGGATGAAAGTAGGTAAAAACTTCAACATGCCTGATAAAGTGTATTTCGGAACAGAACCTTACCTTATCGAAATTGGTGATAATGTGAATATTGCCGGGGATGTAAGGTTTGTAAATCACGGGGGAACCACTACTCTTCTGAGAAGGCTTCCCGGATATGAAGATGCCAGAATCCTCGGAAGAATAAAAATCGGAAATAACTGTACCATTGGCCTCAATTGTGTGATCATGCAGGATGTACAGATTGGAAACAACTGTATTCTGGGAGCTAATTCTGTGTTATCGCAGTCTATGCCTGACAATACGGTCTTTATCGGAAACCCTGCACAGTTTCTCT
>NZ_JAYSDT010000012.1:0-90750 GCF_041914225.1 Chryseobacterium sp.
AATGCCGCCCTGTCACGGCGGAGGTCGCGGGTTCGAGTCCCGTCCGGATCGCAGCTATGATATCAAAGTAGTATAAAATACTGTAAAATATGATTTTGCAGTATTTTTTTTGTGTATAAGTTCTAGAATCTCGGAATAAAAAAAAATCAAAATTTACTTTTACAATATTGCGATATCAACGCTAATGTTTTAAATAAAATTAACATATAGCATTAAAAATATTAATAATAATTGTTACCTTCGTTCAATAATAAAAGCCACCGGTTGTTGAATTAATGAAAATGGAATTTTAGATTTATTGTATATGGGGAATGTTTTTAAAATCAGAGTCTTAAGATATATGCCCGAGTGGCTGGCTTTTCTTATCCATATTTCAGTTGTCTTTATCTTATATTTTCCCCTGCAAAATCTGGATATACAAATTAATTTAATTGGTCATCAAAATGAAAAAATAAAGAGAAGTATAATACACTTTGTTTCTTTTGGTTTATCTGGAATTGTACGGTTTTCTGTAAGTGCTTTTGTAGTATTTCTGGGATTGAGTTTTATATCAGAGCTCACATCAGATAAGCCTGTTTATTTATTTTCTGTTCTTTTTTTCTTAGTATTTCTGATATTCTTTTCAGAATCACAGCCAAATTTTTTTACGGGAAAATCTATGAGAATAATCCTTCACATAAGAAAATAATGAGATCAGAGTTTGATTGAGAAAATTGAGGTCATGAATTATAAAAAAATAACTATTGTCATTACATTAACAAGGAATAACAGAATGTCTGAAAATGAACTATATAATCAAAATTAAAGAATTATATAAATAAAAAAAAATAATATTAAAATAATAATTTCGCCGTTTTGTTTTTAAACGGAATGAAAATTGCTAGAGAAAGAATTGATTTCAACATGGGGAATTTAAAGTACATTTTAAAATATTTAAATAATATGGTAAGCTTTACTGTAATTATATTAAATAAGATTGAAATCAACTCTGTAAACCTAAATAATAACACAAGTAGATAAGAATAATAACATATGAATAAAACTATTATTGCATATATAGTACTGTTATCGGTTACTTTATTGTCATGCAGACCGAAGCAGAACATGGTATATATGTCAAAGCATAATATGGAAGAGGAGGTTGCAAAAGCCAAGTTTCAGGGCTTACATATTCAGGAAGGAGATGTTCTCCTGATTCTTGTATCTGCACTTGACGAAATTGCTGTAAAACCTTTTAATCTTAATACTGTAAATAAAGTAGGGAGTGTATCGAGCACAGGGACTAATCAATATTCCCAGCCAAGTGAATATCTTGTGAATGAAGAAGGCTATATCTCTTTTCCGGTTTTAGGAAATGTGTATGCAAAAGGAATGACCCAGGTACAGTTAAAACAGGAACTTGAATCCCGTCTTAAGAGATACCTTACAGACCCATTGGTGACTATTACCTTGAAAAATTTTAATGTAAGTATTTTAGGTGAAGTAAAAGAACCGGGACAGAAAGAAAGTGTTTCTCAGAAAATCAATATTTTTCAGGCACTTGGGCTTGCAGGTGATATGACAGATTTCGGGGATCGTACGAATGTAAAGCTTATCCGTACAGGAGAGGATGGAACAGACCAGATTGTTAATGTCGACCTTACCAGATCCGATATTGTGAGTTCGCCGTACTATTATATGAAGCAAAATGACATATTATATGTACAGCCGGACAAAAATAAACAAGTCCAAGCTAACTCGAACCCTAACAGAGCCCTTACTTTCCAGATCATTGGTGCTTTACTGACAGCTGGTACACTTATTATTGCTTTAACACGACGATAAAATATGCAGCAGATAGAACTTCAACCAAAGGAAGAGAAATTAAACTTAAAGAAAGCCATCTCCAAATATCTTTATAAATGGTCATGGTTTATAGCCTCCATTATAATCTGTGTAGCAGTTGCTTTTATTTATTTAAGATATAGTGTCCCAAAATATCAGTCAAAAACTACCCTTAAATTCGATAAAAAGCAAAACGATCTTACTTCTGCTCTTGCTGATCTTGATAATCTTGGAATTGGTCTGGGGAATTCTGATGAACTGAAAGGTGAAGCCGCAATTGTTAATTCGCGGCCGTTGTTAATGCAGGTTGTGAAAAATCTTAACCTTACTGTAGAATATTTCAGTGCGGGGGATATTAAAGATTCACAATTGTTCGGTAAAACTCCTATTACAGCAAAGGTATTGAGCTATGCAAAAGAAAAATTTGTAAAAGTTGAATACATCTTAACAGACGTAAAGGGTGATCAGTTTACGCTTCAAAGTGCTAAGAAAAAAGAGCTTACGGGGAGGTTCAATACTCCTATACAGCTTGATTTCGGAACTGTTGTATTTCAAAGAAATCCAGGCTTTGCCGTTAAATCAAACTATAAAATTGTTTTTTCAAGTCCGCTAGAGAAAATAAAAAAACTTGAAAAAACCATACAGACCAATATTCCTGATGAAAAAGCAATGCTGATGGAGATCAGTATGACAGGATCTGTTCCTGAAAAATCTGAAGCTATTCTTAATGAGATTACTAAGCAATATAATCTGGATGGACAGAGGGATAAAAATTTGCAGGCTCAGAATACACAGGAATTTATTGATAAAAGACTGGAAGTAATAACCAAAGACCTTTCAGGGGTAGAAAACCAAAAAGAAGATTTTCAGAACCGTAACCGTATTGTAGACCTTCAGGCACAGGCTGAACTGGCACTACAGAATACAAGTGAAAACACCAAGCTTCTTCTACAGCAGCAGGCTCAACTTGACCTCCTTAATTCACTTTCAGGAGAAGCTTCGAAAGGCAATAACCAGCTTATGCCATCAAATCTTGGTTTGAATCCCTCACTTGAACAAGCTATTTCTCAATACAATTCATTGATCATCAGTAGAAATAAAACCCTTAAACAGGCTACTAATGAAAACCCTGCTATTATAGAAATGAACAAGGAAATTGCTTCCTTGAAGGAAGTTATCCGTGATAATATCCAAGAGCAGAAGCAAGCAGTGCAGACAGGTATTTCTCAGCTTCAGAACCAGATCAATACGAATAATAATATGATCGAAAAGGTTCCCGGACAATCTAAAGTATACAGAGGAATTGAACGTCAGCAAAACCTTAAAGAACAATTATTTCTATTCCTTCTTCAAAAAAGAGAGGAAAATGCAATCAATCTTTCTGTAGATGTTCCGAAAGCAAAAATTGTAAATCCTGCATTTACAGACGATACGCCGGTATCGCCCAAAAAAGAAATCATTCTTCCAGGGGCTTTATTACTGGGAATATTAATTCCATTTGGTATTTTCTATCTGTTATTCCTGCTGGATGATAAAATTTATAGCAGAGAGGATATTAAAGAACGTTCAGGGCTTGGTGTATTGGTGGATATCCCTTCACTTACAGATTCTGAAAATCATTTGGTACAGAAAAACGATTTTTCAGAATTGGCAGAAGCCTTCAGGGGTCTTGTTTCCAATTTAAAATTTGTATTACCTGTAAAGGATACAGCTAAAGTTATCATGGTTACTTCTTCTGTGAAAGGAGAAGGAAAAACCCTGGTATCTGTGAATCTTGCACTTACCATCGCTAATAAAAATGCAAGAGCTCTTTTGATTGGATCTGATATCAGAAATCCTCAGATTCAGAGGTATGATAACGAACCTGTTAAAAGGAAAGGTCTTACAGAGTTTTTATATGATGAATCGGTAAAGGAGGAAGAGCTTATCCATACTTCAACAACCAATCCTTCATGTGATGTTATCTATGCGGGAGCTATTCCTCCAAACCCTCAGGAACTACTTTCCAACGGACGTTACCAGAAGCTTATTCAGCAGATGTCTTCTCAATATACTTATATTATTATTGACTCTGCACCATTGATGCTGGTTTCAGACACATTAAGTATTGCAGATACCGCAGATGCAACATTATACGTGGTAAGGTCAGGAGTATCGAAAAATATTCTGATTGATTTTGCAAACGATCTGGTAAGAGATTCAAAACTTTCCAATGTGTCTTTTGTAATTAATGACGTATCAAAACGTGCAGGCGGATATGGATACAACTATAGCTATGGTTATGGTTACAGCCAGACTAAGGCCAAGAAAAGTTGGTGGAGTAAAATTTTCAAATCATAAAAATGAATAAAATTTTAATTACAGGTGGAGCGGGTTTTATTGGCTCTAACTTAACAGAGTATTTTTTAAACAAAGGCTATTATGTGGTGTGCCTAGATAATTTTGCAACAGGACACCGTCATAATATTGAACCTTTCCTTGAAAATCCAAATTATAGACTCATCGAAGGGGATATCCGTGATTTGGAAGTTTGTAAAGAAGCAGTAGAAAATGTAGATTATATTCTGCACCAGGCAGCACTCGGTTCAGTTCCAAGATCTATTAAGGACCCTATCACAAGTAATGATGTAAATGTATCAGGATTTCTGAACATGCTGGTTGCAGCCCGTGATGCTAACGTAAAACGTTTTGTATATGCTGCTTCATCTTCTACTTACGGAGATTCTGAATCATTACCTAAAGTGGAGGCTGTGATCGGAAGACCTTTATCTCCTTATGCCATCACTAAATATGTTAATGAATTATATGCTGATGTATTTGGGAAAACTTATGGCATAAAATGCATCGGCCTGAGATATTTTAATGTTTTCGGTCGCAGACAGGACCCGAACGGAGCTTATGCTGCTGTAATTCCTTTGTTTGTAAAACAGTTAATCAACCATGAATCTCCTACAATAAACGGAACTGGAGATTATTCACGTGACTTTACTTACATTGATAATGTTATTCAGATGAATGAGCTTGCCATGCTTACTGAAAATCCTGAAGCAATAAATACCGTTTATAATACAGCAGTAGGGGACCGTACCACATTGAATGATCTGGTGGGTTATCTTAAAAAGTATTTAAGTGAATTTGATGAGAAGATTGGTGATGTGGAGGTTGTTCATGGCCCGAACCGTGTAGGAGATATTCCTCACTCTCTGGCATCTGTTGAAAAAGCAGAAAAATTATTAGGTTATAAGCCAAGCCATACGATAGAAAAAGGATTAAAAGAAGCTATCAGCTGGTATTGGGAAAATTTAAAATAAACAAGCTTAAATTGATTCTTTGTGGAAAAACAATATAAAATTGCCGTAATTGGATTAGGATATGTAGGTCTGCCTTTGGCACGGTTATTTGCAACAAAATATCCGGTTGTAGGTTTCGATATCAATCAGAAAAGGATTGAAGAATTAAATACAGGAACTGACAGTACTCTGGAAGTGGAAGACAATGTGCTGAAAGCGGTCTTAAAACACCAAAGCCCTTTTAATCAGACCGGTGAGAATGGACTGTACTGTTCAGCAGACATTAATGATATTAAAGATGCAAATATTTATATCGTGACAGTTCCTACCCCTGTAGATAAGCATAACCGTCCGGATCTTACTCCATTATACAAATCTTCAGAAACTGTAGGTAAGGTATTGTCCAAAGGTGATATTGTTATCTATGAATCTACGGTATATCCTGGAGCTACAGAAGAAGAATGTATTCCTGTACTGGAAAAAGTTTCAGGATTCAAATTCAATCAGGATTTCTATGCAGGATACTCACCGGAAAGAATCAATCCGGGTGATAAGGAGCACACGGTAGAGAAAATTCTGAAAGTTACATCAGGTTCTACACCGGAAATCGGAAAAGTGGTAGATACTTTATATAAATCTGTGATTGTAGCCGGAACTCACCTGGCTCCAACGGTCAAAATTGCAGAGGCGGCTAAAGTAATTGAAAACTCACAGAGAGATATCAATATTGCTTTTGTCAATGAACTGGCTAAAATTTTCAACCTTTTAGAAATTGATACCCATGCGGTATTGGAAGCGGCAGGAACCAAATGGAACTTTTTACCGTTTAAACCAGGATTGGTAGGAGGCCACTGTATTGGTGTAGATCCATATTACCTGGCTCAAAAAGCTCAGGAGAATGGATATCATCCGGAGATTATATTGGCAGGACGCCGTCTTAATGACTCTATGGGGCAATATGTGGCTTCACAGCTTGTAAAAACGATGATCAAAAAGAAGATCTCAATTAATGGAGCCAGAATATTGAACTTAGGAATAACATTTAAAGAGAATTGCCCGGATGTACGTAATACGAAGGCTGTAGATGTTATTCAGGCGCTTGAAGATTATTCTTTACATGTTACTACCTTTGATCCATGGGCTAAACCTGAAGAAGTGAAGCATGAGTACAACCTTACCGTTGTCAATGAAATTCCGGAAGAGAAATTTGATGCGATTATTCTTACAGTTGCCCACAAAGAATTCATGGGAGTAAATTTGAATAATTACCTGAATGAAGGAGGAATTATTTATGATGTGAAGGGAGTGCTGGAGGAATGTGATTCCAGACTGTAACTATTTAATTTGCTTAAAATTATGAAGAAAAAACATCTGATTGTTTTTGGGACAAGACCTGAAGCTATAAAAATGGCTCCTCTGGTAAAGGAATTTCAAAAAGAAGAATCATTTGAGACTAAAGTTTGCGTTACAGCTCAGCATAGAGAGATGTTGGATCAGGTTTTAAGTTTTTTTGATATCAAACCGGATTACGATTTAAATCTAATGAAGCCAGGCCAGAATTTATATAATCTGACCGCTGATATTATTACAGGCATGAAATCTGTTTTGGAAGATTTTAATCCGGATTATGTATATGTGCATGGAGATACTACGACTACAATGGCAACCAGTATTGCAAGTTTTTACTCCGGTGCGAAAGTATGTCATGTAGAAGCGGGATTAAGGACTCATGATAAAAGATCTCCATTTCCGGAAGAAATTAACAGACAGGTGGCGGGACGCATTGCAGATTATCATTTTGCTCCCACAGAACAGTCAAAACAGAATTTATTGGCTGAGAATACCAGGGAAGAAGATATATTGATTACAGGAAATACCGTGATAGATGCATTATTCTTTAGTTCTGCAAAAGTGGAGCATATAGATAATACAGAAATAGATGCTCTTAAGGCTAAAATTGATATATCTAAAAAAATAGTTCTGGTAACAGGACACAGAAGAGAAAATCATGGACAGGGATTTATTAATATTTGTGAAGCTTTAAAAGAAATAGCTGTTACAAACCCTGAAATTCAGATTATCTATCCTGTACATCTGAATCCTAATGTAAAAGGACCTGTATACGAAATTTTATCTGATGTTAGAAATGTAATACTGATAGAACCTCTTGCATACCCAGCTTTTGTATGGCTCATGAATCAATCTTATATGATCATTACGGACTCCGGAGGTATACAGGAGGAAGCTCCAAGTCTTGGAAAGCCTGTTCTGGTAATGCGTGATACCACAGAAAGGCCTGAAGCAGTGAATGCTGGCACGGTAATCCTGGTAGGTACAGATAAAAATAAAATTGTTTCGGAAGCGCAGAGTTTATTAAGCGATCCGATACGTTATCAATCCATGAGAGAGTTGCATAATCCCTATGGAGACGGAACTGCATGTGAGCGCATTGTAAATTTTATAAAAAGTAAATAAATGAATATATCTTCTCTTGTTAAAACGAAGATGTTTAAAGAAACTTTAACATACTCCATAGGAAGTTTTGGGTCAAAGATTCTTTTATTTTTATTAGTTCCTTTTTATACTTATTTTCTTACTAAAAAAGAATTAGGAGAATATGACTTATTGCTTGCGTCAATAGGTCTTGTAGCGCCCTTAGTATCATTGCAAATTTCTGAAGCAACATACAGATGGTTAATTGATAAAGAATATATAAGAGAAACTGAAAAAGCAAAAATTATAACCAATTCTATCATAGTGCTATGTATAGGTTATATTATTTTTTGTGTTTGCTTTTCTATTTATGTTCTTTTTAGCAGCTTTAATTATCAGGGATATTTTATAATTCTGATCTTTCTTAATAGCTTTCTTCCTTTATTACAGAGTATTTTAAGAGGGCAGGGAAATACAAAGGCGTTTGCTGTCAACGGTATTTTAACTACTTTTTTAATCGTGGTCTTTAATTTCGTTTTCATTTACTTGTTAAAATTAAATGTTGAAGGTATTTTCATTGCCAATATTGTAGCGTATACGATTGCGTGTATCACGATTTTATATAAGATAAAAATAACTAAATATTTCAGCTTTAGATATTATGATCTTAAGCTTATAAAATCGATGTTGTCCTATTCCTTGCTTTTGATTCCTAATTTGATAAGTTGGTGGGCTATATCTTTTGCCAGTAAATTTATCATACTGCATTATATGGGGCCTGAAGGAAATGGATTATATGCTGTAGCTAGCCGTTTTCCAACGTTATTGTTAGTGATCAATTCTGTTTTACTGCTGCCATTACAAGATAGGATTTTAAGAGAAAAAGATGATGCTACTTTTAACAGGCTGTTTGATAAGTTCATTCTTTTTGAAATAACTCTAGCTTTTATACTGGGTGTAGCTTCTCCTATCATGACAAAAATATTGGTGTCAAAAGAATATTTTGAGGCATGGGAGTATATGCCTTATTTGTATTTGGGGGTAGGTTTCAATGCAATTGCCGGTTTCTTGGGATTAAAATATCAAAGAGAGAAAAAGACATTAAAAATTACCATTACTTCTTTAATAGGGGCAATTATTTCAATAGCTTTTAGTGTGATTCTTATACAGAAGTTAGGATTACAAGGTATTTCTATTTCATTTTTACTTGGATTTTATTCTATGTTTATAATGAGATTCTGGGATATTTCGAAGTCTGAAAAAAGACAAGCGAGAATCAAAAAGTTATTTTTCATTACAGCTATAATGGTTATTATTATTATAGTAAATCACTTTATAAAATATTATATTTCATGAATATACTGATAAGAGAATGTGATAATAGTAACTTTAATTTACTAATGATCGAATTTGATTTAAGATCGAAAGCTGATGAAATGTTGTATCAATTTGTGAAAAAATATAACAGTACATTTAATGGAGAATAAAGAAATTGTAATTGTTCATAAAACCTGCGTTTCAGATTACCCTCCTTTGCTGGCTTTTATAAAATATCTGAATAAAAATGGTTATAAAATACATCTTGTTTTAGGTTTTGAGAAAGGAAACTTAATAGATGAGCTGAACCGTCTTTGTTATAAAGTTCATTTAACCGGAATAAAACCTTCATCCAAGAAGATTTTATACTGGTTTAAGATCAGAAACACCTTTTGGAAAATTATATATAAAAATCAATATCAGGATAAACTGATCTGGATACCGGCAGCAGATACCACACTGGCTTTAGGAAAAAAACTATTGTCACTGAATTATGTGCTTAATTTATATGAGCTTTTCGATTATGCACCAAGGTATATAAAAGGCCTTGAAAAATTTGCGAAAAATGCGAAGCTGGTCATCTGTTCAAATTTAGACAGAGCCAATATACTTCGGGTTTGGTGGAAGCTAAACAAGACACCGGAGGTTATTCTGAATAAACCTTATTCAGAGCTGTCTGAAAGAAATCTTCCTTTGACGGATGAATTGTCTAACCTTTTGGAACCTGTAAAAGGAAAAAAGAAAATTATTTACCAGGGAGTTATTTTTCCAGAAAGAGAATTAGAAGGAATCTGTCGTTATATCAATCAATCAGAAGATTTTGCATTAATTATAATGGGTAAAGAAACAGAATATTTGAAAAAGCTACAGACCATCTGTCCTTCTATTATCCATATTCCGTTTGTTACTCCTCCTTATCATTTACATGTAACCAGTCATGCAGATATTGGTATATTAACCTATGATCATTCATCTTTGAACAATATATTTTGTGCACCAAACAAACTTTGGGAGTTTTCTAATTTTGCTATGCCTATGATAGGAAATGATATTCCGGGACTTATTAATACAATTGTGGCAAACAGAATGGGAGAGTGTATTGATTTCCAGAGAGAAGATCAGGTATCTGAAACACTGCAGAGTATTTTGAAAAACTATACAGAATATTCCGGTAATGCTAAATCATTTTATTCCAGTTATAATTATGATCTTGAATTAGACAAAATCATGCAGAAGTTGTAGAAACAGAGAAATGGAAGCTATTATAAATGCATTTGATTTAAGATTTACACTTGTTTATATGAGTGTAGCACTTTTTGCAGTCATTCTGATTAATGAATATGTCTACAGAAAAAAGAATTCTGATGATGTTCAGAATTTTCTATTATTATTTTATGCATTGGTAATGATACTATTGATAGGGATCAGAGATAAAAAAGTAGGCACAGATTCAGAAAGATCATTAATCTATTTTACCGGCGATAGAGTAAGATCTTTAAGTGAACTCAAAGATATAGGAACCTACTTTATTTCTTTATTTGCCCGTAAACTTAGTGATAATTATAAAGTATTTTTTACATTAAATGCGGCATTGTATGTGATACCTATTATTATAGGCATACGAAATCTTACACAAAAAAACAGATTTCTTATTTTCTTTATTGTGATTAGTATGTTCTTTTTTAAGACTATGGGTATTAACACAACCAGACAGGGTATCGCATTCTCTTTCTTTTTTCTTGCAGTAACCTTTTTTGATAAGAAAAAATGGTTATCCATTATATTCTTCATTATTGCATTTTTTAATCATGCTTCTATTATAATCCCTATTCTGATTTTCCTAGTGTCTACCAGAATTAAAAATCTCAAAGTCATATTTTTTATTTATGTGGCGGCTACAGTATTGTCATTAGCGAATTTTAATCTTAATGAACTTTTAGGTAAAATACCTGTAATCAATATTTTAGTGCAGGAAAGATTAGATCAATACTATTCCAAGGGAGTTAAAGTTGCTTATAAAACTGGTTTTAGGATAAACTTCTTTGTATTCAACACTATATTTGCCGTGATTGGATACTACACTCTTAAAGGTATTGAAAATATTGAGGAGCATTTAAAATATAAAAGGTTTTATGTAACATACATGCTGACCTCTGCTTTTTTCTTTCTCATGTTTTCTGCTGCTTTCAGTGACCGTTTTGGCTTCTTGTCATGGATTTTCATCCCTTTTCTGATGTATCCATATACACAAACTAACAAAAAAATTGGAGTTGTTAATTTGTTTGGAGTGTTTTTTATCTGTTTTTTCCTGTTTTTAATGTTTAATTTAAAATAATGATATCAGTAGTAATCCCTTTGTATAACAAAGAAAAATATATTAAGGAAACGATCCGTAAAGTACTGAACCAGACGTATCAGAATTTTGAAATCATTATTGTTAATGATGGAAGTAAAGATAAAGGTCCGGAAATAGTCAATGAAATTGATGATTCCAGAGTGAAATTGTTTAATAAAGAGAATGGAGGAGTTTCTTCAGCCCGTAACGTAGGGATAGAAAAATCTCAATTTGAATATATAGCTTTTTTGGATGCTGATGATGAATGGTTACCTAATCATTTAGAGGAAATTCATAAACTGATAACCAAATATAAAAGTAGTGCTGATGTTTTTGTCACGAATTTTGCAAGAAAGTATTCGGAAGAAAAAATTGTTGATAATAGAAAGCAGGATGAACTTAAAGAAGGAGTTGTTAAAGATTATTTCAAAGTGATTCTCAGAAAAGGGTTAATACATACTTCTTGTGTTTGTGTAAGTAAAAAAGCGTTATTAAAAGCAAAATTATTTGACGAAAGAATTTCAAGAGGAGAAGATATGGATCTATGGGGGAGATTAGCCAGAGAATACGGAATAGCCTATTCACCGGTAATTACCGAATTATATCTGCAGGAGGCCGAGAACAATAGTAGAGGAAAATCTGATATTACTAAATCTATTGTCTACCATTTGGATTTTTCCAAAGTAACATCTTCGGATGAGAAAAAATATTTGAAAAATTTACTTTATAGAAAATATGCTTCATTGTTGAAGAATATTGATTTTGCAAGCTTTATTAAATTAATGATTAAACAGGGTTTTTAAATGAAAGAGAAAATATATAAAATATTGCCTGATTTCCTTCAGAACTTTATGGTCTATATGTATAATAAACAGGCCTATAAAAGAAGATATGGAGGCGAGTATAAAAATTTCAGAAAAGAGAAAAAAGAAAACCGCACATTATCATTGGAAGAGCTCAAAGAATATCAAAAAAACAGATATTCACAGTTTATCAAATTTGTAATTAAAAATTCAGAGTATTATAAAAAATCGATTGGTAATATTGAGAATGTGGAATCTATTGATAATATTTCCAGTTTACCGATCGTTAACAAAGAAGTACTTCGTAATAATATTGACTCTATAACGGTAAAAACTTCCGAGAAATTAGAAAAATCCAAAACAGGAGGTACTACAGGCAAATCTTTGGAGGTGAAGTTCTTTTTTAGAGACAGTCAGGAAAGATTTGCTTTCTTAGATGATTTCAGATCGAGATTCGGGTATGAACTGGGGAAAAAAACAGCATGGTTTTCTGGGAAAAATCTGTTGACAGCCAGGGATGTGAAGAAAAATGTATTTTGGAAAACAGATTTTATACATCATGTTCGCTATTATTCCACGTTTCATATTAAAGATGATTATCTTAAATATTATGTAGAGGATTTAATTCATTTCGGCCCTGAATATTTAGTTGGATTTCCGTCTACCATATTGGAAATAGCCAAATATGGTATTGCCAATGGGTATGATTTTCCTGAAAATAAGGTAAAAGCAATTTTTCCGACAGCAGAAACCATTACTGAAGAAACAAGATATTATATCGAGAAATTTTTTAAAGCAAAACTTTATAATCAATATGCTTCTTCCGAAGGAGCTCCTTTCATCATTGAATGCGAAAAAGGAAATCTTCATTTGGAGCTGCAAACAGGTGTTTTTGAAGTTTTAGATGAAAACAATCAGCCGGCACAGTCGGGAAGGTTAGTGGTTACTTCATTTACCACGGCTGCCACACCATTGGTAAGATATGATATCGGTGATTCTATAACACTTGAGGACGCAGATAAAAAATGTAGCTGTGGTAATAATAATCCTTTGGTAAAAGAAATTCTAGGAAGAATTGATGATTTTATCTATTCAGTTGAAAATGGTAAAATCAATCTTGGGAATGTTTCCAATACTTTAAAAGATACAAAAGGGATTATCAGATTTCAGGCAGTACAGAATAAATTAGATGAACTTGAGCTATATGTTGTTGTTGATCAGGAAATCTATTCGAAGCAGATTGAAAAAGTATTTCTTACAAACTGGAGAGACAGAGTGGGAGATGTTATGAAAATACAGCTCAATTATGTAAATGAGATTCCTGTAGAGGGCAGCGGTAAATATAGAATAGTAAAAAATAATATAAAAGGTCTATTATGAAAACTCTAAAATCATTTTTAATACTAGGGTTGTCAACATTTTCTACATTATGTTGTTCTCAGCGAAAAGACAAAGTAGCGGTTGATAATTCATTAATAGTAAATCAGAAAATTACTGTTCAAACCAATGATTTTTTTAAAATCGAAACAGTACTTCCAAAAGGCTATGTGAAAGACGGTTCGATAGATTATACGGCCTATATTCAAAAAGCTATTGATGGTAATAGTAAAGTGATGATGCCGGACTTTCCACTAATGACAAGTGGAATCTTTGCACAATCAAACTCACAAATATATTTTCAAAAAAATTCTTCTCTGATTTTAAAGCCCACGGCTGACGTCAGATATCAGATCATAAGTTTACATGCAGTTGAAAATGTAAAAATTTATAATCCTACTTTAATAGGAGATCGTGACAAGCATTTGGGGTCGAAAGGAGAATGGGGATTTGGTATTGATATAAGAGGTTCCAGAAATATAGAAATTTTTAATGCTAATATCTCTGATTGCTGGGGAGATGGTATTGTTTTGGTAAAAACTATGAGAAATATGAGATCGGGTATTACCAAAGAAAATATATTTCCAACAGAAAATATTAATATTATAGGAGGATTTATTAATAATGTGAGAAGAAATGGAATAACAATTGCTGGAGGTAAGGATATAATTATAAAAAATCTGTTAATTGCAAATATTAATGGAACAAATCCAATGGCCGGTATTGATATTGAGCCTGATGATAGTTCTAATATATTAGAAAATATTAATATTGAAAATGTTAAGATAAATAATGCAAATGTAGGCATAGATTTAAATTTGCCGCAGTACGGTAATCAGAATATATCAAAATCTGTCACTATTTCCTGTAAAGATATCTCGGTTGAAAATGCCAATTCCGGAATTTATATAGCGGGATACAAGAATAAACCTAATATCAAGGAAATAACAGGCTATTTTAAAGTTGATAATTTTGTTACAAATAATGTGACAAGACCTTTTGAAAAAAGAGACCAGTTTGGATTATATCCTACGATTCAAATGAACAATTATAAATTTAACATTAATAACAAAATTGATACTTCTACACAGTCACTTTTAAAAAATGTTAAAGATAACAGTAAATTAAAATATTAATAAACATTGATTAATTTAAGATTAAATGAATAATTGTTATTAAGTATTCAATATTTATAAATAGCTGGCAAAAACCTGACAACCAAAATACTTATGTCATTGCCACAAAAAAGCTATTAAACTCAAGAAACACATTTATAAATGGAAAATTTATGATTTTCCAGAATAGTAACTGATAGGCTATGTTAACCAAAACTAATTCTGTTTTGAAATAAAGTTATGGATTGACATTAGCTTTAAAAAAATGCTTTAACTTATTAGAAATCTCGATTTCGTGATTTATAATAGGTTAAGTGAAAAATGACAATACACAAAATATTTTATGAAAGAAATTTTATTAGTTGGTTCTAGGTTATTAGAAATAAACAATAAAATATAATAGAAGTTGAAAGCTAAATTGATACGGATTACAACAGTGCCACTTTCTTTAAAAATTCTATTGAAAGGGCAACATCGGTTTATGTCAGAACATTTTGACGTAATAGGAGTTTCATCACCCGGTAAAGAACTGGAAGATGTGAAAAAAGATGAAGAAATAGAGGTAAGAGCAATTGATATGTCTCGTAAGATTACACCTATTAAAGACATCAAATCTTTATGGAGTACTTATAAACTTTTAAAAAAAGAAAAACCACACATTGTTCATACTCATACTCCTAAAGCTGGTATTGTAGGGATGCTGGCAGCAAGAATGGCAGGAGTGCCTCATAGATTGCATACGGTAGCAGGCTTGCCATTAATGGAAGTAACAGGAGTAAAACGCCAGGTTTTAGATTTTGTTGAAAAATTAACATATGCTTCTGCTACCAAAGTATATCCAAACTCAAAAGGGCTGTCTGATTATATCATTCAGCATAAATATACAGATAAGTATAAACTGAAAGTAATTGGAAATGGTTCATCAAACGGAATTGATACATCATTCTTTTCACCTGAACAAGTTTCAGAAGATCAGAAAACTATTCTTAAAAAAGAATTAAAAATAGAAGACTCGGATTTTGTTTTTGTCTTTGTGGGACGTTTGGTAGGAGATAAGGGAATTAATGAACTGATAAAAGCTTTTTCAGCTTTAAATAAAAATCAGAGGCGTTCAAAATTATTACTTGTAGGTCCGCTGGAACAGGAGCTGGATCCATTATACCCTGAAACATTAAAGGAAATTGAGACTAACCCGGATATTATATCAGTAGGGTTTAAGAAAGATGTACGTCCTTATTTTGCTATTTCTGATGCATTGGTTTTTCCCAGTTATCGTGAAGGATTCCCCAATGTGGTGATGCAGGCCGGAGCTATGGAATTGCCAAGTATTGTTTCTGATATCAACGGATGTAATGAAATTATAGTAGAAAATCAAAACGGAGTCATTGTTCCTGTAAAAGATAGTGAAAGACTTAAAGAAGAAATGGATAAAATGATCTCAGACAGAGATTATTATCAGACATTAAAAAAGAATGCACGACCGATGATTGAAGATCGGTTTGAGCAGTCAGTGATCTGGAATGCCATTTTAAGTGAATACAACAAACTGATCAAAGAAAGAGAATTTCGCGTATAATTTTAAAGTAACAAGAATGTTGATTTTGTGTGTGTTTTTATAATCGGCTTTCTTGAATTTTCTAAGTGAAATTTGATAAAAGGGTATTTAATAGCAGGTGTATCTCAAATTTTTTATATTTGAAAATGTGTATTTTACAGATAGCTTTGAAAGAAAAGAAATCGGTTTCTTTGGAAAATTTAAAAAAAGCTATATATTTGCGCCAGTTAAAAACAACGATTTTTAATTGATCCGGTAGTTCAGCTGGTTAGAATGCCGCCCTGTCACGGCGGAGGTCGCGGGTTCGAGTCCCGTCCGGATCGCGAAAAGTCTTCTAGAAATAGAAGACTTTTTTTGTTATGGAGATTCGTCAGAATCTTGATATTTATCTGCAGGAAGAATTTAAAGGATTATTAAGATAAGCTTTTCCCTAAGGAGGCTGTACAAAATAGGGCGTTCCATAGGTGTTTCCAGAGCGGAAAAAATCGGTGGAAATGACCTGGGCACCACTGCTGAAAGCTGCTTTAGACCTTGTAAAATCGTTGGTTTTGGCTTCGTAGGTTTCAATATCAGATCTGGTTCTTACCATATAACCTTGTTTTACCAGATCCTGTATTTCTTTCTGTCTCACAATAGCATTATCCCTTAATATAAACCCTGCAAAAGAATCATCCGGTTCACTGTTAAGGAACATAATTCTTTCCTTTAATGAGCCATCAATTAAATAAGGATTATTTTTGGAAGAAAGAGTTCCTGCACTTCCGGGAAGCAGCATAAAAATGAATTTTCCCTTACTGTCATTAAGCCTTGGCCAGTTGTTGTGGGTAACAGCTTCTTTCAGCGTTTTGAAATTACCCTGCACTTCCTTTGGGGTGATAATCTTATCCTTTCCCAGATATTTTACAATTTCTTCATCTAGTTCATTATAAGCTTTTTTATCAAAAGGAAGAATTTTTGTACTGTTTTCAAGAATTGGGAAACCGGAATCTTTGGCTTCAATCATCATAAAAACAGGGGTGTGCCCGGGATGCTGATCAGACCATGTTTTAAGAGCAATAAGGGCATCTTTTAAAGTAGGGTAGTGTGTCCTGAAGTCGATGTCTGCCATATGGAGTACTTTGAATCCCGGCTGATCCAGTCCCTTGGTATTAAATGGAGCCAGGTCATTTACTCCTTTAGCTTTTAAAATCTCATACGTTGCAGGACGGCTGAATCTGCTACCTTCCGGATCATAATAAACATCTATTTCCAGCCCTCTCAGATTGGCATTGAGCTGTTCTGTGAAGTCGGGATGATTATAATTTAACCCTTCTTTCAAATCCATTCCGTAGGGATGATATTCTTTAAATTTGGCTTTTTGTTCCTCAGACATCATACTGCTGTATTTCTGCATCATCCCGTTGATAATTGGAGTCACCAGTTCCAGTACTCTGGGATCTGCAGGCTGAGCGTATGAATTATGCGTTCCTACAACCTGCAGCTGGTTGATTCTTATATCCTGGCATTTATCCTGTGCCTGTACAAGTGCTGTCATACAAAATGCAGCTCCATATATATACTTTTTCATATGAATAAAAATTTTTTGATTAAAAATTGAAATTGAATCCCAGCTGTCCGCGTATTCCTGAGTAAGAAATATTTTCTAAGCGGTCTTTAGTGCCCATATAATAGCGGTTGGGTTCATTGAAGATGTTGTTAAGCTCAATAAAAAGGCGAACTTTCTTTGTAAGGCTATAAGAAGTGGAAAGATCTACCGTAAAGTTTTTATCAAAATACTGATAATGGTCTGCACCTGCAGCCGCCCTGATTTCACTTACATAGTTTCCTTTATAATTTCCGGCCAGGCGGACCATCAGCTTACTCGTTTCATAGAAGAGAATGGTATTGAAAATATGCTTGGCCTGATTAGGGATAGTGGTCGTCATGGTCCCTGTCTGCTGGCCGTTTTCATAGATCGGCATATTCATTTTGGAAGAGATGTACGTGTAATTTCCTTCAAAGCCAATATTTTTCAGGAAACCGGGTAGGTTTTCAAAACGTTTGGATATTCCGAATTCAAAACCAAAAAGCTTTGCTCCTTCCAGATTTTTAGGGGCTGTGAATGTATAGGTTCTTCCTGCAAGATCTACCACAGACTGGTCTTTATAGATAAGATTGGTGATATTCTTATAAAATACCCCGGCTGTTATCAGATCCAGTTTTCCGAAGTAATTCTCAAACATAAGATCAAAATTATTTGAAAGTGTAGGATCAAGTTGGGTATTTCCCTGGGTGATGGTATTGGTAATATCATTCACAATGGTTCCGGGATTCAGGTCATTGAAATCAGGTCTTGCAAAAGATCGGGTATAAGCCAGCCTCAGAATGCGGTCACTGCTGATATTCCATTTCATATTTACCATTGGCAGGACTACGTTGTAGGTTTTTGTATCTTTAATATCTTCCGTTTTATTGTTTTTATCTGAGACTACTTTTTTACCCCAGAAGGTAACGTCATTATATTCATTTCTGAATCCTCCCAATACCTGGATCTGATCTGAAATTTTCCAGGTTCCCATCAGGTAAGTTGCCCATACATTTTCAGTACCTTTGTAGGAGCTGGTAATATTGGAGTTGCTTTCCTTACTGCTCACCTGCATCAGCCCTAAGCTGTTTTGTGTGACAGGACTGTACATCTGATCAATCTGTCCGTTTGTAATCTGATCAATGATCACAGCATTATAAGGATTGCCTAAAGGATTCATGCAACCTCCTTTATATGGGAAATTTTCACGCTCAAGCTGATTCAGATAAGTGACCGGAGCTCCGGGAATCCCCAATGATGATTTGGGCATCCAGACAAGCAGGGAACTGTTTACAATTTTATTTTTGTTGTTGTATTTTGTTCCGAATTTCAGCTCAAAATTATTGGTAACTTTATATTTAATATCAACTTGCCCTCTAAGATCCGTTTCACTGTTGCGATTCTGGCTCAGGATAATCTGGTTAAGTCTGAGCTTATCTGCTGAGATGACCTGCTGGTTATAAGGCAGGGTATATCTTCCCGTATCTCCGATCCCGTCCGGCGCATCCATTGCCATATACTTTCTTCCGTCAGCAGATAAATTTCCATAGGTCATGGACTGTATAAAATTCACCATAGGATATCCTCTTTCATAAGGGTCAAGGTTGTCCGGAGAGTTAAATTTAAACTCAGAACGCGCCTTAGACAAAGACCAATCCACTTGCATACGCTGTCCCACCTGGTGATTTCCTCCCAGCTGCATAGAATATAAATCAGTAAGATAGTCCGCATGACGGGCCTGAAGCAGAACATTTTTACTGTCAAAATTAAAATAGGTTTCCCTTACCGACTGGCCGTCTTTATATTGGCTATATAGGCCTTTTGCATATAATTTATTTCTGCTGTCTATCTCATAATCCAGTCCTAAATTGAACCCCAAAGTTCTGCGGTTCGCCAGATAATCACGAAGCTGTAACTGGTTAATAGAATAAGAAGCGGTTTTATCTTTCAGTCCATAGTTGTAAATATTTCTCATCTGATCTATAGCTGTAGAACGCTCCCAGATCACGGCTGAGGTAATGAATTTCAGCTTATCAGTGACTTTATTTCCGTAGACGATGGAAGTATTGTAGGTGGGGGATTTGGACATGTTGACGTAGCCTGAAGCCATACTGATAGCCAGTGTTTCTTTGTTGGGCGAAGTTTTCGTGATAAAATCCACATTTCCGCCAATGGCATCACCGTCAAGGTCCGGAGTAAGAGCCTTAGACAAACGTACATTCTGAATAAGCTCCGAAGGAAAGATATCCATCTGAACGCCGCGGTTGGCATTATCACCGCTGGCACTTGGCATTCTGTTTCCATTAAGGGTAGAAGCAGTCCATTGTATAGGTGTACCTCTTACCGCTACAAAGCGTCCTTCACCCATATCCCTTTCAATAGATACGCCCTGCATCCGCTGTACGGCATCCGCAGCATTACGGTCCGGCAGTTTCCCGATGGCATCGGCAGAAAGTACCTCTGTAATGGTGTTGGAATTTTTTTTCATGGTAATCGCCCTGGCCTGTGATGCTTTGTATACACTGGTGACAACTACCTCCTGAAGATTGTTTTCTTTAAATTTAGCTCCGAATTTAATCAATCCGAGATTCACTTCCTTTTTATCCGTTACGGTGAAAGGAATGTAAACACTGTCATACCCTTTATATTCTACAACAAGCTTATAACTGCCGTCATAAACATTATTAAGAACAAAGGAACCATCAGTATCGGAAGTAACCTTCTGTCCGCTGTTTTCAATATAAACCAGGGCATTGGGAAGATTTCCCTGGCTGTCTACTACTGTTCCGTGAACGGTAGTTTGTGCAAAGGCCAAAGGCCCAAGAAGAAAAAATGCTGCTTTTGTTAAAAAAAGTCTTTCTCGTGACATCCTTATAAAGTTTGATGCAAAGATGTCGGCTCCTGCAAAAGTTTTGGTTCATTTAAATTTTATCCAACTATTTCTCTCGAGTTCGAAGCGAACTATATTGTAAACCAGTGAGTTGCTAATATTAAATAATTGTAACTAATGAACAAGCTGAGAAGGAAGACAGTCAAACTCCATTTTAAAATATTTATAAAAGGTAGATTTTGATTTAAATCCACATTGAAATGCAAGATCTGTTACACTGGCCGAAGGATCCTCCTGTAAGATTTGTTTAAAGTGCTGAATACGGCGTCTGTTGGTGTATTCGTGAAAGTTGGAATGAAGATGCTTATTAAAAGTGATGCTTAAATCTGCCTTGCTTATTTTCAGATGGCCGGAAAGTTGGTCTAAAGTAAATTCCTCATCCAGATAATCATGACTCTCCTGATAGAAAGAGATAATGGAATTTTGTACTGCGTCAAAATCTATTTTTGAAAGATCTTTATATTGATAGGTTTCTCTGGGAGCAGAAAGATTGGCTGTATTTTGTTGCTGCAGCTTATGCTGGTACGTTAAAATATAAACGTACAAAATCCACCCGAACTGAAAAAGAAACAGAAGGCTGTAGATTTTCTGATAGATCAAAGTATTCCAGCCCAGTTTGTAAACTGCCCAGAATATCAGCACACCCAGCAATACATAACAAACCAGATAACGGAAATTACCTGCTGCAGGATGAGTAATATTTTTGCGGTATTTTGTCAGTAAATAAATGCACAAAATAAGACTGGCAAGCCAGTAATAACTGTAGTAGACAAAATAAGATTTATAGGAACTGATGGCCAGGTCAGCCCAGGAAAGACCCAGCATTTTTGCAGAAACTGCAATAGCATGATGAATAACTACCAGCGTTAACGGAACAATGACGTACTTGAGTTTATCTCTCCATTTTGCATGAATTAAATAGGTTGTGATATATAGGAAAATAAGACCTTTGAAAACACGGAGACTTCCGGGGATTTCATACAGAACAGATTCATAGCCGAACCTTTGAATGATAAAATATTCATATCCCATATCCAGTGTAACCACTCCGATATAGAGAAGCTGCATATTCAGTACAGATTCTCTGTTTCTGATAAGGGACATAAGCAGGGTAAGAGTGATAAGTGCCTGTAGTACAACTACCATAATGATGTATAGCATGATAACTGATATTTTGCCAAAATTATAGATAATATGAGCATGGTATCTTTAACAAATTATTAAATATCAGGTCAGAAGGAGAGTTGTTGCTAAGAGGGAGCTTTAGAATGAGTAAATACTAAAGAACAGAAAAATGAATAATATTCTATTAAATGTCTGAAATCACCGTTTTTTTACGGTATTTTTAACAATCTCTTTTATGATTCAATTTTAGGTCTGATATTTGTACTGGGTAGCCAAACTAAACGGCCGATTTATTTATGAAAAACATATCTGTGAAAAAATCCTTTCTTTATGCATGTTTATGCGCTGTTTTCCTTGTTTCATGTAAAAAAGAAATAGAAAAAATAAGCGATACTTTTAAAGATACTGTTTCTGCTTCGGAAACGCCGGAGGCAGAAAAAGATTCCGTAAAGAAAGATTCTGTTCCTGTGGTAAAGAAAGAATCAGTTCCTCCTGTAATGCAGGAAAATGGCTTCTATAATGCTTTTGTTCTTCCAAAAGATAAAAAAATGCGTGATTCTGTGTATGCAGAATTCAGCAAGAAATATAGTGTAGAAGAACGAACCGCTATTTTAGCTTTAAACAGATTGGATTCTAAAAGCAAATGGAATGCTGATACCTTGGTAGTTCCTGCCAAAATAGATACAACCCTGATGGCGTATTCACCATTTCCCATGCAGCTTGATGTATTAAGCGGGGTGAAAAAGTTTGTCATCTTCTCATATCCTATACAGGCTTTTGCTGTCTATTCTAACGGAAGTCTTGTAAAATGGGGACCTACCAGCATGGGTAAAAAAGCTGCTCAGACCACAAGAGGACTTACTTTCGCCAACTGGAAAAAGAAACTGGCTATTTCTACAGTGAGCACCGAATGGAAACTTCCTTATAACTTCAACATTCACAATATCGGAGGAATCGGATGGCATGAATATACCCTTCCCGGATATCCTGCTTCGCATTCCTGCTTACGATTACTGAGGAAAGATGCCCAATGGCTGTATTCTTATGCTGATACCTGGATTTTGAATCCCGGCGGAGCTACTACCAAAGCAAAAGGTACCGCAGTAATGGTATTCGGAGATTATAAATGGGGCGGAAGAAAACCATGGCGAAATCTGCTGGATGATCCTAATGCCAATAATATATCTGTTGAAGAACTTACAAAACTTCTGGAACCTGAAGTTCCGAAAATGCTGAAAGAACAAAGCAACAGAGAAAAAGTAGTAGATTCTATCAAAGCAGCAAAAGCAATGGTGACACCGATTCAAAACGAAAAACCTGTAGAATCTCAGTCTAATTAATTTTCTTTTCAAACTGTAAAGTAGATTCTTCAGCAAATCTTCTAAGCTTAAGCATTTCATCTTTGCCTTTATGCTGTCCGAATCTCGCAGCAATATAAGTAAGGAGAATAAAAAACAACATAACAAAAGAAGCGCTCAATGCCCATGGGTATTCGGCGCTTTTTATTTGCTTTTCCACATAATACATGGTGAAAAAGGTCATCCAGAAAATAGAAAAAGAAAAGTACAGGAACATAAAGAATGCCCACACCGCAGAACTGGGGCCGAATATTCCCCGTATTACGGTATGCTCATCTTCAATTTCTACACGTAAGGCAAGCCTTGGTTTCCAATAACTGTCATCCTTTGTTGTGACCCAAATGGTGGCAACTTCTTTATTGATATTACCGGAAAATTCATCTTTATGCTCTTCCATATATTTTTTCAGGTTTTCAGCATACTCTTCCTTGGTGAGATGAGTAAACATTTTAAATCTTGGCCTGGTTCTTATCCTGTCTAAGGTGGTTTCTTCAGTTTTCATACTTTTATTCTTGATAAGGAATTGGGTCTTCAAGCATGAAGCGGAATGTCAGCTCTTCATTTTTTCTTCGAATGACCATAGTAATATTTCGCCCTTCACTGGATTTCATTAATTCTACTATTTTTTCCAGTGTCATATCCGCTGTTCTTTCACCATTGATGCTGATAACTTTGTCGTCCTTTTTCAGGCCTGCTTCATAAGCCGGAGAATCTTTTCTTACTCCTGTAATGGAAAATATAGGTTTTAAAATGAATTTATACTGAAAAGCATCTGTTATAAACTTCAGTTGTTACCATAGCAGATTTTTGGGTTTCAATTTTTACTCTGTCTTCCTGCCATTCCAGGCCATCCTGTTTAAAATCCAGCCCACTCATATTAAAATGAAAAGGATCATCATAATTTCTGTTTTTCTTCAGGTACAGTTTTTTATTAGGGTAATCAAAAATAACCGTAAAACGACGCATAATTTCTCCGCCTATAGATCCTTTTCTGTTTTCTACTAAATTGACGTGCTGGATAGAAAATTCATCCGGCATAGCGGTAAGCGGCTTTTCAAATTTAAAATCCCCAAGATAAAAATTATGAGTACGGCTTCTTTTTCCATAAATATCTCCGTTGAAACCACGGCCAAGGAAGTCATCTATATTAGGTCTGTTATACACAAAATTTTTAATAAGCGTAGGGAAAAGCCATATGGCATCACTATTGCCAAGATCTATCAGTAGTTTTGAGTCTTTCTTTTCATTCGTCATTTCTACCCCGGCGTATAAATAAGGTTTATCTTTTTCAATTGTGATTGGAAATTCTTCAAACCTTTTGATTTTCTTTTTTAAAAGATCAGCACTTTCATACACCGTTATTTTCCTGGATGTATAATCTATATAAATAGGGTGGTCTTTGAAAAAATGATATCCGATTACTCCATTTACAGGAATTCCTACGTGAGGCGAAATATTAAATTCTTCATCAATGATAATATAGAGAGACATAGAGGTATTGATAATCTCATCACCTATTTTGCCCATATTACGCTCGGATTTTAAACCATCAATACTCACACTGCCACCAAGGCCGGAAAATTTAACTTTTTCAACATTGCTCAGTTTGAGCTCCTTATTTTCCAGGCTAAAAAGAATGGCATCCGAAACTCCCGTATCCAGCAGGAAGGTAAGTTCCGCACCGTTAACAGTAATAGGAATAAAGATAAGATTGTTGATAAACTTAAAAGGAATAACTGCTTTTTTAGTATTGACCAACTCAAAAGAGTTCTGGGCATTTACAAAAATGCATAGAAATAATCCCAGTAAAAGCAATTTAAATTTCATTTACTGAATTTAGCAAATTTATCCATATGATAATAAAAAAACACTCCAAGAGCTGGAATGTTTATATAAACTACAATAAAGTACTATTTTTTGTTGAATTTATTTTAAAATTCACTTTCTTTATTTGGAAAAGAAATCCATAAGATCCATATAATTTTTCTGATTCACGCCATGTCCGCTCATATATTCTCTGAAAGAGAAATAACAGCTAAGATCATAAAGGAGGTCTGCGGCCTTTCTTCCCCATTCCAATGGTATCACAGCGTCATCAGTACCATGAGAAATAAAGAAACGGAGCCCTTCCAGTTTCTTTTTGTCTTTTACAATACCGTCAAGAATTTTATCCTCAGGATAGCTGCTCAGGCAGGCAACGCGGTTGAAAAGTTCAGGATGTTGTAAGGCTAAAGCATAACATAATATACCTCCCTGGCTGAAGCCGCACAAATGGGCTTTGCTTTCCATCAGTCCGTAATGGTTGATGATTTTTAGTATGCTTTCCAGAACTGCATTGAGAGATTCTTTTGCCTGGGAAACATTGATAAAGTTTTCAGGATCATTAAAATTGATGTCATACCATGAATATCCTTCAAATTGAGTATCGTGCGGAGCTCTGAAACTGACAATGATCCAGTCAGAGGGAAGTGTTTCCCTGAAACTGAAAAGATCCTGCTCATTACTGCCGTAGCCATGAAGCATAAAAAGAATAGGAGTGTTGGATGTAATATTTTCCGGCTCTCTTACTAGATAATCTAAATTCATACAGCAAATATAATTAAATTACATGCAGAATCTTAACTTTTATTATTCATACAACGAACTTCAGGTGCAGGATGATTTATGTATAATGATTGATTCTTTGTGCTGTATTTTTGAATTTTTCCGATGATTTTTTCTTTTTATTGATTTGATATTATTTGGAAATCTTTATTGGAAATTTTTCATAAAAATTATTTTTATATTAATAAAAAACTTATATTTGAAACATTAAAAAATCTATTTGGAGAAATGAAGCAATTTTACAATTCAAAAAGTTTACTTAGACTTTCTTTTTTATTCGTTTTATTATTTTCTGTAATCACCGTTGTCAGTTCTTGTAAAAAAGATGATGATGATGAGTTTACAGATCATGTAGTTCAGTTTGAAGTGAAAACAACTGCCGGAGGAGAAATTATAAGCGTTGTAACCCAGGTAGGTACAACTCAGAATACAATTTACAATACTCCGCAGACACCTGTAAATTCACCCTGGACAAGTGGAGAATTCTTTGTGAACTCCAGCCAGGCACAGCTGAATCTTGATGCCAATGCTTCAATGCCGGATGATAATTCTGAATTAACAATCACCCTGTATATTGATGGAGAAGTGGCAAGAACAGTGAAGAAGAAAGGTAAAGGTGTATTGGTTGCTTCAATTGATTACAGCTTCCTGGAACCGTAAATTACTTTAACATTATATAAAAAGACCGCTTTAAAGCGGTCTTTTTCATTCTTCAATCATCCGTTGCTGTATGGCCCGGCTGATTAATTCTGTTGAGTTCTTGGCATGGAATTTCTGCAGAAGGTTCTTACGGTGGGTATCTACGGTAAGAGGACTTAAAAACAGTTCTTCAGCAATCATATTACTGGTTTTTCCCTGTGCCACCATCTGTAGAATTTGTTTTTCCCTTTTAGTCAGCCTGGGAACAGGCAGATCATTTTGGGAAAGACGGCTGATGATCTGTTTGGTTTCATTACAGAAAACAATGTCGCCCGAAAGTGCTCCTCTGATGCATATCACAAGCTCATCAATAGAAGTATTTTTAAGAAGATAACCACTTGCTCCGTTTTGTATAGACTGCATAATAATACTCCTTTCTGAGCGGTTACTGAACATAATGAAGTATTGGGAGATATTTTTTTTATTTCTCTGCAGAGTTCCGTGCCATTGCCGTCGGGTAGAGTAATATCCAGGAGAATAATATCCACCGTTTGTGACCGGATAAAGTCAAGTGTTTCTCCACCGGTTGTAAAGCTTCCTGCTACATTAAAGAAAGGCTGGCTTTTGAGCATCATTCTGAGTCCTTCAATGACGATAGGGTGATCATCTACGATGATGATATTTATTTTTTCATTCTCCATTGATGTTGAGTTCTATATTAATTGTTGTTCCCTGATCATCGGAATTGATTTCCATTTTTCCTTTAAGGTAATTAACTCTGTTTTTCAGGTTGCGGAGACCCATACTTTGGGTAGTGTTTTCTATATTCCTATCAAATCCTTTCCCGTTATCTTCAATGGTAATCAGGAATTTTTCGCCGGATTGTGAGCATTGCAGTAAAATACTGCTGGCTTCGGCATGCTTTACGGCATTGGCTAATAATTCCTGTACAATCCGGTAAATATTAAGCTGGATGTTTAAAGGTAATGTTTTATTAATGTCAATAGCCTGGAAATCAATTTCAAGATTTTTTCTGCTGTAGAACTCGCAAAGGTCATGGATTGCCGTTTCCAAACCAAAATTAAGCAATGATTCAGGCATTAAATTTCTTGCTACATGTCTGAGTTCACTGACAGAGTTATCCAGCTGCCCCAGAATCTTATAAAACTCCTGATCCTTTTCGGGATGCAGGTGATTGGAGGACCAGGTAGAAAAATTGATCTTTACACCGGCCAGCATGCCGCCCAGGCCGTCGTGAAGGTCCCTTGCAATACGTTCTCTTTCCCTTTCCTCACCATCAAGAATTGCTTTGGTAAGCGAGAGCTCTTCTTTTTGTTTAATATCTTCTATTTTCTGCTGAAGGTTGATTTCTTTTTGTTCAGACAGATTTTTGTTTTTTCTGTAAATGATGAACAGGAAGATCAGAAGACTTAAAAACAGCAGCAGAACAAGACTCAGTAGCCACAGATAAGAATTTTTCTGATTCACTTCCATTTGCTTTTGATTCTTTTCCGCATTCAGGAAAGCTATTTTTTTCTCCTTTTCAGAGGTATTGAACCTCGTTTCAAGTTTATTGATCTCCAGCTTTACATTTTCAGCATTCAGGCTGTCATTTAATTTTGAATATTTTTTCTCCCATGATAAAGCCTCGTCAAGATTTCCCATAATTTCATTGATGCTTGAAAGATGGCTGTAAATGGTTTTCCGGTTGTTAAGATCCCGTGCAAGCGTTTTTTCTTCCAGAATTTCTTCTAAAAGGTTTTTGGCTTCGGCATATCTTTTCAGCTTTTTGAAAATGTCATATTTATGAAAATAAAACATCTGCATCTGCAGTTTCTGATGAAATTTTTTAGCATAAAATAATCCTTTTTCAATAGTCTGCAGGGCTTCTTCATGTTGTTGAACACCAATGAAATATAATACTCTGTTATAATAATAGAAAGTATTTGACGAAGAATCGGGATAAGAACGAACCATATTTCCTGCCTTGTCCAGAAACTGTTTTCCCATGCTGCATTTTGCCTGGTAACAATAGTTACTGCTTGTATTAAGATAGGCATAGAATAGCTCAGTAGAGTTAGGCTCTTTCCTTTCAAGAATCTGAAGCGCTTTTTCATTGTACCTTCCTGCTTTTTCAAACTCAGCATTATACGTAAACATCAGAGCAAGCTGGGCATAAAGAAATCCTAATATTTTGCCTTCACCATACTTTTCAGCAGTGGGAATACTCTTTTCAATCATAGAAAAGGATATCCTTCTTTATTTTTCTGTAAAATGCCATAATTATACCAGCACAGAGCCGTGTACATAGCTGGTTTCTGACCTTTAAGTTTTGATAATGCCGTAATAGCTTTCTGAAATAATGCCGATGCCTTTTCATTGTTCAGATCCTGTTCGTACACTCCTTCGTAATAATAATAAATAGCTTCGGTGAAGGAATCTTTTCCCCTAAGTTTTTTACCGTTTTCCAGGTACTTTTTGCTTACGGTGGTATCTGTGCTTTTATAATAGCTGGATAATAAAAAATAAGCATTGGCTTTAGAGGTGTTATCAGATGTGTTGTTCACAGAAGTCTTCAGGCTGTCAATATATTTCTTTTCATTGAGCGGAAACAATCCCTGAGCCTGTAATGTAAAGTGGATTAAAAGATAGAGAAGACAGAATAATCTCTTCATTGTTTTAATTTTCAGTGTTTGGTAGGATAGTTTTTTATTAAATGTGAAGATAATTAAAAATTCAAGAAAGAGAAATACCTAAAAACAAGTAGAAAAAAATACATTTTTTTAAGGGTTGTATCCTGTTATGCTGACCAATAGTTTTGCAGGCAGACAATAACAAAAAAATAAACTATTAAGAATGAAAAAGAGAATCGTTATACTGGGAATGATCTTCCTTTTCGGAAGTATGCATGCACAGAGAATACAGAAAGGAGAGGCACAGATCAATGTGGATTTAGGAGTAGCAAATGGATGGGGGCTGCCTGTTTCTGTGGGGGTAGATTACGCTATACACAATGATATAACAGTAGGAATTGAAGGGAGTTATGCTACTGAAAATTATTCAGGAGATGTTAAGGGAAGTTGGTTTGGCGTAGGAGCCAATGGCAACTATCATTTTAATACCTTACTTAAAATTCCGAACAAATGGGATGTATATGCAGGAGCTACCCTGGCCTACAATTCATTTTCCTATAAATATAACGGATCAGATTTCGATTATTTTGATGGCAAATCTTCAGGAGTAGGTTTTGCAGGGCAAATCGGAGGGCGGTATTTCTTTACTCAAAACCTTGCAGTACACGTAGAATTGGGTGGAGGAACAGTAGCTTCTGGAGGAAAGGCAGGACTTACCTATAAATTTTAATAAACCGGACAATACAATTATTTTCAATATCAATCAGTTTTTTCATAGCTCTTATACGATGTCAGCAATGACAGTAAGTTTTAAAAAATGGTAGCTTTCTCAACTGAGCCGTGAAGTTCTTTCACGGCTTTTTGTATAAGCTATTAAACAAAAAAAGACTGTGTAAAACAGTCTTTTTATTATAATGAAATCTTTATTTATTGAGCTTTTACAATAAAGTAACTTTTCTTACCTTTTTGTAATAATAGGAATTTACCGTCGATAAGGTCAGTTTCATTAGCTGTAAAAGTATCATTTACTTTTTGTTTGTTTACAGAGATGGCGTTTCCTTTAATCTCTCTTTGAGCTTCACTCTTAGATTTTAAGAATCCTGACTTTTCAGAAAGAAGATCAACAATACTCACTCCCAGCACATCTGATTTTGCAATTTCTTTTTGAGGAACCCCGTCAAAAACTTCAAGGAATGTTTCCTCATCAAGGCTTACCAGATCTTCAGCCGTAGAACGTCCGAAAAGAATTTCAGAAGCTTTCAATGCTTTTTCATATTCCTCTCTTCCATGTACCCAAACCGTTACTTCTTCCGCAAGTTTTTTCTGTAGCTTTCTTTCGTGTGGAGCTGTTTTGTGCTCTTCAATTAAAGCTTCAATTTCTTCTTTTCCTAAGAAAGTATAGAACTTGATGAATCTTTCAGCATCTTCATCAGTAGCGTTCAGCCAGAACTGATAGAATTTATAAGGAGATGTTTTCTTTTTATCCAGCCAGTAGTTTTCTCCGCTTTCAGACTTTCCGAATTTGGAACCATCAGCTTTTGTGATCAAAGGAACCGTTAATGCAAATGCTTCACCCTGCGCTTTTCTACGGATCAGTTCTGTTCCTGTTGTGATATTTCCCCACTGGTCAGAACCTCCCATCTGCAGCTTTACATTATTGTTCTGGTACAGGTGAAGGAAATCATATCCCTGGATGAGCTGGTAGGTGAACTCTGTAAAACTCATTCCGTCTGCACCACCTTCTCCTGAGAATCTTTTCTTTACAGAATCTTTAGCCATCATATAATTGACGGTGATATTCTTACCAATATTTTTAGCAAAATCAAGGAAAGAAATATTTTTCATCCAGTCGTAATTGTTAACCAGCTCTGCTTTGTTTGGTTCGTTTCCTTCAAAATTTAAAAATTTTGAAAGCTGGTTTTTTAAACAGTCAACATAATGTAAAAGGGTTTCCTCATCCAGAAGATTTCTCTCTGCTGATTTTCCTGATGGATCCCCAATCATTCCTGTAGCACCTCCTACCAAAGCAATAGGCTTATGGCCGTGCTGCTGGAAGTGAGCCAGGATTTTTATCTGGATAAGACTTCCGATATGTAAAGAATCGGCGGTAGGATCAAAACCAATATATGCAGTAGTTACCTCTTTATTCAGTTGTTCATCGGTTCCTGGCATCATATCGGCAAACAGACCACGCCATTTCAGTTCTTCTATAAAGGAATTCATTGATTTTTAACTTTAAAATTTTAAGATGCAAAGATAGTAAATTCAGAAGTATTAAGGGTAAAAAAGAGAAACTGCAAAACAGTAAAAGGGCGAAAAGGCAAAAGGGAGGAACGGTAAAATTGTGAAGCGATTTTTTGTAGCTATATTGGAGCAATGCTGATATTGTACAAATAAACGATTAATCTGCCACTTTGTTATTTTGCTGTTTTGCTGTTTTGCCTTTTTACCCTTCCCATCCTTTGTTTTTCATTCCAAATAATCTATATTTGTTAGTAATGAACGACGAACAGCTATTCCTGCTCATCCAGAAGGCCAAAGATAAAGACCAGAAGGCCCAGACGAAACTCATTAATATTTTTTGGGTGGACGTTTTCTCATTTGTCATGAAGAAAGTGAGAGATGAAAATGATGCTGATGAGATTACCGTTAATGTTTTCTCAAAAGTGCTTTCAAAACTGGATATGTTTGATCCTCATTTTCAGTTTAAAACCTGGGTGCTGACCATTGCTCAGAATACCGTAATTGATTTCTGGAGAAAAAAGAACCGTGATACCGAAGATGCCGTGGAAAATCTTGATGAGGTCAAAAACCAATATGCAAAATCTCCGGAAGAACTTCTGATCTCTGAAGAAGAACAGAAGAAAATCATCAAAACCATAGAGTCCCTGGATGCCAACTATCAGGATATTATTAAACTGAGATTCTTTGAAGAGAAAAGTATCAAAGAAATTGCTGAAGAACTGGGGATTTCGGTAGCCAATACCAAAGTACGGGTAATGCGCGCTAAAAAAGTCTTAGCCGAATTGTTGAAGAATAATGAGTTTGATGATAATTAAATATCAGAAAGTCAATCCTATTCAATAGGAACGGGCTTTAGCCCGTTCACTAAAATATAAATTTAAAAGAGGCTTTAGCTAAAACTTATTACTTAGAAATACACTTCTTCTTTTGTTTTCGGAAGAACTATCTTTTGCTGTTTTTCCTGGTTTATATTCTGCAGATTGATCTTTATTCTTTTTTAATATAGGTAGAATAATGTTCTCAAGAATATTTTAGAGCCATAAATATACAAATGAATTCGGATGATCAGTTTCATCAATATTTCCGGTTGATGGTTTCCATTAAAAAATCCTTAACTTTGAACTTCAATTTTAGAAATGGAAAATTCAGTTCAAGACACTACCGTTCAAAAACCAAAATGGATCCGCGTAAAACTTCCTACCGGAAAGAATTACAGAGAGCTGAGAACTTTGGTTGATAAATATAAATTAAATACCATTTGCCAAAGCGGAAGCTGCCCGAACATGGGAGAATGCTGGGGTGAAGGTACGGCTACTTTCATGATTTTAGGAAATATCTGTACCAGAAGCTGTGGTTTCTGTGGTGTAAAAACAGGAAAACCGCTCGATGTTAACTGGGATGAACCTGAAAAAGTAGCAAGATCCATCAAATTGATGAAGATCAAACATGCTGTTCTTACCTCTGTAGACCGTGATGACCTGAAAGATATGGGGTCTATTCTTTGGGGAGAAACAGTAAATGCTGTCAGAAGAATTTCTCCGGGAACCACAATGGAAACCCTGATTCCGGATTTCCAGGGAATTACAAAACACCTTGACAGGCTGGTAGAAGTGGCTCCTGAAGTGATCTCCCACAACATGGAAACAGTAAAACGTCTTACCAGAGAAGTGAGAATCCAGGCAAAATATGAAAGAAGCCTTGAAGTATTAAGATATCTGAAAGAAGCCGGACAAAGAAGAACCAAAACAGGAGTAATGCTAGGATTGGGCGAAACCAAAGATGAGGTTTTTCAGACGATCGAAGATATCAGAAATGCCAATGTAGATGTAATTACACTTGGTCAATATTTGCAACCGACTAAAAAACATCTTCCTGTAAAAAAATTCATTACTCCGGAAGAGTTTGATGAGTTTGGGGATTTTGCAAGAAGCTTAGGGTTCAGACACGTTGAAAGCTCTCCTCTTGTAAGAAGTTCTTACCACGCAGAAAAACATATTCATTAAAATATAAACCGTTCAGCAATGAGCGGTTTTTTGTTTTTTAGGTAGCAGGGATTAGGTAGTAGATGGTGGAGCAGAGGTTATAAGTTATAGGGATTAGGAATTAGGGAATTAGGATCGGCAATCTTTATAATAACGGCATCCATTATTCCCCTCCTTTGGAGGGGTGGCAAAAATTCAAAGAATTTTTGACGGGGTGGTTAAATGCATCAGTAGAAGCGGACTTTAGTCCGCTCTAAACTATTACATCATCAATCGGCTTTGCCAAACCTACTTATTACAAACCGTTTCCCTTGTAATAGAAGCAATTTTTCCATTGACTTCAATAGGTCTGAAATGCTTTTTCTTAAACTCAGAAGGAGTTTCTCCCGTATGCTGTTTGAATAATTTATTAAAATAAGAAAGACTCTCAAAACCTACCTGAAAACAGACTTCTGTTACAGACTGATCCTTCAGAAGAAATATTTTAGCCTGATTGATCCTGTAATTGTTAACAAAATCTGTAAATGTCATGTTGGTCTGCTTTTTAAAATAACGGCAGAAAGCCGGAGTGCTCAGGCTCACAATTTCTGCAATTTCATTCACATTAGGTTTCCTGTCGTAATTTTCGTGAATATAATCGTAGATGGTCCCCATTCTGATTTTATCGTTCAGAAACCATTTGATTCTGGTATCTTCTTTATTAAGTTCTTTGACTTCCGTTGAATCTGCAAGAATCTGTAAAATTTCAATTAATCCCATCAAAGACTCAAAAGAGTTTTTATCTTTGATGATCTGCAGCTTTTCAATAACTGTATTTTTGGTTTCTCCGGAGAATGACAGTCCGAGATAGGAACGTTCTAAAAGCACTTTGATATTTTCAAATTCAGGAACAGGAAGAATGATATCCTGAAGAAAGCTTTCCCGCATCTGTACTACCAGCTGTTTGCATTCGGTCTGAATACCGTAATCAAAATTAAGATGGGGAACATTGGAGCCTATCAGCAGAAGATCACTGTCTGTAAAACCTGAAATATTTTTCCCGACATGCCGGATGCCATTCACTGCTTCTACATATACCAGCTCAATTTCCGGATGATAATGCCAGAAAAAACAGTTTTTCAGGGAAGGTGCAAATAATTTGAATGATTTCCCTTTTTCAAATTCAATAATTTCTTTCTGGATTTTCATCTTGTTCTGCTTTGATTGTTTCTGAATTTAAAATTAAATAAAAAGGTTAATATGGAGCAAATTTTTATCATTTAAAGAGAAGTGAATTTCAAAATTTCTTTCGAATTTTGCACTTTCAAAACAGAAATGAACAAGTGATTAAGAAAAATTAATTCAGAAAAGATTTAGATACAATGAAGATTGATAAAAGAATAATACCACTGGCTATCGGTGGTTTGGGAATAGGAACTACGGAATTTACCGTAATGGGACTGTTGCCGGATATAGCAAAAACATTGCAGATTACAATACCGCAGGCCGGTCATTTAATTTCTGCTTATGCCATGGGTGTGGTTATCGGAGCTCCAATTCTGATTGGATATTCTGTAAAATTTCCACCTAAAAAAGTACTGATGGCCTTTATGATCCTTTTTACACTGTTTAACGCTCTTTCTGCAATTGCTCCGGGATATAACAGTATGTTAATTATCCGTTTTATGTCCGGACTGCCTCACGGGGCGTTCTTCGGAGTAGGAACGGTGGTCGCTTCAAGAATGGCCGGAAAAGGAAAAGAAGCATTTTATATATCCATGATGTTTACCGGGCTTACCGTTGCCAATCTCGCAATGGTTCCTCTAGTTACTTATATTGGACATACCTTCCATTGGAGACTGTACTTTGCGATCGTAGCAGTGATTGGACTTTTTGCCATTCTATTTTTAAAACTGTGGCTTCCGAATCTGGAATCCAACCAGAATACTCATTTCATGGAAGAACTGAAGTTCCTTAAAAATAAACAGTCATGGCTGGTGCTTACTATTACAGCAATCGGATTTGGAGGACTTTTTACATGGTTAAGCTATATTACCCCTTTGATGACCATTGTTGCCGGAATCAAAAGCAGTCAGATGGCTTATGTAATGGTTCTTGCCGGAGCCGGTATGGTGGTAGGAAATCTTGTGGGAGGAGTTGTTTCAGATAAACTAGGTCCTGAAAAGACCTGTGTACTCCTGATCTTCCTGATGATGATTTCCCTTGGAGGAGTTTTCTTCCTTGCAGAGTATAAAAATATTGCTTTGGTACTGACATTTATGTGTGGTGCTTTATCAATGTCAATTGCATCACCCATCAATATTATGATGATGAAAGCAGCCCCGAAAAGTGAAATGATGGCCGCTGCTTTTATGCAGGCCGGTTTTAATATTGCGAATGCAATGGGTGCTTTCCTGGGAGGAATCCCTTTAGAATATGGGTATTCATTCAATTATCCTTCACTGGTAGGAGTGGGGATGACCTTTATTGGATTGGTTGTAAGTATAAGATATATGTACCTGTACGGATCTCAGACTCAAAATGAAGAGGAAACTGCTGCTGAATGTGTTTCCTGTGATCAATAAGCGTACGGTTATCATAACTGAACATAAAAAAAGAACCTGTTTCAGAGAGAAACAGGTTCTTTTTTATAAAAATAAGCTTATGCCTCTACTTCATCTCCGTTTTTGCACCAATAGAGGGCATTGTATAAATTTTCTTTGGGGAAAGACTTAAACTCTCCCGGCATCAGAACGCTGAAGATACTGGTAAAATTACGTATTCCTTCTTTATCAGTAACAATGGCCGAACGATTCCAGTTGGTAAGATTTTTCAGTCCCAGCAGCAAATCTTCAAGCCACGCACCCATGGTAAAATTATCCAGATCGGTATCCAAATACAATAAATAATTCAGCTCACCGAACTGCTCTACCTTCTCTTTTACACGCGGAATTACCAGTTTTTCAAAATCCTCTTTTGTTACTTCTCCCGTTGCATTGAATGCCGCAACATTCTCCGGGGCTTCTGGAATAATTGTTATCATAATCAATATTTTATGGTGGTTCAGTTTAAAAGAATAACAATAATTACACCATAATTTAGTAGAAAATTGTTAAAAAAGGTATAAATGTTGTTAGTTTCAATGTAAAATATTAATATGGATCTCAAATCAAATGAACCTTTCTGGCTTTTAAAAAACGGACTGTTAGCATCTTATCCTTCATTAAAATCAAATGAATCATGTGATGTTCTTATTGTAGGAGGCGGTATTACAGGAAGCCTGATCGCTCATCAGATGATACAAGACGGATATGATACCATTCTTATTGATAAACGGGAAATATGTAATGGAAGCACTTCTGCCACCACTTCAATGTTGCAGTACGAAATAGATGTTCCGCTCTATGAACTGATAGAACAGATTGGTGAAAAAGGTGCTGTTTTAAGCTATAAAGCCTGTAGTGACGCTATTGAAATAATAGAAAAGCTGGCAAAACTCATACGGTCTGATGCAGGTTTCAAACGCAAGAAGTCATTATATTATGCTTCGAAAAAGAAAGACGTAGCATGGCTGAAAAAAGAATTTGAGGCGAGAAAAAATGCAGGATTTGAAGTGAAATGGCTCTCGGACGATCAGATTCTGGAGCAATTCGGATTTGAAAATACATATGGTGGAATATTATCTGAACAGGGAGCAAGTATTGATGCTTTTCAGTTTGCACATGAGCTTTTTCAGCATAATGTAAAGAAAGGATTGAAAATATTTGATAAGACCGAAATGGTAGAAGTAGAGGAACGTAAAGGGTTTAATCTTGTTACGGTAGACAGCGGATATCAGATCAAAGCTAAAAAGATTATTTACTGTATAGGCTACGAAAGTAAAAGCCTGCTGAAGGAAAACTTTGTTACCCTGAAAAGTACTTATGCAGTCGTTTCGGAAATTGATAAAAGTAAGTTTAAAAATATCAGCAGTACACTGGTCTGGAATACCGATTCTCCTTATCTTTATATGCGTACGACTGATGACGGAAGGCTTCTGATGGGAGGCGAAGATGAAGACTTTTATAATGCAGAAAAGCGTGATGCTATTTTAGATGAAAAGGAAAAAAAGATCATCAAAATCTTAAAGAAAATAGAGCCGGATTACCACTTTTATCCTGATTTTGTATGGGCAGGGACTTTTGGAGAAACAAAAGACGGATTACCTTACATCAGTGAGCATAAAAAATTTAAAAATTCTTATTTTGTGCTGGGCTTCGGAGGAAACGGAATTACTTTTTCCGTAACGGGAATGGAAATGGCTTCTTTATTTATGAAGAATAAAAAGCACCCGTTATCAAGGTATTTTAAGTTTGGAAGATGATCTTTTTACCACAAAAGTCACAAAGTTTTTAAGCACATTAATAAGCTTTAGAGGATATCCTTGCGCTTAATAAGTTCACATAAGTTTTTAAAATCTTTGATTTTTTATAACTGCAAATATTAACTGTAATCATCTGTGAAAATCTGTGAAATCTGTGGGAAAAACTAACTACAAAAGTCACAAAAGATTTTGAATCTTTTACATATTTTAAGCTTCAGAGTTGTGAGTGTCTGATATAAAAAGGTTATTTAGATTCCTACGGAATGACATACTGTCTGGATAAATCATTATTTCAATGGTGTTATTCCGTAGGAATCTAAACTAAATTATTTTCTGTTATAAAAGAGTTTTTTTATCACAAAAATATTGAATAACATACAAGCGGGTCTCAACCCGCTTTAACTACAAACTATACCCATTCTTTTTTGCCAGTTCAAGAATAGAACTTTCAATAGCTTTTCCCAAATCGTCAGAATCATCTGTTCCTCTTTTTTTCATTTCAGAATCTATATAAGTTTGGCGTTTTTTGGAAATTTCCTCTATTTCTTTCTGTATTTTTTCCCGGGCCGCAGATTTCACCTCAATCGTTTTTTGAATTTCTTCTTTGCTTTTTCCTTTCAATTCTGCAGGGAGTTCACTTTCTTTTACAGTAGCAATAAACCCCGCATCTTTTTCAGCCTTATCTACCAGATCCCAGTGATCATTTTTGTAAGCATTCTTTTTAGATTTGGCAACAGCTCTTTCCACCAGGTTGGAAGCAGATTGCATTTCTGCGTTTTTATCCTGTGTAATCTGCTTAAGCCTGTATTCTGAACCATGATTTCCGTAATAGATATAAGTATCATTCAGTTTGGCATTGCATTCGGAGATTCTGATATCGTAAGGAGTTTCAATATAGAGTACCTTTCTGTCACTGTCGATATTGAAGTATTTTCCACCTCCCAATGATGCTCCGTTTTGCCAGAACGTCTGGATTCCTTCTTCTCGGCTCCCGCAGAAGATAGTATTGGTATAAATATTTTTATTTTTGGCTTTTGAAACAACCTCCTTATAATTTATTTTTCCCTGATCAAATGCTTCATTCCCTGCAATATAAATCAGCTTCATACTTTTATCATTGCTGTCCCAGTTCAGATTGACAGAAGCATCACGGATCACGGCACCGCAATATTCACTGCCGCCATTGGTTCTTAACGCAAACAGCTTTTCAGAAACAAGATCAAGATCCTGGGTAAGAGGGGTGACCTGACGGATATAATTTTCATCACGGATTCCGTCGTTGCCATATTCGTAAAGGGCAATTTCAATCTCGGGGGCCTTACCATTATATTTAAGGGTTGTCAGCGTATTCACAATATTCCATAGTCTGGATTTTGCCTGATCAATCAATCCGTCCATGCTATTGGAGGTGTCCAGTAAAAGGGCAACCTGAATTTTATTGTCTTTTACAGTTGAGGTTACCGGAATGAGTGATGTTTTTTGTACCGGTAAATAATTGTCAGCATTACTATTTACAGAACGGTTTTCCGGAATGTTTCCAGAGCTTAATAAAGCTGTACCTGCTGCAAGTGCTAAGATTTTTAACGTTGTCATATTGTTGTTTTTTTATTGGTTATTTGTTGTAATCGGAAATCTTAAATCCTTATAATTGTAAATTCCTGAAGTAAAATTATCCCTATTTGAAGCTTGAAATCAGGAAACTTGGTGAAGCTGCCGTTTGACTTGGTGAGCTGGGAAGAAGAAATGAAATAAAAAACAGCTCCCAAAGGAGCTGTCTTTTAAATCTGTTATTTTAAAGGATTTCGTATTTTGTTTTAATGCTGTATTTCAGCTTGATGTTTTCAATATTATCAAAAGAGAAATCTACCGGAGCATCTGCCATTTCCAGCTGGATATTGCTTGCTTTTCCTCTGTAAGCTACGGGCATAATCGTATCGCTGGTGTAATCTTCTATCTCTACAATTTCAAGGGCATTTCCTGTCTTTTTACCCATACTTTCCAATAAATAATCTGCTTTCTCTTTGGCTGCTTTCAAAGCGTTGATCTTTACTGTTTTTCTGAAATCTGCAATTTTGGTATTCTTCACCTCAGAGATATTCAGGCTGCTTACCCATTTCTGATTCAGGTCTTCAAAGATTTTGCTGAGACTTGATTTTGTGCTGGCTTTAAACTGATAGTTTTTAGAAAACTTGGCTGCTTTAGAATAGATATTCTGATACATTGATTTGAACTTGATATCTTCGTTCTTTACACCTGCGTTTTTCAGGATATCAAATAACTTCTTCTCATTATCTGCCAGATCGTTTTTGTTATCCGCTTTTATTCCGATGCTGAAGATGATTTCATCCGGTTCTACTTCCATTTCGGCGACACCTGTTACTTCAATTGCATTTTTCTTTACTTCCTGAGCATTTACAAAGCTTCCAAGGATTAAAATTCCGATTAATAAAAAATGTTTCAATTTCATAATTTCCTGTTTTTAAATTTTTAATTCTGATGTAAAATTACATGGATCAGAAGCGGAAAAAAGGAAGACTTGGTGAAATGGAACTTTCACTTGGTGAATAGTTTTTGAGCAGACTATATATATGTATATCTTTGTTTTATGAAAATGCTTACACTCTTTATGATCTTTTTACCGGTGCTTTGGGGAAATATCATATATTCCCAGACCACTACCAACAGTACTACTGCTGTGGAAGAAGTGCAGGTGGAAACAAAGAGGCTGAAAAAAGCAATGGATACTAAAAATGAACCTGTACAGGCAGATTCTTATTATAATATTGGTGAAACATTTTTTAACAGCGGAAATTTTCCGAAAAGTGAAGAATATTATACCAAAGCTAAAAAGCTGTATGAAAAACTCAATGACAAACCAAATATTGAGAAAGCAGCCCGAAGATTAGCCCAGTCACAGGAGAAACAGAATAAAATAACACCAGCCATAAGCAATTACAGCACCGCTGCACAGGCAAGCTACAGCGAAAAAAGTAAGGCTGTAAATTCTAATGACGTGGCAAGGCTTTCTTCTCCTACACCCGAACTGAAAGCAGAAGCCATTCAGAATAATATTAACCTGAGCAAAAAAGAAAGTGAGCAGGGAGATCTTGCGGAAAGCTACAGCCAGCTGGCCGATGTTAATCTGAAGCAGAAAGATGTTTCCAGTGCTGAAGAAAACCTTAACACAGCCTATAAAATTTCGAAGCGGGAAGCTCCTCAGCAGGCGTTGGCTATCAACCAGAAATTAGCCGACCTCTATGTAGAAAACAAAAACTTTGAAAAAGCTATTGAAGCCAAAAAGAAAGTGCTGAAAGAAGACTTCGTAAAAGAAAACTCGCAGGAAAAAGTCAATCAGATTCAGGAACTGGCAGATATTTATATTAAGAAAAACGATCCGAAGGAAGCGGTAGACCTTTTGAAAAACGCTTACGGAATTGCCCTATACAAAGGTCATACACTGGAAGCACAAAGAAGTGTAAAAAAGCTGGACAGCCTGTATGCAATTTCAGGTAATATTGATGCATCAGTGCAGCTTTACAGAGACTTTTTGGGAAAACTTCCGAATCTTGTTTCCAAAGACAGAAGCCTTGTTGATAATAAAATTCTGGAAGATACAGAACAGCGCATCTCACAGCTGGAAAAAGAAAAAGAACTTAAAGATGAGCTCATCAGAAAAAAAAATGTCTTTAATTACAGTCTCATAGGAGCATTGGTTTTGCTCACCGGACTCATTATTTTCATTTTCAGAACGCTTAAGAAAGTTCAGACAAAAAATAAGAAGATTGCTCTTCAGTCGCTGCGAAGAGAGATGAATCCGCATTTTATTTTTAACAGTTTAAATAGTGTCAACCATTTTATAGCCACCAATAATGAACTGGAGGCCAATCAGTATCTGACAAAATTCTCCAAGCTGATGCGGGGCGTGATGGAGAATTCTACAGAAGATTTCATTCCTTTCCAGCAGGAACTTGACCTTCTCCAGAATTACCTTGCTTTAGAAAAAACGCGTTTTGCAGATAAATTTGATTACGAAATTAATGTGGATGAAAGTCTGAATATGCAGAGCCTTCTGGTTCCGGGAATGCTTATACAGCCTTTTCTTGAGAACGCTGTCTGGCATGGACTCCGCTACAGAACGGATAAGGGATTTTTAAAATTAAGCTTTGAGAAAAGTGAATCGCATCTTAAAATCCTTATTGAAGACAATGGAATAGGAATAGAGGAAAGTAAAAAACAGAAAACCCATCATCAGAAAACAAGAGAGGGCAGAGGAATGAAAAATACACTGGAAAGAATTCATCTGCTGAATGATTTATATAAAAAAAATATTACCTGCACTGTACAGGATAAGGAAAATAACAGGGGTGTTGTGGTGACCATTCAAATCAATCTGACCTAGCCGGAATTCAGGTTGAACCGCTGTTTCTGAACCAGGTAAATAAGAAGGCCTATAACGCTGTAAGTCTTTTGGAGATTGTAGAGTTGGCTAAATATTCCTAATTTGCACCTGTAACCTATTAACTGCCACCTAATATCTGACCTCAATGAAAATAAAAGCCGTAATTGTAGACGATGAAATCATAGCAAGAGAAGTTTTACGAACCTATCTTACCAAATACTGTCCGCAGGTGGAAATCCTTGGCGAAGCTGAAAATATTAAAGAAGCAGTTCCGTTAATCACCGAAAGACAACCCCAACTGGTGTTTCTGGATGTAGAAATACCTTTTGGAAACGCTTTTGATGTGCTGGAGGCCACTAAAGAATTACCTTACGAAACCATTTTCATCACAGCTTTTTCACAATACTCATTACAGGCTTTAAACAAATCGGCAAGTTATTATATTTTAAAACCTATTGATATTCAGGAACTGATCCTGGCAGTTAATAAAGTGGCGGAAAGCCTTGAGAAAAAAGAAGAACTTAACCGGAATAAGATTCTTCTTGAAAATCTGAAGCTTAAACCTGAAAAACAGCAGCTGATTCTTCCTACTTTACAAGGATTTGATGTGGTAAAAACGGAAGATATTGTAAGGCTTCAGGCAGATGGAAACTTTACCCAGGTATACCTTACTGATGGGTCGAAGAAAATGGTGTGCCGGTTTTTGAAACATTTTGATGATCTTCTGGAAAATCCTTTTGTCAGGGTTCACCGTTCTCATATCATCAATACAACATTTGTAAAATCATATCATAAAAGCGGAACAGTAATGCTGTCTGACGATACTGAAATAGAAGTTTCAGGAAGCTTTAAAGACAATTTCCTGAAAGTCTTTTCATAGAATTTATGGGTCCTTAACAGACCAAAGGCATTATTTTTGACGTTCAATAATAACCATCAAAATATTCCTGTCATGAAAACCGTTCATAAAATTATCCTTCCCGTTTCGTTGGGAGCCCTCGGGCTTATTATTTTCAATGCATGTTCTGTAAGAATTCCCAGGGGAGCATCTGCTGTAAAGAATTTTGATCTTAAAAAATATCTGGGCAGATGGTATGAAATAGCCCGTTTTGATTACAGATTCGAGAAAAATATGGATAATGTGACCGCTGAATATACTGAGAATCCGGATGGGACTGTTCAGGTCAGAAACAAAGGTTATGATTATGTTAAAAAAATATGGAACGAATCTATCGGAGAAGCAAAATTTGTAAAAGATCCGAAAGAAGCCCGTCTCAAAGTTTCATTTTTTAAACCTATCTGGGCAGGTTACAATGTCATAGATATTGATGAAGACTATCAATATGCCCTCGTTGCCGGAAGCAGTTTAAAATATCTCTGGATTCTTTCCCGTACTACCAGTATTCCTGAAAGCATCCGTCAGCGTTTCATTCAGAAAGCAAAAAAAATCGGTTATAATACCGATGAACTGATCTGGGTGAGACATAATCAATAGAGAGAAGTAAGCAAAATTGAGGAAGGGCAAAACCGTAAAAAGGCAGATAAGTATTTTGTTTTACGATTTTACCCTTTTGCCTTTTAGCTGTTAATATATTCTTTCCATTCTTCAAAACGGTGATCTATAACCTGCTTCATCAGATCATAATTTTCATAGGTATCCTCAATGTGATAGAACGTTTCATATTCATAGTCGTTTTCCTCTGCTTTGGCATCAAAAATATTCACATAATCATCAGCAAATGAACTGTATCTGTTTCCAAAAACGGTATCATCTGCATAATAATCCTTTGCAAAAAGATTTCCGAGTTCATTCAGATCATATTCAGAAAACTTGCCATCACAGTACTCCATGACAAACTCAGCTCCGGTTATTTCTCTTCGTTTTACTTTTTCTATTCCCTCCGCCGCATCTTCTTTCAGTTCATCAGAAATGAGGTTATTGTGAATACACCAGTTCAGGAACATTCCTGTGTGTGTTGCTCCGTTTTTCTGAGGAAGTCCTTCCGGAAAATCACCGCCATAATGCCATGAAGCATCATCATATTTAGACATAATTCTTATTGTAGTTTTAGATAAATTCCGTCAAAAATAGAAAAAATCAATTTATATTGCCGAGGCCGGAGATTTTTCCGTCATTTGCATAGAATTTTTTCAACAAAAAGCATATGGAAAAAGCTGTTCTGATTACTATCGGTGATGAAATCCTTTCCGGAAACACGGTAGATACCAATTCTAATTTTATTGCCTCGGAACTTAAAAATATAGGAATAAAAGTTATCCAGATTCTTACCATCTCAGACGAAATTGAAACCATTAAAAATGCATTGGGAGCAGCCTTTGAAACCGGCGATTTAGTCATTACAACAGGGGGACTTGGGCCAACCCGTGATGATAAAACCAAAAAAGCACTGGCTGAATATTTCAATGATGAAATTGCTCTGGATGAGGTAACCTTCAATCATTTGAAAGGCTATATGGAAAGGAGAGGACGGGCAGATATTCTTGAAAGAAACCGTGAACAGGCTTTCGTTCCTACCCAATCTATCGTTTTTCAGAATCATTACGGGACGGCTCCATGTATGATGATGGAACAGGACGGAAAATTGTGCTACAGCCTTCCGGGAGTCCCCTATGAAGTGAAACCGCTGGTAAAAGATCAGATTATTCCTTATTTACAGCAGAGATTCAGGCTTCATTATATTCATACCAGAATTGTTTCTGTGGTTGGAATTCCTGAGAGCATTCTTGCAGATATCATTGAGGACTGGGAACTGGCGCTCCCTGAAAATATTGCATTGTCTTATCTTCCTGTAGGTTCCCGTGTAAAGCTTCGTCTGACAGCCTCCGGTGAGAATGAAGAATTGCTGAAACAACAGACAGAAGAGGAAATTCAGAAACTGCTTCCTTTGGTAGAAGGGCACGTCATTGCAGTATCTGAGGATAAGATTGAAAAAATTCTGGCAGAAATGCTTACTGAAAGAAATCTGACAATTTCCACTGCAGAAAGCTGTACAGGAGGAGAGCTTGCAAAAATGATCACCTCAGTTTCCGGCAGTTCAAAATATTTCCTTGGGGGAATGGTTGCATATGCAACAGAAAAAAAGATTAAAATTTTAAATGTTTCTGAAAAAACCGTCGAACAGTTTACCGTGGTGAGCGAACAGGTCGCACAGGAAATGGCAAAAGGCTGTCAGGAATTGTTTGAAACTCATATTTCCCTTTCTACCACAGGTGTTGCGGGCCCGGGGAAAGGAGAAGATGGTAAAGATGTTGGAACGGTTTACTATACGATCAGAATTCATGATCAGGAAGTAACCTCAAAATTATACATGCCTCATCTGGAAAGATTAGACTTTATGAATTTTGTTTCTCAAAAAGTAATTCAGGATCTTGTAAGCCTTCTTATAAACAGTTAGATAGAAGATTGTTTTTTAATTTTTTTTTAATTAATTTTTATACAGTTTTTCACACTTTTTGAAAGCCATTCAATAAATTTCAAAATCGTGGAAAATTCCAAACAGATTTTTCAGACCAGCAGCAAGAAACGCTGGAAAAGTGTACAATGGGGAAGCCGTGTTTTTATATTTGTAGGAATACTGCTTCTTCTTGCTTTAGGTCTGATGATGACCCTAGACAGAAGTCCTAAAATTCCTTTTAAAGAAGATTATAAAGCTGTAATTACCGCTAATAAACCCTACCTTCAGGAGAATAAAATTTCCAAAGAATATAAAGGTTTCAGAAGCTTTATTTCTGAAAAAACAATCCATACCAATCTTGACAAAATTGAAAAGGCAAGAGCAGAAAGATATAAAAATCAGAACAGAAACTGGGCTCAGTTTCCGGGAGGAATCCGGTCTGCATTTTATGTAGCATGGGATCCTCAGTCTCTGATGTCACTGAAAAGAAGTATCAGACATGTGAACCTTGTTTTTCCGGAATGGTTTTTTCTTGATCCCAAAACGGGCGACCTGAAAACCAATGTAGATCCGGAAGGGTACAAGGTGATCAAAAGAACAGGGGTGGCTGCCATGCCGATGCTGAGCAACAACTTCGACAGGGAATTCCGCTCAGAAGGATTGACAAAAGTTCTTAATGATCCGCAGAAAAGAACCTATCTGATTCAAAATATTACTCGGCAATGTAAAAAATACCACTTCAAAGGAATCAATATAGACTTTGAGGATATGAACCTGAATTCTGATGAAAACCTGATCGCCTTTATGAAAGAGCTTTCGGAAACCTTCAAAAAGAATCAGTTGCTGGTTACTATGGATATCATGACGGATAATGATGATTACAATATTCCAGGACTGAATCCTTATGTAGATTACTTTGTGCTGATGGCTTATGATGAATATTCAGCAGGAAGTGATGCCGGCCCGGTTTCTTCTCAGAAATGGATCGAAGAACAGACAGGTAAAATTGTAAAACAAGCCTCTCCGCAAAAAATTATTCTAGGCCTTGGAGCTTATGGCTATGACTGGAGTTCCAATCCGGATGATAATACTTCTGTTACTTACATGCAGGCGATTACCAAAGCCAGTGCCAGTAAAGCAGTTATTGATTTTAATGACAATACGTTTAATTTAAATTACTCTTATACGGATTCTAAAAATCTGACCCATACCGTATTTTTCAACGATGCAGCTTCTATTTTCAATACAATGCGTTTCTCTTCAGAATATCCACTGGCAGGAACTGCGCTCTGGAGACTGGGAAGTGAAGACAGCAGGGTATGGAACTTCTATGATAAAGACCTTACATTTGCCGGCCTTTCCAAACTCAATTTAAAAACACTTGAAAACGTAAAAGGGCAGACCATGGTAGATTACATCGGGGATGGAGAAGTGCTGGATGTTCTGAATACGCCTCACGACGGGAAAATCGCGCTGGAAATTGATCCCAAAGAGAAAATTATCACAGACGAAAACTATGTTACCTATCCGAGTTCTTATGAAGTGAAGAAATACGGAAGTGCCCCTCAGAAAGAGCTTGTGCTTACTTTTGATGACGGTCCGGATGAAACATACACGCCGCAGGTTTTAGATGTATTGTCAAAATATCACGTTCCGGCAGCATTCTTTCTGGTAGGATTAAATGCAGAAAAGAACCTTCCGCTTGTGAAAAGAATTTATCGGGAAGGGCATGAAATCGGAAACCATACATTTACCCATGAAAATGTGGCAAAAGTAAGTCCCGAAAGGGCTTTGCTTGAATTGAAACTGACAAGGCTGCTGATAGAGTGTGTGACGGGACACAGTACAATTCTGTTCAGAGCACCTTACAACGCAGACTCAGAGCCTACCACTTCGGAAGAGATTATTCCGGTAGCTTTGGCAAGACAGCAGAATTATCTGGACATCGGGGAAAATATAGACCCCGAAGACTGGCAGCCCGGAATAAAAGCAGATGAAATTGTAAAACGTGTAATGGCCGGCATCAGACAGGAGAGAGGAAATATCATTCTTCTTCACGATGCAGGCGGAGATACCAGGGAAGAAACGGTAAAAGCTTTAAAAATTCTGATCCCAACTCTTCAGAAACAGGGATACCATTTTACCAACCTTACGAGCATTCTGCACAAAAGCAGAAATGAGCTGATGCCTGAAGTTCCTAAAACGAAATCGTACTATATTATGCAGCTAAACCTTGTGCTGGCTACGGTTATCTATGGAGTAAGTCATTTTCTCGTAGCATTATTTACTATTTTCATTGTTTTAGGCTTGATCAGACTTTTGCTGATGGCATATTGGGCATTTAAAGAAAGAAAAAAAGAGAAAAAATTGGGAGAGTTTCCGGTTCTGGAATCCTATCCGAAAGTTTCCATTATTGTTCCCGCTTACAATGAAGAAGTCAATATTGTGTCTTCCCTGCAGAATTTATTGAAACAGACGTATCCTAATTTTGATGTTATTATGGTAGATGACGGAAGTAAGGATTCTACTTATGAAAAAGCAAAAGCAGCATTTCCTGATCACCCGAAACTGAAAATTTTCACCAAAGGAAACGGAGGAAAGGCCACTGCTCTGAACTTCGGGATCTCACAGACGGATGCGGAATATGTAGTATGTATTGATGCAGATACCAAACTGCAGCAGGATGCCGTAAAATATCTGATTGCAAGGTTTTTAAACTCAACCCCTGAAGAAAAAATTGCAGCCGTTGCAGGAAATGTGAAAGTTGGAAACAGAGTAAACTGGCTGACCAGATGGCAGGCTATAGAATATACGACGAGTCAGAATTTCGATAGGCTGGCTTATGCCAATATCAATGCGATTACCGTAATTCCGGGAGCCATCGGGGCATTTAAAAGATCTGTGATCATTGAAACCGGAGGTTATTCATCCGATACCCTGGCAGAAGATTGTGATATTACCGTGAAGATTTTAAAAGCCGGATATACGGTAGCCAACGAAAACAGAGCTGTTGCGGTAACTGAAGCCCCGGAAACCGTAAAACAGTTTTTAAAACAGCGTTTCCGCTGGACATATGGCATCATGCAGATGTTCTGGAAACAGAGACAGACTTTCCTTAACCCCGGATATAAAGGACTGGGACTTTGGGCGATGCCGAATATTTTATTATTCCAGTATATTATCCCGTTTTTCTCGCCATTGGCAGATGTGATTATGTTCTTTGGAATCCTGTCCGGAAACGGAGATAAAATATTTACCTATTATCTGATCTTCCTTTTGGTGGATGCTTCCCTAGCGCTGATTGCATTCATCATGCAGCGGGAAAAGCTGATCAATCTGCTGTATATTATTCCGCAGAGATTCGGGTATAGATGGCTGATGTATATTGTATTATTTAAAAGTTTAAGAAAAGCATTGAAAGGTGAAATGCAGTCCTGGGGATTTCTGAAAAGAACCGGAAATGTAAAAGAGATAGCAACTTCTTAGAAAAAGCCGGAGGCAGGAAGAATGAAGCAGGAAGTTATTGTAGAGATAGTATTACCATTCTTTATGATTTTCATAACTTCCAGCTTCCATCCTCCGGCTTCCGACTTATTTATTTAAATTTGTTTTTCTGAAAAGTAACAAATTCAAAATAAATCATACATATTCTATAAATTGTTATCATAATGAAAAAAATAACGCTTTCTTTGTTTTTAATAGCAGGGATCTGCACTCAAACGACTATGAGCGCACAAGCTAAAGCTGCTAAAGTAGCAGTAAATAACACAGACAAAGGCTTAGACCTTAGCCTGATGGACACTTCTGTGCGTCCACAGGATGATTTTTACAACTATGTGAGTGGAACATGGATGAAAACAGCCAAAATTCCATCTGACAAACCAACATGGGGAAGCTTCAACAAACTGGCTGAGGATACGGATAACAATTCCATGACCATCCTGAACTCCCTTCTGAAAGATAAATTTGCTGACGGAAGCGAAGGTAAAAAGATCCAGGATCTGTATGCTACTTATATGAACATGCAGAAGAGAAATGCAGACGGAATCAAACCTATCCAGGATAACCTGAATAAAATTGATGCCATTAAAAATATGGCTGACCTTCAGAATTACCTGATTTCTGTAACCAAAGACGGAGAGAATATCCTTTACGGATGGGGAGTTGACGCAGATCTTAAAGATTCTAAAATGAACGCTGTTTATTTAGGAAATGCTACTTTAGGTTTAGGAAGAGACTACTATCAGAAAGTAAATGAAAAAAATACAGAAGCTATCGCTGAATATCAGAAATATGTAGCTTCTATGCTAAAAGAATTAGGATATAAAAATGCTGATGAAGCTGCAAAAGGTATTGTAAACTTTGAAAAAAGTATCGCCAATACATACCTGACCAATGAGCAGAGCCGTGACAATACCCTTCAGTACAATCCTAAAACAATGGCTGAACTTTCAACGTTGGTAAAAGGAGTAAATATTCCTGAATATCTTAAAAAAGTAGGAGTAAATACCGACAAGGTAATTATCAGCGAATTAGGATTCTATAAAAACTTCGATAAATTGATCAATGCTCAGGATCTTTCTGTGATCAAAGATTATCTGAAATTCCACATGATCCATGGAAGTGCTTCTTACTTAAGTGAAAATTTAGGAAATATGAAGTTTGCTTTCTATGGTAAATACCTTAGAGGTCAGCAGGAGCAGAGAGCTCTTAACAAAAGAGGTTTTGAATTGATCAACGGAACTTTGGGAGAAGCTTTCGGAAAATTATATGTTGAGAAATATTTCCCTGCTGAAGCAAAAGCTCAGATGGTGGAACTGATTGACTACCTGAAGAAAAGCTTTGCTGTTCATATCAACAACTTAGCATGGATGTCTTCTACCACTAAAGAAAAAGCAATGCAGAAACTGAACAAGTTCACTGTAAAAGTTGCTTACCCTGACAAATGGAAAGATTATTCAAAATTGAATATCATTTCTGAAGCTAAAGGAGGAAGTCTTTATAAGAACCTTCAGAATATTACGGAATGGCAGTATAACAAAGATTTAGCAAAAATAGGAAAGCCGGTTGATAAAACAGAATGGGGAATGACTCCACAGACTGTTAATGCCTATTACAACCCGGTAAATAACGAGATTGTATTCCCTGCAGCGATCCTTCAGCCGTCGTTCTTCAATCCGAATGCTGACGCTGCTGTAAACTTTGGAGGTATTGGTGCGGTTATCGGTCACGAAATGAGCCACGGATTTGATGATTCAGGAGCACAGTTCGATGCAGACGGTAACCTGGTAGACTGGTGGACTCCGGAAGATAAAGCAAACTTCGAAAAAGCAACTAAAGCCCTTGCTTCCCAGTATGATAAGTACGAGCCTGTAAAAGGTACTTTTGTAAACGGTACTTTCACAAACGGAGAAAATATCGCTGACTTAGGAGGTGTAAACATCGCTTATGATGCCCTTCAAATGTATCTGAAAGACAAAGGAAACCCAGGGAAAATCAGTGGATTCACTCAGGATCAGAGATTCTTCCTAAGCTGGGCAACCGTTTGGAGAACATTATCAAGCGAGAAATATATGGTGAATCAGGTAAAAACAGATCCGCATTCTCCTGGATATTTCAGAAGTTTCGGTCCACTAATCAATGTTGATGCCTTCTACAAAGCATTTGACGTGAAAAAAGGAGACAAATTGTACAAAGCTCCGGAAGACAGAATCAAAATCTGGTAAAAAAATAACAACCGCTCAGCAATGGGCGGTTTTGTTTTTTAGGAGGCAGGTGGTGGGAATAGATGATAGGGATTAGAGATTAGAGATTACCAGCAGGCTCCTATTTGTCATAACGGCTTCCATCATTCCCCTCCTCTGGAGGGGTGGCAAAAATTCTTTGAATTTTTGCCGGGGTGGTCTGCATATCCACTAACCTTAAACCTTAAACTTTACCCCCCAAAAATTATCAATTACCATTCATTACATATCATTAAAGTTTGTATATTTGGTAAGTTTGTGTAAAATCAAAAATTATCTTTAATGAAAAAGCTAAATATTGGAATACTTGCCCTTTCAGGTATTGTATTTCTCAACTCGTGTGGTGCAGCTAAGACTGCAGGGACAGGGAATAAAACCGAAGCTACAGCAACAGTGGCTGAGCCGGTGAAAGAAGAAGTGAAAGAAGAGGGGATCACCTTATCATATATGGATACAAGTGTCCGCCCACAGGATGACTTTTTTAGCTATGTGAACGGAAACTGGGTGAAAACTACTCAGATTCCATCTGACAAGGCAAACTGGGGTTCTTTCAATGCATTGAGAGAAAATGTAGATGATGCTTCATTAGATATTTTGAACAAAATCCTTACAGAATCATATCCTGCAGGATCAGAAGGACAGAAAATCCAGAATCTGTATGCCTCTTTTATGGATACCAATAAAAGAAATGCAGAAGGGCTGGCACCTATCAAGGCGGATCTTGCCAAAGTAGATGCCATCAAAAACCTTAATGATCTTCAGAAATACCTTCTGGAAGCTACAAGATTAGGAGACAACTCTTTCTATGGATGGAGAGTGGGAGCAGATATGAAGAATTCCAACATGAATGCAGTGTATCTTGGCGGTCCGGATCTTGGTTTGGGAAGAGATTATTACCAGAAAGTAAATGATGCCAATACTAAAACACTGGCTGAATATCAGACTTATGTTGGAAAACTATTTGGAGTTTTAGGATATAAAAATAATACTCAGGCTGCGCAGAATGTGGTAGACTTTGAAAAGCAGTTAGCCAATTATTTACTGACGCTTGAACAGAACAGGGATGCCAATTTAAGATACAATCCTAAAAATGTATCCGAATTATCAGGGCTTGTTAAAAATGTAGATCTTGCAAAATATCTGAAAGATGCAGGCGTAAATACAGACAGAGTAATCATCGGAGAATTGAAATATTACCAGAATATGGATCAGTTCATTACTCAGAAAAACCTTCCATTACTGAAAGACTATCTGAAATATCATATCATTAACGGGAATGCGAGCAACCTGAACGACAGCTTAGAGCAGATCAGATTCGATTTCTATGCTAAATATTTACAGGGTCAGAAAGAACAGCGTCCGATGAACAAAAGAGGGCTTACCCTTGTGAATGGTGTTCTTGGAGAAGCTTTCGGAAAACTGTATGTGGACAAATATTTCACTCCTGAAGCCAAAAAGCAGATGGAAACCTATATTGATTACCTTTTAAAATCATTCAAAACACATATCGCCAATATCGACTGGATGTCTCCTGAAACTAAAGTAAAAGCTCAGGAAAAATTATCCAAGTTTACCGTAAAAATTGCCTATCCGGATAAATGGAAAGATTACAGCCAGCTGAAAGTAGAATCTCCGAAAGAAGGGGCCACTCTATATTCTAATCTTCAGAATGTGGCAGCATGGCAGTATCAGAGAAGTCTGGATAAAGTTGGAAAACCGGTTGATAAAACAGAATGGGGCATGTCTCCGCAGACTGTAAATGCTTACTACAGCGGATCAAATAACGAAATTGTATTCCCTGCAGCTATTCTTCAGCCGCCTTTCTATAATCCTAAAGCTGATGCAGCCGTGAACTTCGGGGGAATCGGAGCCGTTATCGGTCACGAGATTTCTCACGGATTTGATGACAGTGGTTCCCGTTTCGATGGAGATGGTAACCTTAATAACTGGTGGACGGATGCAGACCGTAAAAACTTCGATGCAAAAGTAGGTCAGCTGGCAGCTCAGTATAGTGCTTACGAACCAGTAAAAGGAAGCTTCGTAAACGGTAAATTTACAAGTGGTGAAAACATTGGAGACTTAGGAGGAGTAGCCGTAGCCTACGATGCACTTCAGATGTACCTGAAAGATCACGGAAACCCTGGAAAAATCAGCGGATTTACTCAGGATCAGAGATTTTTCATGAGCTGGGCCACTGTCTGGAGAACAAAAGCTACCGATCAGTATATGATTAACCAGGTGAAAACAGATCCGCACTCTCCGGGAATGTTCAGGGCTTTCGGTCCGCTGGTAAACCAGGACTCATTCATCAAAGCATTTGATATCAAGCCGGGAGACAAAATGTATAAAGCTCCTCAGGACAGAATAAAAATCTGGTAATTTTACCTTAAATTGTTAGAAAAGAAAAATCCATTTCATATTGTTTGAGATGGATTTTCTTTTAATATTCTTTCTTATAATTCCGGAGCACAAATTTAATTCCGGTTTCCATAATGTCACCCATGGTTTTACAATACTTGAAATTCACATCATAGGTCAGTTTTTGCAAAGCAGTTCTTAATTCTATCACATTAGCTTCAGGCGCAATACTATCCTTTTTCATGATAGCAATGAGTTCATCAAACCGGTTTTTGCTGCTGGTCACCCTTTTTACGATCTGCGAACGTACTTCCTTACGGTACTGTTCTATTGAACTGGGTTTCAGTTTTTCCAGAACCATATTCACCATCTGATTGTTTTCTTTGAAATACTGCGGAAGATACACTTTCAGATTGCCTTCATAAGTCTGCTGATCAAAATCAATGGGACGGATCCGATAAATAACCTGGTCGAAATCATGTATGGGAATCACCACATAATTATAAGAACGCATATCACCAAGAAGCCCGATAAGGCAGCGCTCATTGAACTTCACAAATTCTTTGGAAATCTGTGCCTTTTCCAGTTCGGAACAGTTCGCCAAATGTTTTTGAATGAAAACATCTCCCGGAATTCCTAAAATATGCTCTTCTATCAACGTGTTTTTGTACACCAGAAAATTAATCCGGTTGGGAGAAAGCAGGTCTTCAAGTTCCAGCCCGAATATTCGTGAGGCATCAGCCTGCTTAATATAAAAATAGGTATAATTATCATTCAGTACATTTCTCACCCGGATCCGGAAAGGTTTTGAATTTCCGAAAGTACAAAAATCGATCGTATCTACTGTCAGATAAGGTAGCGTAGCAGTATCTCCATCAGAATGGAGGAGAGTATAAATTTTATTTAAATTGGCTTCTATTTCTTTAAATTCGTATTCAGAATACAGTACCCCAAGCCACAATGTATCTTTGCCGTCTTTATCCAGAATGCTCACACTGTCACTGAACCTCAGCAGGTCTTCATACAGAAATCTGATCTTAGTGGTTCTGTTATATTTTTCCAGATATTGATGTAATGCTTCTGAAACAGGGAATATGGGCTTTCTAAACGCTATTTTTACATCTTTCATGACACGGTTCACTTTGTTTAAATATAAAGAATATTTTTTGTAAAGTCTGAGGAATTCTTATTTTAATATCATTTGCTACATTTGTACGGAATAAAGCAAACAGAAATTTTATTTTATTTTTCTTGAATGAGTTTATTTATTTTTTCATAGCTTAGTGATATCGTAATGTGGTGATTTTATGTTGGATAAATATTTGTAAATTTACATGATTCAAGAAAAATCTTAGTAAAATTTTGTATGTTACAGTTTTTTTTAAAATTTAAACATTGGATTGGTAATTTATTCGATTCATCTGTAAATTACTCAAAGACAGATCCAAACCAAAATAGTAAATCTCAAAATAACAATAATATGGCAATGTTTAATTATGGTGTTGGCGGAAACGAGGTAAAAGTAGACGCTAATGAAGCTATTCAGGAAATACAGGAAAATAAATCACTGATAGTAAGCCAACTTACAACAGAAGAGTCTTATACCCCTGAAATCGTAACAGGATTAAAAACAGTGGAAGACGTTTTCAGACATTTCCAGCCTTCAGTATCGGTACAGCACGAAACAGAAGATGGTGGAATAGTAGAAGAGGAATTCCGTTTTCAAAACCTTGGAGACTTTACTCCTAAAAGCCTTACTCAGAAGTCAGATTATCTGCAGCAGCTGAGCATGGAACAGGAGCAGTACAATAAAATAGTACGTCAGCTGAAAACCAACAAAATTCTACGCAATATGCTGGAGAACGATCAGACAAGAGCGGCGTTCATAGAAGTATTGAAAGAAGTGGCACAAGAACTTGAAAAATAATTAAAGACTTACATTAAATCATGGATAGCAAATTACAGGCACAAGAAAGCCAGCAGCAGGGGCAGCAGCAACATGCAGGGCAGCCGAAGGGCAACCCGCTTGCAGAGCTCAATAAAATGGGAGGATTTGGCTTTGTTGAATCCGTTGTAGACGGTATTGCCAATATGAACCCAACAAGAAAGGCAAGAAAAGAAATTTTCCTGAATGACAGCAATAAAGCAGAAGAAAGAAAAGAGCTTCTTCAGAAGATCAATCTTTGGGTAAGCCTTTTGGAGGGTAATGAATCAGCAGATAAAATGGCCGAAACGTGCAAAACCAAAGCACAGCAGGCCGATCAGAACTTAAAGAAAAACTTAAAAAATACACTGGATGCTGTTCGTATGCTGGAAACCAACTACAGAACAGTAGCGCAATTCTATAAAAATACAGAATTGGATAAAGTGGATAACGTAAGTATCGTAAATGCAAGCCTTGAGCAGGTTTCCGATCTGGATAATCCTTTGTTCATTGATGCTATTGCAGAAGAATTCAAAAACTATTACGACCGCCTTGACCTTAGAGATAACTATTCAATCCTTGCAATACCGGGATATTTAGGATCAAATAAGGTCATCGAGAAATGGGCAAAAATCTGTAACGAAAACAAAGTAATGATGGTTACAGACTTCGCCAACCTTGATAAGCCGGATGACGTTGTAGACTTATTCCACTCCGCAAACCTTACAGGAGGTGAGCTTCACAGAAGTAACGTTATTATGACGTGTAACTGGCTGGTAGGACGTGGTAAAGCTGAAGAAGTAGGAGAAGAGGAAAACGTAGAACTTCCGCCTTCCACTTCATTAGCAGGAAAAATCCATAAAACACTGATGTCTCAGGTAGCAGCAGGTAAAAAACATGGTAATATCAACGAAGTAGACGCTGTAAAATTCGAACTGAAGAAAAGTGAAATTTCTCAGCTGGAAAAAATGGGTCTAGTACCAATGGTAAACGAATACGGAAAAATTATGGCCTTCTCTGCGAAGACATTATTTACAGGAGACAATATCGGTCTTCAGACGTATTCTGTAGTTCGTGTATTCGACTATGTAACCAAAGTATTGCTTGATTTCCTGAACAGAAGAGCTTTCGAAAACTGGAATGCTAAAAACGAAGATGATTTAAGAAGACAGATTGTAACGTTCCTTGACAATATCAAAGGACCGGACAAGCTGATCGAAAAATTCAAAATTGTTCGTTTCGAGCAGGATAGAGTAAACAAAGACAGAGTATGGCTGGATATCCGTATGACACCTTATTTCCCTACAAAAAGTTTCGTTATTAAACTTGACGGACACAAAGGAGATGATGGTAACGAATGGGATGCAGAATATACTCAGGAGTAAACTAAACTTACTTTATATAACAAAAACCGATGCAATCTTACATCGGTTTTTTTTCAACCAACACCTATGAAATGTAATATGAATAAGAAGCTGATCTTTGTCTTACCGGTTCTGCTGATGGCACTTATGATGAGCTGTGAAAAGAAATACCAAAGTCCGGGTCATTACGAAAATGATCTTTTTGCAGATGAGCATAAGGAAGGAAAAGCATATGTAATGAATGAAGATGAGTGCTTTGATGGCAGTGAACTGGTTATTGCAAGTTCAGAGGTTAAGCTCTCGGACAGCTCGAAAGGACGTGGGAAATCATTTTTTCTTTATAAAGTAAAATCAGGAAAAGTATTGAAAACAGTAAGAGATTCTGCTGTAGAAATGCCAATGCTGTTTTTATCAGAATATAAGCTGAAGATAAAAAGCACAGATTCCATGTATGTTTATCTGAAAAAGCTTGAAGGATACCGCTTTATTGCCAAAGACAGAAATCTTAAATATCAATGGTTAAAAGCTGCTCCGGTATACAATGTAAAGAAAAAATAAAATAAACCTATCTTTGCAGCACTGAAAATAAGATGAAGAGAAACAATCTCTTCAATGATTTAAAACAAGATTGGTTTTTGGAAAAAAATAAAACGGCTTCAGAGTTTCTTCATATAGGGAATCGGCTTTTGGAATGGTACAGGAATAATGCGAGAGATCTGCCTTTCAGACAGACAAAAGATCCGTATAAGATCTGGATCTGTGAAATTGTATTTCAGCAGACAAGGATTAATCAGGGCCTGAATCATTACAATAATTTCATTAAAAGATTTCCCGATGTAAAAACGTTGGCAGAAGCTGAAGAAAACGAAGTTTTACTGTATTGGAAAGGATTGGGGTATTATTCAAGAGCAATCAATATCCATAAGGCTGCCCGGCAGATCATGAATGATTATCAGGAAGTTTTTCCTCACCAATACGAAGAAATCCTGAAATTAAAAGGAGTAGGGAAATATACTGCAGCAGCTGTTTCAAGCATATGTTTTGGTGGAAGAATACCTGCCGTTGACGGAAACTTCTACCGCGTCCTGAGCCGTCTTTTTGCTGATGATTTTGATATTTCGAATTCAAAAGCGTTTACCTATTTTTCTGAACTGGCTGCTTTGGTAATGCCGGAAAATGTGGGTGATTTTAACCAGGCTATGATGGACTTAGGTTCAGAGATCTGTAAGCCCAAAAATCCACTTTGCGGAGAATGTCCTCTTAATGAAGACTGCCTGGCATTTTCCCTGCAGAAAATTTCAGATTATCCGGTAAAAACAAAAAAAGTAAAAGCCGAAGATCTTGCTCTGACCTATTATTTTGTACACAGAGACGGCAAGTTCCTGATCCGTCAGAGAGCGGACGATTTTATCTGGAAGAAATTATTTGAATTTCCTGCCACTATTTCTGCTGATATGGAACTATTCATTACAGGTTCAAAAACCGTTACCCATAAACTGACCCACAAAAATTTAAGCATTGAAATATTGAATGTTGAGGTTACTTCAGAAAAGATCTGGAATCATTTTATCGCTGAAAATCAATACCTGATTACAGACGTTGAAGGCTCTCATGAAAAATCTTTTCCGAAACCTTTGGAAAATTACATTCAAAACTCTCTGAAAGACTGAAATTTGTCTTCTTAAATCTGAAATCTAATTTGTACTTTTGCAAAATGATTAAAAAAGTCATTTTTATTTTTGTATCGCTGCTTTTAATTTCATGTGGAAAAGACCCTTCACCAAAACCTTATGGAGAACTGCGTCTTGAGTATCCTGCACCGAAATACCAGAAGTTTCAAAACGATTGCGCCTATACCTTTGAGTATTCGGACTTTGCTTCCATAGCGCCAGCCAAAAAGCCCTGCTGGTTCTATCTGAACTATCCGAAGATGAAAGCCAAAATTTTCGTTACCTATTACCCGATACAAAATGACTTTGCAGACCATATCAAGGAAGCTGAAAAAATGGTATATGAGCATACCATTAAAGCCAGTTCCATAGATACAAAATCCTTTGAGTACCCTGAAAAGAAAGTATACGGGAATTTCTATGAGCTGAAAGGCCAAAGTGCTTCCAATCTTCAATTCTACATTACAGACAGTACGAAACACTTCGTAACTGCTTACTTATACTTTAACACGAGACCGAAACCGGACTCTCTTGCCCCTGCGGTGAACTATATCAAAAATGATATGAAACACCTGTTGGACACTTTTGAATGGAAAAAATAATTACTTTTAATATACATTGAAAAATATATGAAACTTTTAGTTGTAGGAAGTGTTGCATTTGATGCAATTGAAACACCATTTGGTAAAACGGACAAAATTTTAGGAGGTGCAGCCACTTATATAGGGATCACTTCATCAATTTTAGGCGTTAAATCCGGAATTGTTTCTGTAGTAGGAGGAGACTTTCCACAGGAACATCTTGATATGTTTACCAACAGAGATGTAAACATCGAAGGAATTGAAATCGTGAAAGAAGGAAAAACATTCTTCTGGTCCGGAAAATACCACAACGACCTGAATACAAGAGATACTTTGGCTACAGAAGTAAATGTTCTTGAGAATTTCGATCCGAAAATCCCTGATTCAATGCAGGATGCCGAGATTTTGCTACTTGGAAACCTACACCCTGGAGTTCAGCTATCTGTACTTGAAAAAATGAACAACCGTCCTAAGCTGGTTATCCTTGATACCATGAACTTCTGGATGGATTCTGCTTGGGATATCTTAATGGATATGATTGCCAGAACAGATGTAATTACCATTAATGACGAAGAGGCAAGACAGCTTTCAGGAGAATACTCTTTAGTAAAAGCAGCTAAAAAGATCCACACAATGGGTCCTGAATATGTCATCATCAAAAAAGGAGAGCACGGAGCTTTACTTTTCCATGACAATAAAGTATTTGCTATCCCTGCGCTTCCATTGGAAGATGTTTTCGATCCGACAGGAGCCGGAGATACTTTTGCAGGAGGTTTCGCAGCTTATCTTGCTAAAAAAGGAAAAATTGATTTCGAAACAATGAAGTCTGCCCTTATCGTAGGATCTGCAATGGCTTCATTCACCGTAGAGAAATTCGGAACTGAAAGAATAGAAGAAGTAAACGAAGCAGATATGTTCAGCAGATTGAGACAATTCAAAGAATTAACAACATTTGATGTTGAACTGCAGTAAATAAGTCTTTTTAAGAAATATTTATAATAAAAAATTGAGTGAAATTCGTTAAGAATTCTAAATTTGCAACTTGTTAAAATAGTAAAATGACAAATAAACTAAAAATCACTTTTCTTCTTGGGATTTTCATCATGATATTATCTTCAAATATGATGAATGCCCAGCTAAAACAAGGAGATTTGGTGGATGGTATTGCAGCTGTTATCGGAGATGAGATTGTGTTGGAATCTGATGTAATCGAGCAGATGAATTATGGTAAACAGCAGGGGGCTGCCAACACAGACAAATGTGAGTTCCTGGAAAACCTTATCAGCAATAAGCTTCTTGTATACGAAGCAAAAAAAGATACTTTAATTGAAAACCGTTCTGCAGCCATCAAAGAACAGGCTAATGCAAAATACCGTCAGTTGCTTTCTCAATTTCCGGATGAAAAGACATTGCTGGCCGCTTATAAGTTCAGAAATGCTTATGAGATGAAAAATGCTATCGAGAAGATAGACACAGACCAGTACTACGGGCAGGCAAAATACCAGAGAGTTACTGATAAAGCAGACGTAACTCCAAATGAGGTAACTGACTTCTACAATATGTATAAAACACAGTTGCCACAGGTAAAAGATGAAGTTACTCTGGCTCAGATTATGATTTATCCATCCCTTACAGAAGCTCACAAACAAGACCTTATCAACAGGTTGAAAAAAATCAAGCAGGATATCCTTGCCGGGGAGACTTTTGAAAGCCAGGCAAGAATTTATTCTGAAGATGAAGGATCAGCTGCTAACGGAGGATTATATAAAAATATCAACAAAGGACAGATGGTGAAGCCATTCGAGGCTGCAGCACTGAACCTTCAGGAAAATGAAATTTCAGATCCTGTTGAATCTGAATTCGGGTTCCACATTATTCAGCTGGTGAAAAGATCAGGTAAAGTGTATGATGCAAGACATATCTTGTTAAAGGCTACTCCAACTGATGAAGAGATCAAAACAGCAAAAGCAAAATTAGACAGTATCAGAGGTCTTATTATAGACGGTAAAATGACTTTTAAAGATGCTGCTTTTAAATTCTCAGATGATAAAAGAACAAAATTCAACGCTGGAGTAATTCCGGGAGCTGATGGTTCTGATAAGATTGAAAGAGAAAGCATCCCGGGAACAATCAGTTATGAATTGGCAGGATTGAACAAAGGAGATATCACAACTGCTTTTGAAGACGAAGAAAACAAGAGAAAGCAAATCAAGATCATCAAAGTGGAGGATGTGATTCCTTCTCACCAGATTACACTGGAAACGGACTTCAGCAGAATCAAGCAGATGGCGCTGAATAAAAAGAAAAGTGAAATGGTTGAAAAGTTTGTCAACTCCAAGTTACCGACAACTTTTATTTCAATTGACGGGCGTTACGACAGCTGTAACTTTAAGTCGAACTGGAAGAAACAATCCATGACAAAATAAAATCAAAACCTTCAGAATTTCTGAAGGTTTTTTTTATCATTAAACGTTATAAAGACGAAAACCCGTCATGGAAAATATTGACAGATATTTCCCGGAAAACCATTGTTTTTATTATTTTTACGCATGAGCAATTTTATAGATTTCAACGCTGCAAAAAAACTTCATGACATGGAGGCTACACAAAATAGAATTTCACACCTTTTTAATATTAAATATCCGATTATCCAGGCAGGTATGATCTGGCATTCAGGATGGAGGCTTGCTTCGGCTGTTTCCAACTGTGGCGGATTGGGTATCATAGGAGCAGGAAGTATGTATCCTGATATCCTCAGAGAAAATATTCAGAAATGCAAAAAGGCAACAGATAAACCTTTTGGGGTAAATGTGCCTATGCTGTATCCTAATATTGAGGAGATCATTCAAATCATTCTTGAAGAAAAAGTAAAGATTGTCTTTACATCAGCCGGTAACCCTAAAACCTATACAGAAACCCTTCAGAAAGAAGGAATAAAAGTAGCTCACGTAGTTTCCTCTACCAAATTTGCTGTGAAATGTGAAGATGCCGGAGTAGATGCTATTGTTGCGGAAGGTTTTGAAGCAGGAGGCCACAACGGAAGAGATGAAACAACAACATTCTGTCTTATTCCCAATGTTAAAAAACATATTTCTAAGCCGTTAATCGCTGCAGGAGGAATTGCCCTGGGCTCACAGATCAAAGCCGCAATGATTCTTGGTGCAGACGGTGTGCAAATAGGCTCCCGTTTTGCTGCCACTACAGAAGCCAGTGCCCATGAAAACTGGAAAAAGAAAATCACAGAACTTCAGGAAGGAGATACGCATCTTACCCTGAAAGAACTGGCGCCGGTAAGAATGGTTAAAAATAAATTCTTTAATGAGCTGGAAGAAATCTACCAGAGCGGAAGAAACAAAGATGCTTTAATCGCTTCATTAGGAAGAGCCAGAGCAAAACGCGGAATGTTTGAAGGAGATATGGAAGACGGAGAACTTGAAATAGGCCAGGTTTCAGCTTTGATTGATGAGATTCTTCCGGTGGAAACTGTTTTCAATCATCTTTTAAAAGAATTTGAAGAAACAAAAATGCCAACGTTTTAAATATTAATTGATTCAATGGAGGAAAGAATAATTGATGTAAAGGGTAAAAAAATATATTTAGAACATAATAATCAGTTTAAAGACAGACCAACGGTTGTTTTTCTGCATGACTCATTAGGCTCCGTACAGCTTTGGAGAGACTTTCCGGTAAAACTTGCTGAAGCCGTACAGTGCAATACTCTTGCTTATGATCGTTTGGGATATGGAAAATCATATCCCATGTCTACTCATGAAAGACCGGTAAATTATGTGGAGCTGGAAGCCGATTTACTGAATGACCTGCTGGCTGAAATGAATGTTGATAACGTTATTCTCTTCGGGCACAGTGATGGCGGGACAATAGCTCTGATCACTGCTGCAAAATATCCTGAAAGAATAAAAGCTGTCATTTGTGAAGCAGGACATATTTTTGTGGAAGACATTACTTTAAAAGGTGTCTATGATGCATGGGAAGCCTACAAAACAACAAATCTGCCTGAGCGGCTGCAGAAGTATCATGGTGATAAGGTAGAAACACTGTTCAAAGCCTGGACGGAAACCTGGACACGGGATGATTACAGAACCTGGAATATTGAATATCTCCTGAAAGACATCACGGCGCCATTATTATTTATTCAGGGAGAAGCAGACGAATACGGAAGCTTGGATCAGGTAGAAAAAACAGTTACTCAGGTGAGTGGAAGTGCTGAGAAATATATTATTCCCAATATTGGGCATACACCACATAAAGAAATTCCTGAGCTTGTATTGGAAAAAGCGACAGAGTTTATCAGTAAATATTCATAAATTACCTGCAATATAGAAAAAAGACATCTTATCACTGAGATGTCTTTGTTTTATGCAAAATGAATCCTGCATTTTGCAGTTACAGTAACCGAAGCTCAGCTTTAATATTCTCTTTTGCCTGAACCTCATACTTTTCCTTAAAATATTCTGTTTTAAAGATACTTTCAAGTTCAAGGAAATGTTTAAGAACTTTTTTTCTTCCCGGCTTATAAAGAAAATCAGGATAAACAGAATACTCTTTTCTTATATTCCGGGTGTATTCCATATAAGTGTTAAGATCTTTACCCAGTACAGAAAGGTCAGCATCCAGAAGATAATTGGTATCGTTATGACCAGACAGCTGATGGGATTTTGTAGCAATAATCTGTTCCGAAATCACTGAAATATCATCTTTACTTACATGCAGCTCAGCAAGCCTTTTTTCTGCAGTAGCCGCACTTTTTTCTTCATTGGATTTTGATGTGGCATCATAGATGATGTCGTGATAAAATACGGAAAAAGAAATCGCTGTGAAATCTGAAATGTTACCTTTCACATCATCAAGCTCCCTGAACATATTTTCAAGATGAAGAAGATTATGGTAATGCCTGCCTTTTTCAGAATACCTGGTTTCAATTTCATTCCAGAGACTGTGGATTAGCTGTCTGTCTTCTGTAAAAGGAGAACATAGCTGTTCAAATCGAGTTTTCAGATTCATAGAAATAAAGGGATAAAAAAAGGAACTTTTAAAAAGTTCCCTGATTTGCTTCCAGAACAGCCTTCAGCTCAGCCCAGCCTCCGCCGTTATAACCGTCCTTTAATCCCTGAGCGTTAAGATAATCCAATGCTTTTCCGCTTCTGTTTCCACTTCTGCAGAATAAGATTACCGGCTTTTCAATAGATAGAATTTCATCTTGTCTATCTTCTACTTCACCCAGAGGAATATTCTTGGCTCCATCTATATTACCGTCCATTTCAAGCTCCATTGGCTCACGAACGTCGATTAATTCATAGTTTCCGGATTGTATTACTTCTATTAAAGACATAGTTGTTTATTTTAAAATCAGAAACGAAATTACGCAATTTTTTTTTGAAAAAAATCCTAATTAAAACATAAATTTTTCAGAAAATAAGAGACAGGAAGCCAACTGTAAGCTGAACTTCGATGTCAATGATCAGATTGATAAAATAATCTTAATTTTGCAGTGTGAAATTAATGAATGCCGGCGCCGAAAAATATTCCCAACTGATAAAATCCAAGGCAAAAAGTTTTGGATTCCAGAGTTGTGGTATTTCCAAAGCTGATTTTCTGGAAGAAGATGCCCCTCATCTTGAAAAATGGCTGAAGAATAACTATAATGGCGAAATGAAGTATATGGAAAATCATTTCGACAAAAGACTTGATCCACGTCTTCTGGTAGAAGGGTCCAGATCTGTTATTTCACTTTCTTACAATTACTTTCCCGAGGAGAAAATTTCAGTACTGGAGAATTATAAAATCTCAAAATATGCTTATGCAGAAGATTATCATGAAGTAATCAAAGAAATTCTCCGTGAGATGGTAGCGGAACTTCAGGAAGAAATAGGGGAGTTCGGATTCCGGGTTTTTGTTGATTCTGCACCGGTTTTGGAACGAAGCTGGGCCAGAAAATCAGGAATTGGCTGGGTAGGTAAAAATGCCAATCTTATTACCAAGCAAAATGGTTCTTTCTACTTTCTGGCAGAAATTATCTGTGATCTTGAACTGATTCCGGATCATGCCACCACAGATCATTGTGGCACCTGCAGAAAATGCATTGATGCCTGCCCCACAGATGCTATCGTTTCCGAGAAAATTATTGACGGAAGCCGCTGTATTTCTTATGCAACCATAGAACTCAAAAACGAAATTCCAGATTATTTTAAAGATAAAATGGAAGACTGGATGTTCGGCTGTGATATCTGCCAGGACGTTTGCCCATGGAACCGTTTCTCAGCTCCCAATAAACAAAGCCGCTTTCAGCCCAACGAAGCGTTGAAAAACTTCAAAAAAGGAGAATGGAAAGAACTTACCCAGGAAATTTTCTCTGAAATTTTCAGAAAATCTCCCGTAAAACGGACCAAATTTGCAGGGCTCAAGAGAAATATTGAGTTTTTACAGAAGTCTTCTGACTGATTTTCTCCGGAACTTTCGGTGACAATTCCTCCTTTGGAATTTTTTGAATTTCCAAACCAGAGCTGATAACCGACCATTCCTTAAATTTTCCGCTTTAAGGAGGTAAAGATTTACATCAATAAGTTTCTTGAAAAGCCTTTCCTATAAAGAAAATTGATTTTCAGGAGATCAGAATCTCACCGAAAATCAACGTCTTTTTTGTATTCTTTTAGGAGCAGTTTTTACTCTTATTTTAAATCTTTTTTGGGATTTGGTATTTTTACGCATATTTGTAAATATTTCGTAACTAAATATAGCCATTTTTTCGATTAAAACAAATACTTTTACCAAAAATTGCAGATTAAATTTTATTAAAAAACATGACTGTGAAAATGATCTTAATGTATCTCCTGAAAGTGGTGGGCATCATTCTGGGAATTGTGATTATATATGTAATCCTTGGACTGCTGATTCCTTATATTCCCGTTTCAGCAAAAGATGACGGGCAGAAGAAAGAAATCCCGATCTATATTTATACCAACGGAGTGCATACGGATATCGTAATGCCGGTGACAAATGATCTTCAGGACTGGAGCCGGAAAATTCCTTTTGCCAATACGAAATCAAAAAAAACAGACTATCAGTATATCGGAATAGGATGGGGAGACAAAGGCTTTTACCTGGATACCCCTACCTGGGCTGACCTTAAGTTTTCTACAGCCGTTAAAGCAGCCTTCTGGTTAAGTGATTCTGCCATGCATTGTACTTACTATAATACAATGAAGGAAGGTGAAGACTGCAAGATGATTATGATCAGCAGAGGGCAGTATGAAAATCTGGTGAAATATGTAGAAGATAAGTTCGACAAAGATCAGAACGGTAACTTCATATTAATTCCAACCAATGCGGTATATGGTGATAATGATGCCTTTTATGATGCCAAAGGGACTTACAGCTTTCTTTACACCTGTAATACCTGGTCAAATAACGCTTTAAAAGCTGCCGGACAAAAAGCAGCGCTTTGGACACCTACAGATTTTGGAATTTTTCAGCACTATAAATAATTCATGAAAAGGATTTATCTGTTTTTTGTTGTTTTTTGGATATGCTCATGCTCTCAGGAGAAAAACAGAAATACAATACAGACGGTTGATACACCTGTTGTTGCCGAAAAGAAGCCTGAAGCCAATCTTTCCAGGCTAAAAATAAAGGCTGAAGAAGCTCTGGAATTTTGTACCTCAAAGAATCTTAACCGTGATTTCTGTATTCTGATTGATATGAGCCTTCATTCCGGGGTTAACCGTTTTTTTGTCTGGGATTTTAAAAACAATAAAATTTCAAAAAAATATCTGGTAGGGCATGGCTGTGGCTCCAATTCATGGAGTAAAGATGATTCTAAAGCAAATCCGGGATTCAGCAACGAAGACGGAAGCCATCTGTCCTCTTTAGGGAAATATAAACTGGAAGGAAGAGGGTACAGCGATTGGGGAATCAATGTAAAATACCTGATGCATGGCCTTGAAGAAACCAACAGTAATGCTTTAAAAAGATATATCGTCTTTCATTCCTGGAATCTGATGAGTGATGAAGAGGTATTCCCCAAAGGTTCGCCCGAAGGATGGGGCTGTCCAACCGTATCCAACAACGCCATGAAGGAAATTGATCCGATGATTCAAAAGTCTGGAAAACCTGTACTGATGTGGATCTATAATTAAATCTTTGTTATACCTTTGTTTTATAACAATCAGGTTAACTGATTCCGCCTTATGAAACATACCCTTTTCCGCGAACAACAGCTCAACTGTGATATAGAAACTGCTTGGAAATTCTTTTCCTCAGCCAATAACCTTTCAGAAATTACCCCGAAAGACATGGGCTTTATTGTATTGACGGAAATGGAAGATGATGAAATCTACGAAGGAATGCTCATCGATTATTATGTTTCTCCCTTATTCGGAATCAAAATGCAATGGCAGACTGAGATCACCCTCGTAGATTTCCGTAAAAGCTTCATCGATTTTCAGAAAAAAGGTCCCTACAAATTGTGGAACCATCATCATGAGTTTATTCCTAATGAAGAAGGCGTTTTAATGAGGGATACTATAAATTATGAACTTCCTATGGGATTTTTAGGTGAAATTGCCCATCGCCTTTTCGTCAGAAAGAAACTGGAATATATTTTTGATTACCGATTCAGAGTGCTCAGTAAATTGTTCTAACTAGACAATTTTAATCATTCAATAGAAACGGGCTTTAGCCAAAACTTAATGCCATTTTTCATCCGGAATTTTAGAAGTTAGATTCCTTCAAAATAACAGACTGCATGAATAGACTTCGCGTTCTATTTGTCATCCGCAGGAATCCAAATTCAAATAATATAATTATTCATCCATTGTTTAAGTTTTTTTAACAGTTCAATGGCCGGATTTTCCAGCAGAAATCTCTATTTTTGCACCACTATCGTTTTACTGAAAAACTAAAGTATTCTGATTGACATGGCAGGTCTGAGGTCATTTTTCTTATTCTATATCTTATTGGTTTTTTCCCTTTTCAATTCGAATTGGGCAGAAAAATCGTTGCAGAATATTCCTCATGTCCCTCCTGTAACGAATATTCATGTTCTGGATGTTTATGAAGAAGCAGATATGAACACGCATGCTCTGCCTGCTGCTTCAAAAATTGTAAAACACTCAGTCAGAAAAAATGATTCTGCAGTAGCAGACTTCTCAGGGATATTAAAAGTTATTCCGAAAATTACCCTTCCGGAAATTGCGGTTTCCATTATCTGCGGGGTTAAATCCTTTCTCCATCTCCTCCAGCTGTACTAATTTTAAATTTCTGAAAGCCAAATCACTTTTAACGGAAATCTTATAATTTAAACATTTAAAAATGTATTGTAAAAACGTAATAATTTGTATTCTTGCAACATTATTCGCTGTGTCATGCAGTAAAGACAAGGAAAAAAACAATCAGAAAGAAAAAGAAGTTCCCGTACTGGAAATCAAAGAAAAAGATACATTGGTGAGCAACCAGTTTGTCACAGATATCCAGGCTAAAAAGAATGTTGAAATGCGGTCCAGAATCGGAGGCATTATACAGCATATTTATGTCAATGAGGGACAGTTTGTACACCAGGGGCAGGCTTTATTTAAAATCAATGATGCTGAACTGCAGATGGAGCTTCTGAAAGCGAATGCCGCATTAAAGCAAACTGAAGCTGATGTCCGTATTGCAGAAGTGGAACTGAAGCAGATTCAGAGTCTTCATGCTAAGAAATTTGTAGCCAACAACGAGCTGGAAATGGTAAAAGCAAAACTGTCTTCCGCGAAAGCAAAACATGCCTTTGCTGATGCCGAAAAAAAGGCAGTTTTTCAGAAAATAAGCTTTACAAAGATTACAGCACCTTTTGATGGGGGGATTGATGTGATTCCCCATAAGGACGGTAGTTTAGTGGAAAATGGAACATTATTGACCACGCTTTCCCAACTGAATGAAGTCTATGCTTACTTTTCGATCCCTGAAAACCTATATTTTGAGCTTTTGGCCAATGATAAAATCGGGAATCATCAGAAGATTGAACTGACGCTGCCTAACGGAGCCAATTATCAGTTTAAGGGTGCTTTAAAAACAGCCGAAGGAGAAATCGACAGAACTACAGGTTCTATCCGGTATAAAGTACTTTTCCCGAATCCGGACCATCTGATCAAACACGGTACTTCCGGAAAGCTTATTATTTCCGAACAGCAGAATAACGCAATCCTTATTCCACAGAAATCTACCTTCTCCATCCAGGATAAGACCTATGTTTTTGTAGTGGATAAGCAGAATAAAGTGAAAATGACCAGCATTAAGATCGGAACTACCTTAAGAGATTCTTATATGGTGGAAAACGGTCTTAAAAAAGGAGATTTAATCATTTATGAAGGAACACAGTCTTTGAAAGACGGTGATATTATCAAAATCAAAAAGAAGTATTAACCTTTCATAATCTTTAAATCAATGGTAGAAATGTTTATAAGACGAAAGGTTCTTTCGTTGGTTATTTCCATATTATTTGTACTGCTGGGAATCATGGCGTTGCTGAAAATGCCGATCACCCAGTTTCCCGATATCGTACCGCCTTCGGTAACCGTTACGGCAAAATATACAGGAGCGAATGCCGAAGTATCTGCCAATGCGGTAGCGCTGCCTTTGGAAAGGGCCATCAACGGAGTGCCGGGGATGACATATATGTCTACGGTAACCTCCAATGACGGGCTTACCCTTATTCAGGTGTTCTTTGAAGTAGGAACAGACCCTGATGTAGCAGCAGTAAACGTTCAGAACAGGGTAACAACTATTCTGGACGAGCTTCCTGAAGAGGTGATCAGAGCCGGGGTAACAACTGAAAAAGAGGTGAACAGTATGCTGATGTACCTTAATATCACAAGTACAGATCCGAGCCAGGATGAACAGTTCATCTATAACTTTACGGACATTAATGTCCTTCAGGAGTTGAAACGTATTGATGGAGTAGGACGTGCAGAGATCATGGGACAGAAGGAATACTCAATGAGAGTATGGCTGGATCCGCAGAAAATGGCTGCTTACAATATTTCCGCAGACGAGGTAATCACTTCCCTGCAAAAACAGAATATTTCCGCAGCACCGGGAAAAGTAGGTGAAACCTCTGGTAAAACCTCAAGCCAGCTTCAGTATGTTATCAAATATAAAGGAAAGTTTTTTGAGCCAAAACAGTATGAAGAAGTACCAATCCGGTCTGATGTGGACGGAACAATTTTAAAGCTTAAAGATATTGCCAAAGTTGAATTCGGGGCGATGAACTACGGAATGGTTTCCAAAACAGACGGAAGACCCTCTGCATCCATCATGATGAAACAGCGTCCGGGTTCCAACGCTTCCGAAGTAATTGAAAGTGTAAAGGCAAAAATGGAAGAATTGAAAGTTACCTCTTTCCCGCCGGGAATGGAATATAACATGGCTTATGATGTTTCCCGATTCCTTGATGCTTCCATCAGTGCGGTGCTTACAACGCTTATTGAAGCTTTTATTCTGGTAGGAATTGTGGTATTTATCTTCCTGCAGGACTGGCGTTCCACATTGATTCCTGTACTGGCTGTACCGGTAGCATTGATAGGAACTTTTGCATTTATGGACATGCTTGATTTCTCTGTCAATCTTTTAACATTGTTTGCGTTGGTCCTTGCCATCGGAATTGTAGTTGACAATGCCATTGTCGTCGTTGAAGCCGTCCATGTGAAAATGGAAGAAGGAATGAACGCGCTGGATGCCACCATCAGTGCCACCAAAGAAATTGCAGGAGCTGTAGTCGCTATTACGATCGTGATGTCTGCCGTATTTATTCCTGTGGCATTCCTGGATGGGCCTGTTGGAGTATTTTACCGTCAGTTTTCATTAACATTGGCCATCAGTATCGTGATTTCAGGGGTGAATGCACTGACGCTTACTCCGGCGCTTTGTGCTATTATTTTAAAACCTCATGACCATCATAAGAAGAAAACCATTATCGACAGGGCTTTCCAGAGCTTTAATACAGGATTTGAAAGACTGACGAATGGGTATGTAGGTGTTTTATCAAAATTTGCCACAAGAACTACAGTGACTTTCGGACTGTTGTTCTTATTCATCGGACTGACCTTTGTGACCAGTAAATTCCTGCCTACCGGATTTATTCCTATGGAAGACCAGGGAATGGTGTATGTAAGTGTGACGACTCCACAGGGAGCAACAGTAGAAAGAACAGAAAAAGTACTGGATGAGGTCACGGTGATTGCCAAGAAGATTAAAGGAGTAGAAAATGTGACCACGCTTGCAGGCTACAGTATCGTGACAGAGATCGCAGGTTCATCTTACGGAATGGCGATGATCAACCTTAAAGACTGGAAAGAAAGAAGTATTTCAGTGAATGATCTGATTTCAGAACTTTCAGAGAGAACAAAGGGTATAGCAGATGCACAAATTGAGATTTTTGCGCCGCCAACCGTTCCCGGATTCGGAAATACCAGTGGTTTTGAATTGCGTTTGCTGGACAGAACCGGAGGAACTATTGAAAACACAGATAAGATCACCAAAGATTTTGTTAAAAAGCTGAATGAAGCTCCCGAACTGCAGAACAGCTTTACCAGTTTCGATGCTACTTTCCCGCAATACATGATTAATATAGATTATGATATGGCAGCGAAGAAAGGAGTATCGGTGGACAATGCTATGTCTACGCTGCAAACTATGCTGGGATCTTATTACGCTACGAACTTTATCCGTTTCAGCCAGATGTATAAAGTGATGGTGCAGGCAAGTCCGGAACATAGGGATACACCTGAAAGTATTCTGAATTTATATTTAAAAAATGACAAGGGTGAAATGGTTCCTTTCTCCACTTTCATTACCATCGAAAAAGTATACGGGCCTGAAGTACTTACGAGGTACAATATGTATATGTCTGCAATGATCAACGGAGAGCCTGCTGACGGCTACAGCTCCGGTGATGCCATTGCAGCGGTAGAACGTGTAGCCAAAGAATCTTTGCCAAGAGGATTTGATATTGAATGGTCCGGAATGACAAGGGAAGAGATCTTATCAGGAAACCAGACCGTTTATATCTTCGCCATCTGTCTTTTATTCGTGTATCTTTTATTAGCGGCACAGTATGAAAGTTTCCTTCTTCCGATGCCGGTATTATTAAGTCTTCCGACAGGAATCTTCGGATCTTATATCGCATTGGTGGCTGCAGGGTTGGATAACAATATTTATGCACAGGTAGCGTTGGTTATGCTCATCGGACTTTTAGCTAAAAATGCCATCCTGATCGTGGAATTTGCCGTGGCAAGAAACAAACAGGGGTTTGATATCATTCCTGCAGCCATTGAAGGAGCAAGACAGCGTCTGAGACCGATCCTGATGACCTCCTTTGCTTTCGTGGCAGGACTTATCCCTTTATGTATAGCATCCGGAGCCGGGGCAATCGGTAACCGTTCTATTGGGACAGCTGCAGCCGGGGGAATGCTGATCGGAACCATCTTCGGACTGGTGGTGATTCCGGGACTGTATATATTCTTTGCAAAACTTGAAAATAAGAAGAAAGATGAAAAGATTGAATCATAGAAATATATTGTATGGAATGGCGGCACTGAGCCTGGTTTCATGTGCCGTTCCCAAAGTAGCAGAACTGAAAAAGGCTCAGGAATTACCAGAGGAGTTTATTAAAACCGATAAAAACAAAAGCCCGGATGAATTTCAGCAGATCAATCTGAAAGCTTATTTTACGGATCCTTATCTGCTTGAGCTTTTTGATAAGGTGGTGCAGGCGAATCCTGATTTCCAGATTGCACAGCAAAGAGTGGAGATTGCCAACAGTTTTCTTCAACGGTCAAAGATGGATCTGTTGCCTTCCCTTGAAGTCGGAATAGAAGCTTCCGGTAACCGATACGGCAAGTATACAATGGAAGGCGTTGGAAATTATGACACCAATCTTTCACCTAATATTACGGAAGACCAGAAATCAACAGGGATTTTACGCCTAATTACTGGCTGGGCGCAAGAAGCAGCTGGGAAATTGATGCATGGGGAAAACTGAAAAATAAGAAAGTTGCTGCCCAGAAGAAATATCTGGCTTCAACAGAAGGATTAAGATTATTGCAGGTAGAGCTTTTCACCGATATTGCCAATCTGTATTATCAGCTGGTAGCATTGGATAACCGTCTTGCTATTTATCAGAAGAACTACAACCTTCAGCAAAGAGCCTTTGAAATTGTTCTGGCTCAGCGTGAAGTAGGTAAAGCTACCGAATTGGCAGTACAGCAGTTCAAGGCACAGAACAATAACTGGCTTGCAGAGATTGAACATATCCGGGTGGAAATCGTAACAGTAGAGCAGGCGATTACAACCCTGACAGGAAGCTATGGTGGAGAGGTGAAACGGGGGAAAGTATTAATGCCTACCAATATGGATGTTTTAAATAAAACCATTAATGTGGAAAATGTAATCCATTCCAGGCCGGATGTAGCAGCGAATTACTATGTTTTAGAAGCTTCCCAGGCTGATGCAAAGGCGGCAAGAGCTGCTTTTTATCCCAAAATTGATCTGGGAGCCGGTTTCGGACTGAATTCTTTTTCTGTGGAAACATTCTTTAAGCCAGGTTCACTGGCCGGACAGCTGTTGGGAGGATTGATGGTTCCTGTTTTCAATAAAGGACAGTTGAAATATGAATTTAAAGTAGCCAGCAAAGAGCAGGAAATTGCTTTTTTAAACTACCAGAAAAGTATAACGACAGCTTTTAATGAGCTTCAGTCTATCTTAAAACAAACTAAAATTTATGAACGTGTTCTGAAACTGAAATCAGAAGAAGTAGGTTTCCTTGACCGCGGTGTTGAGGTTTCCAATGATCTGTACCTTACAGGGTACGCCAACTATTTTGAGCTGATCAATTCCCAGAAGAGCAAACTAACCGCTGAATTGGACTTATTACAGTTCCAGCATCAGAATACCAGAAACAACGTCCTGCTGTTTAAAGCACTGGGAGGTAAACTGGATTAATTTTTACTTTTTTTACGATGAGAGGAGCTGCCTGAAATGGCAGCTTCTTTTATATTTTTAAATTTTAACTGTATTCTACGGGTTCCCGTAAGGATATTTGAAATAATTCAGGGATATTGCGTTAGAATCTAACTTTTTATAAGTTAAGTTAACTTTTTTTATATGTCCCTAAAAAAAGAGACTGTCCGCACGGACAGTCTCTTTGTGTATGGTTTAAAACGGATCTGCTTTTAACACAGAAACATTTTTACAGGTACGTATTATTTAACAAGCTGTATTTCAACAGCAGAAAATCCTTTAGGAGATTTCTCTTTTTCAAAAGATACTTTGTTTCCTTTTTTCACCGGCTCTGCACAGTTATTGTTGTGGAAAAAGATGTTTTCTTTGCTGTTATCTTCAGTAATGAAACCATATCCTTTTTCACTCAGGAACGTAACAATTCCTGTTTTTCTTGGATCTTCTTCAATGATAGGAGCTGCACCCAGTTGAATATCATCAAGGTTTACTTCCTGTCTCTGTTCAGGGGGAGTAGAAGTTAATCTTCCGAATTCATCTACATACATGAATACATCCTCCATGTCTTTCCCTTTGTTGTTGTTCGTTTTACGTTCTTCGCGTCTTAGCGCCTTTTCTTTTTGCTTTTGAATTTTTTTCTTGAAATTTTCCTTTTTAGAAAAAGAATCTGCCATAAATTATTTTTAGTATTTAGTTTCTATAAATTAATCGGTTCAATCTGGCCTGCATGAGACCTATAAAGCCCGCCGATGTTTCCTGTCCTGGATATTTCCAATCATACAGAGCTTTAAAATTCCGACAAGTATTGTTCTTAATAGAAGAATAAAAGTTAAAAATATGGCTGCTCAAAAGGCAAAGACTGAATAAAAATATTCGCGTCGTTACAGAAAACAAAGTAGTGACTCGGTTTATTACGTACAAATATACAACAATAAAATGAATAATCAGGTTTTAAATGATTGATTATCAGAAATAGTGTTGCAGGATACGTTATGCTGTGCGTGTAAACGTATCCGTAAAGTGGTAATAATCTTACAAAAAAATCCCCAGAAACCTGAGGATTATAAAAAAATATATTAAAAATGAAGTGGTGGTGCGTGATACGGGAGGAAGGTATCAAATGTTATGCCTAAAATTGATGTGAGTTTGGGAATTATAGCCGGGTGTTTAAATAAAAAAGATACTCTCAGGGCGTATCTGGCTGGTAAATAGCATTCTATTGAATAACTATTGTTTACATAGAAATAGTAAATGTTTTTTCCCGTATAGGACAGGAAAATGAAATTCCCGAAAATTTCACCATGTTGAGGCCGTTTTTATTATCCATCTTTGTCTCATTAACATTTAAAAATAAAAACAATGTCAACACAAAATGTAAAAGGAAAAGTTGTTTTAATTGCAGGAGGCGGTAAAAACTTAGGAGGATTATTAAGCAGGGATTTCGCTGCAAAAGGCGCAAAACTGGCCATCCATTACAACAGTGAAAGCTCAAAAGCAGAAAGTGAAAAAACACTGGCTGAGGTACAGGCACTGGGAGCAGAAGCATTTTTATTCCAGGGAGACCTTACCAAAGTAGATCATATCACGAAGTTCTTTGATGAAACCATTACCCGTTTCGGAGGAATCGATATTGCCATCAATACTGTTGGAATGGTGCTGAAAAAACCATTTTCAGAAACTACAGAAGCAGAATATGATACCATGTTCAATGTCAATTCAAAATCTGCTTACTTCTTTTTGCAGGAAGCCGGTAAAAAGCTGAATGACCATGGGAAAATCTGTACGATCGTTACATCATTGCTGGCGGCTTACACCGGATTGTATTCCACGTATGCTGGAGCAAAAGCACCGGTAGAGCATTTTACAAGGGCTGCTTCCAAAGAATTTGGAGCCAGAGGTATTTCCGTAACCGCAGTAGCTCCCGGCCCAATGGACACTCCTTTCTTCTACGGGCAGGAAACCGATGATGCTGTAGCTTATCATAAATCAGCATCCGCATTGGGAGGATTGACAGATATTAAAGATATTGCGCCTTTGGTAGAATTTCTGGTGACAGAAGGCTGGTGGATTACAGGGCAGACCATCTTTGCCAATGGCGGGTATACAACAAGATAATACTTTGTAAAATCCATTAAAAAGAAAACTCACTGAAAACAGCTTTCAGTGAGTTTTTATTTGTAAAAGAAATAATAAATCAAGCGGTTTTAATCTTTCCTTTCTCCAGTATACTTTTGATAATAAAGAATAATCCAAGAAGAACAAATGGAATACTCAGAAGCTGCCCCATGTTAAGGATCATTCCGTGCTCAAATTCTACCTGATCTACCTTGATAAACTCTATCAGAATTCTCATAATGAAGATCAGCAGGATACTGATTCCAAAGTAAAATCCTTTTCCGATTTTAAAGATATTCTTCCTGTAAATGAAATACACAGAAAGGAAAATAATAAAATAAGAGATAGCCTCATAAAGCTGGGCCGGATGTCTCGGAAGATCATCTACCTGACGGAATATAAAAGCCCAAGGAACATCAGTAGGAATTCCGATAATTTCAGAATTCATCAGATTGGCCAGCCTGATGAAAGTACCTCCCAACGGAAGTACAATGGCTATCGCATCCAGAACGGTCATGAATGGGATAGCATATTTTCTCGCATAAATGAGAAGCATGATGACCAATCCGATACCGCCGCCATGACTGGCAAGACCTGCAAATCCTGTAAAGTGGTAGCTTCCGTCCGGACCTTTCTGAACGGGTAAAAATGTTTCAAGCGGATGCTGAGAATAATAATCAAAATCATAAAAAAGACAATGCCCCAATCTGGCTCCCACCAGAATTCCTATCAGTGCATAGGAGAATAACGCTTCATGGGCCTGCGTGCTGAGACCTTCCTTTTTATAGATGCGTTTTAAGATGTTCAGGCTCAAAACAAGCCCTGCAAGAAAAAGTAATCCGTAATATTTAATAGGAATTCCCAGGATATTGACGATTTCGGGATTGATGTCCCAGTTGATATATAATAAATTCATTGCTGCAAAGATAGGAAAATAGGATTTTCCTGTAAAAACAGTGCTGTTCGGGAGTTCTATGATCTGAGTCATAAAGCGTTAGGAGTATCTTGTCTACATTTGAACTACACACACCACAAAATTTAATAATATGAAATTCATTGTATCATTCATTGTGCTTGCCGGCCTTTTTGTCGTCAGCTGCAAAAAAGAACCCCAGACACAACGGACCAATACAGATACCATTATGGCATCTGACAGTCTTACTTCCGGCTCTGCCCAGATTTCACCGGATTCGGCAGATCAAACTCCCACGGTGGACAGCTCTGCGTATGATGTAGATTCTATTAAAAGAAGTAAATAATTGTATTTACAGCCATTGACGTTTTAAAGCGGGATTGATTTCTTTTTAAAAAAAGAGATCAGTAAAGAATTCTATTAAGATAATAAACCGGAACATCACGACTTATTAACCCATGATACTATTGTTATGGCAGATATCTCATTATTTAAAGAAACAGGAATACAGATTACCTTATTGCTTACTTTGATGGTCATTGTAGCCGGCCTTATCATTGTGGTTCTGAAGTTTTTATCCATCTATGCTAAAATATTAAGGCGGAAAGAATCCCTCGAGAGAAAAAAAGAAATAGAAAACCTTTCTCCTGAAGAAGTAGAAGATTATGAACAGCGGGAAAAAGAGCTCAGCTTCAGCCTTCCGGAAAATGGTCTTTCAGGTACCCTGCCACCTGCAGATACAAAAGGAGTTGTACAAAACATCAATTCTGTAGAAGAGTTAAGAGTATTTCCCACCAAGAGAAGAACATCTTCATTTCAGAAATATATTTCTCCTGAACTGAGCCGCCTGATTCTTTATTTTCTGGGAACGGCCATATTCTGGCTTTTGCTGGGGACAACCTTCGGTTTATATGCAGGTATAAAACTGGTTGCTCCGGATATAGAGCATACAAGCTGGTTCAGCTATGGAAGGCTAAGACCGGGGCATACCAATGCTGTATTCTGGGGGTGGGCTTCCCTGGCAATGCTGGGTTTCGCTCATTATGTGATACCGCGGGTAAGCAATGTTGAGAAATTTAATATAAAGCAAGGGTATCTTTCTCTTATTCTGGTCAATGCAGCTGTTCTTGCCGGAACAATCTCCGTTCTTTCAGGAGTGAATAACGGCGGGGGAGAATACCGGGAATATATCTGGCCGATCATGATTACTTTCGGGATAGGAGTGGCGCTCTCACTGCATAATTTCTTTAAACCCATTGCACACAGGAAAACCAAAGAAATTTATTTGTCTAACTGGTATATTGTATCGGGAACAATGTTTATTGTTATTGTAATAGTTATCGCTTATATTCCCATCTGGCAGGACGGGGTAGGAGAGACCATTATTCAGGGATATTATATGCATCAGGCTATCGGAATGTGGTTCATGATGATCAACCTGGGACTGATGTATTATTTTTTACCACAGCAGCTGAATAAACCTATCTACTCCTATAGCTTAGGCGTGCTGGCTTTCTGGACCCATACCTTTTTCTATACCCTGATTGGAACCCACCATTTTATTTTCAGTGCCATCCCATGGAGGCTGCAGACAACAGCTATTATTGCAAGTGCAGGGATGCTGATTCCTGTGGCGGCGGGTACAGCCAACTTCCTTCTGACGTTTAATGGAGCCTGGTATCAGCTTAGGACAAGCTATACGCTTCCGTTTTACTTTATGGCGATTATATTTTATTTTACAGGATCATTCCAGGGAACGGTGGAAGCTTTCAGGTATACCAACCTCCTCTGGCATTTTACGGATTTTACTGTAGCGCATTCACACCTTACCATGTATGGAATCATCACATTTATGCTTTGGGGATTTTTCTATACGCTGGTTCCCCGGCTTACAGGAAAGGAGCCTCCGAAGCTTTTAGTGGGAATCCATTTCTGGTTTGCACTGATCGGGCTGTTATTTTATGTTATTGCTTTAATGATTGGCGGGACGCAGACAGGAGAACTCTGGATCAAGAAAAAACCTTTCATTGAAGGGGTGATCAATATGGCGCCTTTCTGGCTTTGGAGAGCTATCGGGGGAACATTGATGTGGCTGTCCCATTTGATTTTCGCTTATAATTTTTACAGGATGGTAAGAAAAGAAAATCAGGTAAGAGTTCTCAGGACACCTGCAGAAATCCTGGCCGCGAAGAAACAGTTTGGAAATACAGAGTTTAACACTTAAAGATCAGCATCATGATATTTTTAAATGACCATAGAATCCTTTTCGGCTCTGCACTTTTACTTTTTGTTTCACTTACCCTTTACATTGCCATATTCCCTGCTTTGGAGAACCAGAGGATCAATAAGCCTTTACCAAGACAGTCTAAAATTCTGACAAAAGAGGAGCAGGCCGGTAAAAGGGTTTATATAGATAACGGATGCATTGCATGTCATACCCAGCAGGTCAGAAATGTCGAAATGGATAATGTCTTTGGAAAAAGACCAAGCATACCGGCGGATTTTGCCATCAATACCCGAACAGATTTCTGGAGAAACACAGCCAATCTGATGGGCACCCAGAGAACCGGGCCGGATCTCACCAGTATCGGGGAAAGACAGCCCAGTGCAGAATGGCATCTCATTCATCTCTATCAGCCCAGGGCCGCCGTTGAAGAATCTGTGATGCCTGCTTATCCCTGGCTTTTTATAGAGAGGGATTATCTGCAGCCCGGAGATGTTGAGGTGAAAGTTCCGGAAAAATTCCGTCCCAGATACAAAAAAATTGTTGCAGGTCCTGAAGCCCTTCTGCTGGTAGCTTATCTGAAATCCCTGAAACAAACGGATTATACGGATAAATCTATTGTTCCTGCATTCCTCTATAAACAGAAAAAAGAAGAAGGCGCAGCACAGGGAGGAAATGCCAATTTACCGGATGGAGGTGCACTCTTTACCGCCAATTGTGCAAGCTGCCATCAGGCTAACGGAGAAGGGGTTCCGGGAGCATTTCCACCATTGAAAGGAAGCCCTGTGGTTACAGGAGGAGACCTTGAGCTGTATGTCACCATCATCATGAAAGGCTATGATCCGAGACCGGAATTTGCGACCATGCCGCCTGTGGGCACCAATGCCAACTTCACTCCTGAAGATGTAGCTGCCATTATGAACCATGAGCGGACCAGCTGGGGAAACAATGCCAAAAAGGTAACCGCAGAAGAAGTAAAAACAATAATGGATAAAATAAAATAACAATGATAAATGTTTTAAAAAAAATAGCTGTCCTGTCTGGAATATTCTTTACAGTCTATGCATTTGCCTGCGATGCCTGTAAACTTCAGCAGCCCGAAGTAACAAGAAACTTTACCCACGGAACCGGCCCGGAAAGTAACTGGGACTGGTTTATCGTAGGATTTGTCATATTGATAACAGTACTGGCATTTATCCTTTCTGCAAAATATCTGTTCAAACCAGGAGAAAAAGATAAATCCCATATTAAATACTCCGTTTTTTCAGGTGAAAATTAAAGATCATGACAAAAGATAAAAGCAAAGTTTTTTTATTTATTGATGACGACCCGGCTCCCATTGCAGAGCTGGACACCCCTATTGTTTTTGATCTGGATACCAAAAAGCTCACGGACGGAGAGCATACCCTTAAGATCGTAAGCCATTCGCCATCCGGGAGAGAAGGTATCAGAAATATACAGTTTACCGTTGCCAATGGCCCTGCAATACGGATAGAAGGCCTTAAAAATAAAGATGTGGTAGATGGTACACTTTCTCTGATGATCAATGCGTATGACAAAGGGAACCAGAAAAGCTTCCTGATCAATGGGAGTGAAACACCCCAAACCATTCCTTTCTGGATATGGATTATTGTCATCGTGTTTGCAGCGTGGGCAATCTATTATGAAATAACAAGTTACAATATTCAGTAATTGCCGTATAGTACAACAATTGCTCAGCTTCAGCGGCGCAGGAAAAAATAATAGCGTTACAACTGAAAACAGGAAGATTATCTTCCGGTTCACATAGATTTATAGATTAATGTTGAAACTTGTCATATGGAGTAATCTGTATGACTTGTTTTTGAATAAATTTTAAAATAAAAGTTATGATAAAGGATATTTTAGACAGATGGCCGGATTGGCGGGAATATTTTAAAGGTAGTGCTTTTTTAGGTATTGCAGGACTTGCAGTGCTTTTTATCAGGAATACACAGAATAAAGAAATAAAAACGCTTCAGCATAAGCTTGATGAACTGATGGCTGCACGTAAGGAAAATAAGGACAGGGAAGCAGGAAACCTCACAGAAGATGAGATGAGCCAGCTTCACACATTCTATGAAGATCTCGAAAGACAGCGCAGAGAGAAAAATATACCGGATAACAACCGGCCGGAAAATCTGCAGGTGAATTGTCCCAGATATAAGTAGACAATCCAGGGTAAGAGATTATGTTTTGAAAATGGACCTAATATATCATGCTTCATGAAAAAGAAATATTTAGTGGCCTATGTTCAGATGTTTTATTTTCTGCTTACCGCAATATGGCCATTTATACATCTTGATAGCTTTTTGAAAATTACCGGTCCCAAGACGGATATATGGCTGGTGAAAACGGTCAGCTTACTGATCTTACCTTATGTTTTCCTTATTTTATATGTTTTGAAAATAAGGCGGAGCGCTTTGGTTATACTGGTCATTATACTCTGTTCTGCCGGACTCGCAGGAATTGATCTTTATTATTATATACATGACGTAATCAGATGGACTTATATGATAGACTTTATTCTTGAAGTAACATTCATTGTGTACTGGATTTTTATAATAAGATCAGTATCACAAAAAAAGTCTTTCAAAATATAAAGACTTTATCCTAAATGCCTTAATTTAAAACGATTCTTGACGAAACATTTGGTAACTTTAACGTGCTATCAAAACAAAAAGTTATGCATCATCAGCTGGAGAAACATTATGTAAACAGGGTAGGATGGCTCCGGGCTGCCGTATTGGGAGCCAACGACGGGTTATTATCTACCACAAGTATTGTTATTGGAGTTGCGGCAGCAGAGCCCGAACGGCATATTATTATCCTTGCAGCGCTGGCAGGTATGATTGCCGGAGCAATGTCTATGGCCGCAGGTGAATATGTTTCCGTAAGCTCTCAGGAAGATACGGAAAAAGCAGATCTGATGCGCGAAAAGCTTGAACTTGAACAAATGCCGGAGATAGAGCTCAGAGAACTAGCCAAAGTCTATGAAAAAAGAGGCTGTACCAAAGAAACGGCTATGCAGGTAGCAATTGAACTTACAGAGCACGATGCCCTGGGAGCACATGCCCGTGACGAACTGGGAATAAACGAAATAACACAAGCCAAACCTTTGCAGGCGGCGATGGCTTCTTTCGGTTCATTTGCGGTAGGGGCTTTATTGCCGTTTGCGGTTTCCCTTTTGGCGCCTATTAAACAAATGGTATATTTCCAATATGGGTTTTCAATCATATTCCTGATGCTTTTAGGAGCAATCTCTGCGAGAGCCGGAGGTTCAAATATTAAAATCGCAGTATTGAGGATTTGTTTCTGGGGAACTGTTGCCATGGGAATTACAGCATTGGTGGGCCGTATTTTCGGGGTTAGTGTAGCGTAAAGGCTGTGATATCCGTGTAGTTGATATTGCTGCTTATGAAGTAAATATCTCACCTACAACAGATTAATCCCCAACCGATTATCTTTCTGAAATTGTGAAAAAACTGGAATCTTTTCAGCCGTTGAAATTGATCATGAACAGCCTATCGTTGCGTTTGGCTTAGAAATAATCTGCAAAAGGAATTTTTTGTATATTTAAAAGGCATCAAAATATACTGCAAAAGCCAGCTTTATACTTACACGTAACTTAAAAAGAACTGATAATAAATGATACAACAAGAATTCGGTAACAGAGCAAAAGAGATTTTAGAACCGGACGACAATGTTATTGGCTTAGCTGTAGCGGGTTCCTGGCTTACCGATGAAATAGATGAATTTTCAGACCTTGATCTTATTCTTGTAACCCGACAAAAAATTTCTGACGATAAGAATTTAATGCTTGACTATGCAAGAAAGCTGGGAGGTTTTTTGTCAGGGTTTACCGGCGAACATGTGGGAGAGCCGAGATTATTGATATGCCTGTATGACAATCCGCTTTTGCACGTGGATATCAAGTTTTTAACCCTTGAAGAATTTCAAAGCCGTATTGAAACCCCAACTCTTCTCATTGATAAGGGTGGACAACTTGCGAACATCATTCATCATACAGAAGCAGGGTTTCCCTATCCGGATTATCAGTGGATAGAGGATCGTTTTTGGACCTGGATTCATTATGCATTATTGAAAATAGGACGTGGAGAATATTTTGAAGCATATGACTTTATGGGATTTCTACGTATGATTGTATTGGGGCCGTTACTCCACATAAAAAACGGAAATTTACCTCGCGGTGTGAGAAAAGTGGAAACTGCTTTAAATACTCAGGATCTTGAAAAACTGAAACTTACCATTCCGGATTATAACAGACAATCCTTATTGGAAAGTTTGAGAAACGCAGTGTCATTATACAGGCATCTAAGGGCAGAACTTTTTGACAGTAAAGTAAATTTGCAAAACAGCACTGAAGAAAAAGTGATGAGGTATTTTGAAGAAATAGAAAACAAACACTAGCTAAACAGATTGAAGTGGGAACCTGAAGCTTTTATACGGAAGTAATTATAAAAAAGCTGAGTATTATTGTGAAAAAAACAATATAAACCATGCAGTACAAAAAAATAAAGCCTTGTAAGGAATTAGAGCCTTTTATTCATTTCTATTGGGAACTGAAAGGAAATGAAATAGAGAGGCAATGGGAAAGGGTTTTCCCGGATGGCTGTGCGGGTGTACTCATAAATTTGGGAAATAAATGCTTAACGGATAACGGATTGCTCTCAATGGAACATGGAAAGACTTATGTGGTAGGTGCCATGAATTCTTTTAAAGATAGTTTTATCGACAGCGAAACCCATTTAGCAGGAGTATGCCTGAAACCTGCCACTTTTGCAAATTTTTACAGCTATGCCTCACAAAATGAATTAACAAATGCCACTGTTGAATTTGAAAAAGCCAACTCCTTTAATATTGATAAAACATCTGACAATCCTTTCCATTATTTTGACCGGTTTTTTTCCGGGAGACTCAAAAACAAAAATATCCGACTGCAGGAAGTACTTAATCAGATACATTCAACCAATGGAAACATAAGTAGTAACGAGCTGGCTAAAATACATTTTACGACGGTAAGACAACTGGAGCGGAATTTTAAAAAACTAATCGGATTATCACCCAAAGAATATTCAAATATTATCAGGTTTCAGCATGCGATGAGTTTGATCAAAAATTCAAATCAAAGCCGGAGCTTATTGGAAATTGCGTTTGAATGCGGTTATTATGATCATTCGCATCTTACCAATGAAATCAAGAAGAATACCGGACTTGCGCCCTCATTGCTTTAATGTGTCGCATTTTTACAAAGTACAGATCGTTGTATAGAAGTAAATTTGCTTCAATATTAAAATCAAAACCGATGCGAAAATTATCACTTTTCATTGCAATGAGTTTAGATGGCTACATCGCAAAACCTAATGATGACCTGAGCTTTCTGAAGATAGTTGAAAAAGAAGGTGAGGATTACGGTTATGCGGACTTTACTTCCGGAATTGATACCATTATTATAGGTAGAAAAACCTATGATTATGTACTGAAAGAAATCGGCTCATCTCATTATGACAACGGGCAACGGGATGTATACGTAATCACAAGAACAGCAAGGCCGAAAGAGGGCAGAACGACTTTCTATACAGGAGATATTACAGAATTGGTTAACCATTTAAAATCCGGTGAAGGAAAGAATATATATTGTGACGGTGGTGCTTCAATAATAAATGAATTATTGAAGCATGATCTGATAGACGAATTTATTATTTCGGTGATTCCGGTGTTATTAGGCAACGGGACAAAGCTTTTTAAAGACGGCCGGCCTGAAAGCGCACTTGAATTTATTACAGCAAAAACATTTGAAACCGGATTGGTACAGCTGCAGTACAAGCGAAAAAAATAACAGTTTTTCTGATGAGGCTGCAATAAGTAAAGGTATAGTTTTTTAAAAATTTGATATATATTTAAGTATCCAAATTTTTCCTATGCTTAAAGACTTTGAATTTTATCTGTTCCTGGTTTTCCTGATTACGATGCTTATCATGCTGGCTAATAAGATTAAGGTAGCATATCCGGTTTTACTGGTAGTAGCCGGGCTTATCATAAGTTTTATTCCCGGGGTGCCATCCATTAAAGTAGAGCCGGAATTACTATTTATCATCTTCTTACCTCCTTTACTGTACGAAGCTGCATGGTCAACCTCATGGAAAGAACTTTGGAGATGGCGCAGGATTATCTTCAGCTTTGCCTTTGTAGTTGTTTTCTTTACCGCATTGTCGGTTGCCGCTTTTGCCAATTATTTTATTCCCGGGTTTTCTCTGGCTCTCGGTTTTTTATTGGGTGGGATTGTTTCTCCACCTGATGCCGTTAGTGCAGGAGCCATTCTGAAATTTGTAAAAGTCCCAAAAAGGCTGGCCTCTATTCTGGAAGGTGAAAGTTTGCTGAACGATGCTTCATCTTTGATTATTTTCAGGTTTGCCATGATAGCTGCTGCAACCGGACAGTTTGTTTGGCATGAAGCAGCCGGAAGTTTTGTATGGATGTGCTTGGGAGGCCTTGGAATCGGGCTTGCGATTGCATATGTCTTTCTGAAATTACATAAAATGTTACCTACCGACTCAAATATAGATATTCTGCTGACTTTCATTGCGCCGTTTTCTATGTATCTGGCTGCAGAACAACTGCACGCATCCGGAGTTCTGGCAGTGGTAACCGGAGGACTGTTTCTTTCTTACCGGAGTCACGATTTTTTAAGCAGTGCATCCCGGATACGTACCGTAACGGTATGGGAAAGCCTTTGCTTTCTGTTGAACGGGATTGTTTTTATGCTTATCGGTTTAGATTTACCGGAAATTGTTTCCGGTCTAGGTGATACAGATATTTATACTGCGATAGGGTATGGAATTGCAGTTACTATAGTGTTGATTATTGTCCGGATTTTGGCAGGATATGGAGCGCTGGTGACCACCTTGATTATGAGGAATTTTATCACCGTTGCCGATCCTCAGTCACCGGGATGGCAAACTCCCCTGATTATTGGATGGACCGGTATGCGGGGAGTAGTGTCCCTGGCAGCAGCACTTTCCATTCCCATGACTTTAGATGATGGGTCTCCGTTTCCTCAAAGAAATATGATCCTGTTTATTACATTTATTGTAATTCTGTTAACACTGCTTTTACAAGGGCTTACCCTTCCTTTTTTACTTAAGAAATTTCCTCCGGTAGACCGGGATTTCATAAGAAGTGCGAAAGAGATAGATTACGACATTCAGAATAGTCTGGCAAAAGTAGCGCTTGATAAAATCCGGAGCGACTATGCTGATAAAATAGAAAGTTTTCCGGCGTTAAAAGATCAGTTACAGAAATATGAAAATCAGTTGAGCAGTTCTGAAATTATTTTAAATTACAAAGAATACAGACATATTTATATTGACATTCTCGATACCCAAAGAAACTGGCTTATCAATAAAAACCGCGAAGAACTGTTACTGGATGAAAATATCATCCGAAAACATCTCAGAATATTGGATTTGCAGGAAGAAAGACTGAATATGAAAGGATATACTGTTTAATTCATAATTTAAGTTAAAAAAAAGTCCGTCTCACAACTCGTGAAACGGACTCTTTTTATGAACCATGCTTTATTGAACATCATTCCAGAGAATAGCTTTTCAGACAAATGATTCTGATAGTACGTCATTTTCTGATACAGACTCGCTCTTAATCTGTTACTTTTAAATGCTGAATTTTTCCGTCAATTATTTCAAAATGAAATTTTAAAATGATCGGATTGCCAGGAAATGATCCTGAAACTTCCGCTGATAGAATATTTTCTTTTTCGTTATAATCCAGCGGTTCCATAGTGGCTTTATATTCCTTATTGGATTTGTCAATCCACTTTTCAATTTCTGCTTTTCCGTTATGGATTTTGCCTTCATCAAAAACTACGGCTGTTTCTGTAAAGCATTCGGCATAAGCAGCACTATCGAAATTGTTCTGTGCTCTTACCAGTTCGGTGATTACTTTTGGTAAATTCATATTGTCTGTTGTTAGGGATGATTAAATTGTTGGTACTGTTCCGCCATCGATTACATATTCAGTTCCTGTTAAATAGCCGGCTCTTGGTGAAACAAGAAAACCGACGAATTCCGCTACTTCTTCAGGCTCGGCAGGTCTTCCGAAAGGTATTCCACCCAATGCATCCATTACACCCTGCTGCGCTTCTTCTATCGTACTGTTAGAATTTCTTGCAATTTCTCCCAGCCATGCTTCCGAAGCTGTCGTATTGATCCAGCCTGGTGAAACAGTCAGCACCCGGACGCCTTTAGGGGTAACTTCGTTGGATAAGCTTTTACTGTAGTTTCTCAAGGCAGCTTTTGCAGCTGCGTAAGGCAAAGTAGAATCATAAAGAGGCAATTTACCCTGAATGGAAGCAATGTGAATGATAACACCATTTTTTCGTTCAATCATCTGTGGTAAAAATCCTCGGTCCAGCCGAACCGGAGCAAGCAAATTGGCCTGTAGGGTTGATTCCCAGTCTTCATCACTTAATGCATAGAATCCACCGGCAGGTGTTGATGAAGAGCCGAGGTTGTTGATCAGGATATCCAGTTTTCCGTAGTTCGTAAGCACTTCGCGGACTACTTTTTGTGAGCCCTCTGCTGTGCTCAGGTCGGAAGCAATGAAATGCAGATTGCTGTTTTCCCGTTCAGGTGCATTTCTTGCGGTAATAATAACCGTTGCACCAGCCTGCAGCAACCTTTCTGCTATTGATTTTCCGGTGCCTTTTGTACCTCCTGTCACCAATGCAATTTTGCCCGATAGCTCATTGTTGTAATTAAATTGTTCCATTTTTAAGAATTATTTATAGGACAAAATTGAGGTATAAAAACAGCTCGGACAAGTACGGAATTACGATTCATATAGGGATAAATTATTCCCCTATTGTGCAAATGGGAACATAGGTTTAATTTTACATTATGTATGAGAGAAAAATAATTCCGAACTTAAATTGCGGTCTTGATCTGATTGGTGAAGTACTTTACGGCAAATGGAAGATACGCCTGCTTTGGTTTATTTATCAGGGACATAAAAGGCCAAGTGAATTGCAGCGTAAGATTCCGGATGCATCACGAAGGGTTTTAAACATTCAGCTAAAAGAGCTGGAAGACCACGAGCTGGTTACCAAGAAAATTTATCCCGTTGTTCCTCCAAAAGTAGAATATAGCTTAACTGATTTTGGTGAAAGTCTGATTCCTGTTGTAAGTGCTTTGGGACAGTGGGGTGATCAGCACGAAAATCGGTTAAGAAAATTGATTATTAAGAGAATTCAGGGATCTGCGGGTACAGAAGAGAATTAAAGTTTTTTCTTTTAATTGAGTATTCAAATGAGCTCATATCTGTTATGACTTGAGCTTTTTAAATGTGAAATTATTAAATAGGCAATTTTTTAACTTACTAAAAACAAAAGCCTCTGAAAATCAAAAACGGCACCGTTTGGCTTTGGTGAACTGCTGGCTGGAACATTAAATCATTTTTTTGCAGATTTGGATAATGTTTTGAGTGCCTGTGTTTGATTTTTTAGCCTTTTTAAATTTATTTTTCTTTGGAACCTATGTTTATGTGGCTTCATAATTTGTAGTAGAAGTTTTGTATTGATAAGGATTAGGGGAAGCAAAATGTTTAACCATACGACTTTTCTTGATATAGGTCATCGTTTTAAAGCTTCAAAAAATGGAAATTAGATCATATTTTATATAAGGGAAATTTCATAATACAAAATCAATTAGAATGGAAATAGGAATAGATAGCTTCATTGCTACCGGTGCGTATGATGGCTTATTGCGTCCAGAGAAAAATATTGAAGCTATGGAAAATTTGTTGTCAAAGATAGAGTTTGCAGACCAGGCCGGATTACATGTCTTTGGGCTGGGAGAACATCACCGCAAAGAATTTTTGGATGAGTCTCCGGCAGTAATATTGGCAGCAGCGGCAGCGAGGACTAAGAATATTCGGCTGACAAGTGCTGTTACAGTACTTAGTGCGGCTGATCCTGTAAGAGTATTTCAGGAATATGCAACATTGGATATTATTTCCAAAGGCCGGGCTGAGATTGTAGCCGGGAGGGGATCATTTATTGATGCGTTTCCTTTATTTGGATTCAATACTCAGGATTATGATGCTCTTTTTGAAGAGAAAATTAAATTGCTTCTTGAAATCCGTGATAATGAAACTGTGACCTGGAGCGGGAAATTCCGTCCTGAACTGAAACAACAGGCAGTATATCCGAGACCGGTACAGGAACAATTGCCAGTTTGGATAGGAGTAGGAGGAACTCCACAATCTTTTATGCGGGCCGGAATCCTGGGACTTCCATTAATGGTGGCTGTTATCGGAGGCGAAACGCATCGTTTTCGTCCATTGATAGACTTATATTATGAAGCCGGAGAAAAAGCCGGGCATCCTCGGGAAAAGCTTAAAGTAGGATTACATTCGCTGGGCTTTGTGGCGGATACAACAACTGCAGCAAAAAATATCTATTTTCCTGGTTATAAGGAAATGATGGGTAAAATTGGAAAGGAGAGAGGGTGGGCTGTTCCTACACGGGATATGTTTGAAGTTCAGGCTGCTCCTGCCGGAGCTTATGTTATTGGCGATCCAGAAGAAGTTGCAGAAAAGATTTTACGGCATAGTGAGGCGTTAGGCGGTATATCAAGATTTACATTTCAGATGGATAATCCAGGACTGAGCCAAGATAATATGCTTAGGGCGATTGAATTAATTGGGACAAAGGTAATTCCTATTGTCAATAAAGCATGATTATTTTTTGACCGCTCGGGATCGAATTCTGCTCAGCGTTTCCTGCGTAATACCTAAATATGATGCAATCAGATGCTGTGGAAATCGTTGCGAAAACTCAGGGTAGCTATCAATGAGCATATTATATCGCTCTTCTGCTGTCATACTTATGGCAGCATTGATTCTTTTCTGAGTGGCGAAAGAATAATTTTGGTCTAAATGACGGGTAAGTTCATTCATGATAGGAAGTGTGAATACTTCTTCTCCGGCTTGTTTTGTTAAGACCAATAAATCAGCATCTTCACATGCCTCAATATTGAAGGAAGAGGGTGAATGTTTTGAAAAACTTTCACGATCACCTACCCACCAGCCTTCAATATAAAGACTTATGATATGTTCGGTACCTTTAATATCTGTACTGTATTTTTTCATAGAACCCTTAGCAAGAAATCCCATATAACTACTTACATCCCCTTCATGCAAAAAGAATTCCCGTTTTTTGAGTTTATAAGGAACAAAATTATTTTTTATAATGTTAATTTCATTAGCTGCTAAAGGTCTGGAGACCCGTGAATTGATGTATTCAATTAAAGTGTCGTACATTAGTTGTAATTGTAAATATAAATATACTGAAAGTTATCATTACAATCAAGATTGTTAAGAATAATCTAACCTTCTCCTGACCTTCTCCAACTATATAGCTATAATATAATTTTAGCCACCCTTTTGACCATCCTGAAAATTAAAAACCTCTGAGAATCAAATGATTCCAGAGGTTTTTTGTACCCAGGACCGGGATCGAACCGGTACTCCTAAGAACTGGTGTTTGAGAC
>NZ_JAYSDT010000013.1:0-89074 GCF_041914225.1 Chryseobacterium sp.
ACAATTGTAATAAGTCCTTTTCCTTGCATTTTGTTATAACTACGTTAAATTAAGTTGGCAAATATAATGATTTTCTTGTATTTTATGAATTTTTAACAACAGAAATGGTTTATTTCCAGATATATTGGTATTGTGATTTCTATTTAAGATTTAACAATTTTTTCGTGCTATCATAACGAAGTCTTCAAAATATATTGGTATAAAATTTTCATTCTATTTTTCAACACACTAACTATCAAAATATTATGAAAAAATTACTTTTTTGCATCAGTATTTTTTCTTCCTTAATTGTTAATTCTCAAAGCATTAATTTGGAAGAATTTGCCACGGGGCTTACCAGTCCTGTAGAGATTACGAATGCCAATGACAGCCGTCTTTTTGTTGTACAGCAAAACGGGATCATTAAAATTATTCAACCCAACGGGACAATTAACTCCACTAATTTCCTGGATATAAGTTCAAAAATTATTTTTGGCGGCGAAAGAGGTCTTCTTGGTCTTGCATTTCATCCACAATACTCTGCCAACGGGTATTTTTTTGTGTATTATAACAATACAGCCGGAAATGTCACTGTCGCAAGATACAGCGTAAGTTCCACAGATCCTAATGTAGCTGATCCCGCTTCTGAAAAAATCCTTCTGAGTATTCCGAAACCTTTCGACAATCATAATGGAGGAAGTATTCATTTCGCTCCTGACGGAAAACTGTGGATCATTACCGGAGACGGAGGAAGCGGCGGTGACCCGAATAATAATGCTCAAAACAAAAATTCACTGCTCGGAAAAATGCTGAGAATAGATGTAGATGCTACCGGCCCATACAATATTCCGCCTGACAACCCTTTTGCAGGAGCTGGAGTGGATGGTGCAGACGAGATATGGGCTTACGGACTTAGAAATGCGTGGAAATTTTCTTTTGATCTTACAACAGGTAATGCCATGATTGCAGATGTTGGTCAGGGAGCGATAGAGGAAATTAACAAAATGCCCATTACCCAAGGTGGCTTAAACTACGGCTGGCGATGTTACGAAGGAAATAATGCCTATAATACAACAGGATGTGCTGCACAGTCTACCATGACCTTTCCTGTTGCCGTCTATGATCATTCCGGAGGAAAATGTTCTATCACCGGCGGATATGTCTACAGAGGAACCCAGTATCCTTCATTACAGGGAAAATATTTCTTTGCAGACTACTGCTCTACCCAGATCGGGATTATGGATAGCAATAATGCCATCACCTGGACGACACCTTATTCCGGGAATAACTTCTCTACTTTTGGGGAAGATTATCAGAAAGGGTTGTATGTAGCAGCTGTGAACAATGGAAAGATTTTTAAAATAACCACAGGTACTTTGGGAACCCAGGAAAATAATGCTTTTGGAAATATAAAAGTTTATCCTAATCCGGCTTCAAAAGAAATTTTTATTGATGGAATTAAAGATCAAAAGACAACATTGGAAATTATCAGTGCGGAGGGAAGAAAAGTACTGGAAGCTGATCAAATTTCTAATGGAAAAGCGATCAATATTTCAGGGATACCTGCCGGAGTGTACTATATTAATCTGAAATCAGGAGAGCTGAAATCTTACAGCCAGAAATTGATTATTAAATAATAATAGTCTTTGTAAATACAAACGAAACGCTAAGGTTTTTACATTCTATGAAAAAAGGATCGCAAAGGTGTTTCACTAAGCAAAAAATATTGCTAAACAGAGTGGCTTTGCGAACAAAAAAATAAATCGAAATTATAAAATCTTTGCGAACCTTGCGTTTAATTATTTTTAAATAAGGAGTTGTTTAAACTATCAAAAAATATTGAATATTTCTTAAACCATTAAGAAGGATTTAAGCAGTAAAGCAGAGTTAAGTTAAGATAAATCATTCTGATTTTTAAGCTTAAAGCGAAGCTCATCTTAATACTCTAAACACCTTACTACAATCTTAATATTTCAAAAAGTTTAAACAAGTTAAATAAACCAATTAAAAAGCGGTTCAGATCTGAACCGCTTTTCTTTATATTGTCATGGAGAAAATCCTCGTTTCCGGTTTATTTCTCATCATTCTCAGGTCAAAAACCATGGCTACATTCCTTGTGAAAGCTCTTCCGGCTTCAGTAATTTTAACTTCAGTTCCGTTGATTTTAACCAAACCGTCATTTTCCATTTCTTTCAGCATTTCCAAAGCGTTTTCAAGCTCAGGGAAAGAGTTGTTAATATCAAAAGTGGTCTCAAGCTGGCACATCAGATTAAGGATGTGTCTTCTTACCGTAAGGTCCTCATCGCTCAGAACGTGTCCTTTTACCACAGGAATTTTACCTTCTTCAACCATTTTCTGATATTCCTCAACCGTTTTTACATTCTGGGCAAAAGCATACCAGGAATCTGAAATAGCAGACATACCAAGTCCCACCATCAGCTGGGTTTTGCTGGAAGTATAGCCCATGAAATTTCTGTGAAGTTTTTTATGAATTAAAGACTGGTAAAGATCATCATGCTCAAGGGAGAAGTGATCCATTCCAACCTCAATATATCCTAAATCCTGAAGAAGCTTTTTCCCGTCTTCATACAGACGGCGTTTTTCTTCACCGCTTGGAAGGTCATTTTCATCAAAACCTCGCTGCCCCACTCCTTTTACCCATGGAACATGTGCGTAAGAATAAAATGCAAGTCTGTCCGGTTTCAGCTCCATTGTTTTTCTGATGGTATGCTCCATTGCTTCCCAGTTCTGATGCGGCAATCCGAACACAAGATCATGACTGATTCCTCTGTACCCGATCTCCTTCGCCCATTCTGTAACGTTTTTCACATTTTCAAAAGGCTGAATTCTGTTGATCGCTTTTTGAACTTTGGGATCATAATCCTGAACTCCGAAACTCACTCTTCTGAAACCAAGGTCATATAAAGTCTGAAGATGTTCTTTTGTTGTATTGTTAGGATGTCCTTCAAAAGAAAATTCAGGGTGCTCTGCAATATCTACTGTAGAAAAAATTCCTTCCAGTAATGTTCTCAAATTCTCAGGAGAGAAAAACGTGGGAGTACCTCCTCCAAGGTGCAGTTCTTTCAGTTTTGGTCTTTCACTGAAAATATCAAGGTACAATTTCCACTCTTTTAAAACACTTTCAAGATAAGGAATTTCAACACTGTGCTGCTTGGTGATGCGTTTATGACATGCACAGAATGTACACAATGCTTCACAGAAAGGCAAATGGATATAAATAGAAATTCCCTCCCCTGCATTGCTTTCATCAAAAGACCTGATTACGGTTTCCTTCCATCTTTCCGGTGAAAATGTTGATTCATCCCAGTAAGGAACGGTAGGATAAGAAGTGTAACGCGGTCCGGGAATATTATACTTATCTATTAAAGAGTTCATTTTGAAAATTAAAATTTTATAAGGGCATGAAATTTAACATAATTAAAATTCATTCTACAAAATTAGCTATTAGTTATGAATTTTAACCTATGAATTATATTAGGTTCTATTTTATAATGAGTCTAAATACGTATGATCAGGCTTTTGGCTAATAGTGATATATTCTATTCCTGATATTTAAAATTTTAATTTCATCACCGCAATTTTATTATTTCCTGCAAGAACAACATTATTGCCATCTATCCATTGGCAGACGAAGAATCCTTTTTCATCAGAAATTTTCTTCCATGTTTTTCCAAAATCTGAAGAATAACTGACATGCTTATCTCCTACTGCAATAATTTCTTTTCCTTTTGATCCAGGTTTAATTTTCACACAAGTCGTATATCCTGCATTCTGTCCTGAAGCCTGAATCTGCCAGGTTTCACCACCATCGTTAGTGGTTGCGATATTATTGATATTAGCATCCTGTTTGGTATAATCTCCTCCAACAGCAATTCCAAACTTATCTTCATAAAAATCTATAGAATACATTCCTTGCGAAGATTCTCCCTGTACAAACGGAGTATTGAAAATTTCAAACTTCTCATTTTTCAGATCCATTCTTAAGATTCGCGAAGCTTTTCCTCCGGTTGCAATCCAAAGATATTTTTTAGAGGATGAAATATTGGTATTGCTGGCGGCAAAAGCAGCTTCACCATCATTTAATGTTACATTATTTTTAAACATGCTCCATTTCCCATTCTTATATACAGCCAGTTTCAACAGGTGGTCTTTATCTGCATCACTGAAGGTATAGGCAAGTTTATCATTCACAAAATGCAAAGCATCATAAAAAGCCGTTTTTGCTGTATCTTTAAAGACAACCTGTGAGGTCAGAGTTTTTTTATCAATCGCAAAAAATCTTCCCGGACTTTCAATATTGATGGCATAAAAAGAAGTTTTGTTCTGACCTAGTGTTCTGAACTGAAGTTTTTCTTCAGACAGTTTTATCTGCTTCTGATTTTTATAATCTTTAAGATCTGCAAACCCGAATTTGGAATCCGTACCGCTATACCATACTTTGTTGTCATATAGTTCAAGGGCTCTGATACTGATCTTATCATTAAGAATGGTTTCGAGGCTTTCCACCTGCTGGGAAAACGCTGCAAGTCCTGCGGACAGAAATAAAATGGTGAAAATCTTTTTCATATTATAGTATTGGGATAAAAAAAACCGCCGAAGCGGTTTATATTATAATTATTAATCCTGGTTCTGATATTTTTCAGGATTGTTAAGTTTACCATGTGATTTTCCATAAAGGAAATATACCAAACCTCCCAGTACCAGCCATACAGCTGAAAGCTCTAATGCATGGGCACTCAGGTTAAAAATCAGATATAAATTGATAATTACTCCCAATGCGACTACAATTTTATAAGCAGGAACCTTGAAAGGTCTGATCAGATTAGGTTCTTTTTTTCTCATTACCCAAACGGCGATACAAACCAATGTAAAAGCAAACAGGGTTCCGAAACTTGTCATATCTGCCAATGTTGAAATCGGAGTAAATGCAGCAATAAATGCTACTACAAGCCCTAAAAGGATAATTCCTTTATATGGAGTTTTGGTTTTCGGGTGAAGCTGACCGAAGAATTGAGGAATCAACCCGTCTTTTGCCATACCGATAAAAATTCTGGACTGTCCCATCATCATTACCATTACTACGGAAATTAATCCTACCGTAGCAGCAATGGTTACGATATTACTTGCCCAGTGTTTTCCTGCAATTTCAAAAGCATAGGCAACAGGAGCTTTAATAGCGTCCGGATATTTACCTTCAGGGTTGAAGTCTGTATAATGCATCATCCCTGTTAACACAAGAGATACACAGATATATAAAGCTGTACAGATCAATAATGAAGCAATGATGGCGAAAGGCACATCTTTTTTAGGATTAATAGCCTCTCCCGCCTGTGTGGAAACAGCATCAAAACCAATATAGGCAAAGAAAATAGCTGCGGCTCCGGAAATAATCCCTTTAATACCATATGCGGAGACCAAATCCCCCTCAGAGTTTTTGATTTTTACAGGATCCGGAATAAAAGGTTTCCAGTTTTTAACTCCATCTACAGCGTTATAAAGGTCTGTATTAGAGAAAATAATATATACTCCGGCAATAATTACAAAGATAACGGCTGAAGTTTTCATTAAAACGATCAGGTTATTAGCACCCGCTGCTTCTTTAGTTCCTTTTACCAATAATGCAGTAATTAAAAGAACAAGAATAAATGCAGGCAGGTTCATAGAAAATCCATCTCCGGTATAACTTGCAGGATCTGAAGTCAGATAGGCAGGGAGGTGAATATTAAATATTTTCAAAAATTTGTTAAAATATCCGGACCAGCTCACGGAAACTGCCATACTTGCCATGGCATATTCGAGGATGAGACACCACCCCATAGCCCAGGCAAAAATTTCTCCCACGGTTCCGTATGCGTAAGCATAAGCAGATCCCTCTACAGGAATAATGGATGCAAACTCTGCATAGCATAATGCAGCAAAAACGCAGGCGATCCCTGCTATGATAAAGGAAATTGCAAGTGCTGGCCCTGCATGATAATAGGCTCCTGTTCCGGTAAGAACAAAGATTCCACCACCAATGATAGCACCTACTCCAATTGCTGTTAAACTCCACTTTCCAAGGACTTTTTTCAGCTCACTTTTCTTCATATCTGCCTCATAGGCACTTAGTGGCTTTTTAACCCAAATTTTCGACATGTTTTTTTATTTATTTAAGGATTTACGAAAATATAAAAAATTTAGAAACTCTCACGTTAATCGTTAAAATTTCATCATTTATTTTACATTAAAAACTTTAAAAACCTGACCAGCACCTTATTCATAGTATTTCATTAAGTGTTAAATTTTTCGTTATTTTTGATAACATGAATTTATATGATCTTTTCATAAAGCCTTATGAGAGCTATGATACCTTACAGATTATACTGGAAGCCTCAGGAGCTGTACTGGGAACCTTAAGCGTGTATTTTTCTATTAAAAAGAATATATGGGTATACCCTACCGGTATTATTTCTACACTGATCTATGTGTATATTCTGTTCAACTTCGGTTTGCTGGGAGACTGCCTGATCAATGTCTATTATACCATCATGAGTATCTACGGATGGATTTTATGGGCTAAAAATTCCGAAGATCATATTCATGTGGATGTTACCTGGGCCGCCGGAAAGGAATGGATCTATGCCAGTATCCTTTTTATACTGAGCCTGGCACTTGTTACCCTTATTTATTATTATAAGCCTTATATTGATAATCAGTTTTCGATGGAAGGGACCAGTCTCGGATTATATCATCTGGATTGGGCAAACTGGATGGATGTTTTCACCACTTCAATATTTTTAGTAGGAATGTGGTTTATGGCCAAACAGCGCATTGAGAGCTGGATTTTCTGGATTATCGGAGATCTTATTTGCATCCCTATGATGATTTTTAAGGGACTTGGAATCACTTCGGTTCAATATTTGGTATTTACTATAATGGCGATCTCAGGATACGTCAATTGGAAAAAAAGTTTTAAAGAAAAAAGTACAATAAAGTCATGAAAAATTTATTTAAAATAGCAGTCAGTATTTTTGCTATTGCCAGTTTAACATCTTGTTTAGCATATACCGACGGATACGGTAGCAACAATGGAGGTTATTATGGAGATCCCTATTATAACAACGGATATTACTATGCTCCTGCAGGTTACTACGGAAGCGGTGGATATTGGGGCAATGACGGCTATTATTACAGAAACAATGTTAATTATTACTATGATAATGGCATCCCTTATTATTATGACAATTATAATAATTCCAGAAGAAAAGTCTACGTAGAAAGAAGATCTTCTTCTTCAAGACCTCAGAACGGATTCCAGAATACCCGTACAACAAATAGTAACGGTTCATACAATAATAACAGCGGAGGGTTTAATAATAACAGAAACTCCAACAGCAACAGCGGATTCAGAAACCAGAACAGCGGTTATCAGAACAATCAGGGAAACCAGAACAACAGCGGTTTCAGAAATTCCAACAGTAATGGCGGATTCAGAAACCAAAACAGTGGTAATCAGAACAATCAGAATAACAGCGGATTCAGGAACCAGAACAGCGGCGGATTCAGAAATTCTGAAAGCAGCAGCAGGTCAGAATCTTCCGGTGGCGGATTCAGAAATAGCTCAGGCAGCCAAAACACCAGCTCCAGCAGACAGCAAAGCGGTGGAGGCGGCTTTAGATAAAACGATTATAAATAAGAAAACGAACAGCTAACACTGTTCGTTTTTCATTTTAAATATGTTAATTTTGCTTCTTCATTTAACAAAAAAATATGGAATTTTATAAATATCAGGGAACAGGGAATGATTTTGTAATGGTAGACAACCGTGATCTGCAATTTACTAAAGATAAAGGTATTATTGAAAAACTATGTGACAGACGTTTCGGAATAGGTGCTGACGGCCTTATTCTGCTGGAAAACGATCCTCAATATGATTTCAGAATGGTATACTATAATTCTGACGGAGGAGAAAGTACCATGTGCGGGAACGGAGGAAGATGTCTGGTAGCTTTTGCTTTTTTCCTGGACATCTTTGAAGATAAATGCAAATTCATTGCGACGGACGGCGAACATGAAGCTGAGATCCATAACGGGATCATTAAATTAAAAATGATTAATGTAGACGCAGTATCCCATGACGGAAACGACTTCGTTCTGAATACCGGTTCACCCCATTATGTAAAATACGTTGAAAATCTGAAGGACTATCCTGTGTATGATGAAGGATATGGAATCAGAAATTCTGAAACTTATAAAGAAAAAGGAATCAATGTGAACTTTGTAGAAAAAATTTCAGATGATGAAATTTTTGTAAGAACCTATGAACGAGGCGTTGAGGATGAAACTTACAGTTGTGGGACGGGAGTTACAGCTTCTGCTTTAACTTTTCTGCAAAAACATAATCTAACCTCTGTAAAAGTTAAAACCTTAGGCGGAAATCTTAAGGTATATGCTGAAAAAAGCGGTGACTCATTCCGGAATATCTGGCTTGAAGGTCCTGCAAAGCAGGTTTTTAGAGGTAAAACAGATCTTCTTTAAAAACAAAAAACTTTTAATCAACATTAATACGAATGAAAAAAGCTATTCTCATTATCATTCTGCTGGTTTTTGTAGTGGCAGGATTTTTTGGTTTGAGATTTTATAATAAATATTTAGGAAATAACGTAGAAAAAGAAGGTTATGTACTGATTCCTCACAGGGCAGGTTTTAAGCAGATCCTCGACTCTATTGCTCCTTATATTAAAGACAGGGAATCTTTTGAAGCAGTGGCTAAAGAAAAAGGTCTTGAAGCGAATTTCAAAGCAGGACGTTATCATATCCAAAGCGGAACAGGAAACAAAAACCTTGTCAACATGATCAAAGCAGGGAACCAGACAGCAAATTCTTACAGGATTGGTGATTTTGGGGATATGTATCAGATGATTGGTAAGGTTACCAAAAAAACAGAAATAGATTCATTACATTTTGTAACTGATCTGGATGCTGTTGCGCAGGAGAAAGGATACAAAAATGCTGAAGATTTAAAAAAATATTTTTTCATTGATACGTATAATTTTTTCTGGACGGTAAGTCCGAGAGAATTTTTTGCCAAGTTCGAAGATCAGTATAATGATTTCTGGACGGCTGAAAGAAAAAATAAAGAACAGCAGTCAGGTCTCACAAGAGATCAGGTTTATGCCCTGGCTTCCATTGTTTATAAGGAATCGGGAGAAAAAAAAGATGAGATGAAAACGATTGCCGGATTATATTTAAACCGTTACAGAAAAGGAATGAAACTTCAGTCTGATCCTACGGTAATCTATGCGATCAATAAACAGACTAATTTTAAAGAACCTATAAAAAGGGTATTATACAAGCATTTGTCTACACCATCACCTTATAACACCTATGCCAATGCAGGGATTCCTCCGGGGCCAATCTGTGTAGTGGATAAAAACTCAATAGATGCTGTTTTAAATGCTGAAAACAACAATTATATATTTATGTGTGCTGATCCTTCAAGGCCCGGATACCATAAGTTTACGGCAAGTGCTGAAGAGCATGCTGTAAATGCAAAGGCTTATCAGGACTGGCTCAACTCAAAAAATATAAAATAAGCTTAGAAGGCACCAAGAAACTTATACAGTTAGAAAAACAATAAACGACCATAATATTTTGATGATCAGACGGATATGGATATTCAAAATATTAAGGGTTATTCTTTCACGATCTTATACAAAAAAATAACCTATGAAGAATAAGACAGAAATTGTCAATATTTTCACCAGAAAAACTTTAGGACTTACATTAGTACTTTCAGCGGCAGCATTGGCTTTTGCACAGGAGAAGGCTGGAGTTTCAGGAATCATTGTCAACAAAAAAAATCAACCGGTTCCTTACGCTTCTGTAACTTTCAGCAATAAGACGAACAAAACTTTAAGTGATGCTGTACTGACTGATGAAAAAGGACAATATCAGCTGCAGCTTGTGCCCGGAGATTATGAAATTACAGTAGAAGCCATTGATTACAAAAAAAGTGTAGTCAGCAAAAATATTGCAGCAGCAGGTAATATCGGGGCTTTGTCTATTGAGGCTGAACCTACCTCTACTGTTGATGGCAAAACAAAAGAAATACAAGGCGTTGTTATTACTGCTTCAGCAGCAAAACCTTATAAAGTAGAGCTTGACAAAAAAACATATGACCCTTCACAGGATATTGTGAGTAAAGGAGGAAATCTTCAGGATGTCTTGACCAACGTTCCTTCAGTTTCCGTAGACACAGACGGAACGGTATCTATGAGAGGAAGCACCAATGTAAAGTTTCTGATCAATGGGAAGCCTTCTGCCCTGCTTGGGATTGATGATGGTGCAAATGCACTGCAAAGTATTCCTGCTGATCAAATCGAAAGAATTGAGGTTATTACCAATCCTTCTTCTAAATTCGAAGCAAGCGGAACTGCCGGTATTCTGAATATCATTCTTAAAAAGGATAAAAAAATAGGATTCAATGGTAGCGTAACCGGAACTTTAGGCTATCTTCCAAGAACCAATCTTAATGCTAACTTAAACTGGAGAAAAGGTAACTGGACCTGGTTTTTAAATGGCGGCGGTGGTTATCAGAAGAATGAAAGTACCATGAAGAATACGACTACCAGAAAAGATGATATTGGTAGCCTGCCTTCAACCGCATTCCCTTTTACTCAGTATTCCCAACAAAATGGTAAGACCACCAGAGAAAGTGACACTTACAATGTTACCGCGGGATTCACTCACGATTTCAGTGATAAAACATCGATCAACTTTTCAGGAATGGTAAGAAGTTTTGATACGGATCAAACCGGAATTAACACTTACAATGAAAGGGTTTATAAAGACGCCTCTACCATAAATGATGTTGTAAGAGAAAGAAACAGCTACGGAAATAACAAAAACCTGGCAACGCAGTTTGATCTGGGACTTGATCAGAAAATTGGAGACAATGGTCAATTGATATCGGCATCTGCAAGTTATCAGACTAATAAAACGGACGGAACCAATCAGATTGTACAGAGAAGTTTTGTCAATAATATTTTACAACCTACCAGTGTTGTTAATAATGTAAGCACAGATTCTAAAACAGATACCTTTATTGGAAAAATAGATTATGAACTTCCAATAGGTGAAAAATCTAAATTAGAAGCCGGAGCACGTTATGATTATAACAGAAATACATACAACTATTTCGTGGATCAAAGTGATAATGGACAAACTCCATATACAAGATTTGATTTTACAAGTAACACAGTATATTCTGAAAATATTCTTGGAGTGTATGCACAGTTTAAAAGTAAGATTGGTGAAAAATTTGCGTATCAGTTAGGATTAAGAAGTGAGACTTCAAAAATTGACGTTAATTTTCAAAATTTTGATGTAAACGGAAATCCTGCAAACACTCCGGAAGTTAATAAAAATTATACGAAGTTCTTCCCTTCCGTCTTTCTGAGCTATGACCTGGCAAAGAACAATCAGATCTTGTTAAATTATTCAAGAAGAATTAACCGTCCGAGAGCTTTCTCCCTGATTCCTTTTATGTCTTTTGATGATGACAGAAACTACTTCAGAGGAAACCCAAATCTTAATCCAACGTACGAAAACTCTTTTGAAATCGGATACAATCTTTCAAACAAAAAGATCACGTTTAATCCAACTTTATATTTTAAAAAATCTGAAGATGAACAAAACAGATATCAATACGTAGATGAGACTGGAGCTGTAAATACAATGCCTTTCAACGTGGGTACGGAGACCAATTATGGTTTGGATCTGAATGGAACTTACGATCCTTACAGCTGGTGGAAAATAATGCTTTCTGCTGACCTTTACGGATATAAAAATACAGGAAGCTTTAACTTATTCCCTGACAATCCAAGAACATTGAATGATTTCTCGGGTTCCGGCTTCTCATATAGAATACGTTTTAACAATACATTTAAGCCGACAAAAAACTTAAGTCTTCAAGTCCAAAGTTTCTACAGAGCTGCTGAGAAAACTGCTATGAATAACAGAAAAGCAATGTATGGTATAGATTTAGGAGTAAGCCAGACGATCTGGAAAGGAAATGGAATTATTGGATTTAACATCAGAGACATCTTTAATACCAGAAAAATGAAAAATTTCTCTGATAATGCTCAATTTACCCGAGAAATGGAAATGCAATGGCAGCCAAGACAATTTGCTTTGTCCTTTACTTATAAGTTCAAGCAGGGAGAAAAGGTCGATACCAAACCTAAAATTAAAAAAGATATTAATTCTAATACAAAAGGAAACGAAGAACAAAGCGGCCCTATGTAATACAACAAAAATCCCGAAAATGACTTTCGGGATTTTTTATTTCTGTTATTTTACAGGCTCTGCTTTCGAGTATTTTTCTTTTTCAGCTTCATAGATTCTTCTTCTCAGATCACTGGTGGAAAACCTATGGTCTCTTTTGTTGTAAAAGATTTCAATTCCTTTTTCTTCACAGTATTTTTTACCTGTAAAGTCTTTGTCCATATAATCATCTCCGATGATTCTTACATCAATCACAAATGATTTTAAAATATCCAACAGATCTTCTTCCGTATAATAAGGAATGATCTCATCTACAGCATTTACTGCTTTCAGCTGGATATACCTTTCAACGATAGTCTGGCTTGGCTTATTTTTGTTCGGACGATCGTAGGATGGATCGATCTGAAGTCCTACGATTAAATAGTCACATACGGTTTTAGCTTCTTCAAGCATTTTGATGTGACCTGCATGCAATAAGTCAAATGACGAAAATGTAATACCTATTCTTTGTGTCTTCATATTAATTTAAAATTAAAACTCCGCTGAAATAAGTGGTCCTTTTAAGGATAAACACAAGTGATCCAGGGAAGGTGTTTTGTAATTTGTTTTATTATTTAATTATTCTTTATAAACGTAAATATAACAATACTTAAGTTTTTCTGTTGTCCAGATATTTCTGCCACTCCCATACTGTTTTTAAAGCATTCTCAAGGGACGTTTCAGATTTCCAGTTGAGTTCTTTTTCAGCTTTTTCAGGATTGGCATATGCAATCGTGATATCTCCTTCTCTTCTGGCACAGATCTGATAAGGCACTTCCACATTATTAGCTTTTTCAAATGCTTTTACCACTTCCAGCACAGATGATCCTCTTCCTGTTCCCAGATTATAAATGTCAATCACTGTTTCTGCTGAAGAATCTTCTATCAGTTTTTTCAATGCTGCAACATGCGCTTTAGCCAGGTCAACAACATAAATATAATCCCGGATAGGAGTTCCGTCTTCTGTAGGATAATCATCTCCCCAGATGTTCAGTTTCTCTCTTATTCCTGACGCAGTCTGCATCACGTAAGGTACCAGGTTATTGGGAATTCCGATCGGCAATTCGCCAAGTTTGGCAGATGGGTGTGCGCCAATAGGATTGAAATACCTTAATAACGATATTTTACTGCCATAGGCTTTTGCAAAATCAATCAGGATCTCCTCTCCCATTTGTTTTGTTTTCCCATATACACTTTCCGGTGTTTTTAACGGAGTGTTTTCATCTATCGGCATTACATCTGCCTGTCCGTATACCGTACATGATGAACTGAAAATAAAGTTAGAGATTTTTCTTTCCTTAAATTCCTGAAGAATATTAATTAAAGAGAACAGATTATTTTCATAATAATCTATAGGTTTTACCTGGCTCTCTCCTACTGCTTTGGAAGCTGCAAAATTGATACATCCGTCAATCTGATGAGCATCAAAAACCTGAGTAAGCAGTTCTTTTCTTCTCAGGTCAAAAGGATAAAAAGCAGGCTTTACCCCTGTAATTTCCTCAATATTATTTAAAATAAACCTCTCCGTATTGGATAAATCATCAACAATAACCACTTCAAAGCCGTTATTGATAAGTTCTACTACAGTATGAGAACCAATATATCCAAGTCCCCCGGTAACAAGTATTGCCATTTTTATTTTTTAATCTTGTTTTCTTAATCTTCGTGTTTTCCTATATTTTCTATTTCGTTTTCTGTTGGACTATGCTTAAAATTATTAATTAATACAACAGGACCAATAACAAATAGTATATTCGATACTATATAAAACAGCAGATATTTATTATTAGAATTTGGTAGTTTTTGATACTTAACATTAAAAATTACTGCATGAAAAATAAGCATCAGGAATAAAGAAATGTTCATATAAAAAAACATCTTTCTTGATTCTTTAAAAATACAAATAAATGTTACAGTTAATAATGGAAGTATCAAAAAGTATAATACATAAATAATTAATTTAAATGCATTATACTCTTCTTTTAATCCATAGCCTCTTAAAAAGATATTAAACATGTTGTATGCAAAAAATATCATCCAGCAAAGGACAAAAATGATTGCCAAAAAATAAGCAAACTTATGTTTTAATATTCTTTCTTCGTGAAGCATAAATTATCCCATAAACTCAAGCACTGCATCCGTAATATACTTCAGCTGCTCTTCGTCTAATTCTGTATGCATTGGTAAAGAAATTACCTGATCCAAAAGCTTATCGGTATTTACAAAATCTGCAGGATTACTTTCTTGGAAATATGCTTTTTGCTTTCTCAGTGCTACAGGATAATAAATCATTGCAGGGATTTCTTTTTCCGCCAAAAACTTCTGGAGTTCATTACGTTTTCCGTTCAGGATTCTTAAAGTATACTGATGGAATACATGGGTAGAATTTTCAGCTCTTTTTGGAGTCAGGATATCCGGGTGACTGGCAAATGCTTCATCATAAAAATCTGCAGCTCTTCTTCTTGCTTCGTTGTAAGAATCAAGGTGAGGAAGTTTTTTTCTTAAAACTGCAGCCTGAATGCTATCCAGACGTGAGTTTACCCCAACCTCATCATGGTAATATCTTTCATACATCCCGTGGTTAACAATTCCTCTTAAACGGTGAGCCAGTTCATCATTATTGGTAAAAATAGCCCCGCCGTCTCCGTAGCATCCCAAGTTTTTTGATGGGAAGAAAGAAGTTGTTCCCACAGTAGACATAGTTCCGGCCTGTTTTACCGTTCCGTCCGAGAATGTATATTCTGAACCAATTGCCTGAGCGTTGTCTTCAATAACATATAAATTGTGCTCTTCAGCAATTTTTAAAATTTCTTCCATATTGGCACACTGTCCGAAAATATGTACCGGGATAATCGCTTTTGTTCTTGGCGTAATCGCTTTTTTAATCTGTTCTGTAGAGATTGTAAATGTATCATAATCTACATCTACCAACACAGATTTCAACTTAAGCAGGTGAATGACTTCTACCGTTGCAGCAAAAGTAAAATCAGCCGTGATAATTTCATCTCCTTCTTTCAGATCCAAAGCCATCAGGGCAATCTGTAATGCATCTGTACCATTGGCACATGGAATCACATGTTTTACGTCTAAATAAGACTCCAATTCATTCTGGAAAGACTTTACTTCAGGACCGTTGATAAATGCCGCAGAATCCATTACATTTAAAACTGCATTGTCTACATCATTCTTTATTTTGTAATACTGACTTTGCAAGTCAACCATCTGAATTTTTTTCATATAATAAATATTTCTGTAAAAATAAGGATTTTAATATCTGATCAAAAATTTTATTGATTTTGTTTTTATCTTTATACAAATAAATTTTATGAAAAAACTTTTACTCTTTTGTTTCCTAACAGGTTACCTTACTGTTTCCGCACAAACGGAGCTTGTCTTCGTTTACTTTACGGATAAGCCGAATAAGGCTGCATTTTATGCAAATCCACTCTCGGAACTCAGTCAGAAATCACTCAACAGACGTACCACGCTGGGAATACCGCTGAATGATCAGGATGCTCCTATTGAACAATCTTACATTCAGAATCTTCAGAATTTAGGATTTACCGTTACTGATTATTCAAAATGGCTTAATGGTGCGGCTGTAAATGCCACTCCTGCACAAAAAACCTTACTACAGGCACAATCTTTTGTTTCCTCTGTTGAAAGCTTTGCCAGAAATAATTCCGGTACATTGAAAACAGCACCTTCAAAATGGAAAGACGATGCAAGCATCAATAAAACACTGACCAACTTTAATTACGGTTCAGGCGCCGCACAGATTGACCAGGTCAATATACGCCCTCTTCATCTGGCCGGCTTTACCGGAACAGGAATTTCTATAGCTGTCATTGATGCCGGATTTCCTACAGTGAATACAGGCGCAGCATTCTCAAGGTTATGGACCAACAACCACATCAAAGCTTCTTATGATTTTGTTACCAAAACCGCAGATATCTATAATACTGCTCTCAGTACTCATGGTTCTGTTGTTTTAGGAACTATCGGCGGATATCTTCAAAACACTTTCGTAGGGGCAGCTCCTGATGCGGATTTTTACCTTTACCGCAGTGAAAATGCAGCAGTAGAAATTCCTGAAGAAGAGCTATATTGGATTGAAGCGGCTGAGGAAGCTGACAGAAAAGGTGTGGACATTATTACTTCATCACTGGGGTATAATATTTTCGATGACAGCCGTTACAATTATTCTTACGCAAATATGGACGGAAACACCTCTTTCATTGCACGTGGAGCGGGTATTGCTGCAGAAAAAGGGATTTTTGTTCTTGCCGCTGCCGGTAATTCGGGACAGCAGCCATGGCATTATCTTCTGACGCCATCTGATAATGCTAAAGTCTTCTCTATCGGTTCTGTGGATTCTGCCGGAAATGCGTCCGGATTTTCTTCTTTCGGGCCAAACGCTCTCGGCATGGTAAAACCGGATGGAAGTACTCAGGGAACCGGCACAACAACGGTTTATGATAATGCTACATTAGTGGTGAACGGAACCTCCATTGCCACTCCTATTGCAGCAGGAGGTGTGGCATGTCTTATCCAGGCATTTCCAACGATGAACCGGGAACAGATGAGAACAAAATTGAGACAGACCGCTTCCCTGTATCCCGCTCACTCAGATCAGATCGGATATGGCATCCTTAATTTCGGAAGCTTATACAATCTCGTACTGAACACTTCTGAAATCGTAAAAAAGGAAAAATTTTCCATATTCCCGAATCCGGCAAAAAGCATCCTGAATATTGCTTCAGAACAGGAAATTCTTTCTTTAGAAATTTATGATAACCTGGGAAGACTGATCAGAAAAAACAACCATCAGAAATCTATAAAAGTTGAGGATTTTGCAAAAGGAACGTATTATCTGAAGATTCAGATGAAGGATAAGATCTTCTATGAAAAATTCTTGAAGGAATAATTATTTTGTCTTCCACCCATTCAACAGGGTTTGTTAATGTGCGGAAGATATTATTCTCAAAATGCATATCCTACGTTTTGGCTGAAGCCGAAGGATTGGCCGATAAAAAAAGAATGGACTGAAGTCCATTCCTATTGATATCATATTGTATGAATTGTGCAAAAACTTCGTAATCATTTATGCAGAGTTTCTACTGGCATTAATATTTCCGAACAGTGAACGTGTTACCAGCTTCTCATAAGCTTCTTTGTTACCTTCTCCTTTCTGAATCTTCATTAAAGCATATTGCTGAATGCTTAACAACGGAAGTACAATCTTTTCACGGATCTTCACAGATTTTCTTGAGAGCGGGTCTTCTTCCTGAAGCATTTTGAATCCTGTCAATTCCAGCATAATATCCCTTGAAAGCTCATATTCATCGAAAAGAATATTCCAGAATGCACCAAATTTAGGATTATTTTTAATGTAGTACGTCAAAGGAAAATAGGACTTGTTCATACTCATCATTGAGTTCAATACTAAAGTTTTAAAGAAATCCGAACCTTTGTACAGTTCCCTTACTTCTTCAAACCTTCCCTCTTCTTTCATTTTCTGCATGGCATATCCAAAGCCGAAGAAACCAGGTACATTCTGCTTCAGCTGTGACCAGGAGCCTACAAACGGGATAGCTCTCAGATCCTCGAATTTCAGCTCGCTGCCATTTCCTCTTTTTGAAGGACGGCTTCCGATATTCGTTTTTCCATAATATTCAAGCGTACTCATTTCCTGTAGATAAGGAACAAACATTGGATGCGCTTTCAGGTCTGAATATTTTTTATAGCTGATATCCGCCAATTCGATGATTAAAGCCCTTTCCTTTTCCGTGAGTTCTTTTTTTGCATTTTTAAATACATCATTTTCAACTCCGGCGGTCAGAAGCTGTTTAAAGTTGTATTTTGCCTGCTCCTTATTTCCAAAAATACTCGTTATGGTTTGTCCCTGGATAGTCAGTTCAATTTTGTTATTTGCAATAGTTTTTCCCTGGGAAGCGTAGAAATCATGGGTCTTCCCTCCTCCTCTTGCCGGCGGCCCTCCTCTGCCATCAAAAAAGACCACTTTGATATTATTCTGTTCCGAAAGTTTTGTCAGTATTTCTTTGGCTTTATAAATTTCCCAGTTAGCTTTTAAGTAACCACCATCTTTGGTTCCATCCGAGAATCCCAGCATAATCGTCTGCTGGTTTCCTCTTTTTTCCAGATGCTTTTTATAGACAGGATTCTGATACAGCTCATTCATCACATGTTCAGCATTGGCAAGCCCTTCCATTGTTTCGAAAAGCGGAACGATATCCATATTGATCTCTTCATCTTTATACCCGCATACTTTGAAGAACGCATAGACATTCATTACGTCTTTTACTGCATCAGAATTGGAAATAATATAACGGTTCATTCCTCTCAGCCCATTCAGATGCTGAATATCTGTAGCCTGTGAAACGGTTAATAAAGTATCTTTCACAATGTCTTCAAAATCTTCAGGATTTATCTTTTCAGAAATCTGAATAAGCTTATTGAACTTTTGTTCGTAACCGGCCGCTTCATTCCCGTATACTTTTGCATAAACCTCATCGATAACTTTCTGATGAATCCTGCTGTCCTGGCGGATATCCAATGTTGCAAAGTGGGTTCCGAAAATCATCACCCGGTCCCTGAAATTCACCAAAAGATCTAAAAACAAAGAATTATGCTCATTGATCAGTATTTTTTCCGATTCTGCGGCTCTCTTTAAAATATCTTCTGCCTTAATGTCTTTTCCATCAAAAATAGCAGCATAAAGCTCCTCACTTAATTGGGTCAGAACTTCAGAAACTCCTCTGAAACTTAATCTTCTTCTGATAAATTTCAAATGGCTGTAATAAGATTTCAGAATGGCTGAACGAAGTTCTTCTGCTACTCTTTTTGTCACATCTGCCGTTACAAAAGGATTCCCGTCTCTGTCTCCGCCAGGCCAGAAACCAAGCTGGATAATATCTTCATGAAGATGGAAATGTCCGTTTCCGAAAGTCTTTTTGATTTTGGTAAACAGTTCCCCAATGGTATCATAATATACATATCTCAGGTAAGAAATAATACTCAGCGCTTCATCTATCGGAGTCGGTTTTTCCTTGTTAACAAAAGGAGTTTTTCCGAGTTGTTGTAAAAGCATATCAATCTGAGTAACGGAATCACTGGTAATAGCTCCTCTCAGATCCTGAATAATCCTTTGTACTGAGCTTGGATAAAACTGGGTGGGGTGCGCTGTAAATACAACTTTTACACTGAAATCTTTTAATTTCTCTCTTACTTTTTCAATCTTATGATCCTGTAAAGAGCGTTCAAAAAGATTAGTCACCGTACCATTGTCGCTTTCAGAATGAAGGTTTGGAAATGCTGCGTCTTCAATACTGTCGAACAAAACCACCTGTCTTTCTATATACTGAATGATCTTGAAAAGCAGTTCCAGTTTTTGCTCTTCAGTCTGAAGATCGGTATGATTCTTAAAAAATTCTTCGACGATATTTTCAGGTGTTTTTCCTGCTTCATAGCCGGTTCTGCTTTCCTCATAAAGAAACGGAAGCAGCATTCCGATATTCGTCATTTTATCATAAGGCAGGCTCATAAATAATGAATTATAGATCTGGAACTTATTTTCCACAATCTGCCTGAATTTTTCTGCGCGTTGGTCGTGTATCATAGTAACAAATGTAAGCGATTTTCAAATTAGTTGGATTGACAAATGACAAAAATTAAGGGTGAAAATCAAAAAATCATTTAAATTTTACAAATACTTTTTCAGGGCAAAAGCATGATTTAACCATGAAATATTTTGTACAGCTTTTGAAAATACAGAGATCCTTTTTAAAAACTCAGGTTTAATATAATTTTGATTAATTTTACTTTCAAGACCATCCATACTCTATGAAAAAAACTTTTATTTTCTTATTGATAACGCTTCTGTTGATATCCTGTGAAAAGGATTGTTACAATGCGCCATTACCCATCATTTTTGAATTCGTGAATTCTGACAATGAAAACCTCATTGCCAATGGGACATTGACCACCTATTCGGTTCAGGATGAAAATAATATGAATGTACAGCTAAGCAAAACATCGGACAATAAGGTTATTCTGGAAAATGTAGGAGCTTATAACGGAACAAAAAATTATAAATTTTATTCTAATATCAAAAACCTTGATTTTTCAATCCAGTCATCTGAATTTAAAGGAGGCTGTGATGGCTATCAAATCAATAAGCTGACTTTTACAGGAATAAATTTTGATGTAACTGACGAAAAAGGATATTATAAAATTGTATTGGAATAATTCTCTTTCTAAATTTGCGCCGGAAACACATTCTTTATGAAAGCCATCATCACATTTTCCCTGATCTTCTCCAATCTGCTTTACAGCCAGATCAAGGTTACAGATGATTATAAAAAAATTCCCGACATTCTTGATACGACAGACTATCTCTACCCGTTTATTGTACCGGATAAAGAGTATGCTTACTGGCGTGTCCTCAGCAATGATATGGATTATGAAAAAGCTGTGATCTATGAAAGCCAGGCTCCCGACTTCATGACGATTAATGAGCCTGTTCCTGAAAGAGGTTTTTTCCAGAAATGTATTGGTAATAACTGTTTCTCATACATTCTTGCATGTAAGAATGAAAAATCGGTTTATTTTTCCAGTGAACAGCAGTTAAGAGACTTTATCGGAACTGTGGATAATCTTCCTGAAGCTATTTTACTGGCAAAAACCTATGGTTATTCGGTTGATACGAGCAATCGTTTTACCGGAGCCTATAAAATTGAAGACCGTCATATTTCCATGTACCTGATGCAGTCTAAAGGCTGTCCGGCTGTAAAAGAATCTTTTTTAGTTAAAATCAACAGAAAAACCGGAAAACTGGAGGCAAAGAGCAATGGAGTTTATGCAAAAGATGAAAACTGTTCTACTTTGTAAATAATCCTTCTGAAAAATACTAAAATTGAAATCTTATTTTAAACCATTAAGATTTTAAGCTGTTAAGAGTAATTAAGGGTAATAGCGAAAGCTATTTTTTAACGATGTGCTTTATTTTTCCATCAGAGATGGATCTTAACTATCTTCTTATCTTCCTTAACCTTAATGGTTTAATTTTTATATATTAACAGCTCCCTGTCCGGAGGCTATCAGATAAGCTTCCTTCAACGTTTCAGAATAGGTTGGATGGGCATAGGAAATACGGAACATGTCTTCTGCGGTTACTTCATATTCCTGGGCAATAACACCTTGTGCAATGAGGTCAGCAGCCCGGGCACCAATGATGTGAACTCCCAGCACTTCTCCGTATTTCGGATCTACCAAAACTTTAGCAAAGCCTTCCATATCCATTGAAGCGCGGGCCCTTGCGCTGGCAGAAAACGGGAATTTTCCGACATTGTAAGCTATATTGTTTTTTTTCAGGTATTCTTCAGTATATCCTACCGAAGCTACTTCAGGCCACGTATAGACCACTGAAGGAATGCGGTTGTAATGAATGTGGCGGTTTTGTCCGTTTATGGTTTCAGCGACAAAAACACCTTCTTCTTCAGCTTTATGAGCCAGCATTGCCCCACCAATAACGTCTCCGATTGCATAGATATTGGATGCGGAAGTCTGATTATTTTCATTTACTCTGATAAAACCTTTCTCATCAAGCTGTACATCTGTATTTTCAAGACCCAGACCTTTTACATACGGACTTCTTCCCACAGCTACCAATACATAATCTGCTTCCAGCGCTCCTTCTGTTCCGTTCTGATCTTTAAAAAACACTTTAGCGGCAGAACCTGCATTTTCAGTTTTATAAACCGCCTGATTGAGACGGATATCAACTCCTTCTTTTTTCAGGATTTTCTGCAGGCTCTTTCCAAGCTCATGATCCATTGCTGCAATCAGGTGATCTGCATATTCCAGAATGGTAATTTTTGTCCCGATACGGTTGAAAATAGAAGCCATTTCCACTCCTATTACCCCTCCTCCGATAATCACCATAGATTCCGGTTTTTCCTGTAGGGATAAAGCTTCCGTAGAGGTAATGATTCTTTGTTTGTCAATTTCAACTCCGGGAATGCTTGCTGGTTTTGAACCCGTCGCAACGATATAATATTGTGCCGTAATTTCTTTAATTTCAGAATCGTTTGCAACTTTTATCGTGGAATTATTGATAAAACTTGCCGTGCCTTTTAACCGCGTAATTTTATTTTTATTCATTAAAAAGTCGAGGCCTCCAGTATTTTTTGAAACTACATCTGCCTTCCTCCTGTACATCTGGGAGAAATCAAGTTCTATTGTACCCAGCCTGATGCCATGTTCATTGAATGTATGGTGTGCTTCTGCATAATGATGGGTGCTGTCCAGTAATGCTTTGGTAGGAATACATCCTACATTGGTACATGTTCCTCCCAATGTATCATACTTTTCTACAATTACTGTTTTATACCCCAGCTGGGCACTTCTTATAGCAGCTACATATCCTCCGGGTCCTGAGCCGATTACGGCAATGTCATAGTGATCCATTTGATTTATTACATTTTTATGATTAAATTTACTTGCAAAATAAAAGCAAAATTAAAACAAACACTTTCATTTTGCAAGTATTATTTTAAAATTAACAAAATGAGTAAAAAAAGATCCGACTGTCCCATCAGCTGTTCTCTGGAAATGTGGGGAGACAAATGGTCACTGCTTATCATAAGGGACCTTATGCTGAAAAAAGAATGCACCTACGGAGATTTTCTTAAGGCAGAAGAAAAAATAGCAACCAATATTCTGGCCTCGAAACTTCAGAACTTATTGGATAATGACATTATTGATAAAAAAAATCATCCGGAAAGTAAGTTGAAAATTCTTTATTTTCTGACTCAGAAAGGAATAGATCTTATTCCCGTAATTGTAGAAATTAATCTCTGGGGAGACCAATATTTAACTGTTCCTGATGACCGTAAAAAGCTTCTGGAAGATATTAAAAAGGATAAGGAGGGTTTTATAAAAAGAGCAAAAGCTTATCTTTCATCAGAAGTTTAAAATAATCTTCAAAAGCAAAAAATAATAGCTTTCATAAAATTGAGTGATAGCAATTTTAAAATTTCATTAACTCACTTTTCCTTTTTCATTCCGTACATTTGACTTAAAATAAATTTAGAACAATGCTTAATTTCGAGTTTAAAAACCCAACAAAAATACTTTTCGGAAAAGGCGAAATCGCGAAAATTTCCAAAGAAATTCCTAATGATGCAAGAATATTAATGATTTACGGTGGTGGAAGCATCAAAAACAATGGTGTATACGACCAGGTAAAAGAAGCTTTGAAAGGCCATGAAGTGTATGAATTCGGCGGGGTGCCTGCCAATCCTGAGTATGAAGTACTGATGAATGCCTTAAGCTTTATTAAAGAAAAAAACATCACTTACCTTCTTGCAGTAGGCGGAGGCTCTGTGATTGACGGAACGAAATTCCTTTCTGCAGCAGCCAATTATGATGGTGAACCATGGGATATCCTGAGAAAATCTGTACGGACTTTTGAAGGCGAAGGAATGCCTTTCGGAAGTATCCTGACTCTTCCGGCAACCGGTTCTGAGATGAATTCCGGATATGTGATTTCAAGAAGAGAAACCAATGAGAAACTGTCTTCAGGAGGGCCCGGACTTTTCCCGCAGTTTTCTGTACTGGACCCGGAAGTGATCAGATCGATTCCAAAAAATCAGATTGTCAACGGAATTACAGATGCCTATACCCACGTTCTGGAACAATATATGACGGCTCCATCTTCGGCTGACCTTCAGGAAAGAATTGCAGAAAGCATCCTGATCAGTCTTCAGGAAACGGCTCCTAAAGTATTGGCTGATGACTTCAACTACGATGCTGCCGGAAACTTTATGTGGTGCTGTACAATGGCTTTGAACGGACTGATCCAGAAAGGAGTGATTACCGACTGGGCAGTACATGCAATGGGTCACGAACTGACGGCTTATTTTGGTATTGATCATGCCAGAACACTGGCCATTATTGCTCCGTCTCACTACCGTTACAATTTTGAGGATAAAAAAGGAAAGCTGGCTCAGTATGCAGAAAGAGTTTGGGGAATCAAAGACGGAACTGTAGAAGAAAAAGCAGAACTGGGTATCAAAAAACTGGAAGAATTCTTCCACAGCCTTCATATCAAAACCAGACTTTCTGAATACACAGAAGACTTTAAAGGAACAGCCGAAAAGGTTGAAAAAGCTTTTACAGACAGAAACTGGCTGGGGCTTGGTGAGTATAAAAAACTGACTCCACAGGACGCTTATAAGATTGTAGAGATGAGCTATTAAAAGGATCCGGGGTACGGGTTTCGGGGTGCGATGTGCGGATTTGAGTTCGAGGTTCGCATGAAAGTGTTTAATTTATAAACTGAAAATAGACAACCCGAAACCCGCATCCTGCATTGCAACCTCTATAAAATTATTTAATTTACAAACATTTGTTTAAAAAATCGTTATTTCATTACAAATATTTCAAATTTATTTATATTTTAGCATATTCTTAAATTTGTGAAAATGAAAAAACAGCTACTTTTATTTGCCTTTTCTGCCCTGGCGCTTACTTCTTGTAAAGATGACAATCTCGAAGCTTATGATATGGAAATCATGAAGGGAGACTGGAAGGAAGTTAAAAGGGAAGTAATTTCCGGAAAAGATAATAAAACAGTGCTTTATACTGAAACTTTAACAGGATGTGCAGCTAAAAATACTCTTTTCTTCAGAACAGATTATTATGTAAGCTATACAGCGTATACGGGAGAAGGTGCAAACTGTACCCCATCGCCAAAAACTGAAGGAAGATTCACCTACGATGCTGATTCAAAAATTATTGGAATTAAACTTGGTGATGAAGAATCAGTAAACTACAGAGTTGATATTCTGACAGCCAAAGATCTTAAACTTGCCCAGCAGTCAGGTATCTTTGATATGGATGGAGATAAAATACCGGATGTCCCTTACGTTACCTACAAAAGATAAATTATAAACTCCCGCTAATCGGGAGTTTTTTATTATTTTTATATCTTAATTTAAAACTGAATATAATGAAGAAGATTCTATCAGCATTTCTATTGCTGTATTTTGCTATTGCTTTTTCTCAGGAGAAAAAACCGATGTACTGGCAGGACATCCAGGAGTTTAAAAAACAGGACCAGCAAAACCCTCCACCCAAAGATGCCATTCTTTTCATCGGAAGCTCCTCTTTTACCAAATGGACTGACGTAGCAGATTATTTTCCCGGCAAAACAATTATCAACAGGGGATTTGGTGGTTCAAGACTTACTGACCTCAATTATTTTGCTGATGATCTTTTAGCACCTTATCAGCCTAAGCAGATTGTTGTTTACTGCGGGGAAAACGATTTTGCAGACAATCATCAGCTGAAAGCAAAAGTGGTTGTAGACCGATATAAAACTTTTTACAAAAAAATACGTGAAAGATTTCCTGATATTGAAGTAGATTATATCTCAATCAAGTATTCGCCAAGCAGAGAAGTGATCTGGCCGCAGATGAAAGTTGCCAATAAAAAGATCGCTGCCTTCATGAAAAAGCAACCTAATGCTGAATTCATTGACATTACAAAAGCCATGGAAGATGCTAACGGAAATGTAAGAAAAGATATTTTTGTGGAGGATATGCTTCACTTTAAGCCTGAAGGATATAAAATCTGGACGAAGGTGATTACACCATATCTGAAATAAATGAAAGAACACCGGAATTTACCTATTTATAAAAAGGCTGAAGAGATCTACAAAACATTGCGGATTATTACAGATCTCTTCCTGACGATAATGATTATCTCCAACATCTGAAATCTAATTTATTAGAAGATATCATGGTAATTCAGGCTAAAATTTCAGGTGCTGAAGCCGTGAAGCTGTATGATATTAAAATGGAAAATGCAGCAATAATCCGAAAAGCAGCACGTGAGATTATGGTGAGTGGTCATCAGCTTGAATTTTTAGGATTTTCTGATGCCAAATATTATAAGATTATCCGCAACCAGATAGAAGACTTTCGTCTTTTATTTATTGACTGGGTTGCCGGATTTAATCCAAAGCATTATATTGTTGATGAGTGGGGACTATTCAATCCTCCCGGTATATCACCTGATTATGTTCAAAGAGACGACGAACTGGACTTTTTGGATGAAGATGATGAAGATAATTAAAATCATAAAAAAACGATTCCTGATATGGGAATCGTTTTTTATTTTATTTCTTTCTTTTTGATTTAGATTTTGCTTTCTGCTGAGCTCTGTTCGCTCCAAACTTCTTAGGCGCCTTTCTTTTTGAAGGTCCCCCCCAGTTTTCTTTAGTGTTTTTAGCTTTCTTCTCGTGGAATGCTCCTCCTCCTTCATTCAGTTTTACCTGTGCAGGATTTTTCATCACGACTTCATCTTTTTCAGAAGCTATTTTGTTAGGATTGATCTTAACGCCTTCCGGGAATTCATTAAATTTTAACTCTTTATCCATTAACAGCTCAATATCAAGAATCAAAGGTTCTTCTTTTTTAGTAACAAAAACCAAAGCTTTTCCTTCTTTATCTGCTCTACCGGTTCTACCGATCCTGTGGATATACTGCTCAGGAATATCAGGTGTTTCGAAATTGATTACGTGTGTAATATTTGAAATATCAAGACCTCTTGCCATTACATCGGTGGTAATCAGACCTCTGATCTCTTCGTTTTCGAACCTTTTCATCGCTTTTAATCTGTAGTTCTGCGATTTGTTCGAGTGGATCACGTCAAACTGCTCAGGGAAAAGCTCATCAATTTTAGTAAAAAGCAAATCGGCATGCTTCTTATTGTTGTTAAAAATCAATATCTTGGACATATCTGCATCATTCTTCAACAAATGTTCAAGCAAATTGATTTTGGTATTAAAGTTTTCAACCTTGTACCCGATCTGTTCAATTTTTTCAAGCGGCGTTCCTGATTTGGCCAATGAAATCTCTACCGGATTGGCAAAATAGACATCCAGCATTTCATCTACCGCTTCTGTCATGGTTGCAGAGAAAAGGATATTCTGTCTCTTCTCTTTCATCATTTCAAAAATGTGGGTCAGCTGTGGTCTGAAGCCTAAGTTAAGCATTTCATCAAACTCATCAATGATCAGCTTCTGGACTTCTTTCAGGGAAATAGCATTGTCTATGGAAAGATCCATCACTCTACCAGGTGTCCCTACCAGAATATCACAACCGTCATTGAACAGTAATTTTTGGGTATTGATATTCTTTCCACCATAAACTCCGATTACTCTTGCCGTAATATTTTCTGTCAGTTTCTCAAGAATTTCAGTTACCTGCACTACCAGTTCTCTTGTAGGAACCAGCACCAAAACAGTTGGATTTCCTGTTTTGCTGTATTTCCATGTTTTCAGAACGGGTAAAAGATAGGCTAATGTTTTTCCGGTTCCGGTCTGTGCAATTCCCATTACATCTCTTCCTGAAAGAATGGGTTTCAAGCTCTTCTCCTGAATTGGGGTAGGTTCAAATAATTCCAGATCCGCTAAAACATCAAGAATTTTAACCGGCAGGTCAAAATCTGCAAAAGTGAGTTTTTCCATTTTGCAAAGATAGGTATTTAATTTTTTAGTATGGAAGCAGGAGGCTTGAAGCCGGAAGATTATCAGCTGACCTGTTTAAATTTTTGAATTTATGATTTAATTATTCAAAGTCATTTCTTCCTCTTCCAACATCCAGCTATTTTATTCAATTCACCTTAACACTTTCATTGATAATATTAATACCATTATCTTAATAGATGCGAATTTTGGGTGGATAATTAGTTTTTAAAATACGCTTATTTTCTGGTTACTCTCAGCAGTAAAATTATAACTAAGAAGATTGAAAAGATAAAGCCCAAAACCGCTACCAGAGACAGCTCTCCTATTCTCGGGCCGGATTCCGAAGAAAAAAAAATTGCCGTTGCAATGATATTGGCACCCAGGACCATCGCCAGAATCAGATTCACCACACTGGATTTGATCAGTTGGTTGGTTTTCTCAATATTTTTAATCTCGCTGGAAACGGTAAATTTATTTTCATCCAGTTTTTGAAGAACAGAACGGAGTTCTTTCGGGATTTCATCTACGTTATCAGTGAAATTCATCATCCGGTCCATTCCTGTTTTTAAAAGGTTCTTCGGACTGATTTTCTTCGTGAAAATCTTTTTGGTGTAGGGATGAAGACTTTTAACAATATCGAGATCAGGATTAATACTTCTACCAACCCCCTCTATCAGGCTGATTCCTTTAAATAAAAGATAAAAATAATCCGGCATATAGAGCCTGTTGTCTTTCAGAATATCTTTCATCTTGTTGATGATTACCTGAACATTGATATCCTGTAATGACGAACTGTGAACAAAATTCAGAATATCTTCCACATCATTTTCAAACCGCCTTTCGTCAGGTATTTCATAGCTTATAGCCATTTTCTTGAGTGAACGGACTATTTTATGGGAATTTTTGGCCACAAAACTGACAATAAGATTTTCAAGAATTTCTTTATCGTTAGGTTGAATTTTTCCTACTGCTCCGAAATCAATAAAAACAATTTTACCATCCTTTTTTACCAAAATATTTCCGGCATGGGGATCGGCGTGAAAGAATCCGTAGTCCAAAATCTGTGATACAAACAACCTTAAGCCTGCTTCAGAAACTTTTACAGGATCAATATCATTTGCCAGAAGAATTGATTTATCGGTAACTTTTATCCCATCAATGAATTCCATACAAAGAATATTGTTATTGGAAAATTCTTCGTAAACTTTAGGAACATAGGTTTCTTTATTATTTTTAAAATTAAGCCTGAACTGCTGGATATTGTTTTTTTCATTGATGAGGGAAACTTCCTCCAATAAAGATTTTTCAAACGTGGAAATGGCCTGCTTCAGATTCAGCTTTTCTCCGATTTCCGAATAGGCTGATATCAGCTTTTCAATGTCTTTGATCAAGAGCAGATCATCTTCAATAACAGACTGCACATTGGGCTTTCTCAATTTCAATATCACCGGACTGCCATCTAGCAAAATCCCTTTATAAACCTGTGCAATGGAAGCTGTAGCCAAAGGTTCCTTCTGAATTTCTCGGAAATAATCCTTGACAGAAATATTGAACTCACTTTCCAGCGCTTCTTCCACATTCATATCTACTGTTTCCACTTTATCCTGGAGTTTCTGCAGCTCCTGAATCAGTTCCGGCGGTAACAGATCTTCCCTGTTACTGAATGTCTGACCGAGCTTCACAAAGGTAGGCCCCAGCTCTTCAAGAGCCAGTCTTATTCTTTCATAAACGGTTCCTTTTGAAATGATTTCATCCGAACTGCCCGAAGCTTCCTCCTGCTTATTTCCTCCGTTCATTCTCGCCAGAAGGTCTTTAAATCCATATTTACTTAATACGGAAATCAGTCTCGCGGATCTTTTCAGTTTTCTTTGCGGCTTGTCAAACATAGTGTATTAATAGTAGGTGCAATGTACTCCAAAAACTGTTCCTTTATGAAAAAGAATTATTATAACACATTGCAGAATAAAAATTAAAAAAATAATAACACATAATCAGTATTTTAAAGAATAAAATACACCAATATCAATAAAAAAATATCATATATTATAAAAATTAATATATTTACAATGTACAAATTAACAAACTAAAAGTATTAAAACATGAAAAATTTACGTAACAACAAACTTTCAAGAGAGCAATTAAAAGGAATCGCAGGAAGCGGTCTTAGCGGTATCATTATTCCAAATTGCTCTAACGAATGCTGTCCTACTGATGGAAGACCAAGATGCCCAAGACTGATTTGTCCTGCGGTAGTTTGTCCTCAGTACGTTTAATATATTTTAAAAATTTTAGGTAAAAAATAAAAACAGAATGCAATTGCATTCTGTTTTGTTATTTAAGATAAGTCTCATACAGATCTTTACGGCGGTCTTTCATTACCTGCACAGAACCGTTGTGGTGAAGATCTTTCAATAAATTTAAATCTACATCTACAATTAAAGTCATTTCTGTATTGGGTGTGGCTTCTCCTTTTACGGCATTGGATGGGAAGGCAAAATCGGAAGGAGTAAATACAGCAGCCTGGCCAAACTGGATATCCATATTGTTTACCTTAGGAAGGTTTCCTACACATCCGGCAATGGCAACATAACATTCATTTTCTATGGCTCGTGCAGCGGCACAGTGGCGTACTCTCATATAGGCATTCTGAGTATCTGTCAGATAAGGAACAAACAGGATCTTCATCCCCTGATCGGCTAAAATTCTTGGTAATTCCGGGAATTCTACGTCATAGCAGATCACAAGCCCTATTTTACCGCAGTCCGTATCGAAAACTTTGATTTCATTTCCGCCTTTCATCCCATAATATCTCTTTTCATTCGGGGTAATATGGATTTTTCTGTATTCATCCATACGTCCGTCGCGGTGAAGAAGGTAGCTTACATTATACAGTTCATTGTTTTCAAAGACAGGCATACTTCCGGAAATAATATTCACATTGTAGCTGATTGCCAGCTCAGAAATTTTATTCTTGATCTGCTCTGTAAGTTTCGCCAGCTCTATCATACTGTCTCTTTCCGAAAGATTGTTGAAAGGGGCCAGCAAAGGAGTGTTGAACAGTTCCGGGAACAACACAAAATCTGATTTGTAATCCCCCATCACATTCACGAAGAATTCTACCTGCTCATAAAAGGCATCTATATCCTTGAAATGCCTCATCTGCCACTGTACCAATCCAAGGCGGATAATGCTGTCCTGCATGGTATTCGGTCTTTTGCTGTAATAGATATTGTTCCATTGTAAAAGCACTGCATTTTCTTTGGAGGCTTCATCTTCCGGAAGGTATTTTTTCAGCACCCTGATCGGCAAAAAATTATTGGAAAGCTGGAAAGACAGTACCGGATCATAGATTTCCTTGTCTCTCACTTTCCGTATATATTCCCTGGGAGAAAGTTCATGGCTGTATTTGTGATAGCTCGGAATTCTTCCGCCAAGGATAATGGATTTTAAGTTTAACTGTTCGCAAAGTTCTTTTCGTGCGTCATAAAGCCTTCTTCCCAACCGCAGCTCACGGAATTCAGGGTCTACGAAAACTTCAATTCCATATAGCACATTTCCTGTTGAAGAATGGGTATTGAAGGTATAATTCCCCGTAATATCGCTATAGGTATGATCATCCCCGAATTCTTCATAATTAACAATAATGGAAAGTGCTACAGCAGCCAGTTTACCGTCTACCGTGATACAGATTTGTCCGTTAGGGAATATTTTCGTCAGTTTATCAATACTTTTTTTGGACCAGATAGATTCCGACATTTGCGGGTAGGCCCTTTTCATCGTTTCCGCCAGTTCATCATAGTCCTGAAGAGTCAGGTTTCTTGTTTCTATTTGCATTTGATGTAATTTTACTTAAATTTAGGGAAAAGAAGCAAACTTTCCAACATAAACAAAAAAATCCCACCCAAAAAGGGCAGGATTTATATTGTAAATTCAAGGCAAATATTATTCCCACTCAATAGTTGCAGGTGGTTTGCTTGAAATATCGTAGGCAACTCTGTTGATTCCTCTTACTTCGTTGATAATTCTGCTGGAAACGGTATCCAGGAACTCGTAAGGAAGTCTGCTCCATGTTGCCGTCATAAAGTCGATTGTATTAGCAGAACGAACTACAGCTGTGTATTCATAAGTTCTTTCGTCACCCATTACTCCTACAGATTTTACAGGTAGAAGTACTACAAATGCCTGAGATACTTTTTCGTAAAGGTCATTTTTGTATAATTCCTCGATGAAGATATCATCTGCCTCCTGAAGGATTCTTACTTTCTCAGCATCTACAGCTCCCAACACTCTGATTCCTAATCCGGGACCAGGGAAAGGGTGTCTGTATACAAGGTGATGAGGAATTCCCAGTTCTTCACCTACTTTTCTTACTTCATCTTTGAAAAGCTCTCTTAACGGCTCCAGTAATTCGAATTCCATATCTTCTGGAAGTCCCCCTACATTATGGTGAGACTTGATCACTGCAGACGGTCCGTTTACAGACTGGCTTTCAATAACGTCAGGATAAATGGTTCCTTGAGCTAAGAATTTAGCACCTTCAATTTTGTGAGATTCTTCATCAAATACGTGAATAAATTCGTTTCCGATAATCTTTCTTTTGGCTTCAGGATCATCTACTCCAGCTAGTTTTGAAAGGAATCTTTCTTTGGCATCCACCATTTTAATGTTCATGTGGAAATGCTCTCCATACTGATCCATTACTTTCTTGCCCTCATCTTTTCTCAATAATCCCGTATCTACGAAAATACAAGTCAACTGATCACCGATCGCTTTGTGGATCAAAACAGCCGCTACAGAAGAGTCTACTCCTCCCGAAAGACCAAGGATTACTTTGTTGTCTCCTACTTTCTCACGGATTTCCTCAACTGTTTTTTCAATATAGTTGGTAAGTTTCCAGTTTTTCTCTGCGTTACAGATTCCGAAAACGAAATTTTCAAGCATCTTTGCTCCTTCTTCTGTGTGAGAAACCTCCGGGTGGAACTGAACGCAGAAGATTTTTTTGTCTTCATTGGAGATAGAAGCAATAACACCTGATTTTGCATTTAATTCAAAACCTGCAGGCAATTCTCCTACTTCGTCAAAGTGACTCATCCAAACTACAGAATTCTGAGTTACTCCTTTTAATAGAGAACTTTCTTTAACGATATCAAGGTTTGCTTTCCCGTATTCTCCTTTTTCTCCTTTGTTTACTTTACCTCCCAAAAGGTGGGCAGTCATCTGCATTCCGTAGCAGATTCCCAGTACGGGAACTCCCTGCTCGTATAATTCTTTTTCAACCAGCTGGGCATTTTCTGCATTCACAGAGCTTGGTCCACCGGAAAGGATGATTCCTTTTGGCTGTTTTGCTAAAATATCTTGTAATGGTGTATTGTAAGGCAAGATCTCAGAGTATACCCCCATCTCACGGATTCTTCTTCCGATAAGCTGGTTGTACTGGGATCCGAAATCTAAAATAATAATACCGTTGTTCATTTTTGATAATTGATAAATGATGATTGATAAATGATAGAGCTTATGGCGGCTCGCTGATGGCTGATGGCTTGGAGAGCACTCCAAATTAACCTTTACCCAACTCACGTTTAACCTCTAGCTTCTAACTTCTAATTATTAACTGCTTTACAAAAAAAGACTTGGAATGACTCCAAATCTTTTTTCGTGATTTTTATTAAAACTTTCCGATGTCTTCTCTGTAGAAGCCGTAATCGAAATGTACGTGAGCTGCGTCTTCGTATACTTTTTTGCGGGCATCTTCATAGGTAGTTCCTGTAGCCACAATGTTCAGTACTCTACCACCATTGGAAACCACTTTATCACCTTTGCTGATGGCACCTGCATATAATAGTTTACTATGTTTCAACTTATCTTCTCCTGTAATTTCGAAGCCTGTTTCGATGTTTCTAGGATATCCTCCTGAGCACATTACCAGACAAACAGCTTTTTCGTCTTTGAATTTAAGCTCGATATCTTTACCATCCATACAGTCCTGAATCACATCCAAAAGATTGTTTTCCAAAAGAGCCATCAATACCTGTGTTTCAGGATCTCCGAATCTCATGTTGTACTCAAGAAGGTAAGCTCCGTTTTTAGTTACCATCAATCCGAAGAAGATGATCCCTTTAAATCCGAAACCTTCAGCTTTCAGCCCTTTCACAGTAGGCTCTAAAATATTTTTTTCAAAATCTGCATAGTGTTCCTGAGTAAATTCCGGGCTTGGTGCTACTGACCCCATACCTCCTGTATTAGGTCCTGTATCTCCGTTTCCTGCTTTTTTATAGTCTTTTGCTGCAACACACGGGAATAGTTTTTCACCATTAGAGAAAGCAATAATAGACGCTTCAAAACCTTGTAAATATTCTTCAATAACTAAACGGATACCTGCATCTCCATAGATTCTTCTGATCATAAAATCATGAATCGTAGCTTCAGCTTCTTCAAGGGTATCACAAATAACAACACCTTTCCCGCCAGCTAAACCACTTGCTTTAACTACTAAAGGATACTGCTGTGTCTTTACATATTCTATCGCTTCGTTATATGAATCAAATACTACAGCTTTAGCTGTTTTGATATCATAGGTCTGCATAAATTTCTTAGAGAAAGCTTTACTTCCTTCAAGGCTTGCCACTTTCTGGGTAGGACCGAAAACTTTAAGATCGTGCTTTTTAAACTCGTCCTTGATACCCGCTACAAGCGGTGCCTCAGGACCTACAATCGTAAGATCAATCTTTTCTTTAATAGCGAAATCTCTAAGTTCTTTGATTTCTGATAAATGAACATTTTTCCCTATTACATCGGTAGTAGCATTCCCGTTGGCAAAAAACATTTTAGAAATTCTCGGGTCATTCTGAAGCTTTGCCGCTAAAGCAGATTCTCTACCGCCTTCACCTATGATTAATATTCTCATACTTTATTTATTATCTAGTCTTAATTTACAAATATATAATTTTGAATGCTAAAAATACAATCCCTGATTATTTTTTAATTCTATTTTAATTAGTGGAAAAAGTGTCTGACACCTGTAAACATCATCGGGATTTTGTGCTCATTGGCAGCCTCTATACTATCCTGATCTTTTACGCTTCCACCTGGCTGAAGAATCGCCTTGATACCTTCCTGAGCGCAGAAATCTACCACATCACGGAAAGGGAAAAATGCATCTGAAGCCAGTACAAGATCTCCGGAGAATTTTTCTTTAGCTCTTTCGATAGCCTGCTGCGTTGCCCAGATTCTGTTTACCTGTCCGCCACCTATACCGAATGCCTGAATTCCGTTGGAAACTACGATTGCATTTGACTTCACATATTTTACTACTCTCTGTGAGAAAAGTAATGCTTTTTTCTGTTCTTCTGTAGGCTGTACTTCAGTAACTACTTTAATATCGTCAGAGAAGTGGGTGTCATTATCCTGTACCAGAATACCACCGTCTACCTTCACCCATGTCTGCTTGTCAGAAACAGGGTTTACGATTCTGATGATTCTCAGGTTTTTCTTTTTTCTTAAAATTTCAAGAGCTTCTTCATCGAATTCAGGAGCCATCACAATCTCAAGGAATGTTTTGTTCAGCTCTTCAGCTGTTGCTGCATCAATTTTATAGTTCATTGCAACAATTCCGCCAAAGATGGAAACCGGATCACATTCGAATGTTTTCTGATAGGTCTCCAATGCTGAAGTCCCGATCGCCACACCACAAGGTGTAGAGTGTTTTACAGCACAGCAAGCCATTTCTTCTTTGAACTCGTTTACTACTTTCCAGCAAAGGTCCATATCACGAAGGTTATTGAAAGAAAGTTCTTTACCTCCAAGCTGCTCGAAGTCTTTCATAGCCCCGTTCTCGAAAGTAGAAACATAGTAAGCTGCTGTCTGGTGAGGGTTTTCCCCATATCTTAAGTCAGCAACTTTTTTGTAAGAAGCATTCAGATAAGCAGGATATTCTTCGTCTAAAAGCATTCTTGAAATGGCTGCATCATAAGCAGAAGTAAGATTAAATACCTTTCCTGCAAGTTTTTTACGGGTTTCAATGTAAGTATCTCCGTTTTGCTCCATTTCAATTTTCACTGCTGCATAATCCTCAACATCAGTAATTACTGTTACGGAATCAAAGTTTTTAGCGGCGGAACGAAGCATTGACGGACCACCGATGTCGATAAACTCTACTTTCTCATGTAAAGAAATGTCTTTGTTTACATTCTCGAAGAAGGGGTAAAGGTTTACGATTACCATGTCAATCAGACCAATTCCGTGCTCCTGAACGGTTTTCATGTGCTCTTCGTTGTTACGAACGGCTAACAGTCCACCGTGAACTTTCGGGTGTAAAGTTTTCACTCTACCATCCAACATTTCAGGGAAATTGGTTACCTCATCAATCTGAATAGGATTTAAACCAGCGTCTTTCAAATGTTTGAACGTTCCTCCTGTGGAGATCAACTCATAATTCTGAGCTTCCAAAAACTGCGCGAATTCTATTAATCCACTTTTGTCAGAAACACTGATTAAAACTCTCTTTTTACTCATTTTACTTTCAATTTTTTACTTTTTACAGCTATTTCAAACTGTGCCCGGGTCTTTCACCTCCGGACTTACTTTTATTTTTTACTTAGATTTTCTGATAATGCAGCAATGTATCAGTCTGGCAATGTAACGATACCTTCAACATTGGTAAATTGCTACACTGGTACATTGTTATATTTATTAGTTTCCCAGAACCTTATTAATTGCTATCGGGAAAATTTCATATTCAATCTGGTGAACTTTCTGAGCCAGTGTTTCAGGAGTATCATCTGCTGTCACTTCAAAAGATTTCTGAAGAATAGCTTCTCCTTCATCAATGCCCGGCGTTACAAAATGTACAGTCGCCCCACTCTCTACTTCTTTGGCTTCAATGACTGCATTGTGAACGTTCATTCCCCACATTCCTTTTCCTCCGAATTTCGGAAGCAAAGCAGGGTGAATATTGATTATTTTACCATTCCAGTTTTCACAGAATTCAGATTTTAAAATGGATAAGAACCCTGCCAATACAATAAGGTCTGTATTTTCAGGGATTACTTTGGCCAATTCGCTGCTGAAGTTCTTTCCTCTCGGAATGAGTATGTTTTCTATATTGTGATTCTTTGCTCTTTCCAATCCGAAACATTCTCTGTCAGCTACCACCAGAGTTACTTTTGCATTCCGGATTTCTCCTGAGTCAATAGTATCAATGATCCTCTGCAGATTGGTTCCTGAACCGGATACGAGTACAACGATGTTCTTCATATTTTGAATGTAACAATGTAGCAGTCCAGCAATATAACAATGATTTTAATTGGTACACCGTACATTGTTATATTATTATAGTGATAAATTGATTTTCTCTGCTCCTTCAGTGATTTCTCCGATTTCGTAAGCATCATCTAAAAGATGTAACACTTTTTCTGCATGTTCAGCATCTACTACAACGATCATTCCTACTCCCATATTGAATGTTCCGTACATTTCCTCACGTGTTACTCCACCTCTTTTTTCAAGTTCAAGCATTACACTAGGAATTCTGATTTTGGATCCGTCAATAGATGCACAAAGACCTTCAGGAATAATTCTTGGAACGTTTTCGTAAAGACCACCTCCTGTAATGTGAGCAATTCCGCTTACTTTCACTTCTTCCAATACTTTATGAATATCTTTATAATACAGTCTTGTAGGAACTAAAAGGGTTTCATATAATGGTTTTCCTTCAAACTCTTCTTCAAAGTTCGGGAATACTTTTCTTACTAAAGAGAATCCGTTTGAGTGGAATCCTGAGCTTGGTAATGCAATGATTTTATTACCTGCCTTAATGGTAGAACCATCAATAATCTGATCTTTTTCTACGATCCCTACACAGAATCCTGCAACATCATAATCTCCAGGCTGGTACATTCCCGGCATTTCAGCCGTTTCTCCACCAATCAGTGCACAGTTATTATCCTTACAAGCTTCCACCATTCCCAGAACAATTTCTGCAGCAATTTCTGAATCAAGCTTTCCGCAAGCCAGATAATCTAAGAAGAATAATGGTTTAGCACCATGACAAAGAATATCGTTGGCACACATTGCGAAACAATCTACGCCGATAGAATCATATTTTTTGGTATCTAAAGCTACTTTCAGCTTGGTTCCTACTCCATCTGTTCCTGATACAAGAACCGGATTTTTGTATCCGCCGATTTCATAGAAAGCACCAAAACTTCCCAAGTGGTTCAGTACATTGGAATTGTGGGTTTCACCGACCGCTTTTTTGATCTTGTCAACCGTTTTGTATCCTTCTTCTTTGTCTACTCCTGCTGATTTGTAAGTGTTGCTCATGTCTAATAATTTATAATAATCTAACAATGTAATAATCTAATTAATGTAGCAATACGCTGAATTGTTAGACTGGTACATTGATAAATTGGTATATTACATATTTACTTTTATACTCAATTTTAGAAAACAAAAAAGCCGACAATCTTTTCAGATTATCGGCCGTTATTTTATCTCAGAATTTCAGAGTCCACAACTTTCCCTTTATGAGAAAAACATTGTTTATAGGAGGTCTGAATTTTCATCTCTTTTCTTTTTGCAAAAATAGTAATTTTAAATGAATATTCAAATTCTATTTTTCAAGGATCGTTTCAATAGCCGAAATCTTTTTAATTTTCTCTTTTAATTCATTGATTTTCTCTTCATTAGAAATTTTCTGAGTTTCTTTATCAAAGTTATCATTGAAGAAAGGAAGTGAAAAAGTATCCACCACATTTCCTCCGTGGAAAGGAAAACGCTTTGATGCAGCTTCCAAAACTCCTGCTCCACCTCTGCCTCCCGGAGATGTAGACATCAATAGCATTGGCACTTCATTCCAAACTGTTCTGTCTTTGATTCTGGATACCCAGTCGAACACATTTTTGAATGCTGTAGAATACGTTCCGTTGTGCTCTCCCAAAGAAACCAGTAATACGTCAGCTCCGTCAATTTTTGCTGCGAAATCATGAGCTTCCTGAGGAACCCCATTAGCAAGTTCTCTTTCATGTTTGTAGATAGGCATTTCGAAAGGATTTAAATCGATCACTTCTACTTCTGCATTTTCGAATAATGTTGATGCATAAGCTACCAACTGTTTGTTCATTGAAACTTCTGAGTTACTTCCTGCTATTGCTAAAATTTTCATATGTGAGGTTTATTTTTAAGATTACAAATTTAGTTTTTTATTTAAGATAAGAGGGCAGTTCCATCGGTACTTCCATTAATAATACTTCAGTGTCTTCCACAGCTTCTATATTAAAGCTCTGAGTGTCCCAGATTCCCAATCCGTCTCTTTCGTTCAGAACACGGTCTCCTATTTTCGCACTTCCTTTCAGAACAAATGCATACACTCCGTTTCCTTTTTTGTTGAGCATATAATTTTTACCGTTTCCTTTTTTAAAGTTGGCCAGATTAAACCATGCATCCTGATGTATCCAGACTCCGTCATCATTTTTATTGGGAGATAAAATCTGTTGGAATCCGTTGATTTTTTCTCCTTCTTTAATGCTTTTCTGGTCGTATCTTGGTTCAACATTAAGCTCTTTCGGGAAAACCCATATCTGAAGGAATTTTACTTCCTCATCTTTATTTTTATTGTACTCGCTGTGCATAACACCGGTTCCGGCGCTCATTACCTGGATTTCTCCTTTTCTGATCACCGCAGTAGTTCCCATGGAATCTTTATGTTCCAGATCTCCTTCCAAAGGAATTGAAATAATTTCCATGTCCTTGTGCGGGCGTGTCCCGAAGCCCATACCCTGAGAAACGGTGTCATCATTTAATACTCTTAAAACTCCAAAATGCGTTCTGTCTCTGTTTTGATAGTTGGCAAAACTGAATGTATGATAAGAATTTAACCATCCATGGTTGGCATGGCCTCTTGAATCTGCTTTATGATATACTGTTTTCATTTCTGTGATTATTTATGATACAAATGTACGGCATGCAGATGTTTAAATAGTTGATGTAGGTTAAGAAAGGAAATCTGGCAAGGTAAAACAGCAAAAATGCAAAACAGGAAAAGTGTTGCGGAAGCCAGGAAAAATACGCAAAGACGCGATTTTTTATCTTTTACAATGTTTTAAAGCGCAAGGATTTATCTGCGATAAAATTTTATGCCGTATTTTTTTCTTCTAAAAATGATGGATTATACCAATTGTATGAATAAGCGCAAAACATCTGTGTTATCTGTGAAAATCTGCGGGAGATCATTATATTCTGAAGGTCAAAAACAAATAAATATATGAAGGATAAATATTAAGTTTTGGCTAAAGCCAATTGATGAGTGCTTAAAGGAAAAGCGGGCTAAAGCCAGCTCCTATTGAATTATTTATTACTTCTTATTTTTTAAAAGAATTGTAGTATAGTCTGTATTATAAATTCTTGTTTCTATATTGAGTTTATTTAAAAGTAATTCGGCTTCAAGTCTTATATTTTTCCATGTTTCATGCTGGTCTAAGAAATCCCAATCCCATATTTCTACAGGAATATCCTCTACATTATTTTTAAATTGTAGTAAATCCTCTTTGAATGGCTCATTAATCCGTTTATTTCTAAAAACAGTTTCAAATAAAACAGGAATGAATGCATAATCAAGTTCTTCGTACAATTCCGCTAATGGATCTATTAAAATGGGTGCCATTTCATCCAACTGATCTACATTATAGGTATAAAGAATCAATGAGTTGATGATATTTGTATAATAGAAATCTACATGTTTATCGTATTCAAGTAACTCTTCTTCAGTCATAATAAATAATTTTAATTTTCCCTCATTAACAAAAATAATAAATTTTGGCTAAAGCCAATTGATGAATACTTAAAAGAGAAAGCGGGCTAAAGCCAGCTCCTATTGATATTTAAAATTATTTAATTCTTAAAAATGCACCTGCTTGATTTCTTCTTCAATTTCCTTAGGCGTTTCATCTTCAGATTTAATAAAGATCATAGTCACTATGGCCCCAATGAGCATACAAACACCTCCTACTACCACATAATCCATGGCCTGCTTTCCAAAAATTCCGCTTACGACAGGACCTCCGAACAAACCATTGATAATCTGCGGAATTACAATAAATAAGTTGAATATTCCCATATAAACGCCCATTTTTCTTTGTGGAATGACCTCAATAAGCATGGCATAAGGCATAGCCAAAATACTTGCCCAGGCAAAGCCTAATCCGATCATAGAGATCCATAAATTATTGACATCTTTAATGAAATACATTGAAACCAGTCCCAATCCTCCACACAATAAAGCTAAAGCGTGTGTCTGTTTTTTACCGATCAGTTTAGCAATGGGTGTCAATAAAAAGGCAAACGGAATTGCCCAGAGATTGTACATTCCAAAAAGTTTTCCGGTGAGATCTCCTGCATCATTAAATGCTTTGGAATGGGTATCCTCCGGCGAAAGCCCAAAGTGATGGGTGGCCAGCGCGCTGGTTGTGAATACCCACATTGTAAATAAGGCAAACCATGAAAAGAACTGAACAATTCCCAGCTTTTTCATCTGCGACGGGATTGCTGCAAAGTCTTTGAAAATATCTGAAAACTTAGATTCCTGTTTTTCTACTTCTTTCCCATCTTCAAAATCAGCAAATTCCTGTGGAGAATATTCTCTGGTTGTGATGATGGTATACAGAATAGATATAATAAGCAATGCTGCACCGATATAAAAGGAATAAATCACATTATCCGCAACAAATCCTGCCGGTGCTTCATTGGAAATCCCCATTTTTGTTAACCAATCCGGGAGATATGATCCTAATACCGCTCCGATTCCTATCAGAATGGTTTGCACCGAGAATCCTATTGTTCCCTGATGTTTCGGGAGCATATCCCCCACCAAAGCCCTAAAAGGTTCCATGGCAATATTCACTGAAGCATCCATCATGGCGAGGAATATTACGGCTAACAAAAGCGCATTGGCAGCAAACATCTGAGTAACAGAAGCTGCATTCGGAAGTAAAACCAATCCTATCGCACACAAGACGGCTCCAATCAGGAAATAAGGCTTTCTTCTTCCTAACGGACTCCATGTATTATCACCCATATGGCCGATGATAGGCTGAATGATCAGACCTGTAATGGGAGCCACCAGCCAGAACCAGGATAATTCATGAACATCTGCTCCTAAATTACCCAGAATGCGGCTTGCATTTCCATTCTGTAATCCGAATGCCATCTGAATTCCCAGAAATCCCATGCTCATATTGATAATCTGAAGAATGGATAAATCCGGCTTTTTTCTTCTTCCAAATGGACCTGCACCATATTTTCCTAACATTTCCGCCATTATGATTTCAGCTTTTGAATTAATGCATCTTCAATAGGTGCTTTTTCAGTAACTACTTTATCAACAACCTCATTAGGAACCGTCATAGAAAGAACATATTGTTTTACCTTCCAGCTCCCGTTGATATTCTCTACCACTCCGGAACCTCTGAAGATCTTCATCTGGGTATCCAGCAATTCGTCAAACCATGCTAGTTTTCCATCTTTACTGAAATAAATATTTCTTTTAAGGGCTTTAAAGTTCCAGGTTTTCTTTTTGTCAAAATAAGGTTTTGCCCACACCATAAATGCTTTTTTATCCCAGATTTCGGTAGCATCTGTCCCGATGAAGGTAGATTCATCCGCAAATAGATTAAAATAGGCATTATAATCTGCCTTTGCCGCAGCTGCATTGAAGGTATCAAGCATGGTACTTATTTCCGATTTTTCTTTCTCAAATCCGGTCTTCGACTGTGCTGTAAGTAAAGAAAATCCTAACAAAAAAAGGATTAGTGTATAAGCAGTCGTTAGTTTTTTCATATGTATTAATTATTTTTCTAGTTCAATGATGAATGGAGTTTTTGCCGGAATGTTCATACTGTTTCGTAATGAAATTTCTTTTCCTGAAATGACTTCTTTTCCTTTTGTAAATCCGTTAAGTGACTCTGCGAATCTTTTCAGATCTAACGTCTGATCTTTTTCATTATTGTTGATGATTACCATTACACTTTCTTTTTCATTATATCTGAAATACACAAAAACACCATCCTGAGGAACAAAATTTTTAGTTTTCCCATTATGAATCACATCTTTGCTTTTTCTCCAGTTTAATATTTTTTGGGTAAACCGGAAAAATTCTTTCTGCTCCGGGGTTTGAGAGGATAGATTGAAAGCGTTTTGTGTATCAGACTTCCATCCTCCTGGAAAATCCCTGCGGATATCAGCATCGCCGCCGGTCTTTTTATCTCCTCTCATTCCTATTTCTGATCCGTAATAAATCTGAGGAATTCCTCTTACTGTTGAGATCAGAGTAAGCGCTATTTTATAGGCATCAGGATTGGCATTAAAGATTTCATTCCATCTTTCGGTATCATGGTTTTCAAAGAATACCAGAAGATTATTGATATCAGGATACAGGAAATCACTGGTAAAAGAATCATAAATCCTGATCATCCCTTTATCCCAGCTTTCTTTTTCACTCAGAGCCTTAGGCATGTTTTCAAAGAGCATAAAATCCATCACTGATGGTAAATTTGAATTGTAATTTTCTATCGCCCCGATCTTCGAATTTTTCTGCCATGCTGCAATTTGCGCTGCTGTATACAGCCATGTTTCCCCTACGATATTGAATTTCGGATATTCATCCGTAATTGCTTTAGCCCATTTTGCCATGGCTTCTTTGTCGTTATATGGATAAGTATCTACACGGAATCCTCCAAGCTCAGCATATTCGATCCACCAGATTGCATTTTGAATCAGGTATTTCAGGACCAGCGGATTTTTTTGATTAATATCAGGCATGGTCGTATCAAACCATCCGTCCAATGCATATTTTTTATCAATATCAGAGGCATTGGTATCAAACTGTGTGGTTGTTTTATAGTTGGACCGTTTAAATCCTTTTTCTCCTTCATCAAACCAGTGTATCCAGTCTTTTGAAGGCAGATCTTTGATCATCCAGTGTGATCCGCCCCAGTGATTGGTCACATAGTCCATCACAAGTTTCATATTTCGTTTGTTAAGCTCCTGGGATAATGTTTTATAGTCTTCATTGGTTCCGTACCGGCCATCAATTTTATAAAGATCGGTTTGGGCATAGCCGTGGTAGGAATATACTTTTTCGTTATCCTCATTCACAGGCGTAAGCCACACCGCTGTCGCACCCAGATTCTGAATATAATCAAGGTTGTTGATAATTCCGCGAAGATCCCCTCCATGTCTGCCATTGGGTAGGCTTCGGTTTGCCTTTTCAGTAAGTTCCGGTTTTGAATCATTCTTTTCATCACCATTGGCAAAGCGGTCCGGCATGATCAGATACATGAAGTCTTTTGAAGTAAAAGACTCCCGGTTGGCAGATCCGGGATTTCTTTGCTTTAATTCATAGGTATATGATCCAAGATTCTTTTTACCTTTTTTAATATTGATAATAAACTTCGGGACGTTTATTTCATTGGTATCAACCGTAACAAAAACATAATTGGGATTATCCACTTTCCGGATATCTTTAATCTGTACTCCATCTGAAAGCATAATCTCGTGATTGGCTACTTCTTTCCCGTAAACAAGAATCTGAAGTTCAGGATTTTTCATCCCTTTCCACCAGAAAGCCGGCTCTACTCTTTCCAGGTTTTTCTGGGAAAAAGCTAAAGAAGCTATCGAAAGGGCGAATGCTGCATATATTGTCTTCATATTAGTGTTCAATTTAGCATTAAATTTTTATATACACATTCAAAAATATGAAGGAAACCTTCTTTTTTAGTCTACAATCTTATAAAATATCAAGATTAAACATCTTCATTTTGAATTTTACAAAGAATAATTAACTTTTTTACAAAAAATTCATATTTAAAATCGGTTTTAACTACTTTTTATTTTTAGTTTTATAGAAAAAATGTTGGATTTCAGTAATATGTTCAAAACGGAAGGACCGGATGTTGTTTACACGTGGACCATTCCTGTGTTTGCTGCTATTATTTTCATAGAAATGGCTTACAGCCACTTTAATAAGGAGAAAATCTATGAAACTAAAGATGTCGCAACAAACGTACTGTTCGCCTTGCTTAATTATGGATTGGACATCATCATGAAAGGTTTTTCCTTATTCGTTATGATGTTTTTTTACCAGCATCGTCTTTTCGACTGGCAGGAAGGAATATGGTACTGGATTGCAGTTTTCCTGGCTCAAGACTTTGCGTATTATGTTCATCATTATGTAGATCATCATTCCAGGGTTTTCTGGGCGGTACATATTACACACCACAATTCTGACTATTTCAATATCAGTACGGGATTCAGAAGTCCTGTTTTTCAACCGTTGTACAGATATCTGTTTTTCTCTCCGTTAGCATTTATGGGCTTCCATCCATGGCATATTCTGGTAGCTTATTCTTCCATACAGATTTATGGTACTTTTGTTCATACCCAATCCATTAAAAGTATGGGATTTTTGGAATATATCCTTGTTACTCCGTCTCATCACAGAGTACATCACGCGTGTAATATCAAATACCTGGACCGTAATATGGGAATGGGCTTGATTATCTGGGAAAAAATCTTCGGAACATTTGAAAAAGAAGATCCTGAAGTTCCTATAAAATACGGTATCTATCCTAAAATGGAGTCAAAAGATCCGGCAACTACCCTATTCTATGAATGGCGGAGAATAGGAAAAGATCTCAGACAGCCGGGGATTTCTTTCAAAGATCGTATCAAGTACCTTTTTTATTCACCGGGATGGCGGCATGACGGAACAGGAAAAACAGTGAAACAGTATCAGAAGGAATACAAAGAAAAGAAAAAAGTTCAGACTCCGGTTCAGGTAAAAGAACAGGTATCAGAACCTGAGAAGCAATATCCCCAACTCATTCAACAGACAGAGGATAAATAACAAAAAATACCCCGGAACATTAAAAAATCAATGAACCGGGGCACCTTAGTGTATCTTAAAAATTATTTTACAGGCTTGATAGAAATTGCGAAACCGCCGCTTCTTGCCATTTTAAAATTAATTTTTGATTTACCTGTAATCTCTTTTTTATAGATATTATAACTTTGAGGATTATCGATATAATCAGCATCTTTTCCATCTTCATAGATCGTTGCTTCATATTTCTTTCCTTTATCAAGGAATGAGAAGTCTACAGTGTATTCACGTTTGTTTTCATCGGTAATACCTCCCACAAACCAGTTTTCAGTACCTTTTGCTTTTCTTGCTGTCACCACATAATCACCAGGTTCAGCGGCCAGGATTTTTGTATCATCCCAATCTGCTGCCACATCCTTGATAAACTGGAATGCATCCATATGTTTTTTGTAGTTCTCAGGCAGATCCGCAGCCATCTGAAGCGGCATATACATTGTCACATAAAGTGCCAGCTGTTTTACCAGCGTAGTTTTTACAAAACGGTTATCTCCAGGGAAGTAATAGTCCAGCTTCGTCTGGAAAATTCCCGGTGTATAATCCATAGAACCTCCCATCCATCTTGTGAAAGGAAGAACTGTCTGGTGATCAGGCTTATTTCCTCCGAACGCTTCATACTCTGTTCCACGGGCTGCTTCTGCAGAGATATAGTTCGGATAGGTACGGCTTTCTCCTGTAGGACGTACAGATTCGTGAGAATTAACCATTATTTTATAGTCATTTGCTTTTTCTGCAATTCTGTAATAATGATTAATGGTCCATTGAGAATAATGATGTTCTCCTCTAGGAATGATATCTCCTACATATCCGGTTTTTACGGCATCATATCCATATTTTTTCATGGTTTGGAATGCTTTGTCTGCCCACCTCTCATAGTTCGTTGCAGAACCTGAAGTTTCGTGGTGCATGATCAGCTTAATCCCTTTTGAATGCGCATATTCATTCAACATTTTAATGTCAAAATCCGGGTAAGGCGTAATGAAATCGAAAACAAATTCTTTTGAGTGTCCGAACCAGTCTTCCCAACCAATATTCCAACCTTCGATCAGTAATCCCTGGAATCCGTTTTCTGCAGCAAAGTCAATATATTCTTTAACTTTTGTATTATTGGCTGCATGTTTTCCGTTTGGAGTCAGCTTTGTAAAATCTGTTTTACCTAAATGTACATTTTCAGCAGTAGAATATGCCCACTGTGACTTTCCGATGATCATTTCCCACCAGACACCCATGTATTTTGTAGGATGTATGTAAGAGGTATCGGTATATTTTGTAGGCTCGTTCAGGTTGAAGATCATTTTGGAATCCATTACCTGCTCTGCTTTCGGTGCTACAATAATGGTTCTCCACGGAGTTACCGATGGGGTCTGAATATATCCTTTCGCTCCTTGTCTGTCAGCTGTTAAGTGCGTTTTGAATTTATAATTCTGTGCATCTACTTCAAGATGTGAAGCAGGATAATCCAATACGGCTGCTTCAGCAACGTTGATATATAGAGGTTCTTTTCCTTCTTTTTTAAGCATTAAAGGAGATTGGACTGCGTTTTTCACCAATGACTGGGAAGCGTTTGCATCGTATGCCTTGTCCCATTTTGCAGGAATCTCGGATACTTTTGTTTCCTGATACTGATATTCCTGAGAGTCATAATCTGCCACGATCCACCATGCCTTCATATCGGTAGGGAAATCGATTTCAGAATCTTCTTCTCTGATCACAAAATAGTTAAGATTTTTTTGCTGCGGGAATTCATACCGGAATCCAAGCCCATCATTAAACAATCTGAACTTTACCACAATACTTCTGTCTGTAGAGGCCTGGTTCAGGGTAACCGCCAGCTCATTATAATGGTTGATATAATTTTTCTTTTCCCCTAAAACCGGCTGCCAGGTTTCATTTTTGGAATCTCTTTTTTCATCTGTTTTTGCAAAACCGTTGTTCAGATCGTATTTTGCATCTTCTGGTTTGGCAATCTCAGAAGCGAACTTTATAGCTGTGTCTTTAAATAATCTCAGTCCCAATTTAGAATCTTCCACCACTACCGCACCATTGTATTTCAGGTTGTAGTAAGGTACTCCTCCTTTCAGCTGAAAGTTCATTTCGAACTTCCCGTCCGGAGATTTTAAAGATTGGGCTTTCACACCTGTAAACATCATTGAGAGCAAAAGTGCTCCAACTGTAATTTTCTTCATAATGACTATTTATTAACTTAAAAAATAAAGTGCTGCGGTAAAGCAGCACTTTGCTTTATTTTAGTTTAGTTTGATTTACAATTTAGTAACGGTTAATTTGTAGTATGCTGAATTGTGTAAATCCAGTTCAATTTTATAATTTCCTGCCTGGGAAACTTTATATGCAGGATCTCCTGTTACTGTATTCTCTGAACTTAAATAAGACTGAACAGCTGTTCCGGAAACCAAAGTCTGATCTGCATCTTTTGGCTGGAACTTCATTGCCCAATCATCATTGGCTCTGAATTTAAATACTCCGTTATTGGATAATGCAATTGAATTGATCACAAACGTTTTGGTTGCAGGATTATATACAAAATCCGTATCCGATCCCCATCCCGTAGGTGTTGCATCCCCGATAACTCCGAAGTTTGCAATAACTGAAGAATAGGTATTTGCAGCCCAATTTACCTTAATATAATACGTTCCTGCAGCTGGCGCTTTTATATTATCCCCATCAGCTTTTAATTTTCCTGTCTTGGTTCCATCATCACCTTTATTTCCCGGCCAGTCCTGATTGATTGCAAATTTATATTTTCCATCCTCAACACCAGCAACAGTATTGATCCAAATAAATCCTCTGTATTCGTCATTCTTTCCAGGAGAAAACAAATTCGGTGAGTTGGCCGGAGTCCAGTTTGCATAACCAGCTGCTCCAGCATAGCTACCAGGAACATTGATCTTAGGATATACCAAATCCGGATTTGGAGTATAAGGTGTAACTTTAAGCGCGATTACATTAGAGTAAAAAGCTGCTGATCCCACTGAGGTTTTCAATCTTACCTCGATATCATTCACTACGTCAGGAACAGCTCCGATAGAAAACATTGCAGCATTCATTGCTGCGTTAGTTACAGCACCTGATGTCAAATCATTCGAAAAGTCTATGGCAGCACTTTTTTTGAAACCATCACCTTTGATTCCGAATTCTACTTTTTGAGTAGGAACTACAGCAATATTAAAAGTGGGTTTTGTCCATGTAAAAGTGATTACGGCATCATTGGCATTAAGCTCATTAAGGATAACCGCGCTTTTATCAGCTGATATTTTACCGGCTGATGTTTCATTAATAACCGCCTGATCTTCATCTTTTTCACAGGAAAAAACTAATAGTCCGGTAAAAACTAAGGCTAATATTTTGAACAAATTTTTCATTTTAGCAGGATTTTAAATTAATATCCAGGATTCTGAATCAGATTAGGATTGGCTACAATATCTTTCGCCGGGATCGGGAAAAGATTTCTATAGCTTTCTACAGCTTTACCATCTTTCACATTTCCTTTCCATGGCCATAAATAATCTCCTGTTGTAAACTTGTTGAAACGGATAAGATCACTTCTTCTGGTCATTTCCCAGGATAATTCTCTGGCTCTTTCATCTAAAATAAAATTCAGATTGATAGAAGAAACGTTTCCGCTTGTATCTCCATAAGCACGTTGTCTCAGCTGATTGATGTAACCGATTGCCGTCGCCTGATTACCACCAGCACCCCCTCTCAACACAGCTTCAGCATACATCAGATAGATGTCAGCTAAACGGTATAACGGGATATCAGCTTCAACCCAGTTGGTATGAGCCCCTGCAGATCCGTTACTTTTAACATTTTTAAATTTGATAAAAGCATAACCATCTGTGAATGATCCCAGATCATTAATTTCTAAATTCTGTCCTGCAGTAAAGAATCTTCCTCTTTTATCACTTCCATTAGCTGGAAACAGCCCAACAAATGCTTTTGTAGTTCTTAAACCACTCCATCCGCCATTCACGCCAAAGTCAGCAGCTTTCATATCACCACCTATTGCAGCATGGACAAGATAAGTCGTTCCTCCATTGGTCTGTGTATTGATTCCGTCAAAATTTACGCTTAAAATCTGCTCCGGGTTATTGATATTATTATCAGCAAGGAACAGGTCATCATATTTCGGTTTTAAAGAATATCCTGCTGCAATCACTTTGTTACAGTATGTAATACAGTCTGTATTTCTTTGGGTTCCTGTATAAACTTCAGCATTTAAATATAATTTTGCCAACAATGCCCAAACAGCAGCTTTATCTGCTCTGCCATACTCATTTGTTTTAGGATCTTTTAACTCCCCTGCTATAGCAAGCAATTCAGATTCTATATAATTAAATAATGCTTTTCTTTCTATCCTTTGTGGCGGATTGATAGATCCCGGCAAATAAGATTCATCTACAAAAGGAACATTTCCAAACATATCAATTGCATGATAATATGATTGTGCTCTCAGGAAACGGGCTTCTGCTCTCATTAATTTTGCCTGAGTAAGATTGTCTCCTGTAATATTATTGGAAGCTAATTTTTCATCGGTAACATTTCTTAAGAACTCATTACAAAAAGCAATTTCTGTATATATTCTATAATACATAGCAGCAATAAACTCATTGGAAGCATCCCATGTCATTTTATGCATGGTATGAAGATTTCCGTCATTCCACCCTATGACTGCTTCATCGGTTGTCACTACATTCAAAGTATACATTAATCTTGTATATTGAGAAAAACCACCATTGATTCCATTAATATCACTATCAGGCTGATCTCCGTCTCCACTAATCTGACCACCCATAGCAAGACCTCCGTAGAGTTTAGCCAAAACATTTTTATAGTTGCCAAAATCCTTATAAATACTTGCTGAAGTAACATCTGTAATAGGTTCTCTTTCAAGATCTTTTACACAAGATGTTGCTGTCAATAAAAATACTGCTGAAAGTGGCAATACTATATTCTTAAGTTTAATTCTATTTAGTTTCATTGAATTTTTATTTAAAATTGGAAGTTAAAACCTAAAGAGTAAATCCTAGGCATTTGATAGTAACCATTGTCTATTCCACCAAAAACTTCAGGATCTACTCCCGAATATTTAGTGATAACAAAAACATTTTGTGCCATTCCATAGACTTTCAGATTGCTTCCTTTAGAAAAGACTTCACCAAAATTATACCCGATATTGATATTATCTAATCTCAGGAATGATGCATTCTCAACGTAAATATCTGATTTATATTGAGGAACAGAAAATTGATATTGCGGTGCTGTTGCAAATACATTTTGAAGGTATTCATTTGTGGATGCTGACTGCAACGAACTGTTGGATGCGGCATTATTATATACATAGTTTCCTAAGACAGCTCTTGCACTTAATGCAAAATCCCAGTTTTTATGAGATACTTTTGTAGAGAAACCTAAAATGGCGTCAGGTGTGGTAGATTTGTAATAATACATATCTTTTGTATTGATTATTCCATCTCCGTTTCTGTCTACATAAGCCCCGTCAACCGGTTTTCCATTGGTATCATAAACCTGCTGATACACCCAGAATGAATTGGGTGCATACCCTACTGCATGAGCCTGAATCCTGTTTCCGGAACCTCCTTCAATTCCTCCCACTTCCATATTGAATGATTCATCAGCCCTGTCTTTAAGCTTTGTAATTACAGGCTTGTAATGAGTAGCATTAAAACTTACTTCCCAGGTTGTATTTTGATTTTTAACCGGAATTACAGTAATACTCCCTTCAATCCCTTCATTTTTCATATCCCCAACATTCTGCCAGCTTGCATTACTTAAACCTCCTGCAGGTTCATCAGCATATACAAGAAGGTCTTTGGTATCTTTTCTGAAAACATCTATTGATCCTGTAATTCTGTTTTTATTAAAGCCAAAGTCTAATCCTAAGTTTTTAGTAGTTGTTGTTTCCCAGGTAAGGTTTGGATTATAGTTAGCAGGTCTGAACATAAAATAGAATTCATTTCCGAACTGATAACCTGCTCCGGGATAACTAGGATTATAAGCCGCAAATGCCGGGTAATTATTTGGCTTATTACCATTGATTCCCAGCGCCGGCAATTCCTGCTGTCCTGTTTTACCCCATCCTGCTCTTAATTTCAAAGTACTGATAGCAGATATATTTTTAATGAAACTCTCTTCATTAAGTTTCCATGCTAATGAAACTCCCGGGAATACTCCCCATACATTATCTCTCGTTCCGTTAAAGAATCTTGAAGAACCATCCTTACGAACTGATCCTGAAATAATATATTTATTAGCTATAGTAAAAATAGCTCTTCCATAGAAGGAAATCAGGGTATTTTGTGTTTTAAAATCCAAATCAGGAGGTAGTGTCGTACCATTTCCTCTATAGGTTATTGCTCCGGGGATTGAAATGTTAAAATCCTGATAGGAATAACCTGCTGTAATATCAACACCAGTATTAATCGCACTGATATTTTTCACATAATTAAAGTAAGTTTCCAAAAGCTTGTTTTTCTTTTCCATAGAATAGAAATTTGAGCTTCCTTTATCTTCAAAGCCAGGTCTCAGGCGAGCGTCTTTAAATTTGTGTCCTTCACTTTTTGTATAATCGTATCCGGCATTTACATTGAAGTGGAGATCTGGAAGAAAATGAAGTTTATAATCTAGCTGAATATTTCCCAATCCTCTAAGCACAGAAGACACATCTCTTACACCATTGATCATCCCAAGTGGGTTAGAATTGGCATTTACATTATATCCTGTTACAGATCCTGAATCCAGCCATTCATAATAACCACCATAATTAGAGTTTCCTGAATATACAGGTTGTGTAGGATCAAAATAAGTAGCAGCCTTGATCACTCCACCGTCTACAAATCTATTATCTGTAAATGTTCCTTTTGCATTTACATTCACTGATAAATGATTGTCAAAGAATTTAGGGTTTAAGTTCAATCCTACGGAAGTTCTGCGGAAAGAATTTGATTTTACGATACCATTCTGCTCGTTATAACCTAATGATAAACGGTATGGCAGACCTTTAATACCTCCGGAAAGAGCTACATTATTATCGGTACCCCATGCTGCCTGGTAAATTTGATTCTGCCAGTCGGTATTAGCATTCCCAAGTTTCGTTTTATAGCCAGCAGGCGCATATGTATTAACAAAATCCCTAAATTCCTGAGCATTTAATACATCCACTTTTCCCATTTTAGTAGAAACTGAAGTCACTGTTGAAAAATTCAACTTAAATTTCCCTGCTGTTCCTTTCTTAGTTGTAATCAGGATAACCCCATTAGAAGCTCTGTTACCATAGATTGCGGTGGCAGAAGCATCCTTAAGGATATCAAATGTTTCAATATCATTCGGGTTAATTAATGATAAAGGATCTGACACCCCATTCATTCCTACAAAGTCCTGAGGAACTCCGTCAATTACAATCAAAGGTGAGTTCTCTCCACTTAAAGAAGAAGTCCCCCTGATTCTGATTTTTGTACCCGATCCAGGCGCTCCACTGTTATTGGTAATCTGCACCCCTGGTGTTTTACCCTGTATAAGTTGCCCCGCAGATGTAGCTCCTCCGTTGAAGTCTTTCGCTGTAACAGAAGTTATGGAACCGGTAAGATCAGATTTTTTCTGCTTTCCATACCCGATCAATACAACTTCATCAATTTTCTTCTCCTGAGGAACAGAGTCCTTTTTCTGCGCATGCATTACTGTACTGGCCAGTAAAAAAGCGGGCGCGATTTTTAATACTGTTGTAAAATTCTTCACAATCTTATTTTTTTATAGTTTCGTTTTCAGTCATATTTTAGCATCAAGCCAGACTCGCAATTTAAAAAAAAATTAGAATTATTATAAATTTAATATAATTTTAGTTAAAATTATGTATATTACGAAACCCGTTTTAGTTAGTTTTTTAAGATACAATATTTTACAACGTCTTATGCTTTGCATAATATTTATTTCAATTTAGGAAAATGTTAAACAATTGTTTAACTTTATTTTAGGTTTACGCTTTAAAAATCCTATTCTGCATCATAATAACACCCCCAATAGCGGTATTCAACAGATATTCCTTATCTTTGCAGTCAAAACTTTACTATAAATGTCAAACAGAAAGATGATTACGGCAGCTTTGCCTTATGCAAACGGGCCGGTTCATATAGGACATTTGGCAGGTGTTTATATTCCTGCGGATGTTTACGCAAGATTTCAGAGAAGATTAGGAAAAGATGTAGCGTTTATCTGTGGTTCAGATGAGCACGGGATTCCTATTACCATAAGAGCCAAAAAAGAAGGGGTAACCCCTCAGGATATCGTTGACAAATATCACGGGATCATTAAAAAATCTTTTTCTGACCTGGGAATTTCATTTGATGAATATTCAAGAACAACGTCTAAAAAGCATTATGAAACCAGTCAGGATTTCTTCAAGGTTTTATATGAAAAAGGAAAATTCACTGAAGAAGTTTCTGAACAGTATTTTGATGAGCAGGCTGGCGAGTTCCTTGCTGACCGTTATATTGTAGGAACTTGTCCTAATTGCGGTAATGAAAACGCTTACGGAGACCAGTGTGAGAAATGTGGTACTACCCTTTCTCCTTCTGAGCTGATCAATCCGAAATCAATGCTTAGCGGAAATGTTCCTATCCTTAAAGAAACAAAAAACTGGTACCTCCCATTAAATGAATATGAAGATTTCTTAAACGAATGGATCATTGAAGGCCATAAAGATGACTGGAAACCTAACGTATACGGACAGGTTAAATCTTGGCTGAATGACGGTCTTAAGCCTCGCGCCATGACCAGAGACCTGAACTGGGGAGTTCCGGTTCCACTTCCGAATGCCGAAGGAAAAGTATTATATGTATGGTTTGATGCTCCTATCGGGTATATTTCTTTCACCAAAGAATGGGCAGAGAAAAACGGGAAAGATTGGAAAGACTACTGGCAGAGTGAAGACAGCGATCTGGTACACTTTATCGGAAAGGATAATATTGTATTCCACTGTATTATTTTCCCTTCAATGATGAAGGCGCACGGTGATTATATTATGCCGGCTAATGTTCCTGCTTTTGAATTCCTGAATCTTGAGAACGATAAGATTTCAACGTCAAGAAACTGGGCAGTATGGGCTCATGAATATGTGGAAGACTTCCCCGGACAGCAGGATGTGTTGAGATATGCACTTCTTTCATCTGCTCCGGAAACAAAAGATAATAACTTTACATGGAAAGATTTCCAGACTAAGAATAATTCTGAATTGGTAGGTATCTTCGGAAACTTTATCAACAGAGTTGCTGTTCTTATTCATAAATATTATGATGGTATTGTTCCACAGGGTGATGTAAACAGTCCGGAACTGCAGGAAATAAGTAAATCGGCAAAAGAAATTTCAGGATTCCTTGAAAATTATGAGTTTAGAAATTCATTAACTGCATTAATGAACCTTGCCCGTTTTGGGAACCAGTATCTTCAGACTGAAGAGCCTTGGAAAACGATTAAAGATAATCCTGAAAAAGCAGCTCAATCTTTATTCGTTGGAGCTCAAATAGCTGTTGCATTAGCTCAGTTATGTGAACCTTTTATGCCTTTCAGTTCAGAAAAGCTATTGAATATGTTCAATGTTGAAAAGAAAGACTGGAATACTATTGAAAACCAATCAGTATTAATTGAAACAGGTCACAAAATCAACGAATCGTCTCTTCTTTTCTCAAAAATTGAAGACGACGTAATCGAAGCTCAGATCCAAAAGCTGGAAGACACAAAACAAAACAATAAAAAAACAAACCCTAACGCAAACCCAATGAAAGAGGAGATCACGTTTGAAGACTTTACTAAAATAGATCTTAGAACAGCTACGATTATTGAAGCTGAAAAAGTAGAAAAAGCAGATAAATTACTTAAGCTTACTGTAGATACAGGAGTAGATGTAAGAACTGTTGTTTCCGGTATTGCGGAAAGCTTCACACCTGAAGAGGTTATCGGGAAGCAGGTAATGATCCTTCTGAACCTTGCTCCAAGAAAAATCAGAGGAATTGAGTCTCAGGGAATGTTATTATTAACAACAAAACCAGACGGAAAATTATCTTTCGTAACACCGGACGACAGCAATGTTGAGAACGGTATTGAGATCGGATAATTAAAAATCTTTATAAAGATAACAGGCTGTTTCACTAGAAGCAGCCTTTCTTTTAAATAATAGTTATGGTCAATGAAAGTGTGTTAAGAAAACTTTCCAATCAGGAATTAGAGGGATATTTAAAAGAAAGCAACCGCTTTGTTCCTGAAGCCGTTCAGATCGCTTTTGAAATTCTGGAAGAAAGAGGCCGTATTTTCAGTGAGCAGGAAAAGACAGCTGTTCAGCAATTGATTCAGCACAAAAAGGAAGAAGAGGAAGCAAAACGTACCAAAGAGGCAGAAGTTTGGAAAGACCATATCACAGAAGATCCGAAGGCTGTTAAGCTTTATTCCCGAAGGACTATTTTGGTCAGCTCTGTTTTTTTCTCTCCGATTCCGGGGTCTGTTTTACTCTTCCTTAATTTAGTCAAACTAAAAAAATATCTTGCAAGCCTCTTAGCACTGGCATTTGGTTTTCTTTTCTTTATGTTTCAAAAATACGTTCTGCTTTCCCATTTTGACTTTGGTACAACTTCCAGATACAGTCCCGAAATTGGTGTCATTGCAGCAGGAGCTTTGGGTTTACTTGCCATCAGCGCTGTTGCGACTCCAAAAAAACTTCCTTACCGTGAACAATCTTATATTCTTCCTGTTGTTTTATGCGCCGGAACTGCTGTTCTGATGTATTTCTATTCCCCGGAATGGTTTTCTTTTTATCCGTTGGCAAGAGCTATCAATATATTCAGACAATAATAAGGAGCTGATTCCCGCTATCCACTCTTACTCCTCGCGCCTTGCCAAAGAGCCAACCGCATGCTGTGGGGTAACCGTTTCTATCGGGGCTAGGATGGGTACAAAAAAGTCATTCCGGTTTACAGAATGACCATATATGAATTTATGAGATTGCTTCGCTTTCAGCTCGCAATGACTTGTTGTAATAATTATTTTTTGGTAAGCTTTGCCAGGTAAGAATCTTCATCCTTCAAAACTCTTTCTATTTTAAAACCATTATTTGTGGCGGCATTTTTCAAGGTATTAAAATCAAGATACAGCCAGGTAATCGGTTCTTCAGATTCACCTTTATAATGAACCACATAATCCAGTTCACCATAATATCCGCCTGCAGGAATGTAGACTCCGCCATCTTTATCACGGTCGAACATATAAAGGATATCCGTACTGTCGATCAGGATCTGGCCTTTATCATTTAATAAGGTATGCAGCTTCTGAAGATAGGTATCAATTTTTGCCAGGCTTTCAAAAACCCCGGTACCGTTCATCAGCAGTAAGATTGTATCGAATGTTTCACCGGAAAAGTCAAGCATATTTTCACAAACCGCTTTTTTAATTCCTCTCAGCTTACAAATCTCAACAGATTTGGGTGAAATATCCAATGCCGTTACATCAAGATTTCTTTCGTTCTGAAGGTATAACGAATGAGAACCTGCCCCTGCACCGATATCCAGAACTTTTCCTTCGGATAACTGCAGCGCTTTCTGCTCTATATCGTTCATTTCTTCAAAATCCCGGAATAAATATTCTACCGGAAGTTCATCCAGCTCGGAAATTGATGTTTCAGTCTGCAGATCCTCCGGATTTTCATTGTGGTAGTAATCCCAGATCGCTCTGCCCATTAAATCTTTCATAGTGCAAAGATACAGCTTCAGAAACTAAAGTTCAAAGTTTGTGATTCAGGTTTTTGAGTTACGGGCTCTTATTGTTTTTCATTAAAGCGGTTGGATGCCATTATTATAACGCAATAGATCGCAATTTTTTTTGAGACCCGCGTACTCTTTAAGTTCGCTAAGGCATTTTACTCAGCAATGAAACAGTAAATATCTTAGCTAAATGAAATACCTTTGCGAACGAAATTACTTTCAGGCCGGATTAGAACTTTGCGGTCTCAGCGTTAAAAGAAATTTACGTTATATTATTGATTCCTGCCTAGTTGAAATTTAGCCATAACTGATTTTTTAAATAAAATCCGGTTTCCGATCAAGCCCAGAAACCAGATTTGAATACAATATGTTTTCAGATCAGGATATTTTAAATCCCAATTATTTCTAAAATTCAAAAGTATAAGACAGGTTGAATGTTCTTCCTCTTCCCTTGTAATTAAACAATTCCGGAAGTCCGTAAGTAGAATACAAAACCTGGGAACGCTTACTCCATATTGTCTGATAATCTGTATTAAATATATTCTGGATTCCTAAGTTGAATTTTCCCCAGTTGAACCTGTATCCTATCATCAGATCGGAAGTATTGTAGCCTTCCACCACATTATTAAGCTCGTCTTTCTGTTTGAAATTCTGCAGAGACTGGAATCTGAATGACCAGTTTTTAATGTTATACCCGATATAGGTTACCAGTTTTGAAGGAGAAGCATTATAAATCTCCTGTTTCTGCCATTCTCCTTTGTTGTCTACTTCAGATTTGATCAGAAGTCCGCTGGCTCCGAAATACACTCCATTGCTTAAAGCATAGGAAACTTCGGCTTCAATTCCCATATTTCTTAGTTTCAGATCATTTACGAGAATCTGGAACGTCTTTTTATCTACAGCAACCGTTTTATCAGAATTGCTCATGAAACCGGCAACCTGCGCTCTTAAACCACCTTTGTTGACACGGTATCCTACTTCAAACTGATTTGTTTTGATTGCCTGCAGCGGCTGTTCTTTCACATTGATACTGGATATGACATCCCAGTTGGTTCCCACAAGTTTATATTGACCGATTCCGTAAAACTTGGCAGGATCTGCTAAACTTGCCCCCTGAGAAAAAGTTCCCCAAACCTGGTGCTGCTCATTGAATTTGTATAATAATCCGGCATTGGCCAATGTTACATTATAAGAACTTTCACCACCCGGAATTGCGGATGCTGAACTTCCATAGCCCATGGCAACCTGGGTCTGCTGTTCTGAACCTACAAAATCGTCCATTTTTACGTTGATATGCTGGTAACGGATTCCTGCATTCAACTGCAGTTTTGGAAGAATGTTGTATTTTGCCTGAACATATCCTGCGTAACTTTGTGAATGGTTGGTAGGATATCTTCCCAGGTTGTATTTGGTTTCGTTCACTAAACCTCCACTGGACATTGTTTTGGCCATATCATAAACGGATTGTGTCCCTTCAAATTTCTCAAAATCAAAATCTGCTCCATAGGTAACGTTCAGTCCGCGCCATGATTTTGATAATAAAGCTTTAATCCCGGAATAATAAGTATCCTGCTGTGATGAAGACATGTATGGTATTTTTCCTGTCTGTAATGTAACATTTCCCGGGAATGGATAAAATCCTAATTTTTCGCCGCGGGTTGCCAGCTGTACATAAAGGTCCTGTCCGCCTAAAATACCATTTCCGTTATAGGCGACTGTGCCCATATAACGTTCTGTACCTACATTCTTATCGGATGAAAAACCATCTCTCATTTCCAGTAAAGAAGGATTTTTTGTAGTGAAGGCACTTAAATTTTCACCTAAATATAAACTTCTGTCTCCATTAAATTTAGAATTGTAATACTGAACAGAAGCTGTTATTTTATGTTTGTTGTTAAACTGATACCCTCCGGTAGCCAAGATGTCAATGGATTGGTTATACTGAAGATCCGTCTGGGTAATATCTGTAAACAGCTGTTTCTGATCTGCTCCATACACTCCACCATTCTGCTGATAAGCAACTCCCAGTCTACCAAAGAACTTGTCTCCTTTAGCCGCAATAGATTGAGCGGCACGGAAATCATGGTCATCTTTTCCCATGAATCCTGTACGTACCCCTAGTTCTGTTTCACCACTGATTCCCTTTTTGGAAGGTGTTTTTGTGATAATATTGATGATTCCGCCGGTAGCATTACCTCCATAGATTGAACTTGCCCCTGAAAGCACTTCAATTCTTTCAATATTGAAAGGATCAATCGCATCCAGCTGACGGCTTATGGCACGGATACTGTTCAGAGAAACTCCGTCAATCATTACCAGTGCAGAACGTCCTCTCATATTCTGTCCGTAATTGGTTCTTCCCTGTGGACCGATATCCATGGAAGGAATCAGGATTGACAACATTTCTTTGATAGGAACTCCGCTTTTGGCCTGCTCCCGGATCTTTTCTTTCTGTACTACCCAAACCGTTCCGGGAACTTCTGAAATCTTTGTAGGTTTTCTGGAGGCTACGATCACCCCATCTTCAATACCTTTAGAGACAATAGAATCTTTCACTGTCTGGGAAAACATCATTCCGGAAGTTAAAAGACCTATGAACGCATACTGCTTTTTCATTCTTTCTATTCAACGTTTATAATGCCGCAAAGATAATTCTTATTTAGAAAGAATAAAAATAATGAAATATGAGATTTTCCCTTATTTTGTGATGGTAAATATCTTTTTACAGAAAAGTTTTCTAAATCTGGATATATATAAAAACCATTAAGAAGGATTAAGGAATAAAGTATAGTTAAGATAAATCATTCTGATTTTTAAGCTTAATGCGAAGTTCATCTTAATACTCTAAACACTCTAAACACCTTAATACAATCTTAATGTTTCAAAAAAGTTTAAAATTTGACATCTTCTTAAAAACGTAAAATCCCAGCCCAACAAAGGACCAGGATTTTACTAGTGAAAAACAAGGTTTCTTTTATACCGCAGGACCAGCTGCATCTTTTATTTCTTCCAATAATTTTTTTCTTTCGCGAAGTCTCCTTCTCGCGATAACAGATTTACCGCCAAGAACTCTTATAAATCTTAAGTACTGGAAACGTTCTCTTCCGAAATGATGGGTAAGCACATAAACCAATACTCCGATACCAGCCAGAATAATATATCCGAACAGCTTTTTACCAGCTATAATAATTGCATTCAGTTGAATGGTTTTCATGTTGGAGGCTACATTCTGGGGAGTAACCGTCATTCCATCCATATACACGGCAAGATCTCCAATTCCCATTACCTGAAAACGATATTGAAACCAGGAATATATTGCTGAAAAAACACCCACCGCAAGGAAAGTTCTCCAAACCAGTACAAGCCCGATTGCTGCCAGCATATCATCCATTTCAAGCTTATCCAGCGTATAAAACCAGATTGAGATAAACAGTGAACACATTCCATAGCCTTTCAGAAGCATCGGTAGATACCAGTTATCATAATTAAATTCAAGAACCATTGAAAAGTACATGATAATGGTATATCCCATCATGGCAGCAAAGCCTGAAAAGATAAACATTTTCAAAGGTTTCTCTTTTTTAAACCAGAAAACAGCAATCACACCTGCTATCATAATTCCGGGAATCATCATCATACTCAGCTTTGCATTGGTCACCGAATCATATCCTAAAACCCCTACTGCAAATGTATTCTGAATAGATGCGGTACCTAAAAACATTCCCAGCCACAGTAGCATAAATAAACCGTGCTGCACATTGTTTTTTGAAAATATTTTAAAGGAAAGATAAGGTCTCTTTAATGTCAGCTGACGAATGGTAAGCAATGCAAAGCTTACAAACGCCGCAATGCTGGCATTGATGATATTCCTGGAGTTCAGCCAGTCCTGTTGTTTCCCGAACGAAAATACGTAAGCTGAAAACATAAACGTGGAAATAAAAAGCAGAATACTCAGCCAGTCGATGTAATGCAAAGGAACTTTCAAAGCAAAATATTTATCATGCATAAAAATCCAATGAATCAGCGCCAGTATCATACACAACACGGATGTCAGGATATAAAACTGCTGCCAGTTATAAGAAACAGCCACTTCAGCAGCATAATATGTCGCTACCTGATTCATCACCAGAACAAATGTATAAAACAGACCGTAAAACATTCCCCGGTTTCCGATCATCATCATCAGCGGAAGAAAAAGTTCTATGGTAACCATCATTTTCATAAACCCGATAAGCAGAGAGGTAAACACGAAAACCATAGGCTGTAAGGTTGTTGCATTCACAAAGTTCAGAAATGCGAGAATTATCAGTAAGGCTACCATTTTATCTCTCACCTTGAACCTCATCTTCATTCTTAAAACGATAGGCATACAAGCCCCCATTCCTATGGTGGTCGCATAATTGGCCCACATGAAATACTCCGTCATAGCACCGGTACCACCTGTAAGATAACTGATATTCCCTGTATACACCCCGCCAATAGGCATTACCACGGCAAGCAGTAATACAATCAGCAGAAGCTGTACGGGTTTCGGTACCCAGTCACTATATAATCCTTTGTTGTACATGATAAATTTAGAAGTTAGTGATTAGAAACTGGAAATTAGTGGCTGAAAGTTTTCAGCTTAACTTCCGTATTTTCCAATTTTTTAATCTTTCAATGATTAAATCTTTTATTACTGACTGATATTCACATTCATATTCATTCCTGCACTGAGTTTATCCAGATCTTCTTTTTTATTGGAAGCGGTAAACTCTATTCTTACAGGAATTCTCTGCTGTACTTTAATGAAGTTCCCGGTAGAATTATCTGTCGGAACACTTGAATATCTTGATCCGGTAGCTGCTGAAACGGCAGTTACTACCCCTTCGAATTTTTTTCCGCCTAAAGCATCAGCTGTCATGGAAATCTTCTCACCGATTTTAATATTTGGCATCTGGCTTTCCAGGAAGTTGGCGGTTACCCATTTCTGACCGTTCAGAACGATCGTTGCCACTTGTTGTCCCGGCTGGATTAATTGCCCCTCAGAAATTGTTCTCCTTCCCATTACTCCGTCATAAGGTGCGGTAATAACGGTATACGAAAGATTGATCTTTGCCATATCCAGTGCAGATTTCGTTCTTTTAATCTCCGCATCGTTGATTCCCAATCTGCTTTTCACCTCTGTAGTGGAAAGATTTGCAGATTGTTTTTGATTGACTAAAGTCTCATAAGCAGCCTTTTGTGCATCATATTCTGTTTTTACCTGATCGTACTGCTGTCTGGTCACAGCTTCTGCGGCCAGAAGGTTTTTGTATCTGTTCAAATTCTGTTCTGCGTTCCATAATCTTGCTTTTGCGCCCACAATATTAGACTGCATAACGTTGATATTGTTGGAAACTGTATTAACAGAAGAGCTTGTTGCTGTTTTTTGAGCCATCGCATTCTGATAGGCTGCTTCGGCCTGTCCAAGCTGTGTAAGGATTTCACGGTCATCTAAAATCACCAGCGTATCTCCTTTTTTTACCCTTTGATGTTCAATAAATTTTATTTCTTTGATATAAGCAGAAACCCTGGTATTGATAGGATTGATAAATTCTTCTACCTGCGCTGCTTCCGTGTAGGTTTTGCTCCCGATATGGAAATAATCACGTATTAACCAGAATAATCCGAAACTCCCATATCCACATTCTGCTGTACCAGAGTCATGGCATCATTCGCCTGGTTCTTTTGCAGCTCACCCAATTTTACTTTTTCTTTCGTTTTATACAGCGCATCTATATTGTAGCTTAAAGAAACTCCTGTCTGCCAGCCTCCCGAATACATATCCAGAACAGGATTTCTTGTAGTGATCGGTCTTTGCAGTGTATAGCCTCCAAATCCGGCAACGGTAGGCATATTATCCGTTTTTATAATTTCGATATTCTTATCTGCCACTGCAATATTTTTTTGAGCAGATTTCAGCAAAGGGTTGCTTTCATGCGCAAGGCTCATATAATAATCCATGCCTATTCCGGATTCTTTGTTCTCTAAGTTTTCTGTGGGAACAATTTCAGTGTCTGAAGGCAGTCCCAGAGCAATATTTAAATTATAATTAAGGATTTTTTTATTGTTAGAAAGGGTCAGAATCCCCTGATCCAGATTTTTGATGGCCAGTTCTCCACGGATTACTTCATTTCTGGTCACCATTCCCTGCTGATAGAATTTCTGGATATTTTTAAGACGTTCCTGAGCCAGTTTTTTATTATTCTGAAACACTTCTTCCTGGTTCTGTATTTTATAGACATCCAGTTAATTGGAAATCACCAGAAATTTAACATCCTGCTTATTTTTTTCAAGATCAAGCTCGGAAAGCTGCTCACGAAGTCCGGCCATTTCAATAGACTTGTTCACCAAACCTCCTTTGAAAATCAGTTGTGTTGCCTGAACTGCGTAAGAACTTCCGTAATGCGGCATCGGAACGTTTGTAGAATTCGAAAAGTCTTTATCAATGGCTACTGCATCCCCTAAATAGAACTGGCTTGTAGAAGCTGTAATTGATGGGAGTTTCTGAAGCTTTGCAACATTGGTGTTCTGTTTTGCGATATCAATATTCTGTGCGGAAACTTTGAGCTGCTGATGATTCTGAACAGCGAGTTCCGCCACCTCACCGGCGGTCATCTGCCTGATCTGTTGTGAAAAAAACAGCGCAGGAAAAGCTGCTATCAAAAGTGATAGTGCTGTTTTTATTTTCTTTGTCATTTTACCTTGTTTTACAGATGCAAAGTTAGGTCAACAACAAAATCAATCAAATGTTTGATTTTTGGAAAAAGATGTTCAAATGTAAGATTTTAATTTTCGAACTGATGTCTGTACTGTGTAGGACTTACTTCCAGATGCTTCTTGAAAAAGTGAGAAAATGAGTACTGATCACTGAATCCAAGGATAGATGAAATCTCCGATACCGGTTTATTGGAAGAGTTTAAGAGAACTTTAGCTTCATTAATGACAATTAAAGCAATGATCTGACTCGCAGATTTACTTGTGATGGTCTTCACAACGGAAGAAAGATGTCTGGTTGTAATTGACTGCCTTTCGGCATAAAACTCAACGGTTCTTTCTGTAAGATGATGTTCAGCAAGATCGGTAAGAAATACAAATACAATTTCTTCCTGTCTGGACATCTGATTCATAGAACTGTTGTCCTCTTTTGAAATGATTCCCGCCATCTGATAGCAGAAAACAGAGAAAAGATGCTCTACCATCTCTTTCTTATAGAGCATATCGGTATCAGAATCCAGGATATACTTCAGGAAATTAACACTTTTCCAGACTACTTCCATTTCATCTTCAGGAAAAGGCACCCCTTTATTCATCTGCTGTCTGAAATACCGATAAGTAATCAGACGGTTAAACTTTAATGATAATGCTGAAATGAATTCCCTTTTATAAGAAACCATCCTTGACTGAAAATCACCCGTCACTCCTACCACTTCATAGATGGTTTGGGGATCAGTTACCATAAACATATTGGCAGAAACTTCCAGATCACTGAAATGCTGGCGGAGCTTTATGGTTCCGGATTTAATAAAGATAAAAGCAGGATTATCGGGACGAAAAGGCTTACCAACGGCTATTCGCTCGAAAATATTACGTTCCGTAAAAATATCAACTCCGAACTTTTCTAAGGCAGACATAGGACAAATGTAACAATCTTACCAGTGATTACAAAATTTTATTATTTTAGCATCAATCCAATTTTCTGTCAGTATGAGAAAGGTTGATCTATTATTTGCCGAATATAGTAAAAGCCATAGAAACCCTACAAACAAGTTCATTCACTGGATTTGTGTACCTCTGATTTTCTGGACGATTCTGGGGTTTGCCTCCCTGATTCCCGCACCTCATTTCTGTGCTTCCTATTTCGGATGTATCAGTATTGTAAGCCTTATAGTGATTCTTCTGATTACTTTATTTTATATCAGGCTTTCTTTTAAAATCGCAGTAGTAATGCTTGCTGTAATGCTTGTTATGGAGCATTTCATTTATCTTACCAACATAAGTTTTGGAAAGCAATCCTGGATAGTTTATCTGTCCGTATTCATCATTACCTGGATTTTCCAATGGATAGGTCACAAAATTGAAGGGCAAAAACCTTCTTTTCTCAAAGACCTTCAGTTTCTGCTGATAGGACCGATCTGGCTTTTAGGATTTATTTTCAAAAAAGCAGGAATCAGATATTAATCTTCCAGGGCATAAACCGCAAAACTGGCCAGCCAATGGTCTCCTCCGTAATTCCCCTGGAAAAGCAGCGGCAAACCGTTAGCCAGGAATACATCTGCCTTCTTCCTGAAGCTTTTCTTCAGCGGATGATTGGCAGGAAGGGCATTTGAAATCCCTTTCATACACCATGCTTTGGAAAAAGACAATCCCACCAGGTGAACCGTCTGATAATCGCTCAAATCACTTACAACAGGAATTTTTTCAATATTCTCCAGACTTCTTTTTTCATAGAAAGCATTCAGCCACTGTACAAATTCCTTTTGAGGGAGCACTCTGCGCATCAGGTCTGCAATCTCAAGACTTGGAGAAAAGAAATCTGAACCGTCCGGCTCCAGATAAGCGGGTGTTTTCTGATCTTTTAAGAAAAAGTATTTCGCTTTTTCCATCAGTTGATTTTCGAACTCTTTATCTTTATTGGCTCTTGCCCAATCTATAGCAAAAGCCATAGCAAATGCGGTATTCGGATGGACTCCGGTTCTGTTGGGATAGGTTTGTTTTGGAAGATACGTTTTCCAGGATTTGAGGATCTGATGTGTTAATGGTTTCAGATTCTGGTGCCATGTTTTAGCTTTCGGATGATCCCAGTTGGTGAGTTCTTCATCCAGTTTTAATATCCACGCCCAGCCGTAAGTTCTCTCGAAAGTTCCTGTCAGCTGATATTTTGTAAAATAGTCTGCCTCCGTCTGCAGCTTATCTTTCTGAAATGATTCATCCAGAATTTTTTCAATCTCCTTAGCATTGGAGAGGTTGGGTTTTGTTTTCAAAAGTCTTGTCAGCATCCAATGTCCGTGAACAGAGCTATGCCAGTCGAAACATCCATAAAAACTGGGATGGAGATCTTTCGGTGTCAAAGGAACTTCGCCTGCATTATTGATGATATGCGCCGTTTTATTAGGATATTCCTGATTGATGCAGTGAAGAGGTTTATCGGAAAGCTTCATTGCCATTTCGTCTGTAAGTTTCGGAGCTTCCTGGGCATACATCAGAAATGGAGAAAACACAAATGCTAAAAGACTTTTTTTCATGAATTAAAAATAGAAATAATTTACAGTTTCAGCAATTTTTCCAATCGGTTTTGAAAGCTTTTATTCTGAATTCTGACCAATCTGTAATATGAAACAATTTTTAAGCACAATTTTTGATGATATCATCAGAAACTAACGCTATGAAAAACATTATTCTTCTTTTATCCGGCATTCTGCTTATCAACTGCAATAAAACAGGCGGTGATCAATATCAAGTGAAAGCTGACCTAATGGAAGTTGTTCCTGAAAATAAAGCGCCTTCCGCAGCAGCCGTATCTCCCCCACTTTCTGTATCTGAAAAGCTTATTCCTGATGAAAATGGATCCGGCAAAGAAGGCTATACCCGCAAGAAAACCGATACTATTTCCAAAAAAATCATCAAAAACGGAGATATGAAGATTCAGGTGGGTGATATTAAAAAAGCGCAAAATCAGGTCAATGAAATCATCAGAAAAAATAGTGCCTATATCCAGAAAGAAGAATTCCAGAATACGGATATGGATGATAACCTTACACTGATTATCCGTGTACCTCACAAAAATTTTGATGCTCTTATCAATTCATTTTCAGATGGTGTCGGATCAGTTCTGTCTAAAAATGTTTCATCTGATGATGTGACCGAGGAATATACCGATGTTGCCATAAAGCTGGCCAATAAAAAGATATATCTTGAAAAATATCGGGATATGCTTAAAAAGGCTTCCACAACGAAAGATATGCTGGAAATCCAGGAAAAGATCCGGGAACTGGAAGATGAAATTGACATTGCTGAAGGCAGACTCCGTTTTATTGATGACAGGGTGAATTATAGTACCTTGAATTTAAACCTATATAAAGAAAAAGTGAGAAGTTCAGCCACCTCTAAAATTGGCTTCGGAAGCCGGTTTATTGATTCTCTGACTGAAGGCTGGAACAGTTTTGTAAGCTTCCTGCTGGGAATGGTTTCACTGTGGCCGTTCTTTCTGCTCATTCCTGTTATTGTCTTTTTATGGAGAAAATGGAAGGAAAAGAAAAAACAGAAAAGTTCATAAACTAAGAATCCGGGCATCTTCGATGTCCGGATTCTTACTGCATAATCAACAATTTACCTGTTAAAATGATCCTTTACTGTTTCCAGTACTTTCTCATCTGTTATTTTCTGTGAAGTTCCTAAAGTAATTTTTAAATCTCTGAACTGTGCTGTATCATGCAGAAAGTGTTTCAGTTCTTCCTGCATTACTCCGGGACCTGTAATATAGAGTTCCTGGGAATTGGTCAGCAGATGTTCAATTTCTTTAAAAAACTTGTTACTGTTGGTGGTTTCAGCATTATTTCCTGCATTTTCACTGGAATTACCATGTTGAATCTCCGCTTTTACAGGCTTACAAAGAGTAAATTCAGAAATATTCTGTCCATCGTGATTTCTGGCTACAATGGCTTTCTCTGTATCAATCCAGATACCTGCTAATTTCTTATCAGACATAATCATATAATTTTAAGTAATGCCAGATAAAAAACAAGAATAATGCAACAGCCGTGTTAAGGGCTGTTAAATGTTGATATCATATTATTTCCCCAGCACAAATACTGCAGGGATTTTATGAAGTTCCGGCTTTTGCTTCTGCCAGTCTTTTATTGATTTTGTTTTAATAAATTCATGTTCCGGGTCATTAATATTGGCAGCAATACACAGTTTGGTATTCGGTGACAAAAATTTAGACAAATCTTCAAAAAGCTGATTGTTCCGGTAAGGTGTTTCCATGAAAATTTGAGAATATCCTGTTTTCTGTACAAGACTTTCCAGATTCAGGATCTGTTTCTTTTTTTCTCCTTTATCAATAGGAAGATAACCATGGAAAGTGAATTCCTGCCCGTTGAATCCACTGGAAATCAGAGCCAGAATAATAGATGACGGCCCTGAAACAGGAATCACCCTGATATTTTTCTCATGACACCATTTAACGATCAGGTTTCCGGGATCAGCAATACAAGGTAGCCCTGCTTCCGATAACAATCCGAAGTCCTGCCCTTTCAGCATCAGGCCCTGAGCTTCTTTGATATCTGCGTTTTCCGTGTATTTATCTAACAGAAATAACTTCAGATCAGCCTGCTTTTTTTCGGGAGCAAAAAATTTAACAACCTTTCTCGCTGTCTTTTCATTTTCCACGAAGAAATAATCCGTTTGCATGATATAATCCTTCAAAACAGGTGAAAAGTAGTTGATAGAAGTATTTTCTGATAGGTAAGCAGGGAGTAAGAAAAGCATTGTATTATTTTTTAGTTCTTTCGTTTAATGAGGGTTGTGGGAAATATTTTGTAAGATCCATAGAGAAGGTAACAGAGGTAATTTTCCAGGTTCCGTTGACCTTCATCAGCGTCCAGATCTCTTTTCCCCAGTTTTCCATTTTACCGTTATACCAGAAACTGTAGTCAAAATTGGCAGAAGCAATTGATCCATCTTCTATGATCTTAATATTGTCAAATTTTTCTTCAGATTTATCATCTTTAAAGCTTTTGATAAAGGCTTTATAATCATCGGCAAAGTAGTAATCCGCTTTAGGGTTTTTCTCAAGGCGTTTAGCTTGTGTCCTGTCCTTGTAGATTCCGGTCCAGAGTACGGGTTCCTGAAACAAAGAAAGATATTTGGCTTCATCACGGGACTTAATGCATCCCATAAAGTCATCCATTACCTTACGGATCTCTGTTTCATCTTTAGTTTGGGCAAAACAGAAATTAAAGCTTACTAAAAGCAGCAGCAATAATTTTTTCATGGTTAATATTTTAGTATTTGGTTCTTAATGGCATCACATCCCTTATCCAGAAGCTGGAAAACATTTTCGAAATCTTTCATATCTCCCCAATACGGATCAGGAACCTCAGCATTTTCATGATCTCCCAATACTTCTAAAAACAACGCTACTTTCTTTCGTTCTTCTTCGTTTTTAGTTTTAGAAACCACGTCTTCGAACACATCAATATCCATGCAGTAGATTTTATCAAATGTTTCAAAATCTCTTCGGGTAATGGGTCTTGATTTCTGCTTTGAGATATCAATATTATGGTTTGCAGCAGTTTTAACAGCTCTTTTATCCGGATGTTCTCCTTCGTGCAATGAAATGGTTCCAGCTGAGTCTATCACAAAGTTTTCCGGCACTTTTGTTTTCATGATTCCTTCTGCCAGAGGACTTCTGCATATATTTCCCAGACAAACCATTAATTTTTTCATAGGTCAGTATTTATAAAAAAGACTTTTAACGACAAAACTAAATAAAAAATGAAGAATACAACGATCCTTCATTTTAATTATTTGTAAGCTCAGCTATTTACTGTTTGATTCTTTCAGTAAGATCTTTTACGTATTTCTTGATTTCTTTATCAATTTTCGATACGTCTTTGATGGTATCACATGCATACATTACTGTTGAATGGTCCTTTCCTCCCATTTCTTCACCAATTTTAGTAAATGTTGAATTGGTGAATTCTTTTGAGAAATACATTGCAAGCTGTCTTGGCAATGCGATTTCTCTTTTTCTTGTTTTTGAAAGCAACTGCTCTTTTTTGATTCCGAAATAATCACAAACCACTTCCTGGATATAAGGAATATTGATGACTTTTTTCTGGTTGGCAGCAATTCTGTTGATGGTTTCTTTCAGCAACTCAAGACTCAGGTCTCTCTTATATACTGTAGAGTAAGCGATCACTGAGTTGATTACTCCTATCAGCTCTCTTACATTGGTTTTGGCTTCAGCAGCAAGGAAATCAAGCATATCTCCCGGAAGAACAATTCCGTCTCTGCTTAGTTTATCTTCAATGATTTGTCTTCTTGTAGAAAGGTCCGGAGATTTGATTTCTGCAGAAAGTCCCCATTTGAAACGGGAAACAATTCTGTCCTGAATATCCATGATATCTGCAGGCGCCTTATCTGAAGTAAGGATAATCTGTTTTCCGTTCTGATGCAGGTGATCAAAAATATGGAAGAAGCTGTCCTGTGTAGCTGATTTTCCTGATAAGAACTGGATATCATCAATAATCAGTACATCTACCATCTGGTAGAAATTCGCAAACTCAGTCTGCTTGTGTGCTTTGGCAGCAGAAATAAACTGCTGGATAAACTTTTCAGATGATAAATAAAGTACTACTTTATCAGGAAACTGATTTTTTACTTCAAGACCAACAGCCTGTCCCAGGTGGGTTTTTCCAACTCCGTAACCTCCATATAGGAATAATGGGTTGAAAGCGGTTGCTCCAGGTCTTTTTGCAATGGATCTGGCTACAGTCGCTGCAAATTTATTGCTTTCTCCTTCTACATAACTATCAAAAGAATAGTCAGGTTTCAGGTTAGAGTCTATGTTTACTTTTCTTATTCCAGGAACCACAAATGGGTTTACAATATTGGTAGAGAATCCCTGCGGCATTGTTTCCTGTGTTTTCGGAGTAGGAACACTCTGTCCCTTGATGTTCATGGTAACCGGCTTTTCTTCACCTTTTGGTCTGTTTTCCATTACAGAATACCATAATTTCACTCCTTTTCCAATATTTTTCTTCAGGGCAGCAGAAAGTAAGGACAGGTAATTATCCTCTATATATTCCTTGTAAAAATCACTCGGTACGATCAACGTAAGGTTATTGGCCACCAATGAAAGCGGCTGAACCTTATCGAATAGCATATCGAAAGATTTTTCAAGTTTTTTAAGGTCAGAATTGTCTTCAGCAGCGTTCAGGTTATCGCGCATAAACTGAAGGCATTTCTGCCAAATCATCATTAAATTGTCATCCATTTTTTAAGCCCCGATTATTCTTTGTTTGTACTGTGTTTAGAAGGAAGACAAAGGTCTAATTTTTTCTTTTCAAAAAAAAATATTGCAGGTATTGATTATTTAAAAATATATTTGTATGTATAATTTAACACCTAAAATGATACACACAACACACTCAATACGAGTACGTTACGCAGAGACAGATCCGATGAAATACGTATACTACGGAAACTATGCAACGTACCTCGAAGTGGCGAGAGTTGAGCTCTTCAGAAGTATAGGAATCTCATACGATGAAATTGAAAACCAAGGAATTTGGCTTCCCGTTTCGGACTACAAAATTAAGTATATCCGACCTGCTTTGTATGATCAGAAATTAGAAATTCATACCTATGTCAAAAAAATTCCGGGAGTGAGAATTGAATTTGAATATGAAATTTACAATGAAGAGCATATTAAAATAACAGAAGCGTCCACTACTCTATTCTTTCTGGACGCAAAAACCAATAAAGTAATTAAGTGTCCGGAATTTCTGATGGAGCTCATTGAGAAAAACTGGAAAGAAAAGTAACAGGGGTTTTGAGTTTGAGAGTGGCAGGGTTTGAGAATTTGAGAGTTTAAGGATTAATGTCCTGAATTTAACGTTATAGATAACCGAAACAAAAGAACCTGCACCCCGCACTCTATTTATGAATTAATTCGCACCTTTGTACCCTTATTTTAATTATCCCTTATATTATATACTATGAAGATTGCTTTTTTGGGACCTCATGCCAGTTTTACACAGCTTGCCGCTGCACAGCTTTTTCCTGATGACGAATTATTGCCACAAGCCAGCATTCTGGATTGTTTCAATGCTGTTGAAAACGGAGAAGCAGTAAAGGCAGTTGTGCCATTGGAAAATTCTATTGAAGGAACCGTTTCTATGACGCTGGATTATTTATATAAGACTCCGTCTATTAAAATCGAAGCAGAAGCCGTAATGCCGATTGCCCATCATCTGATGATTCATCCGCAAAATTCCATTGAGAATATTGAAAGAATATATTCACACCCACAGGCTCTCGCGCAGAGCTTTCATTTTCTGGATACCCATTATAAGGAAATTCCCAAACAGGACTTTTCCTCTACTGCAGCTGCCGCAAAGTTTGTTTCCGAAAACCCGGACACTCCTATTGCAGCAGTAGCCAATCAGTTTGCAGCCAACTTGTACGGTTTGAAAATTGTGAACCGTAATATTCAGGATTTTGAGCAGAACCATACCCGCTTTATCATTATTTCCAAAGAACAGAACAAATATCAGAATGATCAGCTGGAAACCTTGGGTGAAAAATCAGGAATGCTGATTACTCTTCCGGAAGACCATCCCGGTGGGCTTCATCAGGTTTTATCCGTGTTTGCGTGGAGAAAGATGAACCTGAGCAAAATTGAATCCAGAACCCTAAAAACCGGATTGGGAAATTATTTCTTCTTTATCAATGTTGAAGGCCCATGGCAGGAAGTTTTACACGGGAACGCACTAAAAGAGCTTGAATCGATCAGTGCCAATGTTGATTTTCTTGGAAATTATAAAGAATTTCTCCTGGAAAGCTAGAAAAAACACAATAAATAGGATTAAAAACACTGTCATTTGGGCAGTGTTTTTTTATTATCTGCTATTAAAAACACGAAAAATTAAAAAAATATTACAATAAATCACCATACCGACCACTTGTTCTGAATCACGCAAAAATAACCCACACATAGGGGAGAATTATCTTTCACTAAAACCCTCATAAACAGTACATTAATTAAAAAAAGAAATATAATAAGTCGTAATTAAATCATGTAGTAATTTTAACTAAAAAATAAACATATGTTTAAATATATTACATTGTTTTAATGTTAAAATTATAAATTTCACAATGTAGAGTATAATTTTTATTGTATATTTGCTTAGCAACTAATTAAAAATCTTGATCATGAAAACTAAACTTTACAGCTTAATGTTAGCATGCGCAACTTTACCTTTATTTTCCTAAGTAGGTATTAATACAGCAACCCCTTCTGCAACTTTAGATGTTAACGGAACCCTGAAAGTTCGTGATACCCCCGCTGCTACAGCGCTACCAGGATATCAGGTTTTAGCAATTAACCAGGGAAGCACTCAGGTTTACTCCATAGATCCGGCACTAATAATAGCCGCATCAACCAATACTTCTAACACTTCTGTATATGCAGCGAAAAAAACAACCGGAATAAGCCTTCTGAATATAGGAATTTTCCCGTCATCTTTCCTGCCTGTCAACTTTGTAGCAGCTGACCGAAATATAGGAAGTGCCTCTTTATTTACAGACGCTGACGGTGCTTATAATATCCCATCTACAGGAGTATACGCCCTTGGATTTGCATTCAGATATGGAACAGGGCTGCAGGCATCATTATTGTCAGGAGCTCCAGGAATCGGAATCGCCAGAACCAGAGCGGGAGTAACCACAATCATAGACAGCCGTCCTTTTAGTGGTGTTAATCTTGCGTTAGCAATTAATTTAACACTTTCTGATGCAAGTATCAATTCTCTTTACTCGTTCCAGGCAGGTGATAAAGTATCTTTCGGACTTACTGATTCCGGTGTTTTCACCGGATCGTTATTGGGATCAAGTATATCGTCATTCTACATTTACAAAGTATCCAACTAGTAAAACATATTGTTAGTTATCTATACCATTTAACCCATCGCTATACCGTGATGGGTTAATTTTTTAAACACCATATCAAACATTTCCTTTATATTTGATAAAAAACTAATGAAATGAGTGAGTTTGTTGCGGTTATAATTCTTATCATTATCTTCATCATTTTCAATAATCTGAATACCAAAATCAGAAAATTGGAAAAGGAGATTTCAGATCTTAATTATAAAATCGGCAATAAACCTGCCGGACATGAGATTACGCATAGGACAACTCCACCGGAAGAAACCATCATCTCAAAGACAACACCTCCTCAACAGGTTTATCATGAGAGCACAAAACATATTGAAGAACCTTCAACACCTCCCGGAAAAGACTGGCTGGCTCCCTTTTTTGATTTCCTAAAACAGAATGCACTTACTATTATTGGTATTTTCACTCTTGTTCTGGGAATTGGTTATTTTGTAAAATATGCGATCGATAAAAACTGGATCGGAGAAACTGCAAGGGCTGGTATAGGTTTTTGTACCGGAGCAGGCATCATCATGACCGGGCATTTCCTTCGAAAAAATTATAAAGCATTTTCCTCTATTATTACAGGAGGCGGAATTGCCGTTTTATATTTCACTGCCACTATTGCCTTCCGGGAATATCATCTTTTTACCCAGAACACCGCTTTTGCCATAACTGTCCTGATTACAGCTGTCTCTATCATTTTATCCTATTATTATAAAAGCGAGGTGCTGATTATTTTTTCTCTGATAGGAGGTTTTGCAGCTCCATTAATGATCAGTACAGGACAAAGCAATTACCTGTTTCTCTTTATTTATCTCACGCTACTAAATACCGGAATGCTGGTAGCCTCTTTCCTTCAGCACTGGAAAAGTGTGGGCTGGACAGCTTATATTTTCACAACCGGTTATCTTTTCTCCTGGACTAATGAAAGTCCGGAGCTTTTAAGCATTACTTTTTATCTGATCAGTTATGTGATATTCTATATTTTCGCACTGCATGATTACTTCAGAAAAAATATCCTTTCAACCTCAGATATTGCCATTCTTGCTCTTGCTAATTTTTCAAGTGTCTTGGGGCTGATCTATATTTTTAAGACCCTTGGGTACGAACCTCCTATTATTTTCCCGCTTATTTTTGCTGCAGCCAATTCCATCCTGCTGTTCAGAGAATATGCACAGAAAAATTTCGGGATTGCCTATTCCGTATTTGCAGGACTGGTGACAAGCCTTATAACAATTGCCGTTGCAATTCAGTTTAAAACCCACCTCATCACCAGTATCTGGGCAATAGAAAGTACCCTGCTTCTTTTCATCTGGAAAAAAACCGGCCATAAGATTTTCAAGATCTTCTTTTATGTTCTGTTTCCATTGGTCATGATTGCCCAGCTGATTACATGGACCGAATATTTTGGAACAAAAGATTTTAGCATCATATTCAATCCTCCGTTTATTACCAGCTCGTTTACTATTGCTTCCATAATGATCAATTTGTATTTATTAAGGAATGGGACAAAAGAACCGGAGGAAAAAGACAGTAACTTTTTTGAAGATCTTATCACTGTAATCAGCTATGGTGTTATTTATATTACCTTCCTGCTTGAGATTACCTATCATATTTCGGAAATGCATTGGTCAGCAGTTACCACTGCAGGGCTGTTATTCAGTATCTGTTATGTTTTTATATTACTGCTTTTCAGAAAACCGCTGGGTATCAGAAATGACATTCAGAATATTCTGATCTACCTGCTTCTTTTACTGGCAGTTCTTACTATTTCCGTATCCACTCCGGCAGTAGTTACAGCCATTTTATCAAAAAAACTGTATCCCGGTTTCTATCTGCTGCATCTGGTGCAATGGATACCTTTTATATATGTTTACAGCAAAATCATTCCTTCTTCGGAGTTTCACAAACGTCAGGTTTCTTACTGGATACTCTCTGTGGCTCTTATCGTGCTGGTAAGCTTCGAGCTGCATCACTCCTATGTTCTGATGGTTTCAAATGACATTCCTCAGTCTTATGAAGCGAATAAGCATTTCAATATTCTTTATCTTCCTGTGATATGGACAATCCTTGCCAGTATTTTTATTTATACCGGTTTAAAAAGGAATATCCGGGAGTATAACAAAATTGGCTTTGCCCTGGTAGGTCTGATGGTATTGAAACTGTATGGCTATGATGTCTGGCAAATGGATAATATTTCAAGAATCAGTGCCTTTATTGCTCTTGGAGTTATTTTATTACTAAGCTCTTTTGCTTTCCAGCGCCTGAAAAATATCATCAGAAATATGGTAGACAAGAAAGACAACAATGATGAAAATGAAGAAGCCACCGACTGACAATCAGGATAAAAGTTTTTATTTCTAAATAAAATGTAAAACAACATGAGATTTCATTCAGATTTTATAAAAAATAACTATATTTATCACGTTTTTAACAGTTACATATTCTGATTATGAAAAAAATACTCTATTCTTTTTTAATACTATCCTCTGCGACTTTATTTGCACAGCAAAAAAATCCTGCTGTAAAGTTTGCAGTGGCTGACAATGCTATCGGAACAGTAGAATTATTCAATGCAAGAAAGAACCTGATGCAGGTTTCGAAAGTATACAATACCCCGGCAAGTCTTCCACAAAGTTTAAAAAAATACAGTTCTGTTTTTACCAAAGGGGTCACTGAATATAAGTTCAAAAACGGAGAGAATCCATTTGATAAAATGGCATTATCTGAAATCAATGTACAATACAACATCCCGGCTGATAATCCCGTATTTATTGAAGGATATGAATTTACAGACACCAGCACATTAATCTATCCTCAAATCAGGAAAAAAATGGAGGTAAAAGATTATAATGGTAAAAAAACATTATTCATTTATACAACTGAATAATTCAATACTATACAAAAGGATACTATAAAATAGCATCCTTTTTATTTTAATATTTATTGTTCCATTTTTTCCTGAGCTCTTCATAGATTTTCTTTTCTGTAGAATTATTCCCTGGCTCATATAATTTTATATTTCTGATTTCTTCAGGGAGAAAGTCCTGTTCTACAAAATTCCCCTCATAAGAATGGGCATATTTATAGTCTTTTCCATAATCAAGATCCTTCATCAGTTTCGTAGGTGCATTTCTCAGATGAAGCGGCACAGGCAGATTCCCTGTCTGTTTCACCAGAGCCAGCGCTTCATTAATCGCCATATAAGCAGAATTACTTTTAGGGGAAACTGCCAGATATATAGCTGTTTCACTTAGTATAATCCTCGCCTCCGGGTTTCCGATCACATTTATTGCCTGAAAACAGTTGTTGGCGACTACCAATGCATTCGGGTTAGCCAATCCTACATCTTCAGCCGCAAGTATAAGCATTCTTCTGGCAATAAACTTGATATCTTCTCCCCCGGCAATCATTCTTGCCAGCCAGTAAACCGCACCATTGGGATCTCCTCCACGCATGGATTTGATGAAGGCCGAAATAATATCATAATGCTGCTCACCGTTTTTATCATACAGCGCTATGGTCTCCTGAAGAACTTCAAGAACATCTGAATTAAGGATTTCTTTTGTGTCAGAGTTTTTATATTGATTCAAAACCAATTCCACGGAATTGATCAGCTTCCTGGCATCTCCTCCCGAATACTGAATGAATGCTTCTTTTTCCAGGATTTTAAAACCGGTGCCTTCATCTTTGTTGTACCTTTCTGAAGCGATATCGATAAGTTCTTCCAGCTTTTCATAGCTCAAAGCTTTTAAAATGTAAACCTGGCTTCTTGAAAGCAGTGCTGAAACTACTTCAAAGCTCGGATTTTCCGTAGTTGCCCCGATCAGTACAATCCATCCCTTTTCTACCGCATGCAATAATGAATCCTGCTGAGATTTATTGAAACGGTGAATTTCATCAATAAATAAGATCGGTGACTTTCCGGAGAACAGATTCTGTTTTTTGGCATCTTCAATCACATCACGTACGTCTTTCACTCCGGAGGAAACAGCAGAAAGCTTATAAAACTTCCTCCCCGACTGTTCTGAAATGATTTCAGCCAGCGTGGTTTTTCCGGTTCCCGGCGGCCCCCAGAATATCAGCGAGTTCAGGGTATTGTTTTCAATCATTTTCCTGATGGTTCCTTTATCGCCGGTAAGATGCTCCTGCCCCAATACATCGTTCAGGGTTTTGGGTCTTAATTTTTCAGCTAATGGGATATTTCGATTCAAAGTAATTCTATTTTTTTAAGATCAATGTCCCGGATTTCCGATCTCCGAAACTTATAACAAAATTAAACTAATTTTCATTTTTTTACCCTATTTTTGCATTGTTTTGAAACTTACATTCAATAAAATCATTACATTTCCACTGGTAATTTTGATCAAATTTTACCAATGGTTCATCTCGCCTTTACTTCCCAAAAACTGCCGTTACGAACCTACCTGCTCTCACTATATGGTAGAGTCACTTCAGGTACATGGTGTCTTTAAAGGTTTCTGGCTGGGATTTAAAAGGATTTTAAGGTGCCATCCATGGGGAGGAAGCGGCTATGATCCCGTTCCTCCAAAACATAAATGTCAATAATCAAACTATTAAATCAATAGAAAAATGAATACTTTTTTTTTCAGAATTTATTTTGTGCTGTTTGCATTGATCACCCAATGCCTCTTTGCACAGGAATACCCTGGAGGTTTATCTGACGGAACTTTAGATATCAACGGAAACAACATTCCTGTAAAAATCTATTCCACTACGGAGATGGGAGACCTTACGGCTTTTCCTGACAGGGAATCGGATAAGAACCAGTCTTTTGTTGTTATTTTAAATGAATCAAATTTTGAGCCTGAATATTACAACTATGGCGCTTCAACTTTAGCTAAGTACAAGGATTCAAAGTATCAGTTTTTCGATAAAAACTTTAAGCTTATTGATACTTCTGTTACCAGGGATAATATTTCAGAATTCAAATATGCTGTAAAATCAGTGAAACCTATTACTGATTCTGATAAGGTAGAGCTTAAAACTCCGTTTAAAATATGGGATCCTTCAAAAGGAATTCGTATCGGATCCTTTACCCTTCACTTTTATAGTTTGATGTTTGTTTTTGCATTCGGATTCGGATATGTTTTAATGACAAGAATCTTTAAAATCGACAACGTTAACCAAAAATATCTGGAACCTCTTTTCACATGGACATTGATCGGGACTATTCTTGGAGCAAGATTAGGACACGTTATCTTCTATCAGCCGGAATTATTTAAAGAAGATTTCTGGAGTGTATTTTTACCGATAAGTACAAAAAACGGTTTAAAATTCACAGGATTTTCAGGTCTGGCGAGTCACGGTGCTACAATCGCTTTGATTTTCACAACATTATATTATTCATTTAAAGTTATCAGAAAAAATCCGTTCTGGGTATATGACAGATTAGGTATCGTAGTGGCTTTGGGGGGTGCATTTGTAAGAATGGGGAACTTTTTCAATTCTGAAATCGTTGGTAAACCGGCTGATCCCAACTCTCCGTTCGCTTTACTTTTCCCACAACAAAGCAGTGAATATGGCCTTACCGTTCCGCGTTATCCAAGTCAGCTATTTGAAGCGGTAGGATATGTTCTTCTTTTCATTTTATTATGGATACTGTACAGAAAAACCGATAAAAAATATCAGCAGGGCTGGTTATTCGGTCTGTTCTTTGTCATTCTTTGGGCGATAAGATTCTTTGTGGAATTCCTTAAAGAGCCACAGGGAGATGAATTCATCCAGATTGGCAGTCTGAATACAGGCCAGGTCCTTTCCATACCTTTTATGATTGCAGGAGTTGTAATTATGATTGTTTCCAAGAAGTTTAAAATCACACCGGAAGAAAACGCAAAACCGGAATAGGCTCATCAGACTAAAAGGTAAAACAGCTGAATAGCAAAAAAGGCAAATCTGTAAAATACAGATTTGCCTTTTTTAATATTTTAAAATTATTTCGCTATTACTTTTTCTTCTGGTGTTTTATAAACTCTTTGCTGACTTCCTGTTCAGCTCTTCAAAAACACTTCCAAATGCATCAATAACATCAGTGGGAAGCATAGATTCTTTTGAATGTTTTTCTGAAGCAATCTCCGCAGCCCTGCCATGCAGCCAGACACCCAGGATACAGCTATGTTCTTCAGAATATTTCTGGGCCAAAAGTGAAGTCAGGATTCCGGTAAGAATGTCTCCGCTTCCTCCTTTGGCAAGCCCCGCATTCCCGGTAATATTGTAAAACACATTTCCCTGCGGAGTAATAATCTGGGTATGGTGATCTTTTAACACAATATAAATATCCAGTTCCTTTGCTTTTTTCCTTGCAAGCTCAAGCCTTTTGAAAGAATCTGCAGTACTTCCGAAAAGCCTTTCAAACTCTTTAGGATGGGGTGTAATGATTGATTTTCCAGGTATTAATTTCAGATTTTCCGGATCTTTTGAAATGATATTCAAAGCGTCTGCATCCAAGATTAATGGCTGTTTACAGCTTTTCAAAAAGCTCAGAAAACCTTTTTCTGTTTCCTGATGAGTTCCCAACCCAGGACCTATACCACAGATAAAATCATCTTCAATCTCAAAATTAAATATAAACTTTTCACCTCCTTTTATAAACATTGCTTCAGGACATGAAGTCTGTAAAATCTCATATCCGCATTCCGGTGCCAGAGCAAAGGTGAGTCCCGCTCCGGTTTTCAAGGCTGATTTTACAGCCAGCACTGCGGCACCTATTTTTCCGTAACTTCCAGCTGCAATGGCTGCCTTGCCAAAGCTGCCTTTGTGGGAAAAATCCTGTCTCGGAACAAATATCGGCTCAATCAGTTGATCATCAATTACAGAATATACAGCGTCTGTGGTGTCTGCATAAGTTTTGCTTAAATCAATATCCAGCACTTCTACTTTTCCGGTATATTTTCCGGTTTCAGGATGAAGAAAAGTTCGCTTCCAGCATTGAAAAGTCAGCGTATAATCAGCCTTCATAATGACAGGATTATTGTCAAACATTTTATCTGCTGACAGTCCGGAAGGAATATCGATGGATATTTTAATATTCTTTTTGGTATTCAGCTGCTCAACAAGCGTTTTGTATTCTCCTTCCAGCGGTCTTGATAATCCTGTCCCGAAAAGGGCATCTACAATAATTGTTTTATCATCAAAATTATAGTGTTCATCAGGATCAAATTTCCTGACTGAAATTCCTGACAAGTCACGAAGCCTTTTAAGATTAACAGAAGCATCTTCAGAAAATTTTCTTTTGGAATCGCTAACGAATACATCTATATCAAAACCTTTCAGATAAAGTATTCTTGCGACAGCCAACCCATCCCCTCCGTTATTTCCGTTACCACAAAATACGGCCAGTTTTTTATGGTTTTTACAATGTTCAGAAATCCAGTGAGCCACAGCCATTGAAGCTCTTTCCATAAGTTGGATAGAAGAAACCGGCTCATGGGAAATGGTAAACTGATCCCAGCTGCGTATCTGTTCTGCAGTAAAAATTTTCATAGACAAATCAAACTTTTAAGCAAATTACAAAAGATTTTTCATTATGATATTACGGTCATTAATAAAAATAAGGAGTCATCATTAATGAATTAAAGGATCTGTATAAAGTTAAAATATTCATTAAAACGAATGGTATGAAATCATTATAAAATTCAATATTTTGGGAATAAAAAACTATAAAAAGTAGTGTTTTTTACATTTTTTAATCATATTTTTGTGTATATACTAATTAAAAAAATATAAATTATGGGATTTGTAAAAGAATTTAAAGAGTTTGCCTTCAAGGGTAATGTTATCGATCTTGCTGTCGGTGTGATCATTGGGGCAGCATTTGGTAAAATTGTTTCGTCTTTGGTAGAAGATGTAATCACTCCTCTGATATTAAACCCGGCATTGAAAGCTGCCGGCGCAGAAAACATTGCAAAACTTACATGGAATGGTGTAGCTTATGGGAATTTCCTTTCAGCAGTAATCAGTTTCCTTTGTATTGCCATGGTACTTTTCTGGATCATCAAACTGGCTAATAAAGTGAACAAAAAAGAAGATCCGGCTCCGGCAGGACCTACTGAAGATCAAAAATTACTGACGGAGATCAGAGATTTATTGAAAAGCAGAAATATCTAGTCTATAACAACAGTTTTAAAATAAAAAAAGCACCTCGTTTAGTAAACTGAGGTGCTTTTATTTATAATTGATTTCAAATTATTGAATCTGTAAGATACTTGAAATCTGCTCCGCAAGGGAAAGCCCGATTCTATCCTGTGCCTCAAGAGTAGAAGCTCCGGTGTGAGGAGTAAGCGAAATCTTCGGGTGAGTAAGGATTTCTTTGGAAGGAGTTGGTTCATTAATGAAAACATCCAACCCGGCAAATCTTACTTTACCTGAATCCAAAGCCTGAATTAAAGCCGCTTCATCGATAACGCCACCTCTTGAACAGTTCACGATAGCCACTCCGTCTTTCATGATTTCAAATTCATTCTGACCGATCATATAACCATCCTTCTGTGCCGGAACGTGTAGAGTAATGAAGTCAGAATGCTTCAAAACATCCTGTAACGGTTCTGTTTCTATATCAACATTGATAAACTGATTGTTGTAAAACTTCACTTTGATACTTGCCCTACCTACATTGTTATCAGCTGCAACCACTCTCATCCCAAGTCCTAAAGCAATTCTTGCCACTTCCTGACCGATTCTTCCCATCCCTACAATACCGATGGTTTTTCCTCTCAATTCGATACCGGGAGCATATACTTTTTTAAGACCTGCAAATTCAGTATCTCCCACTACAGGCATTTTTCTGTTGGAATCCTGAAGGAATCTCGCACCGGAAAATAAATGGGCGAAAACAAGTTCAGCTACAGATTCTGAAGAAGCAGAAGGTGTATTGATCACATGAATTCCTTTTTCTCTGGCATAATCTACATCGATATTATCCATACCTACCCCACCTCTTCCAATAATGTCGATGGACGGGCATCCGTCAATAATATCTTTTCTTACCTGTGTAGCACTTCTTACCAGCAGGGTGCGGATTTTGTGCTCATTAATATAATCTACCAAAAACTCCTGCGGAACTTTTGTAGTGATAACCTCAAAGCCTTTTTCTGTCAATGCATCTATTCCAGATTGATCAAGGCCGTCGTTTGCTAAAACTTTCATAAAATATCAAGTATATTAAAAAATGAAAGATTTAAAAATTCAAGGAACTGGTTCCCATGTAATTTTTAAATCTTTGAATTATATTTTTATTCGCCGTCTTCTTTGAATACTTCAATGGTCACTTGCTTTTCTACCAGATCCGTAAATCTTCCTTTATACCTTGTAGCTCTTACCAGGTGGTTATCTATCCAGTGATAATTTCCCCCTCTCGGTTTTCCGCAAAGCACGCTGTGGTATTTGAAGCCATGCTTATCCAGCCAGTCGATCGTGATTTGTTTCAGATTTTCGGTTCTTGAAGTAAAAAAGCAGATCTGATGCCCTTCATCATACCATCTGTTGATCGTTTCCAGTGCATCAGGGTATGGTTCGCAGGTAACCATTCTTTCCGGTTCTTCGTTGGGAACGTCATCCGTAATGGTTCCGTCGATATCTATTAAGTAATTTTTTATTCCATCCTTTAGAATAGGACTAATGTGTTCAATGTATTCTAATTCCATTACTAAATATTAAGTAACAAAGTTAGCGTTTTTAGAACTATCAGGCACATTAATCTTAGTTTAAGTTAAAATTTTACTATAAAAAATAATATTTAAAGAACAATATCAATAGTTTATTCATCATTTCACTCAAAATAGTTAAAATTTTTCGTTCTGAATTTTCTTTTTAATAAAGTAATTCAGGATTGCAGACAAAGCCAATTGGAGAATTGATAATTTTATCCATTACTTTTTTATGTTTCCCTATATCTTATTATCATTATTACAAAAAGCATGATGTTTATCTAAAAATTTCCAAAATACATTTATTACCCTTACATTTGTAGGAATGGAAGAATTTGTCGTTTTAGTAAATCCTGAAGATCGGGTTTTAGGACTGATGGAAAAGCAGCAGGCTCACATCAATGGTCTGCTGCACCGTGCTTTTTCTGTATTTCTTTTCAACAGCAAAGGAGAAATGCTTCTGCAGAAAAGGGCTTCAGGAAAGTATCATTCTCCTAATCAATGGACCAATGCCGTATGTTCACACCCAAGAGAAGGGGAAACTTATCAGCAAGGAGCAGCGCGCAGACTGAAGGAAGAGCTGGGAATTGAGACAGAACTTTCAGAAAAATTCAATTTTATTTACAAGGCGGATGTAGGCGGCGGCCTTTGGGAGCACGAGCTGGATCATGTGTTTGTAGGAAATCATGAAGCGGGTTTCAATTTAAATAATGAGGAGGTGGATGCCGTAAGATTCATTTCTATGGAAGAGCTGGATAAAGAAATTTCCGAACATCCCGAAAACTTTACGGCATGGTTTAAAATCATCCTTGAAGAATATAAACACCATTTTTAATGATGAAAAAGATATTGTTTTTTTCTGCTCTTTTGACGGGAAGCCTGTTTTTCGCACAGAAAGCAAAGGTTTACGAAAATTCCAGTTATTCTATTAATGTTCCTGAAGGCTGGAAATCCACCAACGACAGTGAAATTGTTAATATTTTCCCCACCAGCCAGATAGGTGCAATTACCATTTCGGAATATCATGATCTTCCCCTTCCAAAAGAGGAAGTGAAAAAATTTATGCTGGCACTTTATCAATCACAAGACCAGTAAAGTAAAGTAAAGTAAAGGAAAGGAAAAAAAGAGCCAGAAAGGATATACGGAATACCTGTATGAACATTTTGACGAGAAGGAAAAGCTGTTCTGGGTAACCAAAGCTTTCCAGAAGGACAAAAACTTATATTTGGTTTCCATCAATTGTGGCCAGAAATTCTGGAACGGAAACTATATGACCCTATTCAATGAGACTTTTAACAGTTTTAAAATAAAGAAATAAAAATTAAATATGAAGAAAACAGCCTTGTACGACAAACATGTTTCTTTGGGAGCAAAGATCGTACCTTTCGCAGGTTTTGAAATGCCTGTTCAATATTCAGGGGTTACAGAAGAGCATTTTGCCGTAAGAGAAAAAGCAGGATTATTTGATGTTTCCCACATGGGACAGTTTTTCATCGAAGGGCCGGGTTCAAAAGACCTTTTACAATTTGTAACCACTAATAATGTAGATGCGCTTGAAAACGGAAAAGCTCAGTACTCTTGCCTTCCGAACGAAAACGGAGGAATTGTGGATGACCTTATCGTTTACAAAATGGAAGATGACAAATATTTCGTGGTGGTAAATGCATCCAATATTGATAAGGACTGGAATCATATTTCAAAATACAATACTTTCGGGGCTAAAATGACCAACGCTTCTGATGAAATGTCTTTATTGGCAGTTCAGGGGCCTAAAGCTACTGAGATTCTTCAAAAACTTACCGATGTAAATCTTTCCGAAATTCCTTACTACCATTTTACTGTAGGAAGTGTTGCTGGAGAAAATGATGTGATCATTTCAAACACAGGATATACAGGAAGCGGAGGTTTTGAGATTTATTTCAAAAACGAAAGTGCGGAGAAACTTTGGGATGCTGTAATGGAAGCTGGTAAAGAAGAAGGAATTATTCCTTGCGGACTGGCTGCCAGAGATACTTTAAGATTAGAAAAAGGGTTCTGCCTTTACGGAAACGACATTGATGATACAACGTCTCCAATTGAAGCTGGTTTAGGGTGGATCACCAAGTTTGATAAAGACTTCGTTTCCAAAGATGTTTTCGCAAAGCAGAAAGAAGAAGGAGTTTCCAGAAAATTAGTTGGTTTCGAACTGACAGACAAAGGCGTTCCTAGACATGACTATCCTGTAGTGGATGCTGAAGGAAACGTAATCGGAAAAGTAACTTCCGGGACACAATCTCCAATGAAAAAGGTAGGTTTAGGTCTTGCTTATGTAGACAAACCTCATTTCAAATTAGGATCTGAAATCTTCATTCAGGTAAGAAACAAGAACATCCCTGCAAAAGTAGTGAAGGCTCCTTTTGTATAATCTGTTCAGAATATAAAAAAGAGGCTGTGAAAAAATCACAGCCTCTTTTTTGGTTTAATAGCAGATGCAGCAGATCTTTCTGTCAGAGGTACAGACATCTCCTACTCCCGGTGTATTGGAAATTACACCCCCGGCAGGTCCGCATAAAATACTGCAGACAGGTAAAGAAGCAACACCTCCGTTAACTTCTTTCATTTCTGATTTGCTAAGTTTTTTTGTTTTTGAAAAGTTTGTTTTCATATTGTACGTTTTTGGCAATCACAAATATAACCACTCAAAAACAACTAGCAATCAAATACTTACAAAATACAAACCTGATAGATATAAAAATATCCGGCGCAATAATAAAAAGCATTAAACCGGACAGTTTTCTTTAAGGCTATTTATTCATACACCCCAAAGAACTTCTGCAGTTCTTCAATATTTTTCTTATCATTTCCTACAAAAATTTCCTTATCTGTCATAAAAACAGTTCTTTTTAAAAAGGTATAATGATCCAGAAGCAATTCTTTAAAATCTTTTTCTGTCAAAGACTTTACATCCAGGCCTCTCAGTTTGATCTGCGTAGATTTTTTACTGAATAACGCTTCGTAAGATTTTGTTTTTTTATGCATTTCTGCCAATTCTTCCTTCGTGATGGGCTCTTTTTTGATTTCACGAAGTTCCCAGCCGGTAAGGTCGAATTGGGCTAAAATTTTTCTGCAGGTATCACATGTATTGAGATAAAATACTTTCTTCATTACGTTTTCTAAATCTGTTGTTGGTTAAAATTCCCTTTCATTGAAAGTTTCGTCTTTCAAAAGTAGGATTTAATCCAAAACTTTGGAAATTATTAAATAACTTTATTCAAATTTTTAAAGATGCAGAACAAGCCTATTACTTTTCAGTTTATTTCGGAGCCTTCAGATGTTAATTACGGAGGAAATGTACATGGAGGAAGTGTGATGAAATGGATCGACCAGGCCGGTTATGCATGTGCCACCACATGGAGTGGTAATTATTCCGTCACAGTATATGTGGGTGGAATCCGTTTTTATGATCCCATCAAAATCGGGGAAGTCGTAAAAGTTGATGCCCAGGTGATTTACACCGGGACGTCAAGCATGCATATCGCTATCAATGTTTTTTCAAGGAACTTAAAGCAGCCTAATTTTGAGAAAAAAACCCACTGTATCATTGTTTTTGTTGCTGTGGATGAAAATGGTAAAAAACTCCCTGTACCTAAGTGGACTCCGGAAACAGAGGAAGAAAAGCAGCTTGAAATGTATGCCAAGCGACTGATGGAGCTGAGAACGCAGATTGAAGATGAAATGAAACCTTTTTTATAGAAGAATCAGAAATCTTTTCAGGGTATAAGGTACTGTAAAATTTAGTATGGGTAGCCGTTCTATGGTTTGAATATAAAAGAATAAGATTCATAACCTCCATACTGAATTCATAGACCTGCTTTTCATATTATATTGCATAAGAGATTAAGATTAACTAATTTAGTATCAACCCATTTAAAGTATAATATGAAAAATATTCTTACAATCACAGCAGTTCTGTTGATGGTTTTTCTTCAGGCGCAAACCCATAGGTTCATTTATGAACTTCAGTATAAAATGGATTCTACCGAGGTCGGATATGAAAAAGTGAATATGGTCCTGGATATCACTCCGAAAGAGGTAAAGTTTTATGGAAAAGATCTCGCCATCAGAGACTCACTGAATAAAAAATTCGGAACGAACTTCAGTTATACTGATATGACCGGACAGGTGGTTAAAAGAAAGATCAATTCTTTTGATAATGAAAATTTCATCAATATTAAAAATGGATATTATACATTTAAAACTACGGATAAGATCAATTGGACGATCGCTAATGAGATTAAAAAGGTAGAAAATTATACTTTACAAAAAGCAACTACAAAATTTGGAGGGAGAAGCTGGACGGCCTGGTTCTGTAAAGATATTCCATTTAATGAAGGACCATTTAAACTGCGTGGGTTACCCGGTTTGATCTTTGAGCTGTCCGATGCTAAGAAAAATTTTATTTATACTCTCGTTAAAAGCAGAGAACTTCCGGAAATCTCCTCTACTTCAGATTTTCTGGAATCCAGCTTTGGTAATAAAGCAATTCCTATTAACGAAAAACAAAAACATAAGCTGCTTATGGAGTTTTATAATGACCCTTTTGCCTTTGAAAGAAATAATACCAGCAAATCTAATAATGACCTTAGAATTAATATCAACGGAAAGGAAATTCATAATGTGGATGAACTGAATACTCAAACCAAAAGCATGCAGGAGGTCATCAGAAAGTATAATAACCCTATTGAAATAGATAAGGCGATGCATTATCCGATATATTAAAACTATGGTTATTTTTAAGTTTGGGCTAAAGCCAGTGGAAAGTTTTAAATTTTATTTAGGCGGACTAAAGCCCACTTCTATTGATGTTGATATAGAGCCATGATAATTAACAACAAGACCTTATCTTTCAGAATTGTTACTAATTACGCTATAGAGATTCCTATGGAATGACAAAAGAATTAAGTAGTACCAAAGACATGATACAAGCAGTCATTGTCATTCCGTAGGAATCTAACCACTATTAGCCTATAAAACCTGATGAAAAATTAAAAGCAAGAGAAATCCCTTGATATCTGACATCTGAATGCATAGCAGTTGTTTAATAACAATATCTTTTATCTTTTATCTTTTATCTTTTATCTTTTATCTTTTATCTTTTATCTTTTATCTT